>JACKAL010000003.1:0-245000 GCA_020635085.1 Pseudobdellovibrionaceae bacterium
GGTATTCGCGGAGGAACCGTCGTGGGAGCCAGCGATTTTCAAACATCAACGGAAGAGCTCTCTAAAGCCCACATGCAATTGGATGCAAAAAAACTAAGTATTATGGCACGTCCTTTTGATTTTAATAAGGAAGATGTGGTGATGGAAAAGCCAGACAATTTTGATCAATCGCACTACCTTAATGTGGGCTGTGTGATTAATTCATTATTTGATATTTTTTCGGTGGATAAGTCCTTTTATCGTCGTTTAGGAAATGGTGCGGTTACCCAACTCTTGCCAAGTCTTAAAAGTATTGTGAAATAGAGCGAATGAATCCACTCAAAGAATGTCCGAATAAACCCAATTGTGTTTCGACGACCAGTACATCGCGCGCGCACTCGCTGCTCCCATTGCATTACAAAGGGAGTCGCGAAGCCACGATGCAAAAGATAAAATCGATCGTTACGTCTTTGCCGCGCACTCACATCGAAAAGGAAGAGCCAAATTATTTACATGTGACATTTAAATCGGCTATTTTTGGTTTCGTCGATGATGTGGAGTTTTATCTCGATGACAACTCTCATTTGGTGCATTTTCGCTCAGCCTCGCGTGTGGGCTATAGTGATCTTGGCGTGAACCGCAGCCGCATGGAAAATATCATTAAGTTGTATGGGAAGAAATAAGCCTATGGATAAATAGAGATTCTATTTATCTAATAACAACCAAAAAGAAAAAAAGACCATTACTCCTGCAGTTTTTTTAATGTTTGTGGCAGAAGGTGGATGATGTCACTGGGGTTTAGTCCTCTTGGATCGTGCGTTTTAATCCAATTGTCGGCGACAGCACCGTGGAGATAGGCACCACAGAGAGCGGCTTGAATGCCTGTTAGTCCTTGAGCGCGAAAGGCACTAATAATTCCTGTAAGAACATCGCCACTCCCTGCTTTGGAAAGAGCGTTGTTCCCTGTGGGAATAACAAAAACTTTATCCTTATAAGCGACTAAGGTGCGAAAACCTTTAACGACAATCGTGCAACCCCATTTTTTAGAGCTTAATAGAGCATAAGAGGGACGATCATTTTGAATGTCTTCTTTAGTAGTGGGTGCGAGAAGGCGAGCCAGTTCCAGAGGGTGAGGTGTAAGAACCCACTCTGGTCGAATAAGCGTGTGTAAATGGTATTTGGCAATCGTATTGAGAGCATCGGCATCGAGAATCACGCGATCTAATTTTTTTTGTGCTAATTTTTTTAGAATTTCCTTTTGTTTTTCGCCCACGCTCCACCCAGGGCCTGCAGCAAAGGTGTATTTGTCTGCAAAATCTATTTTATCTTTTATAAGCACTTCGGGAAGATCGGTAAAATAAGGTTGATCGCAGGGAATAGAGACATAACCTGCCCCATTTTTATAGGCCGCCTTTGCGGTGAGTACGGCGGCACCCCATGTACCCGGGTGACCACCAAGAATTTGTACGTGGCCGTAGTGGGCTTTATTGCCAGCAGTTTGGCGAGCCGGTAAAAGGCGCAAAAAATCTTTTCGTGTAAAGATAAAGTACGTATTGCAGTTTGCTTGCACAATGGATTTAGGAAAACCAATATCGAGGACATGGATACGCCCGCTGTGCTCTGAACCCTGTTCGATGAACATTCCTAGTTTTCGAACTCCAAAGGTGAACGTATGGTGGGCGCGCACTGCTTTATCGAGCGCAAGTCCTGTATTCGCAGATAAACCGCTCGGGATATCTAAACTGATGATTGTTTTGGTGCTGGTGTTGAGAGCAGTCACCATTTTTTCATAAATGCCAGTGAGTGGTTTGGACAAACCGATACCAAAAAGAGCATCAATGTAGATATCTGCAGGGGGAAGGTCGGAATCGGTCTCTAGAGGCAGGATCTGGCTTGGAGATATTTGCGCCAGCTGTGTTTTTAGAAGATCGCTTTTAGGGGTGGTGGCGAGATAGAGTTTTGTTTGTTTATACCCACGCTTGTTCAATTCGCGACACATGACGACGCCATCACCGCCATTATTACCTGGGCCGATCATAAAAACGATAGAACATTTTTTATGAGGAAATAGTTTTGTAAATAGCAGTGCCGCCTTGAGTCCCGCCTGATTCATTAAGTGAAGAGCTGAGACCCCAGAGGCTTGAGTTTGCCCGTCTATATTTGCTGCCTCTTGGGCATTTGCCAATCGGATCAATTTGAATCTCCTATTATTGATCTTCAGAATACGCCTAAGAATAAAATAAGGGCACATAATAGAGTTCCTGCTGGGGTCGTGCGACATCATATTGCTTTTGTTTTCATTCAGCGGTAGAAAGTTTACAAATATATAAACTTTTAAAATAAAAGGATCTTGTGCATAAAAAGAAAAATAATTCCATTGCGAAACCGTCGTTGCCCGATGCCTATACAAATCTACTGGAGCAGATCGGTTTTTTTATTGAATATTGGGGCTTTAAAGAAGTGCATGGCCAGGTATGGGCGTGTATTTTTTTATCAGAGCGCCCCACGGATGCAAATCATATTATTCACCACTTGCAACTGTCCAAAGCGGCGGTCAGTCTCGCACTGAAAGATTTATTGCATTATGAAGTGATCATGGAAGTAGAAAAAACAGAACCTTCTACACGTAAATATATTTCTAATCCAAATATGGCAGAAGTGATTTGCAATGTTCTTCGCGAGCGTGAAAAGCAAATGCTAACAAAGATTGTGCTTTCGGCAAAAACTCTTTTATCGACTCCGAAGGAGGAGTTCCAAAGAATCCATGTGTCGAAAGAACGTGTACAAAATTTAAAAGAAATGACGGAAGGGGCACAGAGTCTTTTAGAGCAAATGCTAGACTCACAGCAGGTGGATCTTGTTGGCCTGTTTCAACTTCTTAATTTAAAAACATAAAATGACAAACCCTGCACAAACGTCTTTTGGTATCCACTGGTTTCGCCGTGATCTACGTGTGGCGGGAAACAACGCCCTTCTTCATAATTGGCAGAAAAATAAAGGTCGTGTTGTTGGGGTGTTTTGCTTTGATTCTCAATTTTTGCGTCGTGCCGATTTTTCTCATAATCGTTTTGCCTTTTTTCTCAATACTTTGCAATCGCTTCAGTCGGAGTTGCGAGCTATTGGCAGTGACTTGCTCATTGTGGATGAGAGGCCCGATCCTGCATTTCGTAAAATCAGCGATTATTTTAAACACCACAAAAAATGGAACTTATCACAAGTGACATATAATCGTGATTATGAACCCTTTGCTCGTAATCGTGATCGTGCGATAGAAGATTTATTATCAAAACTCAATGTGCCATGTGATTCGTTTCGCGACCACTTGATGATAGAACCTTTAGAGCTCGATAAAGGCAAGATGGGTGAGTACTATCAAATTTATTCGCCTTTTGCCAAAAAGTGGTTTGAGCTGTTTCATTCGCCGACGATGCAAGCGCGTATCGAGGAGCAGAAAAGAGGTTTGCGCTACCTCTTCGAAAAAAAACATAAAGAGAATTTATTTTGTCTATCGTGGTCGGATCTAACCAATGCGCAATTCCCTTACCAAGACGCTTTAAAGCAATTCCAAACTGAGAATGGCAAGAAGGTGACAGTAGAAATTCCCGAGGCCGGCAGTATTGCCGTACGCCATCATCTGGAAACATTTAAAAGCAAACTCGAAAACTATAAAGAAGCACGTGATATTCCTTCTCAGGCGGGGACATCGAAGTTCTCCCTTTTTTTAAAAAATGGTTCCCTCACAACAACACAGATTATGGCATATTATAATTTACAGAAGCTCACTTTTAAAGATGAGCAGGGACCTGGGAGGTTTTTAAAAGAGTTGGTATGGCGCGAATTTTACTATCATATTTTATATCATTACCCTCTAGTCGAAACGGAAGCCTTTATTAAAAAGTATAAAAAGATTCGCTGGCAAAACAATGAGATCCTTTTTAAACAGTGGTGTGAGGGTAAAACTGGATTTCCGATTGTGGATGCCGGTATGCGCGAGTTGAACACAACAGGTTGGATGCACAACCGTGTGCGCATGATCGTATCGTCTTTTTTAACCAAAGATCTCTTGATCGATTGGCGATGGGGCGAAAAGTATTTTATGGAAAAACTTCTCGATGGAGATTTGGCACCCAATAATGGTGGATGGCAGTGGGCGGCCTCTACAGGTTGTGATCCCCAACCGTATTTTCGTATTTTTAATCCATGGCTTCAGGCCAAAAAATTTGATCCGGAGGGAGAGTATATTCGTCAGTTTGTTGAAGAACTTAAAGATGTAGATACAAAGACGATTCACGACGAAGAAGCCGACCGCACGGCCTATGGGTACCCTAAGCCCATTGTGCAGCACAAAATGCAGAAAGAAAAAGCACTTAAAATGTATGATGTGGAATAAAGTTATTTTGAGTCCGTTTTATACTGGATGTTTATTTTGAAAACAACAAAATCCATCCAGTCTTCAATTTTTTGTCTGTAACATTTTTTTCCAATAAGGCACCAGGTCGATAGTGACATCCATACGACGTAATATATTAAATATGCCTCCGAGTTTTCTATGGAGCAAAAGGATATGTTTTGGAGGCGCCGAGTATTTTAAGCTATTTGTGAAGTCGCGCCCTATGGTAAAGCTGCGTTGCGCGTAATCTTTATTGGCAAAATGAAAGGGTTGCAGGTCGGGAGAAAAAGGTTCTAACGAATTTTTAAGGAAGGCAATAAATTTTCTTTTTGTGGAGTCGCTTTCGCGGGGATCAATCAAATGAAACTGGATCGATGTCTCCAATATACGTTCATCATCTCCTGAGTCCAGTGCCATCAGTACTTGGCAGTACTGATCGACGAATACTTTTTCGTATTGCATGGTGGCGCCAAAATCGAGCAGTACCAATTTTGTATTATTTTGAACTAAAAAATTTCCATAATTTGGATCTGTTTGAACCAATCCCCAGTTAAAAAATTCCTCACAATATAAGTCGAGAATCAGACGTGCGATATGTTCGCGTTGTTTAAGAATCGGTGCACTGTCGATCCACTTTTTGAGCGGAACTCCTTCAACGAAATTCATTGATAAGACTGCGTCTGTACAGAGTTCATTGATGGTATGGGGGACTATATAGTTTTCGTTCTTATGATTTTCTTCTAAGTGTCGCTGATATTGTATCATAAGATTTCGTTCGCGAATGTAGTCGGTTTCCTGGACAAGAACTGTTGTGAACTCCTGAAAAACAAGATTGAGTGGAATTTGTCTTCCTGAAAGACGCAAAAAGGCTTCACATACTTTTTGTAAGATAGCGAGATCGGAGTGAATGCTATCGCGCACCCCAGGGTATTGAATTTTGAGTGCGAGAGTTTCATTTTTGTATGTGGCCTTGTGGACTTGGCCAATACTGGCAGAAGCAAAGGGTTTTTCTTCGATTTTTAGGTTTGCAAGAAGAAGTGGGTCCAATTTATTTTCTAAAACTTGATGCATAATAGAGTAATCAACAGGTTCTGCTTGATCTTGTAATTTCGATAAAATTTCGGTGACCTCAGATGGTAATAAATCACTACTATCAAGACTTAACAATTGGCCGACCTTCATGGCAGCCCCCTTGAGCTGAGACAAGCTTTTCGCTAGTATTTTTGCCTGTTCGATGCGCGTTTTTAATTGCTCAGGTGCGATCTCTTCGACATTTTGTACAAGTGTTTCTTTGATTTTTTGCGAAAGCTCATGGCCAGCAATTTTACGAGCTGTATTGAGAAGTTCAACCGATCGAGAAACAACAGACTTCTTAAAACGTGACACGGCGATAAAATACCTTTGGTCAGGTGCTTTTGTAAAGGACTACTCGATATCAAGTCCCGCCCGTTTTCGGATAGGCTCTTAAGGTGTGTGAGTAATTACATTTTGGTCTTTCGCTACAAAATCGCAATTGTCCACACGCGACGGCTTTATAGTACGTGAATCCTTTTGGACTGCACCTCGGGAGAAGGTCTAGGGGGGAAGCTCACGTGCATCTTTTTAAAATGTGATATATTGATTTTGAAAAAAGAAAATTAGGCTTTGGTCTGAATGTATTTTTGCAGCCATGTCTTGGAAATCTTGCTAACCTAATAGACATGCGTGTGGGTATCATTGTTAGTATCCTGTTATCTTCTGTATTCCTCTTTTATACGAATTGTGGAAAAGTAGGTGAGTATGGCATAGCAACAATTGCTGGAGATGCTGCCGCCGGCGAAGTTGTTTATACTTCAGTAACACCTGCATGTGTGAGTTGCCATGGAGCGAGCGGTGGTGGTGTGTTTGGTCAAGCGGGTTCTATTGTAGGAAAAGCCGGTAAAGTGATGAGCACTGTTCGTTCGGGAATAAGTACCATGCCGGGATACAGTACGTCGGACATAAGTGATCAAGAGCTTATAGATCTTGCGGCATACGTGGCTACGTTTACTCCGTGACTTCACTAGGAGAACGGTGCGGAGTTTAAGGCACCACCGGAAAAACGGCGCTCCCCACATTTTGTAATTGTCCCTTGATGATTTGTTCTGCTTGCAATGCTGTTGCAATGGTCGCCGCCCCGGCAAGAACAACACTTCCTTTGGGTAAACTTTTCCCGTTTTGAGCGAGAAGCTCGACAAGAGAACACAGAGACAAAAAGGGATGGCCCAGAATAGCATCTCCAGTTGCCGACTCCACGATTTCGGTGTTGGAAAGAAGATCGATTTTCAGTTGGGGCCAATCCAAAACGGTAGATCCAGGAACCGAATCGCCAAGAACAAAATGAGACGACGAGGCATTATCGGCAATAACATCTGGTAAAGAAAAATACTTAAATCCTTTGTAGCGAGAATCTAAAATCTCTAAGGCCACACCGATTTTTTCGCACACACGTGGCACGTCCTCTAAACTTAAGGAGCCTGATAGATCTTGATTGGTAATAAAATAAATCTCGGGTTCGGCTTTAGGATGCAAGAAGGGAGTCAAAGAAAAGGGGGCGTGGTTTTCGAGGTGCATAACATTTGTAAGCACACCAAAAATAGGTGTGTGTAATCCCATCTGTTCCATTTTGGCTTTGGAGGTAAGTCCCATCTTATAGCCGATAATTTTTTCGCCGCTTTCGATGCGCAGGTTAATTCCTTCGGCTTGTACCTTGTAGGCATCTTCGAGATCGTAGGTTCCCATCTCTTTTGAAAAAGGTTCCACTTCGAACTTTTCACAACGGGCACGATGAAGGGTTTTTGCCATTTCGCTAATTTGTGCAGGCGTTAATTTTGTCATAAAGGGACTGTAGAGGAAGCTTTCCGTAAAGTCCAATAGGCTCTATGGCGCTATGGGTAACCACTGATGAGACCATATTTAAACGACTAGAAGAACGACACCCGTACAGTCGTTTAAACAGATCTTATGAGTGCGCATTCTCATTTGTGTGAAATACTGCACATTTTTTTAAAATAGGCCGCAGGATTCTTGGGAGGGGATCACGTATTATGAAGACTATCTTGCAATGGATTGCAGGAACAAAAATCCAGGTCTATCCAAGGACCTAGGTAAAAAAGGAGCCCACATGCAGCCCATTGAATATACAAGAGAGGTTCAATCTCATGTCAACCCAGTCTTTCCTGAGCGGTGGTCACCGCGATCATTCGATCCTACTTATCAAATTCCTCGTGAAGAATTGCAAACCCTTTTCGAAGCCGCACGTTGGGCTCCTTCTAGTTTTAACGAACAGCCCTGGTTTTTTCATATTGCTTTACGCGACACGCCCGCATTCTCTCAATTTATGGAGCCGTTAACAGACTCCAATAAAGAGTGGGTGAAGAACACGTCGCTTCTTTGTTATGTGGTGGGACGTCGGTTTTTTAAATTAAATAATAGCGACAATACCACCTTTGAATTCGATTGCGGGGCGGCTTGGATGTCGCTTGCGCTCCAGGCACGGGCAATCCAACTTTATGCCCATGGCATGGTGGGTTTTGATCGCGCAAAAGCTGGGAAAATTTTGCAGGTGGATGAGTCGCAAGCCAAGGTTATTGCCGCGATTGCGATTGGAAAACGTGATGATCCCAAGCTTCTATCGGTAAAATTACGCGACAACGAAAAGATGAACCAGCGCCGCGAGCTCGACGCTATTTTCAAAGTACATGAAGCCACGCATTGAGCGTCGCGCAAGCCTATACCGCGCCAATGATGGCTTGCCTCTCTCAGAGGGAAACGGTACACCATTAAGGTATGCTATGTGCCCTTACATCCTAGCATGCTGAAGAAGCCTCGTGTCACAACTCAGGCTATACCGTTTATGTACAGGAAGAACTATGGCGTCAACAAATCGAAAGCTATTCGACATATCTCCAGAAGTTTCACCGCAAATTGCGGTTTTTCCTGGCGATACGCCATTTGCACAAAAAATTCTCATGGATTGTAAGAAGGGAGATCATCTGGGTCTTTCTTCCTTTACCACCACACCTCATGTCGGAGCGCATGTGGATGCGCCGAACCATTACCATCGCGATGGCAAAGGAATCAGTGAACGTTCTTTGGAGTATTATTTCGGCCCCTGCCAAGTGTTTGAGGTGTCGTGCCCTCGTGGTACACGTATTCATCCTGCTGATATCAAAGAGCACGCCATTACCAGCGCGCGCATTTTATTTAAAACGCAGTCGTTTCCCAATCCCAATCAATGGAACAATGATTTTGTTTCGCTCTCTAAAGAATTGATCGATTATTTAGCTGCCCACAATGTGCGCTTGGTGGGAATCGACACACCCTCTATAGATCTTGCCGATGATAAAGAACTTGAAAGCCATCACGCGGTTTACCAACATGACATGGCGATTCTGGAAGGAATAGTGCTCGAAGATGTTCCACCAGGAAAATATGATCTGGTGGCATTGCCGCTGAAAATGAAAAACTTAGATGCCTCGCCGGTGCGCGCGGTTTTGGTGCAATCATGATACAAAAACAAAACACGCCGATCATTCAAAATTACATTGGTGGGAAATTACAAAACGCTCTAAGTGGTAAAACCATGCCGACCTATGAGCCCGCAACAGGAGATGTGCTCACCACACTTCCAGTGAGCGATGCCCCGGATGTGGAAGCGGCGGTGCAAGCGGCACAAAAGGCATTTCCAATGTGGAGTGGGCTTACCATTAACGAGCGATCGGCTTACTTGCGGCGCTTATCGCAACTTGTGGAAGAGCGCTTAGATGATCTTGCCATCGCGGAAACGTTAGATAATGGAAAGCCCTTACAGGTGTCGCGCACAGTGGATATTCCACGTGCGGCTTACAATTTGCGTTTTTATGCCGACGCGATCACCCAGTTTACGTCAGAAAGCTACAATACTTCACAAAATGTTATTAATTTTGTTCAGCATGAGCCAATTGGTGTGGTGGGATGTATCTCACCGTGGAATTTACCATTGTATTCGTTTACGTGGAAGATTGCCCCCGCGCTCGCCGCCGGAAATTGCGTGGTGGGTAAGCCTTCGGAGATCACACCCCTGACAGCCTTTTTATTTTCGCAAATTTGCATCGATGCTGGCCTTCCTCCTGGAGTGCTCAATATCGTGCATGGCACGGGTGCCGAGGTGGGGCAGGCGATCAATGCGCATCCAAAAATTCGTGCCATTTCGTTTACCGGCAGCACGGTTACGGGCGAGAAAATTGCTCAGACCGCAGCACCCCAGTTTAAAAAATTAGCGCTCGAAATGGGTGGAAAAAATCCCACCATTGTTTTTTCTGACTGTGATTTTGAACGCACGGTCAATGAAGTGGCGCGTGCGGCGTTTTCCAATCAAGGGCAAATTTGCTTGTGTGGTTCGCGTATTTTTATTGAAGAGTCTATTTACCATAAATTCGTCGAAGCCCTAGTAGCCAAAACACAAACGTTGATTCCCGCAGATCCTCTTTTACCAGGCTCTCAGCAGGGAGCGGTGGTTTCCAAAGCCCAGTATGATAAAGTTTTAAGTTACATCGCCTTAGCCAAAGAAGAGGGCGGTCGTATATTGTGTGGCGGGAAACCGGCAAAAGTTTCTGGGCGCTGTGAGACAGGCTGGTTTATTGAACCTACCTTGATCGATGGTTTATCCAATTCTTGCCGCACCAATCAGGAAGAGATTTTTGGCCCGGTGGCCACACTCATGCCGTTTAAAGACGAAAGTGACGTTTTGCATTTAGCCAATGATGTGAAGTATGGCTTGTCGGCAAGTCTGTTTACCCAGGATATTTCACGCGCCCACCGAGTTGCTAAAAATATACATAGTGGTATCGTGTGGATTAATACGTGGATGAATCGAGATTTGCGCACACCTTTTGGCGGCATTAAAAGTTCGGGTATGGGACGCGAGGGCGGTATGGAGGCCTTACGCTTTTTTACTGAGCCCAAAACGATTTGTGTGCAAATTTAAATTCTGCTGATGAGTTAAGGAGAAACGATGAAAATAAATTCCGACAAAGCACCAGAGCCTGTAGGCCTTTATCCCCATGCGCGCCGAGTGGGAAATTTGTTGTTTCTCTCGGGCGTGGGTCCACGGGAAAGAGGCAGTAAAAAAATTCCCGGCGTGGAGCTGGATGCCAATGGCAACATTGCTTCCTATGATATCGCAGCTCAATGTCATTCCGTTTTTAAAAATGTGCGTTTGGTTTTAGAGGACGCAGGTTTAAAATGGGAGAACCTGGTAGACGTCACCGTATTTTTAACCAACATGAAAGACGACTTTCCCATTTATAATAAAATTTATGCCGAGTATTTTCATAGCAATCAGCCGTGCCGGACCACCTTGGAGATCAATGCGCTCCCCACGCCGATTGCAATAGAGTTAAAATGCATAGCGGAGATTCCCTCATGAGAGTGCCTATCAATTTACACAAATGGATCGATGAAAACCGTCACAACTTAAAACCGCCGGTGGCCAACAAGCTCATTTGGGAAGATAGCGACTTTATGGTGTTTATTGTGGCCGGTCCCAATGGGCGCACGGATTTTCATATCAATCACGGAGAAGAATTTTTTTACCAGATCGAAGGGGATATTTTTTTAAAAACATGGCAAGACGAACAGTTTAAAGATGTGTGGATTCGCGAAGGCGAAATTTATCTTTTACCCAAAGGGCTTCCCCATTCCCCACAGCGACCGCAAGGAACCATTGGTCTGGTGATCGAAAGCAAGCGGCAATCGGAAGAACAAGATGGCCTGATGTGGCGCTGCCCGAAGTGCATGAGCAAAATGTACGAAGAGTATTTTCATCTCACCAATATTGTAACCCAGTTTAAGCCGGTGTTTGATCGTTTCTTCTCTGGGCCGCACAACACCTGTAAGAACTGTGGCCACACGCTCACACGCGAAAGCTCTTTTCTTCCCGAGGAGAAAAAATAAATCATGATGAAGATCGACATCCACACCCATATTTTGCCGAAAGAACTTCCCGATTGGAAAAGTGTGCTCGGCTATGGGGGATTTATCCGTCTTGATCACCATAAATCCTGTGGTGCGCGCATGTTGCGCGATGATGGCACGTTTTTTCGTGAAATCGGCGACAACTGCTGGGACCCGCAGGTGCGTATCAAAGATTGCGATGCGGTGGGTGTGCAGGTTCAGGTGCTGTCGACAGTGCCGGTGATGTTTAACTATTGGACGAAGGCGGAACACGGCTACGATATTTCTCGTTTTTTAAATGACCACATCGCCCAAGTGTGTGCGCGTTTTCCCAAACGCTTTGTGGGGTTGGGAACCATTCCCTTGCAAGATCCCACGCTCGCCATACACGAGCTCGAACGGTGTGTAAAAACCTTAGGGCTAAAGGGTGTGCAGATCGGCACCCATGTGAACGGTATGAATTTGGATTCTCAAGAACTCTTCGATGTGTTTTCGGTGGCGCAAGATCTTGGCGCAGCTCTCTTTGTGCATCCGTGGGACATGCTCGGGCATGATCGCATGAAAAACTATTGGCTACCGTGGCTTGTGGGTATGCCGACGGAACTGGCCATTGCTATAAGCTCGCTTATTTTTGGTGGCGTTTTAGAAAAACTACCGCGACTCAAAATTGCCTTTGCCCACGGCGGTGGCGCATTTCCGGGAATTTTGGGTCGCCTGGAGCATGGCTTTCATGCACGCCCCGACTTGGTGGCGGTTCATAACGACAAATCACCGACCGAGTATTTACAAAAAATTTATGTGGATTCACTGGTGCATGATGCGGCCGCTTTAAAATATTTAATAGAAATTTTTGGCGCCAATCGCATTGCTCTGGGAACTGATTATCCCTTTCCTCTCGGAGAAATGAATCCGGGAGAGTTGATTTTAAGTTTACAAGAATTTTCGACAACAACGAAGGCCCGTTTGCTTTCGGGCACGGCGCTTGAGTGGCTCGGAATGACAGAAAAGGATTTTATATGATGAAAACTGCACAGCAGTTAGATACCGCCGATGAACTATTGATGTATCGAGAGGAATTTCTTTATCCGATGCAGCCGAACGGGGAACCTTATATTTACCTTTGTGGGAATTCGCTGGGGTTGCAGCCGCGCAATGCGAAAAAATATATTATGGAAGAGCTGGAAGACTGGGAAAAATTTGGTGTGGAGGGCCATTTTGAGGCTCGTCATCCCTGGTTACCCTATCACGAGTTTGTCGCCGAGCCCCTAGCGCGTTTAGTGGGGGGAAAGCCCGACGAAGTGGTGGCGATGAACTCGTTAACAGTGAACTTGCATTTATTGATGGCGAGTTTTTATCGCCCCACCAAAAAGCGCTACAAAATTGTGATCGAGGGCCATGCCTTTCCTTCGGACCAATACGCAGTGGCGTCGCAAGCCCGTTTTCATGGACAGCATTTGGGAGATCTTGCAGATCCCATACTCGAAATTTTTCCAAGCGAGGGCAGGTCCTATGTGCGCACCGAGGATTTTGTGCAATTCCTCGAACAGCACAAAGACGAAGTGGCGCTCGTGTTGATTGGTGGAGTGAATTATCTCAATGGACAATTTTTTGATCTTCCAGAGATCTGTAAAAAAACCCACGACATCGGCGCGGTGTTTGGTGTGGATCTCGCACACGCAGCCGGAAACGTGGTGCTTAAACTTCACGATTGGCAGGTGGATTTTGCCTCCTGGTGTTCGTATAAATATTTAAACTCCGGTCCTGGTGGTATTTCCGGTATTTTTGTACACGAAAAACATCATGGCTTAACCGAGATCCCGCGCTTTGAAGGTTGGTGGGGGCACAATAAAAGCACGCGCTTTAAAATGCCGTCGGAATTTGTTCCCATTGACACCGCCGAGGCCTGGCAATTGAGCAATCCACCGATTTTTCAATTGGCAGCACTGCGCGCCTCCTTAGAAATCTTTGATCGCGCCACTATGCCACGGCTGCGAAAAAAATCAGAACAACTGACCACATTTTTATGGGAGCATTTGCAAACTCTACCCAAAGGGTTTGCCACCATTTTTACTCCAGAGGATGTGGCACGTCGGGGTTCGCAATTATCTTTAAAAATAAAAGATGCCAATCGCGAGATGGTCGGAGCTTTACGCCACGATGGCATTATTTGTGATTTCCGTGAACCTGATATTATTCGCGTGGCACCAGCGCCACTGTATAATTCGTTTACCGATTGTGCGCTCTTTGTGGAAGGACTAAAGAAATATGCCAATGGATAAAAACACTTCGATTACAATTGCCGGTGCAGGTCTTGTGGGATCGCTTCTTGCGATCTATTTAGCACGACGCGGGTATCAGGTGCGTCTTTTCGAACGACGCAAAGATCCACGCATTGCGCGCGCGCTGGGAGTTGTCGGTGAGGGACGCTCGATAAACCTCGCCATCTCCGAGCGCGGTCTTTCGGCCTTAGAGCATGTCGGACTTAAGGCGGCGATCTTAGAGCAGGCGGTTCCCATGCGCGGGCGCTTGATGCACGCACAAGATAGCTCAACAACCTTTCAGGCCTATGGCGCCGACGACACGCAAGCGATCAATTCCATTTCTCGCGGATGGCTTAATTGTTTTTTACTCGACGAGGCGGAAAAGTTCGACAATGTGGAAATGCACTTTGAGCATCGCGTGAACTCCGTGGATATGGTTAAAAAATGTTTAACCATTACCGATACGGCTCATCAAAAAGAGAGACAGGTTTTTTACGATTATCTGATCGGCACAGATGGTTCCGCATCTGCTGTGCGCGAAACACTGACGCGCAAAAACGTGACGAGCGAAACGGAGAGTGAACTGAGCCATGGTTACAAAGAATTTGTCATGGACGCCGATGGCCCTGGGCGTTTTAAGATGGAAAAAAACGCCTTGCACATTTGGCCGCGCGGTCCGTTTATGATGATCGCCCTTCCCAACGAAGACGGAAGCTACACCTGTACATTATTTTTAAGTCACAAAAGCACAGAGAGTTCATATTATTCGTTTGCGGCCCTTGATGACGATAAAAAAATCAGTGATTTTTTTACTTCGCAATTTCCCGACTTTTGTAAACTGGTTCCCAATTTTTTAGCGCAATACCATGAACACCCGACGGGTCGCATGGTAACAGTGAAAAGTGCGCCGTGGGGACAAAAAGCGGTGCAACTTATGGGGGATGCAGCCCATGCCATCGTTCCCTTTTTTGGCCAAGGGATGAATGCCGGCTTCGAAGACGTGCACGTGTTCGACACACTTCTCGACAAACATTCCGATTGGAATGCACTGTTCGAAGAATTTTATCAAGCGCGTAAAGTCAACACCGATGCCATTGCCGATATGGCTGTGGAAAACTTTGTGGAGATGTCGGCAAAAACCGCTGACGAAAAATTTCTCTACCAAAAGAAAGTGGAAAAACTTTTACACGAAAAATTCCCTGACGAGTATGTCTCGCGCTATAGTTTGGTGAGCTTTAGCCAAGCGCCCTACAGTGTGGCTCGCCAAGTGGGGGAAAAGCAGGAAATTATTTTAAAATCGTTGAGCGATAAATATTTCCCGAGCCTCGATATTGATTGGCAATATGCTCACAAGCTCGTGGAAACTCATTTGGGAGAAATTAAAAATAAATTTTCGACGTTTTTATAGTTATAAAAAACGCTCAGCGTGGTTTAAAGATCTAGAAAATATCTAAATGATGAGTGTGGTAAGGAGTGATCAATGGATTTAGGAATAAAAAATAAAAAAGCTTTGGTTTTTGGCGCCTCTTCGGGTCTCGGAAAAGCGGTCGCACAAGCCCTTGTGCACGAAGGTGCTCGCGTGGCTATTGGCGCTCGCAGTGAGGGAAAACTCCTTGCCGCTAAAGAACAAATCGGCGCACATGTTTGTGCCACGGTGGACATGTCGCAAGTGGGTTCGGCAAAAACCTTCACGCTGCATGCGATGGAGCAATTGGGCGGGGCAGACATCGTCGTGATCAACACTGGTGGACCACCCAAAGGCGCTTTTTCGGCGGTCACCACAGAGCAATGGGTGGATGGTTTTCAGTCGTTGTGGATGTCGACGGTCGATGTGATCAACACGGTTTTACCGACGATGAAACAACACAAATGGGGCCGCATTCTTCTTATCACGTCGGCTGCGGCAAAAGAGCCCATTCCTGAGCTTACCATCTCCAACGGTTTGCGCGCCGGTCTTTTAGGTTTGGCCCGTTCTCTCAGTCACGAAATCGCACCTTATGGTATTACGATTAATTCGCTTCTTCCAGGACACACCGACACCGAACGTTTAACCAACTTGGGTATTGATAAAACAAAGATCATCGAACACATTCCCGCAGGCCGCCTCGGCACCACGCGCGAGTTCGGTGCCCTTGGCGCGTTCTTGGCCTCCGATCTCGCCGGCTTCATCACTGGCCAAGCCATCGTCGCCGACGGCGGCGCCCAACACGGTATTTAAGGTACGGACTTACTTGTGGGACGCAGAGTTTCACAGGTTGGTGTTGATTTTGCTTTGGTAGCTTTAGATGTCGTAAGCCCATTACGATACGAAATTATTAACATGTTGAGTCCCACAAGTAAGTCCGTACTACTTTGTGCGTCGCTCACTTTGGTAGCGCACTTGCGCTAGCGATGTGCTCCGTTCAAATGGCTAGGTGTGAAGTCAATGGGATTATGTACTCAGTTCGCGGTGAAGAGAACGTGTTCCCACTCGGAGAGATTGGGGTTGTTAAAGGAATAATCTTCTAGAAAAGAATTATCCCATGTCAGGTCATAAAAGCCGCTTACCGTATCATTTATAGTAGAGCTATTAAAAGTGGATTTAAATTGAAATCCTTTATAACCAGAAGAAAGAAATTTCTCAGCTATGGAATCTGGAGAATAAGAACCTTTTTTAAGAATATGAGGATGGAGTTCAATTAAAACAGCTTTATATAGTTTGTTTTTTATTCCCGATGCCATTCCATCTACGGCCAAACCTTCTGCACCTTCGATATCCATTTTTAGTAAATTCACAATAGAAATTTTTTTCTCGTCACAGTATTCATCTAAAGATAAAGAAGGAACTTCAATTTCATTTTCCGCTGCCGAGTTATCCAAGTTTATTTGTGACCATAAATTTTTGTTATCTTCAGGACTGGAGGGCACGAACTTTACGATTCCTCGACGATTACTAATAGCGATTTTTTCAGCTTTGAAATTTTTGTCATCAAGTAGTGATAAATTTCTTTGTAACCAATCGAAGTTGTAAGGGTCTGGTTCAAAAGAAGTAACTTTCGCATTTTTACTAAAAGCTTTGGCTAAATAAGAGAAATAACCAAAGTTTGCGCCCACATCAAAAATAGTTTGTGGGTTATATTTTTTCATATAGTCCATACACCAAATGGTTGTTTCTCTCTCATAGAATCCAAGAAAATACGCAGATCGGGATGCCGCCTCCATAGGATGGACTTCGATTTTGTTGCCAAATAAAGTTCCTATAAATGGTTTTTGTAATGGGGATAATTTCATGATCCAATTCGCTGCCTGAGCACGGCGCACGGGCAATCGAGCTATCAAATTTCTTGCACCTTCAATCAAATAAGCTTTTTCAGTCATTTCTTTATGTTATGGGAAGAATGCAAAGAAGTTGAATCTTTTAACAAAAGACAGGACTCGCTAGGTTGAATACATCTTGGGTGAGAATCGGATGAAACACTCGTCTTCTTTGATTTAATGCACGCACAGTATAGATTACATGTGCAGTTGTAATTTAACTTGATCCACCTAGACCATCTTCTAGGATTTGACTCAAGATTCTGCCTGTAATTCCAACGTGTCGAGTCCCATAAGTAAGTCCGTACCGTTTCTTAGGGTGAGGTGGAAAGCCAATTCGAAAAATGATCGAGTCTACCAGAAGAGGCAAGCGCGTAGAGAAAATCGCGAATGACTGCAGTAGGGGCAATATCACCGGCTTCATTGTTGTACAATACTACAAAATAGTTTTCATTTGTTATTTTACCGTATGTCGCGATTAGATTTTGCGTCTCTTGTGCAAAATTATTTTTTTTGCTTAATCTTTCGTACAACACGTTATACGTTTTTTCTAAGAGCAGGTGCTGCGAGTGCAATCCAAAATTCACGAGGTCTTCAAATTTAATTTGATTGTTTTGCCCTTGGACAACAGGGTGTGCATCAATGTCTTTAAGTGCTTGAATTGCAGTCTGATCTGTAGAAGGAATATGGTTGGCATCCAATATAGATTTATGAGCTTCAATGAGAATTTCTATAACTCTACTAGAGTCACTTCTGGTCAGAATAATCTTTAAAAATGTTTCCATTGCTACAAATGATGGAGATAGCGCCCAATCGACAGTATTAAACTCTCTAGATGTTACGCCAGCTTTATTAATCATTTGAATAAATTGAAATCCAGGTGGTGCAGATTTTTCAATATTACGAAAATCAAGAGCAAGTGCCCTTGCAGCAGATTTCAGAATTTGTTCATGTTTCTGATTGGCTAACTGCAGCTGCATACCTTCTTTTGCTTGCCATTCTGAAAGAAGATTATTTCCCAATTCAATTTGATCTTTTAAAGACATATTTTTAAATTTTTTAAAATCAGATTCTGACAGAATATCAATCATCGCATTGTTTCCATGATTGATAAGATAAGCAATAAAATCGGCACCTTTTCCATAATGTAGTGCAAGAGTTAATGAAAAGACAAAAGACTCATTCAATGAGTGATTGAAGAAAAGACTTTTATCTACCAGGGTGCCAAGAACACTTTCGGTAGCCTCACGAAGACGAAACTGCTTGGAGAGCTGTTGACCAGGAAAGTTGTAGTTTCCTAGAAATTCAATTGCAAGCTTGTTATAAATCGGTGTTTTGGTAAAAAGCTCAATGCAGACAGGCCCTCCCGAGGAAGGATAGCGTGAACTAGCTAGTGGTGTACTGGTGACAGGTTTTTTTTGAACATTGAGGGATGTGCAGCTTAATAAAGGAAAAAATGCCGAGAGAAGAATAAATGAAAATTTCATACAAGCCTCGCTTATGTCTTCTATGTACTTATAACCGAATACACAAAAATAATATTAATTATTCGGAATAATTATATAATTCATTAAATATTTACAGTCCATGAAGCTGGATCAAAGTTAGATACAAAGAACATGGTGAAAACAGAGCGGACTTACTTGTGCAATCTGCAGTTTCTTGCGGGTGGATTTTGTTTTCGCCTTTATTTTTAAAGAATAGTTTTAAGCGCCCGTGGGCGACGTTTCCACGAAGGCGTACGGTGAAAGCATACAAAGAGATCTTTATAAAGCCATAGATTACTTAAAGACCAGACAAGCTCGATTGCGGGATTGTATGGCGTCTTTAAAAATGGATACTGTGGTACCGGCCGTTTTGTGAGAAAAAATAAGATTCTTAAGAAAATAAGGTATGCAGCGCTCCTGTTGTTGCCAATCCTTGCGCATCGGAGAAGAATGGGCTCGAACTCAACCAAGGAGTCTCTTATGAAACACAGTGTGAATGATTTAATCGTAAACCAATATATTTCGGGCCTTAAGGCCCTTAAAGGTATTTTAAAAAAGGCACAAGCTTTTGCTGCCGAAAGAAAGTTTGATGAAAATTCTTTTCTTCAATTGCGTCTAGCCCCCGATATGTTTCCATTGGTCAAGCAGGTACAGATTGTCTCTGATACCGCCAAGGGAACCGTTGCCAAACTTGCTGCTAAGGCAGCTCCCGTTTTTGAAGACAACGAAAAAACTCTTTCTGAACTTTTCACACGCATTGATAAAACAATCGATTTTTTAAAGGAATTTAAAAACGAAGAATTTTCGCAATATACAAATCAAAAAATTACGTTCCATTGGAACCCAGGAGTGTACATGATGGGAGACGATTATCTTGTCACTCATTCTATACCTAACTTTTATTTCCATATGACTATAGTGTATAGTTTATTACGCTTACACGGTGTGTGTTTAGGAAAAGGGGACTTTTTGGGAGAGCAGAACTTTAAAAACCAATAACCCACGGCCACGGCACGGCCACGGTACGGACTTACTTGTGGGACGCGCCATTCCATAAAGGTATTGAACGCTGTGTGTCCCACAAGTAAGTCCGTACGCCAATTGGGCTTTGGTCCTGAATTAAGCCCCTTTTGCCAATTTTCTAAGAAAGAACCGGCGCTCATTGCTATGTTAAAGAATGGGTTGGGCGAAGGCCTAGGCCTGTATTTGCAAAGATTGTCTGAACACACCAAGGAGGGTGTATGAAAATGTCGCCGGTGGATGTCACCAATAAAAGTTTTTCTAAAAAAATGATGGGCCTTGATCCTCAGCAGGTTTATGAATTTCTGCGTGACGTGGCTGACAATTTGGAAGAACTGACGCGCGAACGCAATCGCTTCAAAGAAGAAGTGCAAAAAAAAGAACAGGAAATGAAAGAATACAAAGAGCGCGACGAAGCCCTTCGCGCCACAATTCAAGCCGCTTCTAAAATGTCGGAGCAATTTCGCACCGACGCCGAAAGAGAGTCAGAGTTGATAGTGAACGATGCTCGCCAACGTGCCGAGATGCTTATCAAGGATGCGCGTGATTCTCTTAAACGTATGTATCACGAAATTGCCGATCTTAAAAAAACTCGCATACAGTACGAAACCAGTTTGCGTTCGCTCATGGAAGCTCATCTCACCATGCTCGATCAGGGACGAAAAGTCTTTATGGATCCCGTAGTCATTCCAACGCGTGTGGAACCGGCAAAAACAACTCCTCCGGTTATCGAAGAGGAGGATGACTTCGCAGTCACTCACCCGACCATGTCAGGGCAAGCTTAAGAGATCATCGACTGAGGGCCCGTCCAAGAAGTGATGTGTTAGGGTGCGCACTCAACAAAGAGGATCACGACTCATCCTAATGTGCCGCATTACGAATGTTGTAGTGTATTTTATAAGGCACTGCTAATGGTTAGGGCAGAGATGAGATTCTCTGAACACAAACAAACGTGGAACTTATTTAAGAATTTTTTGAATGAAAAAAGCTAGTTAGAGAATTCTGCGAGCGCACGGGGCGTATCCGGGTTGCGGCATCGTAGATGACGCGATCCGAAGACGCGCCCGTGACCGCCAAGCATATTCTCTAACTAGCTTTTTTCATTCAAAAAATTCTAAATAAATTCCTCAAATTCAATCGCATATCGAGGTATTAATAGTTGCACATGTTCAAGAAGAATGCGGCAACAGCCAAAAAAATAGTCTTTTTTATTGTTTTCATTGATCTGGTCGGGTTCGGGATATTCATCACACTGAGTCCTTTCCTAGCGCGGCACTTTAATGCTAGTGCCTTCGAAATTGGGCTTCTCATGTCGTGCTATTCGATCATGCAATTTTTATTTTCTCCTTTTTGGGGGCGCATGAGCGATCGCTACGGTCGTCGCCCCATTTTACTGTTAAGTATTTTGGGAGGGAGTCTTTCCTATCTTGGCTTAGCATTTAGTTATTCGTTGTGGTGGATGTTTGTCTGTCGCTCTTTTGCCGGTCTGTTTGCCGCAAATATTTCTACAGCCAATGCGGCCATTGTCGATGTCACAGACAAAGAGAACCGCGCCGCCGGCATGGGACTTATCGGTGCGGCTTTTGGATTGGGTTTTATTGTAGGCCCCGCTTTGGGCAGTGCTTTTGGTTACCTTGGGCATCAATTGGGAGAGCAACCACCATTCGGCCTTTTCTTTCCTGCACTGATGGCTTTTGTGATCACAGTTCTCAATTTTATTTGGGCGTATTTTTCTTTACAAGAAACCCATCCGGCGATTGGCAAGGCCACTTTAGTGGATCGGCGCTCCTCGCTTGTGGAGCTCAATTTTATGAACACTTCTAATCCAGTAGTGTTTCGTTTGATTGTGGTGTTCTTTTTATCAAATTTTGCCATGCCCCTGATGGAAGTCATGTTGTTTCCATTAGTCAGTGATCGCTTCCAGTGGGGATTTGTAAAATCAGGAATTGGTTTTGCCCTTGTCGGTTTATTTATGGCCTTCACGCAAGGCTTTTTGGTGCGTAAAACTATTCCTAAATGGGGCGAACGCAAGACGGTGGTGATAGGCCTTGTACTTTTAGTGATTAGCTATACCGCCATTGCTTTTTCCTTTTCGATTGGCATGCTCGCTGTAGCGATGTTGATTTTAGCTCTCGGTCAGGGTTTATCCCGTCCATCGCTATTAGCTATGGTGAGCTTAGCAAGTGAGGAAGAGGAACAGGGCGAAGTGATGGGGGCGTCGCAAAGTGCAGCCAGCCTTGGACGCATTCTTGGTCCTATGTTAGGTGGATGGTTGTACACCAATGTCAGTCATGGCAGTCCGTTTTTAGCGGCGGCAGTTGTTGCTATCTTCGGATTAATGGGCGTGTTTCATTTATACAAACAACTTCCAGATCAGTTGTTGCGAAAAGAGGCCTAATGGAAAATTTATCAGATCGTTATTCTCCGCAGGATGTGGAAACCAAAATTTATCAGTGGTGGAAAAACAAAAATTATTTTAATGCCGATGATAAATCGACTAAAGCACCGTACTCGATTATTCTTCCACCGCCCAACGTAACGGGCTTTTTGCATATGGGCCATGCCTTAGATCATACTATCCAAGACGTGTTGATCCGTTGGAAGCGTATGTCGGGTTTTAATACTTTATGGCTTCCCGGGACAGATCACGCGGGGATTGCCACACAAGCTGTGGTGGAAAAACTTTTACACAAAGAAGAGAAAAAAACACGTCACGATTTGGGACGTGAAGCCTTTGTAGAAAAAGTATGGAACTGGAAACATCAATATGGCGAGCGCATTTACTCGCAAATGGAACGTTTGGGTGAGTCGGTCGATTGGAACCGCAAAGTATTTACTCTCGACGAAGGTGTTTCTAGAGCTGTGCGCAAAGTTTTTGTCACCCTTTATAAAAAAGGATGGATCTATCGCGGCGAAAAACTTGTCAACTGGTCGCCGCCACTTCAGTCGGCGATTTCCGATCTCGAGGTGGTGCATAAAGAAACTAAAGGAAACCTGTGGCACATCACATACCCCATTGCCGGAAGTGAGGAAAAAATCATTATCGCCACGACACGTCCTGAAACGATGCTCGGTGATACCGCAGTTTGTGTCAATCCGGTCGACGATCGCTATAAACATTTAGTTGGGAAGCAGGTCATTTTACCTCTGGTTGGCCGTAAAATTCCGATCATTGCCGATGAGTATGTGGATCTCACATTTGGTACGGGTGCACTCAAAGTTACACCCGCTCACGACTTTAACGATTATGAACTTGGTAAAAAACATCATTTGCCGTTTATTAATATTCTTAATCGCGATGGCACGATCAACGAAAACGGCGGTGAGTTCAAAGGACTGTCTACCCAAGAAGCACGTAAAAAAGTGGTAGCGGCTTTAGAGGCAAAAGAATTTTTAGTTAAAGTGGAGCCCATAGTAAACTCTGTGGGGTATTGCGATCGTACCGGCGCAGTGGTGGAACCCTATCTTTCCGAACAGTGGTTTGTGCGCACCGAAGAACTGGCACGTCCTGCACGTCACATGGTGGAAAATGGCAGCATTCGTTTTGAACCAGAGCAATGGACAAAAACCTATTTGCATTGGATGAACATTATCCAAGATTGGTGTATTTCTCGCCAACTATGGTGGGGCCATCGTATACCAGCATGGTATTGTCATCGCTGTCAGCATGTGAATGTATCGGAAACAGATCCGGTATCTTGCGAAAAATGTGGTGATACCCATCTTACGCAGGAAAGCGATGTACTCGATACATGGTTTAGCTCGGCATTGTGGCCATTTAGTACATTAGGTTGGCCACAAAATACGGAAGCTTTAAAAACATTTTACCCAACAAGTGTTCTTGTCACGGGCCACGATATTATTTTCTTCTGGGTGGCGCGCATGATTATGATGGGTATTGAGTTTACTGGGAACGTTCCCTTCCGTACGGTTTATATTCATGGTTTAATTCGCGACTCTGAAGGACGAAAGATGTCGAAATCTCTCGGCAATTCTATTGATCCTGTCGAAATGATCGATCAGTACGGTGCCGATGCCTTGCGCTTTACTTTGATGGCACAAATCGCCTCAGGCAAAGATCTTAAATTTTCTGTGGATCGCCTCGAAGGCTACAGAAACTTCATGAATAAAATTTGGAATGCTGCACGCTTTATTTTACAAAACAGCGCGGGACTTAATATCACTCAAGATGCAGTTCAAAATATATCTACTCACGATTTATCGTCTGCTGATAAATGGATTGTAGCCGCCACCGGAAAGCTTGAAGCGGAGGTGGATAAGTATCTCACTGAGTATCGCTTTTCCGATGCGGCCAATGCTATTTATAGTTTTACATGGCATGAGTTCTGCGATTGGTATTTGGAATTTTCTAAACCTATTTTATATAAAGGTGAGGGAAAGGCGAAAACAACAACCGTAATTGTATTAATGGAAACTCTGAGCCGAGTGCTGCGATTATTGCATCCGTTTGCACCATTTATTACCGAAGAGATTTACCAAAAGCTTCCCAACAGTAAAGAGTCTTGCATGATGGCTTCATTTCCAACTCCAGCTGGCGATAGTCAATGGTTGTCGCTAGGGTCGGAAAGCGCATTTGCCGAGATGACTTTAGTTAAAGAGGTGATTTTAGCGATTCGCAATATTCGCGGTGAAAATCAAATTAAACCAAGTCAGAAATTCGCGGCGTGGGCCGTGCCCACAGAAGATAGCGCACAAAAAATGCTGCTTAAAAATGTCGAGGAGATCATGCGTCTTGCTGGTCTCGATAGCCTAAAAGTGGAAGAGCGCTCTTCGCTTTCCAAATGTGCGGTCACTCCTATCCGCCTTGCCGATGGCCACGTCGATGTGGTTGTTCCGCTCGAAGGGCTAGTGAACATCGAAGATGAGGTGAAGCGCATTCAAAAAAATATGGAAAAAATCAATAAAGACGTAATACTTTTAACCAAGAAATTAGGTAACGAAAATTTTGTTAAAAATGCGCCTGAGGATATTGTGCAAAAAGACACGGAGTTGCTCCAAGAACTCAAATCTAAAATTGTGGGTTTAGAAGCGAGTCTTCAGCGTTTGCAGAGTTAGAATTTCTATGTCTACCCTACTGTGCTTAAAGTAGGGGGTTAAATATTTGAGACTATTTCTGTACTTTTAAGTTGGTAGAGAAGTATTTTTCCGGTGCGAGCCCATAGCTTTCCACTTTGAGCTCTAAACCATGGTCAATCACCCGGCTATCAACAGTCAGAAAATTGTATTCTCTCGTATAGGCTCCTTCGATGCGCATAGGGTTGTCCCAACCACTACCGCGATAGGAGTGCATGGAGCTTGAGGTGATCTCATAGGTTTCGTATCCTAAGCGAGCTGTTGGAATGCGCATCACTTCGCTAAAATGAACATCGCCCGAAGAGAACACAATTGGCGCTGAGATATTTTTAATATCTTCGATGAATTTTACAAAATGGGTGGCGTGATTGGCTTCGAAAGCCTCTTTAAAATCGAGAGACTTTCCGTTAAAAACCTGATTGCCATTAAAAATCCATGCTGGAGTATTTTCTTGTTTAAGCGACTGGAGAAGCCATTTGTGTTGTTTTTCGCCCCAGTGTCCGTAGGTCTCATGTGTTTTTTGTCCTTTATTGGGTTGGCGGAAGGTGCGATCGTCCATAAGGTAAAATCTTTGGCCAAACCCTTTATACATCGATGTTACGCCACTGGGCTCGGGTTCCCACACGCCGGGGAGAGATTTTCCACCGAAGAGACCAATAAATAATTTTTTGGCCGCGGCCTTTGCCTTAAAAGTACGATCGCCATCGTTGGTGCCAAAATCATGATCATCCCACGTGGCAAGCGTTGGTTTAAGATTGTACCAGTGGTAGTAGGGGAGTCGATGTAACGATTGAAGATAGCGAAGCCACAGGTCAGTTTCGGTGGCTTTTTTGCGTTCGACAAAATCAAAGTCGTCCACATAGACAATGTCACCATTAAGGATCACTAGGTCGGGATTTTCTTTTTTAAGGCGCGCCCACATAGGATCGATCACTTGTTCAAATTTCCAGTCGTCCGCCATACAGGAAATAGCAGCAAAGGTAACTTCCTTTTTTTGAATATCTAAAGTGTGAAACTCCCGTTGGTCGGCCAGGGATGTGTGGCCACGAAATTCGCTTAAAATTTTTAATGTGTAGGTGGATTTTGGATTGAGACCACGCACCATGATTTTATCAATTTTATAAAGAACAACGGGTGCGGTTACGGTATCGTATTTTTCGACAGTTGCCGCAACACCGTTTTGATCTTGAACTTCATAGTTATAATTCTTTAAGCGAGGCGCGACGATATTAATAAGAGTTTCTTTATCGGAGGTGGGGCCTTGGACAATTGCCAGTCGTCCAAACAATATGCCGTCCGCACTCTCGTGCACTGGAGTTGTTTCTTGTTTTTTTACACTCGTACAGCTGAGAGGTGCGAGTAAGAAGAAGGATAAAAAGATGTATATGAGCGGTCGATGATGAATAGGCATAAAGGATCTCCTGCACGATTGACTAATGAGAACCTACTAGATGGGTTCTAGTTAAGGCCCTCAAGTTCACCACGCATGTTATGAATATCTTCTCGTAGTTTGCGTTGTTCGTCTTGTTTGCTGTTAATATCTGTATTGACTTGGCGTAACTGGTATTCGAGATCATCACGTTTGCGTTTGACTTCGGGATCTTCTGTTACAGCTGTTTGTTCTTTATAGGACTTTGTTGCGGCATCATACTGTTTGGTTTTAGAAACCACCGATGTACGCGGAAGGTTACTAATAAGTTGTGTGATCTGCATGGCGCGCCCTTGGTGCACGCGGATTTCGGAATCAATGCCAGCGACCTGCGCTTCGTTACTGGCGATTTGATTTTTTAGATATACCTGACGGCCTTTGCGATAACGTGGCACATAGGCGCTTTCCATATCTTTTGGACATTGGTTGTTATAAATACCGCCGCGACTTGCAAACAAATAAGCATAATCAGGGGCGCAGAATTTTTTTAGCCCTTCGAAGTAGCGTGCTTTGAGTTTTGGAACTATATTTGAATCGCAAAACTCGTAATTAAACCCTTCACCACTAGCACCCTTATTGAGAGCTGTATCCAGTTTGCAATAATTTTCCATTCCCAGTTTAAAACCGCGGTCTAATTCTCCAGAGTTGATTTCGGTTTCTGCTTTTTGACACTCTTTAAGGCGTCCGTCCTCCTCGAGGCGTTTACCATTCATGGCAATGTCATAAGCGTGTTGGAACCAATTTACTTTTTCACAATTTTTACGTGTAAAATAGCTCATGCAGGATGTGCTGCTCATTAAAAAAAAACTGAGAAATAAAAGTTTACTTTTTTTTGAAGACATGAGCCCTCCATATTTACTAACTCTTAAGCAAAAACAAAGCATGAGCACATTAAGTGCGACGGCATGTCCTAAGAGTCCATCGTCCTTTATTTTGGCGTTCCAGAATAAATATATGCAATCCCAAAAGAGAGTCGTTTACAAGTCATATTTGAGTATGCGCCCGTATTTATAGCACGATCGATAAATTTCTGACCGGATGGGAAGGATTTTGCTGATGAATTGAGATAGCTATAAGCACTGGGTTGACCAGAGATCCAGCCGCCAATTTTCGGTAAAATAGTATTGGAATAAAAATTATAAACAGAACCGAGGACGGGAGCTTCTACTTGGCCAAATTCTAAGATCATTACTTTTTTGCGCGTCACGCGCGCCAGTTCACTAAGTGCCTTATCGAGATTTTCTACATTGCGAATACCAAATGAAATGCTCGAGATATCAAACGATTTGTCAGCATAGGGAAGTTGGGTCACATCAGCGGTTTCAAATTGAATATCGAGATTTTCTTGTTTGGCTTTTTTAGGAGCGAAAGCCAAAATATCGGCACAAAAATCAGTTGCCGTCACATGCCCTGGGGTACCGACCGTTTTTTTAAACAACAGAGCTAAGTCGCCGGTGCCAGTGGCACAATCTAAAATATGGTCGCCACGCTTGGCGCCACTTAAACGCACCACCGTTTGTTTCCAAAGATGATGAATTCCTAAAGATAAAATGGAATTGGCCTTGTCATAACTTGGCGCAATTTCCGAAAACATCTGACGAATGGTATGTGCTTCGGGCTCTTTATACATAACTCACCAAAGTTTTTCCCGCGGCTTCCACAAAGGGTTTGAGCTGAGACATAAGGTTTTTAAAGTTTTCAAAATTAAGTGCCTGAAAGCCATCGGAAAGCGCTTCTGCTGGATCTGGATGAACTTCTACCATAATGCCATCAGCACCAGCGGCGACGGCCGCACAAGCCATTGGTGCAACGAGATTGCGGTCACCTGTACCGTGAGAGGGATCAACGATTACCGGTAAATTGCAGTGTTGCTTGAGATACGCCACGGAAGCTAAATCCAAGGTGTTGCGCATTTTTGTTTCAAAGGTGCGAATGCCACGCTCACAGAGAAGCACAGACGTGTTCCCGCCATTAAGAACATACTGGGCCGCATTGAGCCACTCATCTAGAAGCGCCGAAAAACCACGTTTCAGCAGTACAGGTTTATTGTAAGTGCCCAAGTCTTTGAGTAGCTCATAGTTGTACATATTGCGACTGCCGACCTGATAACCATCAAGGTAATCATTCAGTGCAGGAATTTGGCGTGGGTCGGTGACTTCAGAAATGAGCGGCATTGCCATCTCTTTTTTGATTTCGGCGATCCATTGAAGTGCTTCCGCACCCACTCCTTGGAAAGAGTTCGGTTTGGTGCGCATTTTATAAATACCACCACGTAAAATACTAGCGCCGTGCTCTTTTACAAAAGCAGCCGTTTCGCGAAATTGTTCTGGTGATTCGATGGAACAGGGACCTGCAATGACATAAAACTTTTTTGGTTCGATGTGCAGATTTCCAAACGAGATATTTTGAGGATTCACTACTGATTGCATAAGCACATCTTTGTAACCCGAGTTGAGGATTATTTGGAGAAGTTTATTCGTCTTTTTCTTTTTATTTTTAAATAAAATTTTGAATGAAACAGGACACTTAGAGAACATGCTTGGGCACGCCCCGCATCGGGGTGGCGGAGGCGGGTCGATAATTCGTTGCGTTATTATTTTAGGGTCTCTTTTTCGATCCTGGGGTTTAACAGCAACTCATTGCTAGTAAAGATTATGGCGCCGATCTGGGTAACTCTTGGGAGGATGAAGGCAGGTTCTAATAAAGAGTGGAGTTCTGCAGGGTATAGAGGTATGAGGAAGGAAGATGGATATGCAAGAGTTGGCGTCTTTTTTTTCTCAGTCTCAAGGGGCCTTGTTTGGTCGTTCAGGGGAAGAACTCACTTTGTTTTTTGGCAATACTTCGTTTTTTCCTGATTTATTGCAATATCCGGCAGTTTTTAGTGGAGATTTTTTTCTTGAACAGGCATCGGGGTGGACGGGTTATGAGAACGTGCACACATTTTCCTCTGTGCTTCAGCAAAAACGGTTTCATCATCATTTGCTATGGCAAGAGGCTGATGCGCGCCAGTTTCGTGACGATTTCCAGAGGGCACAAAAATTTTTGCAATCCGGCGAAATTGATAAAATTGTTTTAACCACAGTGGTGCGAGCACCGCGTAGTGTGGATCCACAGACATTGATGATGTCGGCTATTTCGCAAACGCATCCAAATACCTATGTTTATGGCCAGTGGAAGCATGATGAGGGTTTTCTCGGTCTGACTCCAGAGATGTTGTTCACAATGTCGGGAACTAAGCATCTGGCAACAATGGCACTAGCTGGTACGGCAAGTAAGCAGGAGTTTCATAAAAATTCTCAAGTGCTTTTTAGCGAGAAAAATAAGAGAGAGCACGCCGTCGTTGTCGATGATATTTTAGAGAGAGTGAAGGCGTGGGGCCAGGTGCATCGTTATTCCGAGCGAGTCTTGGAGTTGGAGACTCTTGTGCACATTTGTACACCGATCGAGGTGGAGCTTACAGAAAATGTGTCGGTGGCCGATTGCATACGTGTCTTGCACCCTACGCCGGCTCTAGGAATTTCTCCACGCGAGAAGATGGACATTTTAAAATCGTTTCGCAGAAATGAAAAAAATTTTGGAGCGCCCTTCGCTGTGGCACGAGATAGAAATCATACTGTGTGTGTTGTGGGCATTCGCAAGTTGTCTTGGGATTCGGATTTTTATTATATTCGTTGCGGTTGTGGCATCGTTAAAGAAAGTCAGCTCGAAGACGAATGGCAGGAGCTTCTTCTGAAAATCGAAGCGGTGAAAAAATTATTTTTGTTGAACGATCCTTCGTAAAAATGAAGAGAGATGGACTTTTATAGTTCAGGGTCATGTTTATGTACGGTAATTTGCTAAAAGCGCGACAAATGCTAACTTGGCTTAAGGGTATTGGGGTCAAAGATATTTGTATTTGCCCTGGCGGGCGCAATGCACCTTTTGTCCATTTATTAGCACAGCAACAGGATTTTCGAGTGGTTTCCGCCTTTGATGAACGTGCGGCGGGTTTCTTTATTTTTGGACGTAGTTATAACCAACGGCGACCAGCGGCTGTGATAACCACTTCGGGAACCGCAGTGGCTGAGCTTTTCCCGAGTGTAATTGAGGCGATGTATATGGGGGCGCCGATGATTGTGATCACCGCCGACCGTCCACGATCGCTAAGAGGTACAGGCTCTCCACAAGTGATTGATCAAAAAAATATTTTTGGCCACTATGTAGAAGCGTGTTTAGATATTGATGTGGGTGAGGCGTGGTCCGTGCCGCAGTGGTCGCAGAAAAAACCATTACATATCAATGTGGGATTTGAGGAACCGCTTATTGATGACAACGATGATTTTTCCATGTCCTGTGAAGATGTTTTGATTTCGTCTGAGCCCTCTAAAAATGCATCGATAGACTGGACATTTTTAAATGATCCTCAGCGTGTACCCCTTTTGGTGGCGGGTCCTTTACACAGTGAGGAAGTCCCGTCGGTTCGGGAGTTTTGTCAAAAATGGCCGGGTCTTCTTTATGCCGAAGGGGCTTCGGGATTACGCGAACTCACAGATGTGCCGAGGTTACGCAGTGGAGAAAAATTTCTCTCGCAACTTCTTAAAAATAATCAACTGAGTGCAGTGGTGCGTGTTGGTGGTGTGCCGACTCTCAAATTGTGGCGTGAGCTCGAAAAGGCCACGGTTCCTGTTATGTCCTTGTCCTCGCGATCGTTCTCAGGGTTGAGCCGTGGCCAGTTGGTGGAGCAGTCTTTGGTATCGGAGATGCAAGCTCCTGAACGTATAAAAATGAATGTGGGCTTGCTAAAGGAAATGAGAGCGCACGACGAAAAATATTTTAAGCACGTCCAAGAGTTGATCGCACAATATCCATTGAGTGAGCCCGCGTGGGTGCAGCGTATATCTCAATGGGTTCCTTCGTATCATAATATTTATTTGGGTAATAGTTTGCCGATTCGCGAGTGGGATGGGTTTGCGAGTTATGAGCAAACAAAGCATGTATTCGTAAACCGCGGAGCCAATGGTATTGATGGGCAAGTGGCTTCGGCACTGGGGATGACGCCTGCGGGGCAATCGCTTTCTCTTGTGATGGGGGATCTGACCCTTCTTTACGATGCCACGGGATTGTGGTTTCAGTCCCATGTCAATGAGCTGCATATGTTTGTAATTAATAATAATGGCGGGCGCATCTTCGAGCGACTTTTTGCCAATTCTGCCTTTTATAATTCCCATCAGGTTTCTTTTGCGGGATTAGCGGCGATGTGGAATTTGTCTTGGCAAAAGTTGGATGTGCCGATGGACCTTAAAAAATCAAAACGTGCGTTGTACGAAGTTCTTCCGGATGCGCAACAGACAAGTGATTTTTGGAAAGCGTATGATCAACTTTTTAAATCGTTGTGTTGAGATGAGTCGCATCATTTCTGGTCAACAGAGACCATTGGTTTTCTCTGATATAAGGTGGCTAAAGAGAGTCTTATGAAACCACAAAGTATTCTTTTTCTTCATGGCTTTTTAGGGAAGCCACAAGATTGGGCGAGCATACAAAACCACCTCAGAAAACGTTTTGCTGAAAATATGCAAATGGAAACCGTGTCTTTGTGGGAGATTCTCAAAGAAAACCAGGATTTCTCTTTGTCGCATGTGGCGCAGTTGGTTACCCCCCATGTCGAGGGAAAAACCATGGTCGTGGGCTATTCCCTGGGTGGACGTATTTTGATGCACTTACCGGCAATGCTGCGTTTTACTCTACCAGCACTTGTTTTTATTGCCAGTCACTGGGCGCTGGAAGAAGAAATAGACAAGAAAAATCGTATTTTACTGGATGAGGCGTGGGCTGAAAAATTCAAACATCAGTCGTGGGAAACTCTCATGCAAGAATGGAATGCACAATCTGTTTTTGGTCAGGATACATTTCGCCCCGAAAGAAGTGAAAAAGATTTTGATCGTACGCTTCTAGCACAAACCATTGCGGGCTGTTCCGTTGGCCGTCAGCAATTTATTGAGCAGCCATGGGCGCGTAGTCATTGGATCTATGGCTCAGAGGATCACAAACTGGTGAGTCGCATTCCTCAACTCAAAAATAAATACCCCGAAGTGAACACGTATGTCATCGAGGGCGGGGGGCATAGCCTGTTGTGGGCGCAAAAGCCTGAGCTTTCTCAAATTTTGTCTAACATCTTTTGTCAGGTGGGAGGCGCGTAGTCTAGGGTGCTGAGGATTGAGCTGAAACGTCAACAGCCCCTATGAAGCGCAACAATAGCACTTGCCTCTAAATTATTCAGAATATACAACCAACGCGACAGCTATTTTAGATCTGAGTATTATGTGAACCTGAATTTGCGAGGTAATAATGAGCCAAGTGTGGACTCCTATTAAACAATATCAAGATATTCTGTTTGAGCGTACCGAAGATGGTATTGCTAAAGTTACGATCAATCGTCCAGAGGTGCGCAATGCATTTCGTCCACAGACGGTGATGGAAATGCGCGAGGCATTTGATATCGCTCGCGATGATTCCAGTATTGGCTGTGTGATTCTGACAGGACAAGGTGAAAAAGCATTTTGTTCGGGTGGAGATCAAAAAATTCGCGGCGAAGGTGGGTACGTTGGTCAAGATGGTGTCCCTCGTTTGAATGTACTCGACTTGCAAAAACAAATTCGCAGTCTTCCTAAACCCGTAGTGGCCATGGTAGCTGGATATGCTGTAGGTGGCGGTCACGTTCTTCATGTGGTGTGCGATCTTACTATCGCTGCCGACAATGCCATTTTTGGTCAAACAGGACCGCGGGTAGGTTCCTTCGATGGTGGTTTGGGAAGTAGCTATTTATCCCGTATCGTGGGCCAAAAGAAAGCGCGCGAGATTTGGTTTCTTTGTCGCCAATACAATGCGGATCAGGCTTTGGAAATGGGACTGGTCAATACAGTGGTTCCCTATAGCGAGCTGGAGACAGAAACGTTAAAGTGGTGCCGTGAAATGCTAGAACTTTCGCCAATGGCTCTGCGCTTTTTAAAAGCATCAATGAATGCTGATTGCGATGGGCAAATTGGCCTTTTGGATTTGGCCGGTAACGCCACACTTCTCTATTATCTTTCTGAAGAGGGGCGCGAGGGCAAACAAGCCTTTGTCGAAAAACGAAAACCTGATTTTAGTAAGTTCACACGCTTTCCTTAAAGGAGATGTGGTGAATCCTTATCTCCTATCTCTGAGACCAAAAACATTAGTCGCTGCAGCTGTACCGGTATTATCTGCAGCGGTTCTGGTTTTTGCGGAGCAGGATTCCGTGCCATGGTTTTTAGTGGTGTCCGTTTTTCTATGTGCTCTTTGCATTCAGGTGGCGACCAATCTTTTTAATGATCTCATCGATTTTAAAAAAGGAGCAGATACTCATCAGCGTATTGGTCCAGTGCGAGTTACCCAATCGGGTTTGATGAGCGAAAGACAGGTTCTTTTTGTTGCGTTGTTTTTTTCTTTGCTGGCGGTGGGCTTTGGCGTGCCTCTCGTACTCAAAGGCGGATGGGTATTTTTGCTATTAGGTATTGCGGCGTTATTTTTAGCCTATGGCTACACAGGAGGGCCCTTTCCTCTCGCTTATTTGGGTATCGGCGATGTTTTTGTAATTTTATTTTTTGGTTTGGTCGCAGTGATGGGAAGTTATTATCTTTTTACCGGCAATGTATCACAGGCCTCATTGGTGATGGGGGTGCAGCTCGGATGTCTGTCGACAGTTTTATTAGCTATCAACAATTTGCGCGATAGTGTCACCGATAAAGTGGTGGGTAAAAAAACCTTGGCTGTTCGTTTCGGTGATCGCTTTGTACAGGTGGAGATTTTTTTCCTTATTTTTCTGGCCTACGCTCTGACTTTTTATTGGTGGGTGACATATCAAAAATCAGTATTTGCAGTTGTTTTTTTATCCTTGCCTCTTGCAGTCTTTATTTTACGAGGTGTATTTTTTGCCAAGGAGAAACAAGCACTCAATAAAATGCTGGGATTCTCAGGTTTATTTTTGTTGATATTTGCCAGCTTAAACTGGATTGCGTTTTTGCTATGAAGATTTGGTATTCTCCGTACGAACTTTTTCCCATCCATACAATCAATCGTTTTTCGCCGCGCGATCATATTGGGTTTCTCATTAAAATACAAAATAAGCATATCGAAGCGGGCTATGCCGATTGCCGTCCCATAGTAGAATTTGGTGATGGTCATTTTAAGGTTCTTTTACAAAGATTGCGTGAAAAAAAATGGACCCCCCTGTTAAAGAGGGCTGTTCACTTGGCGCAGATTGATGGAAAAGCACGTATGGAAAAACGCAGCCTTTTTTTTCCGGATATAAAAGTGCGATCTCATTTTACCTGCACGAATATAGAAAAACTGCGCTCTCAACACATAGAAGCTCTTGTCGAAAGCGGCTTTAAAAGTATAAAGGTAAAAGTTGGTAAAAATATCGATCTTGAAACAACCATATTAAATCGATTGCCTGATTCTGTTCGCCAGTCCCTACGTTGGCGTTTTGATGCCAATGCCGGTGATGGGGAACAATTTTTAACTAAATTGAGTCCAGATTTTTTTCCTATAACCGATTTTTTTGAAGATCCAACTCGCTACAATTTAAAAAAATGGCAAGCCCTCAGCACGCGCTACCATATGAAGTTTGCCTTTGATCATCCACAAGGCGCCACATCGTTATCTCAATATCCAGGTATTCATGTTTTAAAGCCGGCACGCGAAGCGATTATGCCGCGAAAAATCGATGTGATCACTTCGGCAATGGATCATCCTGTTGGACAGAGTTTTGCTTTTTGGGCGGCACAAACGGCAGTAAAAAAATTTCGCAGGCAAAGCACCGATTATGGTTTGCAGACGGATCATTTGTTTCGCGAAAATCCATTTTTTAAGGCCATTCGTCCTCAAGGGAGTTTTTTCCAATACGACGATGGTTATGGTGTCGGCTTTAATGAACTTCTGGAAAGTGTCACATGGTTGAGTTTGTAAACCCTTTTACCAGTGATGAGACATTTATTTTTCTCAATCCCAGATTAGATGATCGAAAAAAAAAGCGAATAGAACATGCCATTGCAAAAATGCCTCTTAAAAACCATATATGGGTGAGCAGTTCTGGAACTGAGCAGCACTGGAATAAAATCAAAATGGTCGCTCTTTCTAAGGAAAGCTTTTTAATTGCCGCGCGTGGCGTGAGCGCAGTCTTTCCCCTGTCTTCACAAGATATTTATTTAAATGTTCTCCCTCTTTTCCATGTGGGTGGTTTATCTATTCTTGCCCGCTGTTTGTTAACAGGTTGTCATTATGACTCTTTATTAGTTGATACAAAATGGAATGTGGAAAACTTTGTGAAGGAAGTGCGTAAGCGTTTCATTACCGTAACTTCTCTGGTGCCAACGCAAGTGTTTGACATCGTAGCAGGGAATTTATTTGCACCGGAATCTTTGCGTTTTGTGTTTGTGGGCGGTGGCCGACTCTCGCCAGAGTTGCAAAGACGGGCCGAAGAGTTGGGGTGGCATTGTGTTGCGACATATGGCATGACGGAAACTGCTGCGATGATCGCATATAGGGAAAAGGATCAAGAGTATCAATTATTCCCACATATTGAAGAGTGCCGAACAGCAGAGACGCAGCATTTACAAATCAAAAGTCCCGCTCTATTTACCGGCTATCTTTATGTAGATGACGAGGGTAACTACGAGTATGCCGATCCTAAAGTAGAGGGATGGTTTCTGTCGGATGATCGTGCCATAGTTGTTAATAGGACACTACAAATTTTAGGACGCGAGTCCGAATTGGTTAAAATCAATGGTGAATCGGTTTCCATAGCACAACTTAATATCACTTTCGAAAATTTTTCGTTTCAAAAGCATATTTCTATGGAGAGTGTGATCATTGCTATCGAAGATTCTCGCAAAGGATATCAGCTTGTCCTTTGTGTGGAGGGAGATTTGCCCCAGAATCATGTGGATACGTTTAATCAAACCGTATTACCTTTTGAACGTATCACAATCGTGAAGAAATTTTTGCAGTTGCCGCGCACACCTCTCGGGAAACTGGATATTTCTAAGTTAAGGAAGCTGACGGTAAACCCTTAAAAGGAGTTTTTGGCAAAAAACTGACATCGCTAGGCCTCTATTTATCGGCGACAGCTTCGATGTGCTCATAAAAGTAACAACTCAAGGATCGATAAGGAGAAGAGTTGGCTCGCTGGTAAATTTGTCTTATGCTGAGAAAACATTTGGGGACAGACTCATTTGCGACGAATTTTGCTTCATGAGAAGCTACTGAGGGAGGATAGGATGTTATCTCTATTTATTGCAATGTGTGCCGTGCGTGTATTTTTTATTCATGCGAACACATTGCCATCATCCCATCCTGCTTTTTCGGTTAGAACAAATTTTATGGGGATGGGACAATAAACGTATGACGTTAGAGCTTCTTGTTCGCTTCAATAATTATGTTGTCGACCAACTGAAATTGGAAGAGGGGGAATATGTTCTTGGGCGCGATCCTTCTTGTGATATTTGTATAAATCACAGTTCCGTACATCGTCGGCACGGCAAAATTTTTTTTAAAGAGGGGCAGTGGTGGTTTGAAGATTTCCAGTCCGAACAAGTTCAGTCTATTCAAAACGATTATCCGATAACATTATCTACGACCATGGAAATGGCCACACCAATGTATGTGGCAGGAGAAACGACCGGCGACATTCATCACCATAGATTTAAGCATCGAAGCAAAAAAGAAAAACTGATCTATGGTTTTTTAGCCGGATTTGCAGTGATTTTTTTATCTGCGCTCGGATACTATATATTCTCTCTACAAATGAAACATTCTGATCCCAATGTTTTATTATCACAGGTCCGCTCCAAGGTAGTTGAGTTTGAAAAAATAAAAAATGAAGAGGCAATTCAAGATTATATCCGTTTCGGAAATTTTACGGAAAAAGATTTTCGCGATAGTGTTGGATTTTGTACAGGATTTTTGGTGGCTCCCAATGTTGTATTAACCGCCAGTCACTGTTTGTGGGGCAACGACTACTTAGATCTACAAACAGATTTTGAAGTGCGAGCATTCGATGGAAAAAAATATAAACCTATGCGTGTACTCGGATTTGATTCGATTCGTGATTATCTTTTTTTAGAAATGAGCGGAATGGAAAGTTACGGGCATCTTGATTTCGCGCCTGATTTTAAAATTGGGCAGACCGTCTATACTTTGGGCAATGCTCATGGCCAAGGAATTGCTATTCGTGAAGGGATCATGGCCAATGAAACGGAAGACGTCAATGATCCTAAAATTAAATACATTCGTTTTTCTGCTGGAGCGAGTCCTGGAAACAGTGGCGGCCCCTTATTGGATGTTGAAGGACGAATTGTGGCCCTTGTTTTTGCGGCAACGGGTGCAGAAAACTATAATTTGGGCACATCGACCATAGATCTGCAAGAGGGGTTTAAAAAATTCGTAACCTCGAAAGATGGCGGAGAGGTCCAGATTCAAGCTAAAAAGTTATTTAACTTTAATGCGCAGGCTTTTTTACAGAAGCAAATGCTGCCCTATCTTCCCGATTATAATGATTATCCAGAACTCTTAGAAAAAGTCCAAGATCTACAGTTTGTGTTTAAAACTCCTATCGATTTTGACAAAGTATCCGAAACAATTTTGGGAGAAGTGTTCACCAAGTCGGAAGCAGTTGTTTCTGAGATTGAGCAAGAATTACTAAAAAAGGGAGAAAATACACTGAATTGGAAATCTTTTGTATCAGAAAAATTTCCGGTAATCCATCCATCACAATTTGATCAGAGTCAAAACAGTTTTTATAAAATAAAAAATCGCTATTACATGAAAATCGCTGGTTTTTTAGATAGCCCAGGGAAAAAAGAATTTAAACAATACGAAGAACAATTTAGTAAAGAAAACAAATTTGATTTTCAAGCGTACGGTATGAACACAGAATTGGTTCCTAGTACGGAATCGCTCTTATATAAGCCTAAAGACACAACGAAAACGAGGGAATCTTTAGAAGATTTAGCGCAAGGGAGCTTGTATTCGCAATTTTCCATCAACACGAAAATTAGCGACGAAAATTTAATACCCCAATTTTTAAAAAACTATTTAGGCGAAAATGGTATTTTGAACAGTTCGTATTCGCCCTTCATCAAGCCACAGTCCTATAAACAGTTTGTCATTCATGATATCGATAAAAAACCGGAATCCGATGAGGTCACAGACGGTAGCGGGCGACACTGGCAGAGGTTTCACTTTCTGCTCTTTGAGCAATTGCATTTTTACATTTATTGCATGAATATGCCCGAGGGCTCTGTGTGTGCGGCACGTTTATTACCAATAGAAGATACTTATCGGTTAGGTATTGTAGAAGACCATTTTAGAAAATATATTTTAGGTCATTTTCTAGAGAATCCATATTTTTGGAATCCCGAAAATATAATTAAATTTAAAGAAACAGATAATGGCAAGGTGCTCAGTTCTTTTCGTGGGATAGATCTAACTTATAAAGAGGATCGTTTAGAATTAAAAATTCCCTATTTTAATGTTGGCTGGAAGTTACCGACTTCTGTTCAGTCCTTGCGTTTTCAGACAGGTGTTTTTTATACTCCAGAAAAAGAGGTCATCTGGACAGGATACGGTGCCGACTGGATAAAACCAGGGTCCAATCCAGAAGTTTGTGGTCTAGGCATAGAGCCGAGCGGAACTCAATCAACTTTTATTTTAAATTTTATGCGTGATATGGAAAAACGATTGAAATTAAAAGAGGATGATTCTTTAAATAAAGAAGATGTGCCAAAGCTGTGGATCAAAGAAGCATCGACAAAAAACGGTATTAAAATGAATGTGTATGGCTATTGTGCTCCACTGCGCGAAAACCCTATTGAAATTGGTTATTATTTTGTAGACTTTAAAAAAGCCAAGCCACTTGATGCCTCATTTATAAAGTGAGAAAGAAATGAAAAAATTTTTACTTTTTATCGGTTTCAATTGTTTGCTTATAGCCTGTGAAAAAGGCGGCAGTGGAGTCAAAACACTTCCTCCGGAAATTGAGATTACATGTAGTGGTGGTAAATGTAGTGGTGTAACGGGATTTCGTGATGTGGTTGTCAATATCACCAAGTCAGGATGTCAACCCGACAGCATTGATTATGAACATATTGCCGCGGGAACAGGATCCGTTTTTTGTAGTGGTTCAAGTTGTACGGGATCTATCGGATCTGCTTCGTGGAGTGAGACAACTATTCCCGAGAGTAGCTACTATGTCTGTGGATGGATCAATATAAATAGTAGTAACGCAAAAGACAGCCAAGATGCATTTTCCGAGAACTATCAGTATGTTTCTGGGTCTTCAATTTTAATGACTAACTGGAGTGTGACATATACTTTCTCTAGAAAAATCCCTCAGAATTAGTAAGAACTTGGCGTTAAGTAGTGAACTCATTTTTGAGTTTCTGACGCAAGGACTGTACAACAATTTAACTACTAAGGACCCTTTACGCCTTAGAGAAAAAGGCGTGCAGATGACGCATCAAAAAGCATCCCGATTCTTAAAGCGGATGCATTTCGATGTGCAGACACATTATTCAAGCCCCAATCTTTTTGCACAGAACAAGACGTATTTTATGGTTTGTAATCATATGTCGTATTTAGATCTTCTTTTCTTGGGCTCTGGCGTGCCCGCCGTGTTTGTAACATCCGTTGAAATGAAAAATACACCGTTCTTAGGAGACATTTCTCGTTTTGGTGGAGCCTACTTTGTTGAGCGTCGTGATCGTTCCAAAATTCCTGGCGAAGTTAAGGATCTCTCGAACCTTATGCACCATGGGTTTAATGTGTTTGTTTTTCCCGAAGCAACAAGTACTCACGGCATGCATATTTTGCCTTTTAAAAAAGCGATGTTCAATGCGGCTATTGCCGCCGAAGTGGATGTTTTACCTATTTGTTTACGCTATGAAGAGATAAATGGGGAACCCTTTAATGAACATAACAAAGATCGAATTTGTTGGTATGGAGATATGCCATTTTTTCCTCACTTCCGGCAAGTGATGGGACTGCACTCTCTAAAAGTATCGGTTAACTATTTAGAGCCGATTTCTATTAAGCAGTTTCCAGATAGAACCGCTTTAGCTGAAGCAGCTTATAATCAAATTACTCAATTTTATTTTTCCAATCGTGATCCAAGTTTTAAACCTTGGCCATTACCAGAGAAGAGATCATAGAGTCTATCTGAAACAGATAAAGCCTGACGGTGTGATGTTCCGTGCAGGCTCCGTACACAAATTTTAAATATCAAAACCGACAAGTACTTTCGCGTAAATACTATCTAACTTTATATCCTCTACTCCAGTGTGGGTGAATTTTCCGAAAATTTTTCCAACTTCTGCTCCCACACTCAGAAAGCCAAGGTTGACCCCGCCTTCTACACCGATCGAGTAGTTAAATTTTGCATCGTAGGAGGTTTTAACACCACCAATAGTTGTACTGAGGTCGGAATTTAAACCAAATGTACCGATGAAACCGAGATAGGCAAAGAGATCAATAACTCGATAGTTCACTAATGCCGAAAGACGTTTAAGATCAGAGCTTCCTACATTGACCCCACCTGTTTTGACATCAAGTCCAAGGGATTCATAGCGCAGTCCCAGTCCCAGATCTGTAAGCATTGGCGGTTCAAAAATCGCATCAAGATTAAATCCTGACATGCTTGTGAGTTGTGCGGTTGTATAATCTGTTTTATCCAGGGTATTAACTCCATAACCGGCACGCAGCTCAAGCAGAGCGTGACTCGTGAGAGGGAGTATGAGAACAAAAAGTGTTGTCACAAGGGTTTTTATCATAAGAACCTTTCCGGAGAAGTATCTCCATTGCTATCTATATTTCTGTGTTACATACAACAGTAAAAGTTATTGCTCTTAGCTGTTTTAAAAAACATCAACAGACAGTTTAATTAGTCGTAGGGCGTGTACGAGTACGCGCCCCAATAGTTTGATAAATTTGTTCCACAGAGACAAGCTCCATGCAGTCGAAAACCGAGCATTTGTCGCCTAAACAGGCAAATTGAGCAGGGCAATCGACCTGAGGCGTTACAGTTTTTGTATAAATACCCTTCGGGCCCCAACGGGTATCGCGTTGTACACGGACGGGGCTGTAAATACCCGTGACAGGTGTTTGTAGAGAAGCTGCTAAATGGAGAACTCCCGTGCTGGGGGCCACAACGTGCTGGGCTTTTGATAAAAGTAAAAGAAGTTGGCGGATGTTCAGTTTTTCCTGCAGCCAGAAAATATTGTTCTGTGTACTCAGAGTCGACATGAGAGGTTCAGTATAGGGACGATCTGCAGGAGTTCCGGTAACAATCACGGCAATATGAGGAGATAATTTTTTAATAAGTGCCGCGTATTTTTCTGTGGACCAATTACGTGCCGAACCGGCCATTCCGGGATGGACCACAACAAAATCAGGCGGCACTTCTGGTAGTGTGATGCTTGAATCGGCACGCAATGTGAGGGTGGAGTACGTGATGGGTTGCGGGTCTTGCAATCCCAGATGGACGAGTTGTTGATTGTATTCAAGTTCATGGTTTGTAGATTGGCTGCGCTTTTGACGTACGCCGTAGTTTAAGAAGAGAAAAGAATGCCATTTACTTAAGACACCTATCCGCTGTGGAATTCCACTGAGAGCAAGCACCATGTTGATCCACCACGGAGCTTGAAATGAAATGCTCACTTCTGGTTTTATGTGCCGTACAATTCTCCAAAAGGTTTTTAGGTTTTTCCATGAGAAGTCGCGATCCATTTCTGTAAAAGAACGAGATGGGACGGCATGCTCGGCAATAAAACCCATCCCTGGAGCGATGACCCAATGGCAATTGTACTTCGCAAGGGTTCTTTGCTGATCGGCAGGTAAGGTGAGTACGAGATCACCTATTTTATCTAAACGAATAAGAAGAGCCTGCGGCATGGTGTGGTTTCCTAAAAAAATTTTCTAAACTACAAAATTATTCTGGGTTGGGTGACTGCGGTAAGACAAATAAATTCGACTTATCATTTTTAAAAGCTAATCGCGGAGTTTCCAGGCCCATTTCTGCGATAGAAATAATGGAGTATATAGATAAGTGTAGAGTTTTAATATTCTCAAATTTTTTCTTCATCGCTTCTTCCTCAGGATTCACTAAAATGGCTGAACTATCAAAGATAAATCCTGACAAAGCAATAAAACTAAGGCCTAAAGTGGAATCACTAATGGATTTTACTTTTAAAGAGACGATAGCTCCATCTTTGGGATCGCGGTAGGAAACGATATAGCAGCTGGGATCTTTTGACATGCTATTTAGATAATGAATGAGGAAAAACTCGTCAAGCATGACGCGAGAGAATGGCTAAAACGCCATCGCTGAATTGTGGCGCCAATCCAGGAATTAACCTTTATGAAATTCGCCAATTATTAAATGATTTCGATAAGTTGAGCATTTTCTCCGAAAGTGTACCTCGCCGCCACTCACCGGCGGCAAATTTATTGGCCTCGGTAAGGGTGGGGTAAATATGAATAGTTTGTAATATTTTGTTAAGTCCCAATCCGTGTTTTATAGCGAGAACGAACTCTGCGATGCATTCGCCTGCGTGTGGACCAACGATGGTGGCACCCAGAATTTTATCCGTCGTCCCTTCCGTGATGACTTTAACAAAGCCATAAGCCGTCTCTTCTGTAAGAGCACGATCTAAGTGGTCGATATTATAAAACGTGGTGCGAAATGGTAAGCCGGCAGCTGTGGCTTCGTTTTCGTTGAGCCCGACGCGCGCGACTTCTGGGTCGGTATACATGCACCACGGAACTATATCGTAGGAGGCCTTAAAACTCCAAAACGGACTGAGTAGAGCATTCATGGAAGCAAACCAAGCTTGATAGGATGCCATATGAGTGAATTGATGCATGCTTGTTACATCGCCACAGGCGAGAATATTGGGAATATTGGTTTGCAGTTTTTCATTAACGCGAATGCCTTTCTTCTCAGTGAGTTCTATCCCAAGATCTTCTAAACCAAAACCGCTGACATTGGGCGCTCTGCCAACTGCAACAAGAAGTTTATCAAATATTATCGTATGTGATGTTCCATCTGAAGTTTCATATTCACAGGAAAATTGTTCCTGTTGAGATGTAAAGGCACGTGCTTTGGCGCCTAGTAGTAATTGTACACCCTCTTGCGTGAGTTTGTTGTTGATCCATTGCGAGACTTCCTTATCTTCGCGAGCCAAAAGTGTGGAGGCTTGTTCAAGTAGGGTTACCTGAGAGCCAAAACGTTGGAAAGATTGTGCGAGTTCTAAACCGATAGGGCCGCCACCGAGCACAAGTAGGCGCTGAGGCAATTCGCGGAGCTCCCAGAGGGTATCGCTGGTGAGTGGATGAACGTTATGTATTCCTGGTATTTCGGGGATAAAGGGACGCGCGCCAGTTGCGATAATAATATTTTTTGCCGTTTTCTTTTGTCCATTCACTTCGATAGTCCATGGATCGAGAAGTTTTCCTTCACCGGATAAACAGTCTACGCCCAATTGTGTATAGCGTTCGACGGAGTCATGGGGAGCAATGCTTTGCACGACACGCTGTACACGTTCCATCACATCGGCGAATTTGTAGTCGACGGATATGGACTGCACGCCCAAAGTTTTTGCTTTTTCTATGTCAGCAAAAAATTTAGCCGAACGAATAAGAGATTTACTGGGGACACATCCAGTATTTAAGCAGTCACCACCCATTTTGTGTTTTTCTATCAGTGCGATTTTTGCTTTTGCAGCGGCCGCAATATAACTACTTACCAGGCCTGCGGCCCCCCCACCAAGCACAAGCAGGTTGTAATCAAAAGAGTTCGGTTTTTTGTAACCATGATAAACTTTTTTAGCTTTAAAAAAATCGCCCATTTTTTTAAATAATAGTGGAGCGAACCCTAATGCGAGTAGAGATAAAAAAATCGTTGGGGAGAGAATATCTTGTAGTTTTTCAATTTGCGCCAGCTGTGTTCCGGCATTTACATATAAAATGGTGCCTGGGAGCATACCGATTTGACTAATGATATAAAAGAGTACCGTACTCATCTGCGTGAGTCCCATCACCAGATTAATAACAAAAAAAGGAACGACAGGAGTAAGTCGTAATGTAAACAAATAAAAAGCGCCATTTTTGTTTTGCCCCTCATTAAAAGGTTTTAAATATTTGGCAAAACGTCTTGCGACACGATCTCGGAAGAAATAGCGAGATCCTAAAAATGCCACAGTAGCTCCTATCGTACTGGCAAATGATACAATCACCGTGCCCCAGAATAAACCAAAGATGGCTCCGGCGAGTAATGTTAAAACTGTAGCACCAGGAAATGATAAGGCCGTGGCAGTGATATATATAAAACTAAAACCAACGATAAAGATCAATGAATGTTGGTTGTAGAAGAGTGAGAAATACGACTGTTGCGATTTGATATAGGCAAGCGATAAATAGGAGTGAAAATCAAAATAGAAAAAAGCAAAAGCCAGTGCCAGTAAAAGAAGAATTAATAAATTCTTTTTTTTCATTTTTTTCTCCCTAATATTTATTGATAACTGTGCCCTACCACAAAAACGATGTATTAATACGTATATATCTTCACTGCTTAATAATACGTTTACAAATGGTTTTGGTTACAGTTTTAAAATTTTTTTCCGATAAATGAATCGAAAGAAGTAGAACATGAAGGAGGGCCGCTCACTTTCATGTTTATTCGTATGGCAGGGAGAGTTTATGGCTGAATTTGATTACGAATATAGCGATATTCTAATGGAGCTCATTGCGGAAGCCATTGCCTGCGCACCGCAGAGCTGGCATCAAGGAACTTTGTTTATTGATAGCGATGGGACAACTATTCATTATGAGCTCACCAATGATGTGGAGGGCGGCGAAGCGAACATAACAGAGTATTTACAAGATTTATGTGAGAATTTATATACGACGTTTCGTAATAACGATGAGCCGTGGTCTGCGGTGGTGATTCATTTTTATCAAGATGGTGATTTTTGGATGTTTAACTCAGAATATACCTTTCATAAAAATTTAAAAGGCGGAGCTTGACGGTTTTTTCTTAACATCTCAAGCGTGCGTCTTCGGCAAACTCGCTAATGCAACGTACGCTTCTCAGGAGGAACCGGTTCAAATGGAGACTCCTCACTCCAATCTTCAGACAGGGCGTTATCGAGTGAGGTCACCGAACGAATTAATGCATGTTTTGCTTCGGAGATAGCTCTAAAAATATCTGTTCCTGAACTTTCAGCTTCAATATCGCCCACATCATGGGAGGCATGCATTTTTACGATAAATTCGCCATCTTTGGTGTAAGCCATTTTTATAGTAACGGGAACACCGCCAACATACGGCTCCATATCGTTGAGCTGCTGGTAAATATAGGCTTTCAGCTCTGCCTCATTGATGTTGAGCTTATCGAGATTCATTGCAAACATAAGCCCTCCTTGTAATCATCAATCCACGAAAGGCCCTTCTATAGCGAGAAGCAGCCATTCCTTACGATATATTCTACCACAAAAATGGGCTCCCAAAACACTATGTCAAGGTCCGGTTCTAAGCTGCTTTATAACGCACACCAACTGCAAAATAGGTTAGACTGTACAGCTATGAGACGGAACCATTGACCAGTCTGCATTTCTTCCCTAAAACCAACTTATGCAAACCATTAATGAAGTTAATGCTAAAAAGCGAGCCATCCAGATTGATCCTTCTTGGCAGAAGGTTTTACAAAGTGAGTTTGATTCTCCATATATGGATGAACTACGCACTTTTCTTAAAAAAGAGATCGATGCTGGAAAGCAAATTTATCCAAAATCAAATGAGATTTTTGCCGCCTTTAATGCAACTCCATTTTCTGAAGTGAAGGTGGTGATCTTGGGTCAAGATCCCTATCATGGACCGGGCCAAGCTCATGGGCTTTGTTTTTCTGTGCGTCCGGGTGTTCAGCTTCCACCGTCCTTAAAAAATATTTATAAAGAGCTGAAATCAGATTTAGGTATTTTACCTGCCCAACATGGGTATCTTATGAGCTGGGCCAAGCAAGGTGTTTTTCTTTTAAATAGTGTGTTGACTGTAGAGAGTGGTCAGCCGGCGTCCCATAAAGATCGTGGTTGGGAGCGGTTCACAGATCAAGCCGTCGCTCGATTAAATGATTGCGATAGGCCCATGGTTTTTTTGTTGTGGGGTAGTTATGCCCAAAAAAAAGGTGCGTTTATTGACAGAAAAAAACATCTTGTTTTAGAGAGTGTGCATCCGTCGCCGCTTTCGGCTTCGCGAGGTTTTTTTGGTTGCCACCATTTTTCAAAAGCGAATCAATATCTTATTGCCCATCAGATAAGCCCAATTGATTGGGAGCTGCCTCAGAATGTACAATAATTTTAAAAGTGAAATTATTTATCAAGATACATTCACAGTTTCTCCATTTGCTGAAACCAAAGATCTATTAATTTATGACCAACGGTTACATTCTTTTTTGTCACCCCATCTCCCATCTTGGCAGTATAAATATGCCTTAGAAGCTGGGGAGGATTTAAAAGAATTTTCTACGGCAACTAAAATCATAGAAAAGTTATGTGAGTACTGGGGAACAAGTAGTTCACGTCAAAGTCGCATCATTGTTTGTGGCGGTGGCTCCATTGGTGATTTTGCTGGTTTTTTTGCTTCGATTTTAAAGCGCGGTGTTCAGCTTGTGCAGATTCCGTCAACATGGCTAGCGGCCATAGATTCAGCACACGGTGGTAAGACAGGATTAAATATACATAAAATCAAAAATCAGCTGGGAACTTTTTATCCAGCTCACCAAGTGTATCTTTTTAAAGACTTACTTTTTTATCAGCCTGAGGAGAGGGCACAGGACGCGTTTGGCGAATGCTTAAAAATGATGTTGATGGGACCAATAGCGTGGGACGATGTCAATCGCCGGGTACAGTCGGATTTATTTTCCTTTCTGTGGGACCAGTTACCAAGTGCAATAGAAAAAAAATATCAAATTGTTTTAGAAGATCCTTACGAGTTAACTGGTAAAAGAAAATGGCTCAATTTGGGGCATACTTTTGGACATGTTTTAGAAAGTGTAACGGGCAAGGGACATGGCCTATGTGTTTTGCAAGGTTTACGCTTTAGCCTCGGCTGGAGTGTTCGAAGAGGCTATTGTTCCTCTCCATATGCTGACGCTATTGAAAATTTTATTCATCGCAGCCGTGTTCCTGTTTGGCAGGGACCAGATTTTAAAGAACTTCTGATTCACAGCCAATTAGAGAAACTATTACAAGCCGATAAAAAAAGTCAGAGCGATAGAGAAATAGACTTTGTATTTATTGGTGGTCCTGAGAACGTTTTTGTTCAAAAGGTAAAAATCTCTGACGTGATCGAAGAAGTCTCGCGTCAGGGCTGGATCATATCATGAAGCACTTTACGTACAGCGGAGAACTTTCTTCTTCTAAATCGTTATACAATCGAGCCCTCATTGCACAATCTTTTTCTGAGCAACTACAAGTAAAAGGTTCTTCACAGAGCGAAGATGTTCTCCATTTACAACGATCATTGCGTGCATTCAAAGCTGGTGAGGAAGATTTTTTTTGTGGTGATGGGGGAACAACTTTTCGTTTTTTGGCTGTAAGAGTTTCTCGTAAACCTGGCGTGTACAAACTTTCTGGTTCGATCCAACTTTTTTCTCGACCAATGCAGGATCTTTTCGATTTTTTTACACAGATGCAGGTGTGCTGGGAGCTGCAGGGCCAGACTCTGGTGATTAAAAGTTCTGGTTGGGCGATTCCACCCGATGTTCGCTGTTTGTCAAAAGAGAGTAGCCAATTTTTATCGGCCATACTGCTGAGTTCCTGGGACTTAGAGACGGATTTGCATTTATCCTTACCAGATGCTGTTCCATCACAAGCTTATTTTGCTATGACGATGGAGTTCGTCAAATCTCTTGGTCTCAAAATACAAATCCAAGGTAATAACTTATTGGTACTGGGAAAACAAAAAATCAAAGCACAAACATTTGTTCTTGAGCCAGATATGAGTTCTCTCTTTGCACTCAGTGTGTGTGCGATTTTTGACGGCGAAGTTACGGTGTATGGTGTACCACAAGAGAGCATACAACCAGATCGGGCCTTTCTTGATATTTTTAAAAAAATGGGAATTGAGTATCAACTTGCAGAGAATAGTTTTCATATAAAAAAACAAGCGGGATTCGTAGGAATAGATATCGATTTGTCGTCCACACCTGATTTATTTCCCGTACTCTGTGTTTTGCTTGCGCAAGCTAAAGGAAAGTCACTATTAACCGGTCTTGAGACTTTAAAATATAAAGAGTCTGATCGCTATAGTGAAACTCTAAAGTTACTTCATATTCTGGGTGTTGTTTATGAAACTTGGCCGAATACAATCAGTATTACAGGACAAGCGAGACCATTTAGAGTGTCAGGGGAGTTTTCTCCTTGTGGGGATCATCGTATGGCCATGGCGGCACAGGCAGCCAATTGTGCAGGGGCTTCATTACAAATTCTTGAAAAGAATGTTGTAAAAAAAAGTTTTCCTGAGTTTTGGGAGATTATCACAGGAGAGATGTCGTGTTGATCTTTCTTATTGGTCACCGTGGTGTTGGTAAGACAGGTTTGTTAAAACGTATTGCGCGTTATGTGCCAGAAAGCGTGACCATTTGCTTAGATAGTGAAATCGAAAGAAAGCACGGAGATATAAAAAAGATCTTTGCCGCGAACGGTGTCGAGTATTTTCGCAAGCTCGAAAATGACACCTTACAAGATTTGTTATTACGATTAGATACCAAGAAAAAGATTTACATTGCATTGGGTGCGGGATTTTCTGGATCTTTTCCAGAAGGATGCCGCAAAATATGGGTAAGACGCGATATGGATCCATCTCATTTCTTATTTCTGGATCGCCCTACTCTTAATGGAGATCCGAGAGATTTAAAAATGCCACCAGACCTTTTTGTGCAAAGAGAGAGAAATTTCGCCAATATTTGTACAGAACAAATAACTCTTAAAGAGGGAATCTATGATTTTGATCCAGCAGAAGCACTGTTTTTTCAGCATCAGATATCTCATGTCGGTGCTGCTTTAACATTACTTTCAGGTGATTTTGAAAAAGAAACTTTTTTAGATTGGATTCAACGGCGCGATGATTGGGGTTTACATTCTTTTGAATTACGTAATGACTTACTCTCACAAGAGCAAATACGAAAAGTGGTCCGTCTTTCTTTAAAAACACCTCTGTTATTTTCCTTTCGTTCGCGCGATCAAGTGGAAGCCCATATTCGTTTGGCAGAACAATGTGCATATGTAGATTGGGATCATAATTTAGGAGAAATGCCTGAGGCGATTACCGCAAAGGCGTTTATTTCTGTGCATTCGTCGTTGGAAGAGTTTCAAGACAATCTGGTGTATTGGCAAGATACAGTACAAAAAATAAAATGGGCACCTGTTGTAGAGACTCTAGAGCAATTATATTTAGGGCATCAATGGGTGTTGGCAGATCCCAAGCGGCGCGCCTTTTTGCCGCGTTCTTTGGATGGTCGTTGGCAGTGGTACCGTTTACTTATGAAAAATAAAATGATGTTATCATTTTTGCGTGAAGGTACAGGTTCTGCACAAGACCAACCGAGTTTGTTAAACTGGCTGACGACTGAACCATTTGCCAACTCTGCTGCGGTTATTGGTTCCCCGGTGATGCACAGCTGGTCACCCACCTTTCACAATGGTTTTTTTCGTGAACATTCGTGCAATTTTTTTGCTCTTACGATTGATCGTGAAGAAGACAAAGAAAAAACTTTAGAAACTTTATTTCGTTTAGGTTTTCGTGCTCTTGCTGTTACAAGTCCTTTGAAAGAATGGGCAGGAGGGGTCAGCGGTTGTAACCACCCAGTAAATACGCTTGTTTGGTCCACCAAGGACGATACCTGGATCGGCAAGAGTACAGATTTAAAAGGGTTTCAACTTCTCTTACAAGAGGAAAATATAACCCTCGAAGTGGAAAAAGTTGCCGTATGGGGCAGTGGAGCCATGTCAGAGTTATTAAAAAACGCATATCCTGCTGTGGAGGTATTTAGCGCGCGCACAGGGGAGGGAAGAGAGGGATACGACTCCCATTGGAGTCCCGCTCTTTTTATTTGGTCTGCTGGTGATAATCCAAGCGAAGCGTTAGTCCGCCTGTACCCGCATTGGCAGCCAAAAATTGTTATCGATATGAGTTATCGTCAAGACTCTCCGGCTATTTCGTTTGCCTATCGCTGGGGTGCACGTTATATCTCAGGTGTAAAAATGTTTATAGGCCAGGGCTATGAACAGCAAATATTTTGGAAACAATATCTAAACCCATCTCATAAATAGGCGCTTATTTACGCGCCCTATATTCAATAGAGAAAAGTATTGCACTTCCTGAATCGTTAAATTAATTACTCATTAGTAAATGGGCGATGCAAATTCATTTGGAAAATATTTTCGTTGGACAACATTTGGGGAAAGCCATGGTGTGGCTTTGGGTGTAGTTATTGACGGTTGTCCTGCGGGAGTTATTGTTTCTGCAGATCTATTAGCAGAAAATTTAAAACGTCGCCGCCCGGGGCAAAATGATGCCTCCGGAGAAGTTCTGGTGAGCGCTCGCAATGAAGAGGATGAAGTTCAGATTGTTTCGGGCATATATTCCGGCAAAACGTTGGGCACACCTATTGCGTGCCTCATTTATAATAAAGATCAACGTTCTCAAGATTATGAGGATATAAAAAAACAACCACGTATTGGCCATGCCGATGATGTTTGGCAGAAAAAATTCTCTCATGCCGATCATCGAGGGGGAGGGCGCTCCAGTGCGCGAGAAACAGTAGCACGAGTCGTGGCCGGAAGTTTTGCGCAAATGTTTTTACAGAGTCTTTATCCTGATCTACGTGTACTTAGCTTTGTAAATCGTATTGGTCCTATAGAGTTATCAGAAGAAGAAAGATCGCATGTTCTCGATCAACCGATTGATGCATATATTGCGCGCTTTCCGACACAAAAAAGCCAGGATGTATTAGCGCTACTCAAATCAGCTAAAGAAACTGGCGACAGTTATGGCGGCTCTATTGAAACATGGGTAGACGGAGTACCTGTAGGCTGGGGTGAACCAGTGTTTGATAAACTCAAAGCGCGCCTAGCTTACGCAATGATGGGAATTGGAGCGACCTGTGGTTTCGAAATTGGGGCGGGCAATGCATTGATAGACAAAAAAGGTTCTGATATCCATACGGATGCGACATCATCTATTTATGGTGGCATTCGGGGTGGAATTTCGACAGGAGAGCGTGTTCATTTCTGTGTCAGTTTTAAACCCACATCAACCATCAAAGAAGAGGCCCTTAAAGGCCGCCATGACCCTTGCGTATTGCCACGCGCAGTTTCTGTTGTCGAGGCTATGACATGGGCCACATTGGCCGATATGGCACTTGCCGCTCGTTTGTCTCGGGCTCTAGACAGATAGAGCCGATTTGGGTACGTGTAGGTGTGTAAAATTTTATTATTTTATGGAAATATCTAGCCTTTCTCCATGTCCAAAAGTAAAAACTAAGCACAGTTAAAGATTCTTAAGTATGGAGGTTGTATGTATCTATTAAGTCTACTTGTATGGATTTCATCCGTATGTTTTGGCCAATCTGTGAATTCACCTGAGTTGTATGCGCAATTCACTAAGGAGCTTGCATCCCCAAATGGTGTATCTGTAGAGGTACATGGTGCGGATCATAGTAATGGTTTGTATGTCATTGCCTATCGACCGAAGGGATTTTTTGATTATGTGATTATTTCTTTACAGGCGGATTACACGTCGCCTAATTACTTAGATGTTAAAAAGCAATTGGCGACTCTTGGCCGCCACGATGTCATTCAGATTAAAGGTGCAGAAAATCCTTTGGTCAGCAGTCATCAGAGTCACGTACTTATTAGCAATTTAACAATCGTGAGTAAATTTACTCCGCCGATGAAAGATGTCGGTGCATATACGCATTACACCAATGTACTTAAAGAAATCACCAATAAAACAGAATTGATTGTTAAAGTTCACGCCTCTTTGGTGGATGGACGCGTATTTATGGTGGAGTATGGTGATGCCAATATCCCAGTGGTAGTTCCAGACAATGCCTTAACAAAAGATTTATATCGTGGGGATAAAGTAAAAATTCATTTCAAAGTTCAAGACGCACCACCCGTGCCAGCACATTTAGTACTCGATAGTGGGGCGAAAGCGGTAGAAATGTTGGATCGCATTGTTGAGCAACATGGCCAACCGCAAGATCGTTGTGGAGAGCTTGTTATGTTCCCTCAAAGCTCACAGGTTCTCTTTAACGTTTTCGCGATTAAAATAGATATCGGCGACAATTTGTTTAGAACATATACATTGATTAATTTTGATGATCCTGATTTGTTTATGGCCTTCCGAGACAAAGCACAAGCAGCTTGGGATGCCCATCCAGAAACTGCTGTTGCCGGTCGCAATTATTATATTAATCCCAATATCACAGCATGTGCTAAAGGTTTAGGAAATATGATTGTGCCGACACAAGCAAATCCCCAAATCATTATCAATTCAGTAGACGATTTAACTTTTCAGTTTACTGCTAAATAAATATTCATGAAATTAAATTCACGCCGCGATTTCGTTTATTTGTGTCTCGCGGCTTTCTTTGTTTCGAACGCAGTTCTTGCGGAACTTATCGGTGGAAAGCTTATTTTTATGCCTTTTGAGTTACCCTATTTGGGGCGTCCTGTCGCCTCAATTGGTGTGGTTCCCTGGCCTGTTGTGCTTGTGGCGACAGATATTATGAATGAGTATTTCGGTCGCGATGGTGTTAAGCGTATTACTTTGATTACTTCGGGAATTATTGCGTATTGTTTTTTGATTTTATATGTTGCTGTACAAATACCTGCAGCAGACTTTTCTCCGGTGCAGGACGAAGTTTTTCAGATCGTTTTTGGTCAGTCTTTATGGATCATTGTTGGTAGTCTCATTGCTTTTATGATTTCACAGCTTGTTGATGTGTCGGTTTTTTGGTTAGTGCGAGAAAAAACAGGAGGCAAATTACTGTGGTTACGCTCAACGGGATCTACAGTTGTTTCTCAATTTATCGATAGTATTGTGATCATCGGTATTGCATTTTTATTGCCCGGAAAAATAACTCTGGATGCTTTTTGGAACGTATCGATTACGAATTATTCATATAAACTTTTAATAGCGATTGCTCTGACACCTGTTATTTACGTTGTTCATGGGATGATTGATCGGTATTTAGGTAAAGAAGCAGATGCCATGATTTCGCGATCCGCTAAAACTTCTTTGGAAGAAGCCCTGAGCACTAAGGAATAAAAAAGGCGACACGGCAAGTGTCGCCTTAAGAGCAAATAAATTGCTCTGATTTTTTTAAAGAAACAATTCAACGTTGTTTCTTTGGTTATTACTGAGCTCCTCCACTATGGAGGAGCCAACAACTACTCAATTCTGTCATAGGCACCACCTCCCTTCAGGCTTCAGAAAACCATCTATAGAATAACGAAAAGAATATGTGGGGACAAGATAGTAGTGCTTGCGTTTTAGTTAAGATTTAAATTTTTTTAAAGTACGTTATGACTGCAGTGCGTGCGACTACACTATATAATATGTAAAAAAGAAAAAAATTAGAAGGATGAGCAGTTGAACTGTTCGTAGGAAACAGCACCCTCACTGACAATTTCTACGCTAGCATGGTTATCTACAATGTTTAAGCTTTTTAATTGTAAACCAGAGTCAAACTCAATGTTTAAGGATATAGACAATGCTGTTTTATCTGTAGATTTAATTGAGCGTTGTTTATTGTCATTTGTAGTAAAAGAGATCAGCGTGGCGCCGCCAGGCATATCTGTGAAAGTAATCAGTGTGATGAGTCCACTGCCAGTACAGGTGCGTGTCATTTGTAGTGCCGCCTGATTGGTAGAAGCATTGGGTAATTCTGATTGAAAATCAGGACTAACGTCTACGCGACTATCGCCATTGTCGATTTCGTAGGGATCTCCATTACCATGGAAGGTCTGTTTACCACAATTTTGAAAAAGCGGTAAAAAGCATATTGCAGTAATGAGAATAAAAAATAATTTCTTCATAGCCCCCATGCATCTATTTTGCTCATATTCCGATAAATATGCAAATGAGTACAGAAAAGTATCTCAATTTGAGACAACACATTCTTTCCTTGGTTGATTCACTTCAGCTTGATAAAGCCACTAAGGCCTTAAAATCTTTAGCGACTGAGGATATTCCGCGTGAATTGCGACGTGATTTTGCCGTTCTTGCTCGACGCTCTCATTTATATAACATTGCGCTACGTATATTGCAGCCTAATGTGTATGGTGTGGATAAACCATCTCAAGCAGATGTGTTTGAATACGCATCCTCGATACGTAAAATAGGTCTCATTCGTCAGTGTCGCATTTTGCTAGATCGCGCCGGTGAAGGAAAAGAACAGGAACTCTATCGCGCCTACAGCGAGGTTCATGAGTGGAACTATAAAGATGCAAAAACGCACTTTGATCACTATTTGGCAACGTACAATCTTTCAGAGAGGGAAAGGATAGTTACTTTTCTTAATTTAGTCTCGTGCAATATTTTTTTAGGAAATTTCGAGATAGCTTCGCAACAACTCGGTGAGCTTTCAAAGATCAACGAACAAGAATATTTTCAGTTTTATTTAAATTATCGTGAATTGCTCGGTCAATTCTATCTGGCGCAAGGAGACACGCAAGCGGCGTCTGCCATTTTTAATGAATCATTAGATAAAACTACAGAGCAGAATTCCACAACGGTTTTATTTTTAAAAAAATGGTTAATTATTACCAAATGTGCTGAGGGTGAGTACTACAAAGAGGGTATTGATCGGCTTAAGAGAGAAATCCGTAAAGCGTGTCATTGGGAATCTTTACGAGATTTTGATTATCATTTGGCACGCTACCAGCAAAATGTCGGAGGGTTAAGACAGGTTTATTTTAATACACCATTTGCTGGCTATCGCGAACGCATGGAAAGACAAACTGGGCTTAATCTACATCAAGAACCCTACTTTATTGTTCAACGAGGAGAAGGGGATCAAACCGCAGAACCCTTTGATGCCGAGGCATTAAATCTAAAATTAGGTATGCTTCCACATCGCCTGCTATTATTATTGTTATCTGATTCTTATCATCCCTGGTCTATTCCACGCATATTTGATTATTTATTTGCCGAGGAAATTTATAACCCTAATAGTTCGCCAAAGAAAATATATGCACTTACCGCAGGACTTCAAAAAAGTTTAGAGGGAACTCCTCTGCGTTTAGAGTCCACTGTCTATGGTTATCGTTTAAGATTAAACGAAAATGCAAAAGTAAAAATTTATTCAAATATGATTTTCAATTCGCGACAAGAAGTTCTTGTGGAAACTCTTCGCAAAACGCTTGGTCCATGCTCCTTTGCGATTAGTGAGCTTGAAAAGATCATTCCACTGTCAAAACATAAAATGTATCGTCTGATCCATGATATTGAGGAACAAAATCTTATAGAAAAAATTCCCGGTTCCGCCCGCTATAAACTAAAGGCAGGGTAATTAACTCGCGCCGATTCACCCATTGCAAAAAAACGGGTTGATCTACAACGACTAGAGTCCATTTATAAATAGAGATGTGATGGCCTTTTAGTGACAATTTGTATCATTTTGAGACATTTTTTTTGCATTTATTTGGGTATCGAAAAGGGGGTGTGATTTGCGAAACTAAGTACACAGGGGGACTTATGAAAGTATTAAAAATAAGTTTATTAAGTTTAGTAACAGTTTTTGCAACAGTGAATTGTAAAATAAAATTTAATGGGTCGGGTGATATAGTAGATATATATGACGATTCCAGTTTGTCTGATCGCATCGATTATGTATATCAGGCGGGCTATATGGTGGGGCCAACAGAAGACGATAATATTTCGTTATCTCTTGTTCGTACGGGCCATAGCGTTCAAGGCAGTGCGGTAGGGGCTGCATGTCAGGCGACAGCCAAGGTGGATTTAGCAGAGTTTAGTAAATTAGATGCATTAATTAAAAATGCACAAACAACTCTTGGCCAAGGTATTTTGTTTGACGGGGGCACAGAGTATGTAGACCTCACTAGCGCCAATGATGTGTCGCGCATTTTTTTAAAAAACGGTAGCGGGAGTTTTAAAAAGCCGGTGATGAACTCAGCAGATGCTGAGAATGTCCGTGCTCGCGTTGATGCCATTGCTGAGAGAATCTTAGCGGACTGCACGCATGGATCTTCTGATATTAAATCTGTTTGGTTACAGCAAAATCTTCTAAATCAAGTTGTTGTGGATCCACCACCTCCAACAAATTCCAATAAAAATACACCAGTAAAATTTGTGAATTATACAACTATTAATGATTTGCATGTCGATATAGGTCAGTCCTCAGTGCGTGTGCATGGATATCGAGAAATTAGATCTGAGAAATCTGATTGCAAAACAAGTGTGGACACTCGCGTATCTAACCCCCAAGATTGGATCAATGCTATCAATATGATTAAGATTCAGTCTTCGGATGTCGTTTGCATGATTGCTCAACAGGATGGACCACAGATGTTAACCTTATATCATAATTCTGGAGCGAGTGAGTTAGGTTATTTTGGATGTCAATTCCAAGATCGGGTTATTGGCGGCGAGCAGTTTTTAAAACTTATGGATGATCTTCTTGCACGACAAGATCAACTTTGTTTAAGTGCTCAGTAAGAAAAGGGTGAGTTGAGGGTGTGTAAGCTTGGTGACGGGGGGTCACCAAGCTTTTTTTATTGAGCAGCGAAATTGTGATTGTCAGAAAATGCTTTTTTGATCAGTGCCTGACTCAGATAAGATGTTTTTACCGTCCAATATTTTTTGTTCACAATCACAGCGCCGATGGCAATTTGTTTATTTTTACTGCTGGCATAACCAACAAACCAATCCACTTGGCCGCGGGGTTCATCACCATTTAAGTGACCTGTTTTTCCACCTAAATCGAGAGTCTGAAATCGTTGATCGCGGAGTAACGGCGAAAAGCTTTTACGGGAAGTTCCTACGCGTATAGTGGCCGACATGAGTTCTTTAATTTTTGCAGCGGATTCAGGACTCATCACTTGTGCAATTTCAATACGTTGACCGTTATAGATGGGGCTACCAGTGACGTCACTTAATTGTGATACAATGTAGGGAGCAACCATTTGTCCACCATTAACAACTGCGGCAGCCATCATTGCCCCTTGTACAGGGCTCATACGATTTTTGCGATTATAGCCCGAAGCGACTTCAGAAAGTTGGAAGTTTTTCTCGTTAGGAACAAGGGCTGTGCCCGGATCTACTGGGAAGTCGGCAGGAATTTGCTGATTAAACATAAATTTTTCGGCGTAATCAGAAAGATCATCTGGAGTTATGCTGTTAAGGCCAATCTTACCAAAGGGCGTGTTCATGGATTTAGCGAAGGCTTCGCGCAAAGTGACCGTGCGTGTCCAGCGATTGATTTTATCGCGCATAACATTGGATTTGTATAAAGACCAATTTCCACCATTGAACTGAATCTTGTGTTTAGGAGACAATCCATGCTTATCGATGGCGGCTGTGGCAGTGACAATTTTAAAAACAGAGGCTGCGGGGTAAGTGGCCTTTCTGAGTAAGTTTGTACCGCTGGCGCTCTTTTGAAAACTCGAATAAACGAGCACCTCACCAGAATGGGCATCCATCATAAATACTGCCGCATAATCAGGACGGTATTTTTTTAAAATACCGTCGGTATAATTTTGCAAATCTTCATCGATTGTGTAGGAGACGGAATACTTATCGAGTTGATCATTTTGTATTCCTAGTTGAATTTGATCAGGTAAAACCATTTCGCTCATGGGGAGAGCAAGAGCTTGCGAAAGTTTTGTACGGATATCGAGCTGAGTGGCAATTTTACCTTGCTCTGTTTCTACTATTTGGGTCGCGAAATGAAAGACGCTTAAGAAAATCAAAAGCACGGTAATAGACCCAAGGACCAAGTAACGAGGAATAATTTTTAATCGCATAGCTTTTATAGGATAAAAAAGAAATGCATCTGACTCAAGGCCAGTTTTTATTTACGACCACTTTTTGATTTGCGTGCAAAATGGATTGATGTGAACAGTGCGAGCACTGCGAAGAGGCATTAGGATTCTTTTTTCCAATTTTGTTCACCTAAATAGTCAGCTTTACCAATATCTACCCCTGAAAAACGCAAGATTCCATAAGCTGTTGTCACGTGAAAATAAAAATTAGGTAGAGCGTGTTGTACGAGATAATTGTGACCGTCTAGGTAGTGTCCCGGATACCACGGGTAAGTGACTTTTCGGCCTTCATAGCCTTCAAAGTCCGTAGGAGTAATTTTTTGCATAAAATGAATGGTGTCATCGATGCGGTTGAGAAGGTCGTGATAGCCTTTTGCTGGCTCTGCATATTGAGGGGCCTCGGTTCCAGTTAACCTTGCCACGCAAAAGCGGGCCACATCACATGCTATCTCTACTTGTTTGCCTAGTGCGAACTGATCAGGAGCTAAACGAGTGTTGAGCAAAACCCCCATTTCGATGTTACGTTTTTCAGCATGGAGGTGAGCCTTTTGTAGCAGATGCTTTAAAGAGGTAAGGGTTAAAATAAATTGCGGTACAGTAATTTCGAAAACAGTAATTCTCATAAGGTTATCCTTTAAGTACTATGGCGCATTCTAAATTTTATTTTGCACACACTTCTCAGACGGGTTCTAAGTAAGAACACTCAGTTTACCGACTGATCCAGAGTTCCATGCTACGCTTTAAAAAGTGCAGCGACAATAAAAGATATGTCCTCCTCCTCCCAGCATTCGATGGTGGTAACGAACATAGGGTATGGATGTTTGCTGCAAAGTGAGTACATACTTTATTGCTTGACCAAATACTACCCAGCCTAAGGTCTTGTGTTGGCGAGTGTATTGAGTCATTCGTTTTTTGTTAAAATGATGAATAGATGAGCACAGGGTGTTTCTCAGTAGACGGAACCCAGAGGTTTCGTATAATGGCAAATAAACGCCAGGAAACAATTTAAGTGGCGTATGGATAAGGAGATATCATGAAGACTTTAGTTTTTGTTGCAATTACGGCGATGAGCTTTTCAACTTTTGCTGCACCTAACTGCGCAGAGGAAACCAGCTATCCAGAAATTACGAAAACAGATCTGCAAACGCAAATCAAAAATAAATCAGCGTATGTTATTGATGTGAACGGGACAAAATCATTTACTAAACGCCATATCGACACGGCAGTTAATTATGAGAATATCAAATCCGATTTTGCTAAATCCTTACCAAAAGATAAAACAGCCTTAGTGGTTGCCTATTGTGGCGGTCCATCATGCGTGGCATGGAAGCAGGCTGCTGAAGAGGCATGCCACCTAGGTTATACCAATGTGAAACATTTTAAAGATGGCATCAAAGGCTGGTAAGTTTTTAAGATTAAAAATGTTGAAGGCGCACGTGCCATAAAAATGAAGTGGGGACATGGTCACAAATGCCATGGCCCCATTTTTTTTGAGTGTGTTCATCTTGAGAGGTGAGCTCAGCACTTCCCCCCTCTCAGCTTATGAGTGCATAGGGAGAGAACAGATGGGTCGAGGGGACTGCGGTGATTTCGCAACATCAAAGATAAATATCTAAAATTACTAGCTATTATCGTGATACCTGAAGAGCAGTTTTTTTGGTTTTCGACTGGCCATTTTCGCTGTTGTACGTTACAACCTCTTTATTCAAAAAATAATTTGAGGAGGTAGTGTGGCTATCCAAATTCCGAGCACAGTGCGTAGTTCCTATGTAAAAAAATGGGTGCAAGAAATGGTCGACTTGTGTCAGCCCAATCAAGTGCATTGGTGCGATGGTAGCCAAGCGGAGTTCGATACGCTGTGTGCACAAATGGAAGCTGCGGGAACACTTAAAAAACTCAATCCGCAATTACGTCCTAATAGTTATTTAGCTTTATCTGATCCGAGCGATGTGGCGCGCGTGGAAGAGCGTACCTTTGTGTGTACAACAAACAAAGAAGATGCGGGCGCGAACAACAATTGGATGTCTCCTAGCGAAATGAAAACGACGCTGAGTAAATTATATAAAGGTTGTATGCGCGGTCGTACGATGTATGTGATTCCATTTTCGATGGGACCGTTGGGGTCTCACATCGCACAAATTGGTGTGGAAATTTCTGATTCACCCTACGTGGTTGCGAACATGCGGATTATGACTCGTATGGGAACCAAGGTGTGGGATGTTCTCGGTGAAAAAGATTTTGTTCGCTGCTTACATTCTGTGGGTAAGCCCATTGAGCCTGGACAAAACGATGTGGCGTGGCCATGCAATTCGGAAAAATATATTTCGCATTTCCCAGAAGAAAACACCGTGTGGTCCTTTGGTAGTGGTTACGGCGGTAACGCTCTTTTAGGTAAAAAATGTTTTGCTCTTCGTTTGGCATCAAATATGGGACGCCAAGAAGGCTGGCTCGCTGAGCATATGCTCATTGTTGGAGTGGAACAGCCCAGTGGACAAAAACATTATGTGTCGGCGGCATTCCCCAGCGCTTGCGGTAAAACAAACTTTGCTATGATGCAACCTCCAGAGGCGATGACCGGTTGGAAAATTTCTACAATTGGCGATGACATCGCCTGGTTAAAAGTGGGTAAAGATGGGCGCTTTTATGCGATTAATCCTGAGGCCGGTTTGTTTGGTGTTGCCCCCGGCACATCGCCGCTTACCAATCCCAATGCGATTGCAACGATCAAAGAGAACACAATTTTTACCAATGTGGCCTTAACTCCTGAGGGAGATGTGTGGTGGGAAGGTCTTACCGAAAAAGCACCCGAGAAATTAACCGATTGGCGTGGTCAAGAGTGGACACCCGGTTGCGGTCGTCCTGCGGCGCACCCCAATGCACGCTTTACAACACCAGCGAGCCAGGTACCGTGCCTGGATAGCCATTGGGAAAATCCAGAAGGGGTGCCTATCAGTGCGTTTATTTTTGGTGGACGTCGTCCAAGCACCATTCCTCTTGTCTATGAATCTTTTGATTGGGATCACGGAGTGTACTTAGCGGCGACTCTTGGTTCGGAAACAACGGCTGCCGCTGTGGGCGAGGTGGGAAATGTGCGTCGTGATCCGTTTGCGATGCTACCTTTTTGTGGATACAACATGGGAGATTATTTCCAGCATTGGATCGACATGGGTAAAAAATTAAAAAATCCTCCCAAAATATATAGCGTCAATTGGTTTCGTAAAGACGATAACGGTAAATTCATGTGGCCTGGGTTTGGTGATAACGTGCGGATTTTAAGTTGGATCATTGGACGCGCAGAGGGTACAGCGCATGCTGTGGAAACTCCGATTGGCTGGACACCTTCCTTCGAAGACATTCCAATGAGCGGCATTAAAGACATAGATGCTTATCGTTTTTCGGAGGCGATGAGTATTCAACGGGAAAAATGGCACGATGAAATTGTGTCGCACACCACGTTATTTAATAAGCTTAAAGATCATTTGCCGAAAGAAATTTTACAGATACAAAAGAAGCTTTTGCGTCGCTTTGATTACTCACCCGAGAAAATGAGTGAACTGCAGTAACCTAGCCTTTGTGCGAGGTGGCTGCCGTGCGCTCGTAGCGATATATCTCCTGGGTCCAGTATCGGACTTAGGAGACTAGACTCCGGTTGAGTTAGACTGTCCTGTGATCTTGTTGATCTCATTTACAGGACTCTGTCCAACGAAAATTTAAACGCTCAGGAAAAAATCCCCAACTTTTTTCCATATCATTTCGTCGAGATCGAAAGCCTTTGGTCCGATGACTTTGGTATGAAAACGACAAAAGTCTCTCAGCACATCGTCTCGGTTTTATTTTTACTCTCCATCGGCTGTGGCTCGCAACTTAAAGACAAAGCCTCTTTTCTCGCATCGAGTGATTTTTCAGAGCCCACAGAAATGACCTGTAGCTCTTTGGTTTCGACTAAAGGGGTGTATGGGGTAGACAATCGCAAAGATTGGAAAGACGTCAAAGAGGAAAGTCTTAAGTTGTGGGCAAAGGCGACAGTGGCGCTCTTGCCTAAAAGTTTAGGTGGTAATTTAACAGAAATTTTCGGCGATACTCTTGAGCAAGCATTTAATGTTTGTAAAGACGAACCTTTTGCTAAGCAACCTACATTTGCTTTTTGTTCTGGATTTTTAGTGGGGAAGGATATTGTTGTAACAGCCGGTCACTGTATTACGTCACAAAACGATTGTAACACTACAGAATTTGTTTTTGATTACGCCATTGAAGATAACAACACATTGTTCCCTCGGGTTTCTCAACAGAAAATTTATAGTTGTAAAAAAATCATTGGTCACGAATCGGGGGGAACTCGCGATTATGCGATTGTTCAACTTGATCGTCCCGTAGAAGATCGCAAATTTTTGCCCATTCGTCGTCAGGGATCGGCTCAGGTAGGATCTCCTCTCGTGATGATAGGTCATCCTTCAGGATTGCCGTCAAAGATTGCGCGCGGTGGTCGGGTGTTAGGTTATAACCAATGGATGGTGACGGATCTCGATGCCTTTGCGGGAAATTCTGGTTCGTTGGTAATGAACGAAACAACGGGTCTTGTCGAAGGGATTTTAGTTTCTGGCGATGGCGATTACACATTAACTAATCAGCATTGCTATACGACAAAGAAGTGCTCTCCCTCTACATGTACGGGAGAAATGGTGTTTCCCATTTCGCAAATCGCAGCGAGCATTCCGGTACCGAGTGCCGGCGATGTGCTACCAACATGTAAGTAATAATGAACTCTTACCAATGATGATTTGCGCAGCCCCTTCCTTTTGAGATGAACTCTAAAAAACAAAACCCACATTAGTTCGAATGTGGGTTTGTGTATTTTTCTCTATGAGTCGAGAAGCGCAAGCTTCAGTTAGAGATTTATTGGTAACAGAAGTATGTGATGCGATAGGTATCGTTTGGCATATCTGTAGTAAAATCGATGTTGCTACCATTCAGATTATAAGTGCTTACATACTGATTGTTGCTGAGGCGTTTTACTGTTCCCCATGAACCATCAAGTTTTTGCGCGACACAATCTAAACCATAGGTTCTTTGCGCCTTAATAATAGAGTCTCCGATCACGCCCAATTGCGTTGAGTAATCAGAAGCACACACGCTTCCGATGACACCACCGGTTTTTTGGCTGAGTTGAGCATAGTCAGTTCCATATTTTTTATAAATACTTAACTGCTTTTGCTGAGCGTAGCACTGTTGTCCTTCAGTTGTATAAGGATTGATGATGATTGAGTGGAACTTAAAAGACGCTGATCCGAAAGAGCTGGTGATAAGAGAGATCAGGTTATCGCCACTGCTTCTCATTTGATCAGGCATTGGTTGAGTCACGATAGGATCGCCGTTATCGTCTTCGTAGTATTTGGATTCATTTTCATCGGAAATAATAATCACATGCTTTGGAACATTTTGGCGTAAACATGCCGACTCTGGACCACCGCCTGCATTGTAGCGCTCGATGGAACGATAGGTAGTTAAAATACCGCGTTCGTACCCGTTACCTGCCGTTGCAGAACTTAATGATTCAGGTCGTTGCACAACTCCACCAATAAGCGCAGATGTAGCGGTTGACTCTGTTAAACAATAGCTGCCGTTGGCGAATTGATTGAATTTGCCATCGATGTGATTGATGTGATTGGCAATTGGTGAGCTAGGTTCAGTTGTGATCACAGCGATGCGATAAGAATCAAGTGATTGAATTTTACTTAGTAAATTAGAAATACGACTGGCCATGCTGGTTTGAATGTTGGCCATAGAATAGGAGTTATCGACGTTAATAATAATGTCAGCGGTTTTTGATGACGAAACAATGATGTCTTTTGTTTTTACAATAATCTTTTTATAAACAGTCCAGTGAACGATTTCACTGCCTGATTTACCATCGGTGTTTTCTCCGTAAATTTCAAAAGAGTGACTACCTTCGCCGACATTAGAGAGATCGATGTTATCAGTGGCGTCACAAGCAATTGGAGTATTATCCAGAGTACATTGTACTGTTTTAATGGTACTGTTGGTCGCAGTCACAGTGTAGTCGATGACTTGCGGATCACCTACCTGAGACATGCTTGATGGATATTTGTTGATGATAATGCGAATATTACTGTTGCCGCCAACATAGCCGCCACCGCCGCCACCATCATCCGTACCATAGGGTGTTACTGGTGCATCCAACGCTGTACTAAATTTTTTATTTGAACAGTTCTGAAACCCAATGGTTGTCAAAAACGATGTGGTAAATATAATAAATAGAATCTTTCTCATAACTCCCCCATTACCCCTAAAGAAAGCAAACTGTAGGCCAGCGTTTTTTTGATTAGCCATCTTTTTATTGCATCTGAACATTAGAAACTGTGCAAGAAGTGAACAGTGTCTAGAAAACTAGACGTTTTCTAGGGGGGTAAAATACGCGCAAAGTAAAGCGTAAGAACTGTCTCATTTTAAGTATTTGCGGAGTCTTTTGCTTTACTTTAAAGCCCGCGAAGGGAAGAGTTCATTTTTTAAAAACTAGACTTGTTTTACGGTTTTTTTACGGTTAAATTTATTTTTACGGAGGCATTACGGTATGAGTTTAACCCCAAAACAAAAGCAAGTTCTCGACTTCATAGTATCCTTTAGTAAGAAAAAAGGTGTTCCGCCGACGCATCAAAACATGATGGATCACTTCGGGTGGACATCGCCAGGAACAGTACAGGACTTTCTTAAAATTCTCCAGAAGCGGGGGTATCTCACCAAGGATTGGAAGACTGCGAGCTCCATTCGCGTGCTAGATCCCGAGCAACATATTCCACTTATGGGTAAAGTAGCGGCAGGTCGTCCTCTAGAGCATAACACGCATGATGAGTTCATCGAAATTCCCGAAAAAATGCGTAAAGCCGGTGGAGACTTTGTTCTTCAGGTGCAGGGGGATTCGATGATCGATGAAGGTATTCTCGATGGCGATTATGTCGTGATTAAAAAATCAGAAGATGCCACCAGTGGCGATATTGTTGTTGCTGTCATTGATAGCGGTGCCACCATAAAAACATTTTTTAAGAAAAAAGATTATATAGAGTTACATTCCGCAAATCCCAAATACAAACCCATCGTGATAAAGGAGGGTCACGATTTTCGCATAGCCGGGATCTATTGCGGTTTGATTCGATACTGAGATTTGAGTTGGAACAAGTCTTGGTGTCCGCCTTGCGCGGGGCTGTTGAATAGGAGTGCTGCTTGTTCAACAGTCCCTTCAAGGATGTTTTAGATGTTCGTTTTATTGTTGTTCGCCCGTCCCATATCTATTTGTGAATCAATTTAATGGAGGACACCCAATGTTCACCCATAAAATGATTCACTTTTATTTTCATTTCATCCAGTCGGTAACGAAGTTCGTGAAGCCACACGGAGTTGGTTACCTCGACGATCAGTATTTTTTTTTGGTAATCAATAGGGCGGCAGTGACGTGCGAGATCTTTTCCTACTACCTGCGACCATTGGCTTTCTAGCTTCCAACGTTGGAAACCTGGGGCAAGGGGAGACTTGCTATTTTCGAAAAGTCCTTGTAGGACAGAAGCCGCATCTTGTGGTTTTTTCGATTTCTTACTCACGTCAGGAGTTATAGCACATGGCTAATAGAGAACAAACAATTCATGTTGTCGGCGCAGGGCTTGCGGGTTCTGAATGTGCTTTTCAGTTAGCAGAAAAGGGATTCTCTGTGGTTTTACACGAGATGCGGCCCAATATTATGACTCCTGCCCATAAAACGGCTCAAGCGGCGGAATTAGTGTGTTCTAACTCCTTTGGTAGCCAAGCAGATACGTCAGCCCCAGGTCAGCTCAAATGGGAGGCGGAGCGACTGCATTCTCTCATTCTAAAATCAGCAAAGACCCATGCGGTACCGGCGGGGCAAGCTTTGGGAATAGACCGCGAGAAATTTTCTCAACACGTGCACCAAACTCTTCTTGATCACCCGCGCATTCGCTTGAGTACGGAATGTATTCGAAATCTCGCCGATGTGCCTCGTCCAACGGTCATTGCCACGGGACCACTGACGGGGGAGCATTTAGCGCATTCCATTTTAGATCATTTTGATAATCAATTTCTTTATTTTTTTGATGCCATTGCCCCAGTTGTGGATGCCGACTCTATAGATATGACCAAAGCATGGAAGCAAAGTCGTTGGGATAAAGGGGAGGCCGACTACATTAATTGTCCACTTAGTAAAGAGCAGTATTTTCGCTTCATTGAAGAAATTCAAAAGGCGGAAAAAGTAGAGCCCAAAGAGTTTGAAAAAAACACGCCATTTTTTGAAGGTTGTATGCCCATCGAAGAAATGGTTCGTCGCGGCCCAGAGACCTTGCGTTTTGGCCCGATGAAACCAGTGGGACTTACCAATCCGCATAGCAGCGAAAAATCCTATGCCGTGGTACAGTTGCGCCAAGACAACAAAGAGGCGACAGCCTACAATATTGTGGGTTTTCAAACCAAAATGAAGTACCCCGAACAAAAACGTATTTTTAAAATGATTCCCGGCTTAGAGAATGGCGATTTTTTAAAATTGGGAAGTATCCACCGCAACATGTATATCAACTCTCCACAAGTATTGAATAAAAATTTATCGAGCCGCAAAGACAATCGTATTTACTTTGCAGGACAAATTACTGGTGTTGAGGGATATTTTGAATCCGCATGTATTGGTCTCCTTGTTGCCTCTTTTGTGGAAAACGATCTGCGTGGCACTCGAGTGTCGTCACCGCCGCGTACGACGGCACTGGGAAGTTTGCTTGAGGCTATTACTGCAGAAGAGCGTATCCAAGATTTTCAGCCGACAAATATCAATTTTGGTCTTTTTCCAGCCATCGCCGGCAAGTACCCAAAAGATAAAAAACGCGAAATGATAATCGAGCGCGCACGACGAGATTTCTTACTTTGGCAACAAGGGGTATCCTCAGACATTGCAGTTACGCCAGCTCAGTTCATTCCGTGAGAAGAAAAACAGACTAAAGACTACAACCTGATTTGTGTTTCAGTTTGATACAAAAAGTACTTTATCAGTCTGGTTGTGTTTAATTTTTATCAAAAAAAGACATTTTTTGTTACACTAGATTCAAAATGAAGCACACCAAATCATTTACAAAAAATAAACTGGACTTACGGTACGTTCACTTATCCCAAAGAACAGTCGATAGGACGGACGAAGGATAAAGGAGAATTTTGTATGAAAGCTATGTTGTTTCTCTTAACAATTTGTATTTTGCCGGTCAGTGGTTTTGCGAAAAGCAAGCCTGTACAATTTCCGGTACGAATGAAGTTTACTCCTTATGTGTACTATAAATTAGATTTCGCCGGTCGAATTCAATACTTGAATGCTTTCATCGAAGTGGCTCAAGAGGCGGATGGCAAGCTGCGTGCGGAAGGCCATCAGGAACAATTTTTAGATATTTTTAATTTTATGATTCCACAGGCAGATGCTGCAGGTAATGTGTGTCTGTTGGGAGGAATATTTTTTGATTTACCAACTGGGGTTAAAAGCTGTGAGGACGTCGAAAAAGTACCATCGGATCTGCAATTTAAAGAGATAGAGAGTCTTTATACAAATACCAAAGATACGCCAAATTGTAAGCCTGAGAATCGCTGTGCGTCTTATTTTGGAGTTACATCTAGTGGCAATGGTTTTTGTTTTCAATCTGCAGGAAATGCCACTTCTGAATGTAGCGTTCAGAGCAAAAAAAATGATGGGGTAAAAAATCTAGCCGCTATTTTAAACAACTGTAGCGCCCATCAAGATAAGTGTTCTGCTTTGCAAAAAGCAATGGCCAAAGATCAGGATAAATTATCCGCCTATTGCGATGCCCATTCTAAATCAGGTGCTTGTCGAAGATCCAAAAAGACGATTGCGTCTTTAACCAAAGCGGCATCGAAAGCAGATGCTGGAACCTCTATTGATCAAAAGACCGGTTGTACAGAAGCTAATCTTCACCAAATGGGTGGAAGTAGCGCAGATTCATTAGCGAAACAGCTCAATTTAAAAAATGGTGTTGATCCTTATTGGTACCAATTGGCCCGTACTGCAGGCTTAGCTTGTGATTCCGGTAAAAAAATAGATACAGATCAAATTTTTGCCAATGTCGGGGTTTGTGAAGCCAAATCAAGCTCTGAAGTGGCTTGTCAGGGTTCTCAAGAGGAATTAGGCAAGTGTATTAACGGTGAGATTGAACGCTTGGGTAATGATAAGTTCCGTGAGTTATTGGCAGATATAGATTCTACAGTTTGTAAAAAAGAATATAAGTACAAACTCGTGAGTACAGGTAAAGTTAATTGTGCGGAAGGAAAAAATCCCCTTGAAATTCGTAATGCCGTTGAAAATGGAAAATTACAAGGTTTAGAAAAAGTAATAAGCAAAATATGTCCAACACAATCTGAGCGTTTATTAAGTTGTCGTAAAATGGCCTCTGGCGATGATGTGAAAAAAATAGATGCCAAGCCAGATGTGGCGGGAATGCTACGTAATTCAGTGGAAGCAGAAGGTGCAGTTAAAAATTTGGAATCCTCACAACATTTGACGAAAAATCAAGAGGCTGGATTCCAAAAAATGTTTGGTATTTCGACAAAAGAATTTAAATCTATGTTTTGTGCAAAGTCTCCTAGCGAATTCACTGAAAATGCAGAAAAAATTCTTGCCGGTCGACAAAAGGAAGCCCCAGCATCCGACTTTAAAATGGGTGCCAATGGAGAAATCGCCTACACTGGAAAACCTGAGGCACATAGTCCCATGTTTTCGCGTATGATGGCCTGTGCATCACAGTCTGTGCAAATGAAAAAAGCCTTTAATAAAGGTAAAGAATCAGAACGTGCACGCAGTAATTATCAGGATCGTGCGTGTAAGCAGGCGCAAATTACCAGTATTCGCGAAAGCGAACTCCGCGAGGGTATGAAAAATTATCTTTACTATGAGAAAGATACCGGTCGTTGCTACAAAGGATCTGAAATTACACGAGAAGTGCCAAGTGGAGTTAAATCTTCTTGCAGTTCAAAATGTAATACAGAAAAAAAGGGAGTTATCTCTGAACCGCATTTCATTAAGCTTGATCACAGTTATTCTGGCAGTGATGCAGAGCCGTGTTATGCCTGTATGGATAAGGATTTCTTTGATAGTAAGAAATTTGAAATTTATCAAGTGCGTTGTCAAACGGATCCAATGGGTGGCTTAGACTTCTCTCCAGCGCCTAGTACATCTAAATAATATGTACCAACTTGAGACATTTTTTACGCTGTCTCAAGTTTTATCTCTTAATAGCTAAAGAGGTACGCTACAATGGAAAGCATGGGGATAAAATCTTTTTTACTACTTTTATTTGTTCATTTATTCGCCTCGTCCTCTTTCGCAGGTTTCGATGATTTTGCCTCAGATAACTGTACAGATTATGCTCGTCGTGTAAATGCGAGCGCGACGCCAAACAAAGACGACATAGATAATTGCATGCGTTATTGTTATGCCTCGCCAGTGCATGCATCTTATCAGTCGATGATGCACAATTATCAATTGTGTTCTGATAAAAAAGAAGCGCTGAATGATTTTGATGACAGCGAGTGTACGGATGCCTACCAGGCTTTAACCACATGTAAAACAAATTGTAAATCAGAGTACGACGAGTGTGTGGGTTTGTGTAAAAAAAATCCTGACGAAACCGAGCGCAAGAAATCGGTAAATCGTTGCCAAGCAAGCTATGATGAAAAAGCAGACGATGATAAAAAGGTACGTGTCGCTCGTCAGAATCCAGTTGATCCGCGTACAGGAAAAGTGCAACAGCCTGTAAGTCCAATAACTCCTGCAGAAAAAGCAAAGGGAGCAAAATCGGTAGAGCCAGAATTAGAGAAAAAGTCAGAAAATAAAAAAACAAGTGATGATGTAGATGCGCCCGTGCCCTCATCCCCGGCATCTGGCTCAGCAAATGTTGTAGCGAACAATAGTTTACTGCAGGGTTTAGGAAGCGCATCTTTTGGAAATACCAGTTTACCATCATCCGACCCGGGCGCCGTGGATTACAGTGAAGGACCAGATGCGGGAAATGCAGGTAGCGCCTACTCTTCGATTGCCAGCGCTGGCGGCGGCGGTGCCAGTGATGGGGTTTCTGGTGCTGGTGATGGTTTAGGTGCTTTTCAGAACGAACCAATGCGTGCAGCAGAGCTGGCGGCTGAAACCAAATCAGGGCAAGCTGGTGGTGGTCGCGGTGCTCCTCCCGGTGGAGGAATGAATCCTGGCTCATATGGTAATATGGCGCCTTCCAACATGGCGGCTAATAAACCGCCAGCTCCAGCGAAGGGTGGCGGAGGGTATTATCGTCAGTCGCCGGCATCGGAATATTTAAGTAAAAATAGTCCTTTTAGTTATTATGCAGCCAATGGTTCGGCACAACCGGGAAAACAAACACGCAAAGTGGCTGGAGGGGTAAAGGACCGTAATCGTATTAACTATAAGAAAAAAGAAAACGATGGTACGCAAGCTCTCCATCGTTTATTTGGCGATGGAGTCAGTCCAGTACGGTTTCAGGGTGGTCATCGTGGCGGATATGGGTCTAGTGGACGTACGTGTTTAGATACAGTTTTTTGCTCTATGGAAAGCTTTTTTAAGAAAATTGAAGTTTCCCCGAATAATGATCTCAATCCAACGTCGTATTAGGCGTACTCCGATAAAGTAAATAAACGGATAATGCCGATAAGTGAATGTATGCTTATCCTTACTTTATTTATAGCATTGGTATATGGTGAAGAGATCGGATTTTCTAATCCTCAACTATTGACGGAAATTCAAAGGCAAATTGATAGCGGTTTAAACAGCTATGAAAGCATCTCGGATCGGCGTATTGAAGTGGTAGGTCGACGTCACGGAGAATTCTTTACGCGTGCTCAAGAGGCCTGCAGAGGAGAGCTTTTAGCTGCCGAAAGAATCGAAAATGCCTACCGCACCGATGGCCATCAATGGAGCGCAAGCCAGCGGGAGGCGGCAAGTCAGCGGATCGCCAATCATTTAAATTCGGCTCAACAATTACAGACATCTGCAATGAAGTTACGAGGGCAGATATACAATGTATTTAATGATCCCGCAAAACCAGCTTTTTATAACCCACAGCGTTTCGCGCGTTTGACAAAGATAAAAGGTTTGCAATGGTTAGCTGGCGAGAAAATAAATTTGCAAATAAATAATTTTATACCAGAAGGATGGCGAGTGGTTGCTTATGGTTCATTGAGTAAACCAAAAACGAGGATTACCGATGGCCGAAATGAGCAGGGTATTTCTCAGAAACTTTTTTTAGAGATGTTATCTCCGCAAGGATCGATAAAGGCGGGAGATGTAAAAGGGCGAGTGCAGAAGTTATTTAATACCGCATTCCAGGGCCCTGTGCGCAAAACAGCTCCGGGTGATTGGATGGAAGGCGATAGTCGTTTCATAAAAGTCGGACAGTAATGATGCACTACTGGGGTTTATTTTTAATTTTAATACAGGCTCAAACGACACAGGATGATTTTCAGAGAGTGTATGCACACGATAAAAAAATATGTGATATGCGATCGGATACGATAAACACAAAGTATGATAGTGTGGAAAAAGCGCTCGCAAGAAAAAATACATTCGAAATCAATTCCCACGCTGAGGCCTATGAGCGGTTGCTTGCGGATAGAGAATATCACTGCGCTTTGGCACAGAGTGATGCCGCCAGAGGAAATTTTGCCTTTCAGGAATCCCCGGTGAGTATCCCACCACCGATGTATGTTCGTATACCACGGGAAAAACAAAAAATGTTTTCCGAATTAAGAGATTTTTATAATACGTATAAATTAGAGGAACCTATTTCTGCGCAAAACTTGCAATCCAAGCCTGAGGCACAACAAATTTCCGAGGTAGCAAATGCATCTCCTGTGCTTTGTGTTCCTGGTGGTTTTACAATCCGAGCTGAGAAGAATATTTCACCTTCTTACGAACGCGATTGCCATGTTCCTTCACAATTAAATTGGAACGTTTTTGGAGCACAGCAAACAGTGTCGTGCGCTCCGGCCCATCTTAAGACACCTGAAACAAAAAAATATGACACATTAAGTATTTGTCACCCCATGTTGTACGGCGTGATTCCCTTAAAAAAAGATGAAAAATTATTGGCACAGGGTTTGTGCGCATTTCCGGAAGACATCGACTCTCTTTCATTTAATCGATCACAAATGCTAAATAAAGTGTGCGATAAAATGTCTGACTATGTGGCGAGTAAGTATTTGCCAAAAGATAAATCAACACGCAGTGCCCATGAACAGATGATTCGCTTTATTGCGCAGACGAATTTACAGAATTATCCGGCCTGGGTCAGCACTTCTCAAAGCATTATTCGCCACTGTGCCAATCCACCCTCTGCCTTGGAAAAAGAGTCATGTGTAGTGGCGGTTAAGCGGATTCAAGAAATAGGAGAGTCCATACAACAGTTACAGCAATCTGCACCTTCGGGAAAACCGGCGCTATCGATTGAAAAATAGTTCTGGAGTTTTTCTATTTGCGATCAAAAGTGCAAAAAGAAAAATGGAAACCATTTTCTTCCGCATCTTTTTTATCCACTAAAGTAAATTGATTTTCAAATTCCGGATAAAAGGCATCACCCTTTACGTTGGTATGAATGATGGTTAAATAAAGTCGGGCCGCACGATCGAGAGTTTGTTTATAGATTTCGGCACCGCCAACAATCATGATATCGTCGGAAGATTCATTTTGGCAAAAATCAATAGCCTGTTCTATGGAGGTAAATACGTGTGCACCGGGCGCTTGGTAGTTCGTATCGCGGGTAATGACCACATTGGTTCGTTTGGGTAGTGCCGAGGGGAGAGATTCAAATGTCTTTCGTCCCATGATTATGCATTTATTCACTGTGAGCGATTTAAAGTGCTTGAGATCTGCTGATATTTTCCACGGCAGATCCCCATCAATTCCAATGGCGCGATTTTCGCTCAGGGCAGCGACATGCACGATCAAATGGAAACCTCGGCGGCAATGCGCGGGTGCGGATTGTAATCGAGAAGAGTAAAATCCTCGAAAGAAAAATCAAAAATGTTTTTAACTTTCGGATTTAAAATCATCTTCGGTGAGCGTTTGGGTTCGCGGTGTAATTGCAGCTTGGCTTGATCCAAATGGTTGAGATAGAGGTGAGCATCCCCAAAAGTATGAATGAATTCATAGGGGCGTAAGCCGCAGACTTGCGCCACCATTAATGTTAATAGTGCGTAGCTTGCAATATTAAAAGGAACTCCTAAAAATACATCAGCACTGCGTTGATAAAGCTGGCAAGAGAGTCCTTTATCGGAAACATAAAATTGGAAAAAAGCGTGGCAAGGGGGGAGTGCCATGCGCTCCACATCTGCCGGGTTAAATGCAACGACGAGGTGACGACGAGAGTAGGGATTGGTGCGCAGTTGCTCGATCACAGTGGAAATCTGATCGATGGTGCGACCATCTGGTGTTCTCCATGAGCGCCATTGAGAGCCGTACACAGGGCCGAGTTCGCCGTTTTCATCGGCCCATTCATCCCAGATACTGATACCATTATCTTTTAAATACTGAATATTTGTATCCCCACGCAAAAACCAGAGGAGTTCATGAATGACAGATTTGAGATGCACTTTTTTAGTGGTTAATAAAGGAAAGCCTTCTTGTAAATTAAAGCGCATTTGATGACCAAATACGCTAATAGTGCCAGTCCCTGTACGGTCGGCGCGTTTTTCGCCGAACTCTAAAACGCGTTTCATTAAAGCTAAATATTCTTGATCTAGATATGCGGCCATACTTTCCCCACTTCCCCCTCGTCCTCGTGCGACGATGCTTTTTACTATGTCATGGCGAGGGAGCGGCGTCATGTTTTTGCTTTCCTTTAGCGGTGTGTAAATCGCAAAGAGGGGCTTTACATCGACCACCAGAACTCGTTTTGCGGCAGAATTATGCAGAATTATAGCGTTTCGCGCTTGTAAAAAAACGCATCGCATCTTATAGCTAAGAAACTTATTTTAGAGTGTTGACGTTCTAGGCTTTTAGGGGAAATTGGCGAGATGGAAATTAAAGATCCTGTCCACGGTACAATCACACTTTCTCAGGCGGAATCCAAGGTGGTGGACTCCCGTGCTTTTCAGCGTTTACGCTTGATCAAGCAATTGGGTTTTTCAGAGTTTAGCTTTCCAGGGGCGACGCACAGTCGCTATCTCCACTCTTTAGGGGTCACTCATATTGCCGGTCTCGCCTTCGATTCCATTTTTAAGAATCATACCTTTTCGTCACCAGGTGTGCGCGAACGCTTTCGCCAAGTATTGCGACTGGCAGCTATGCTTCACGATATAGGCCATGGTCCACTCAGCCATGCGACTGAAGAGGTCATGCCCCTTCTAAAAGATTTAAAAATTAATATTTATCAGCAAATGCCGGGACTCAGCAGGGATGCAAAAGCGTCACACGAGGATTACACCATTAAATTTTTGATGGATTCCCAACTGACAGATATTATTAAAACTCAGTTTCCCGATATCAATCCATATTATGTTGCTGCTTTAATCGATCGTCGCTTAAAGGTACAGGATGATTTTTTTATAGATGAAGGTTTGAATTATCGCACGATTTTAAGTCAGCTTGTGAGCTCTGAAATTGACGTGGATCGCATGGATTATCTAGAGCGTGATGCCTTCTTTTGTGGAACGAACTATGGCCACGTGGAGATGAATTGGCTTCTCTCGAACTTTACGTTTCATGTAGATAAAAATGAAGTGTATCTCGCATTAAATAAACGCGCGCTCTATACCTTTGATGATTTTTTAATTTCTCGCCACCATATGTACTTAATGATTTACTTCCATCATAAAAGTATCATCTACGAGGAAATGCTGTATCGCTATCTCACATCGATCGATTGCACCTATGAACTGCCCGCAGATATAGATGAGTATTTAACATGTACCGATTATTCCCTTTATGAGCATCTTGCCGCTTCCAAAAATTATTGGGCACAAAAAATTGCCCGTCGTCAGCCGTTAAAAGTTCTTTTCGAAAATCACGTTACTCATGATGATCCTAAAATGGGTCAACTGACTCGACTGTTGAAAGAGGCGGGAATTGATTTTATTGCGGCGAGTTCGCAGGCACGATTATCTAAATACCATGGGACTACGGAAGATAGTAAATCCATATCTATATATGTAGTGGATCAGTATTCGCCAGGGGAAGAGCCCATTACCATAGATAAGTGTACCGAAATATTTAAGATGTACGAGAAAACACGTAAGATAGAACGTATTTATGTGCCACAAGAAGTGCTTGAAGTCTCGCGCGCGGTTCGCGAGAAAGTGTTTCGTAAGAAAACATAATAAAATACGTGATCGCTAATTTCCAGTGTCTCACCGGTTCCCATGCTAGAACATCTTTTCCTTAAAAAGGCAGAATCACTAAATTTTTTTTGTCTCAAAAGGAGACCTAGACTAAAGTTTTATTTAGACTCGCCGATAGTCTAGGTATATGGATCTCGTCACAGGATGTGACCCCAGAACGTCAACCGTACCAGGATAGGTTGGATCCGAAGGAGGCACACAGTGAGCTTAAGGATTAATACAAACCTAGCGTCAATCAACGCACAAAGAAACCTAGATGTTCAACAAAAGCGAAATGTCCATGCGATGAAAGCTCTTTCATCCGGCAGTCGCATCACTCAGGCATCTGACGATGCTGCTGGTCTAGCGATTTCCGAAAAGTTGCGGGCTGATGTAAAAGGAATGCAGATGGCACGCCGAAATGCGGAAAATGCTATTTCTTTTATTCAAGTGGGAGAAGGTGGCTTAAACGAAGTTAATAATATCCTTGTTCGCTTGCGAGAATTGGGTGTGCAAAGCGCCAGTGACACTGTCGGTGAAGAAGAACGAGGCTTCATTGATATGGAAGCTCAGCATTTGTTGCAGGAAGTAGATCGAATTGCAAAAACCACTAAGTTTGGCGAGAAGAATTTACTTGATGGTTCGATGGAAGAGTTGGAGTTCCAGGTTGGAGTGGATGGATCAGAGAATAGTCGAATCAGTTTTAATCTCCAATCCAATGCAACAGCCTCTAATTTAGCAGTAGATGGTTTAGAGTTTGATAGCAAGAGTGGTGCTCGCGATGCCCTTGATCTAATCGATGAGGCAATTGTTAAGGTTGGTGGAATGCGCGCGAACTTCGGTGCCTTCCAAAATCGAATTGATTCAGCAATCGCCAACATCGATGTACAGAGCGAGAGCTTATCGGCTGCGAATTCACGTATCCGCGATGCCGACATTGCTCACGAAACAGCAGAATTGGCTTCCTCGCAAATTCTGCAACAGGCTTCGGTGGGAATGCTCGCGCAAGCGAATCAATCTTCTGCAGCAGCTCTGCAACTGTTAGGCTAAAGTTTTTAAACAGAAAATGTTTTATATACACAGACTACAAAGGCTTGGATAACCAAGCCTTTTTTTGTTATGGGGATAGTCTATCTACAGGTTCTTAATTTTGGGGACAAGGGACATAGTTGGGTTGATTTGTCGTTGATCCAGTTTCTACATATATCAAAACCAAGGTCTAGTTTTGATTACAACTGTAATCACTTTGTTTACAGTTGTAATCTTTGCATATGAATATGCGAAATATGGAAACAAAAAAAATAAATCATACACTCCCAGAAATATCAGACGCTGAATTTGAAATCATGAACATCTTGTGGTCACAATCAGAAAGCTTATCCGCTCAGGATATTGCTGACCAACTAAAAGGACAACAGAGTTGGTCGATTAAAACAATCAAGACTATGCTTTTTCGCTTGGTCAAAAAAAATGTTTTGCAATTTTCAGAAAATCGCCGGGAGTATCTGTATTCGCCAAAATTTCAAAAATCCGAGTATATAAAAAAAGAAAGTAAGAGTTTTTTATCTAAAGTTTTTAATGGGGCGACGAGTCCCATGCTGATGCATTTTATAAAAAGCTCACAATTATCAGAAAAAGAAATCACTGAAATTCAAGCTCTTTTAAAAGAGATAGAAAGAGAATCCAAATGAGTTCAGTGCCCTTCTTACTAGAGTATTTATTCAATAAAAGTATATTAGGCTTCATCCTTTTTGCTATTTTATTTCTTGCATATATTTTTCTACCGAAGAAATTATCTATTCAAACATATCCACTTTTATGGATTAGCTTTTTTGTAGTGATGATCATCCCGGATTCTTTTATAAATAGTTTTTTTTCACATGGTGCTCAACTTAAAACAATTTTAGTTTATTCAGCGGATTTTGGGGTGCTTCCTAAGATGGCTCAACAAACAATAGAGTATTACGAAAATTTGTATGCATATCCCATATTTTGGCTCTGGGTTGTGGGCTTTGTTTGTGCGGCTATTTTATTAATAGTAGTTCCTGTTTATAAACAAAAAAAATTAATTGCATCAATAGTTAAAGAAATTGTGGACTCTAGAGAGCATTGTAGTATCTGGGCAGAGTTTGGAATTGTTTCAAAGCAAAAAGATATTTGCATTTTTCGAAACACATTAGGAAATGTGCAGACTCCTTTTGTATCGGGTTTTCTTTTTCGTAAGTTGTATATGCCTGAGTCTTTTCTCAAAAGACACAAGATTGAGGCGATAAAGGGAGTTCTTTTTCACGAAGAGGCGCATGTCGTGCATTACGACACTTTATCCCTCATTATTACGAGGTGCATTCTCTGCATGTTTTGGTTTCTTCCCTTTATGTATCTAGCAGTTCATTTTTTAAAACAGTCGCAGGAATTGTCCGCGGATCATTATGCACTATTGAGATTAAATAAAGAGGAGAGATTCGAATATGCCAAAGCTATGGTTCGATCCATGATTGGACACCAGAACTCGAATTTGTCTTTTGGAACATTTTTTAATAACAAACATCATATTACAGGGAGGTTAAATATGATTAAGAATTTTAAAAATAAAGGTTTTATATGGAATTTTCTGCCTGTGCTTATTTTTATTGGAGCCTATAATATAGCATATGCTACGACTTTATCGAAACAGCAAAAGCAACTTAAAATCGTAGGAAAATTGAGCAAAGATGGAAAAATATTAGCACAACCAACAGTTATTACTAATTCAGGAGAACAGGCAAAAATTATTATAGGAGATACAGAAAGAATTGTAGTTATTGAAATGAAAGCTACACAGAATCAAAAAAATACCGTTTCTATCGATATGTTGTTTTGTGAGAATGGAAATAAAATTCTAGATGCCGCAATAGTGGCAAAAGAAAACTGTCAGGGAAAAGGTATAGCCACGCAAATCACGGTTGGTTTAGGTAAATCATTTACGCGAGAGCAAAATGGGTATCAATTGAACTTTGAAGTTACAGAGGCAGATATTGTGGCTTTAAAATAAGTTTTTATTAGGGCGTTTCTTCTGAGGAGGCGTTTTAGAGGGGATTGTACTTTATATAATATAGAGTATTTTTTTTCACCCGGATCTGAAAATCAAACTGTTTTGTCACATTCTGTCTTCAGATCCGAGTTGTCAGTATCTATTTACTTGAGACGGATTGGGCGTTTTTCATTTAGGCTATGTCCGCACATCAAAGTAAATCTGTTCTCTAAATTTAAAAAAATTTGTCGAAATTATTTTAGGTCTCGACTTTGGTGGTGATATTTTTTCTTAGTTAAGCATTTGAATTTTAAAAACAAAACATCTGTTTTGAATCTATTTATCGTTTTTTAATATTTTTATGACTATGGTCTAGTTTTCATGGATGATGGTCGAGTTTCCCCAGACTCGACTTCAGCCGCGTCCAGTTCTGCCGAAAGGTCTAGTGTTCGCAATGTTACGAACGACTTGAACTAGAGGAGGAAGAATATGAGTTTAAGAATTTCGACGAACGTGCCGTCAATATCCGCACGTAAGGCCCTAGAGGGCAACCAAAAGATTATGGATAAAACAATGAGCCAGTTGTCATCTGGTAGCCGCATCACCAAAGCGGCCGACGATGCTGCGGGGCTTTCGATTTCTGAAGGTATGAAATCGCAAGTTCGCAGTTATCAACAAGCTCTGCGCAACACGAATGATGGTGTTTCGTTACTACAAGTTGCGGAAGGTGGCTTGGGTGAGGTGAACAATCTATTCACTCGTATGCGCGAGTTAGGTGTCCAAGCCGCATCAGACACTATTGGTGAAGATGAGCGTGGATTCATTAACCAAGAATTATCTCAGCTAAAACAAGAGGTGGATCGTATTGCCAACTCAACTGTGTATGGTAGTAAAAAACTACTCAGTGGAGAAGGGGATACATTTGATTTCCAAGTGGGGATTAACGGTAGTGGAGAAAACGATGTGATTTCGTTTGATCCGGCTCAGGCCAATGCCACGACATCTAATTTAGGTGTAGATGGTATTGATTATTCTACCAAAGATGGAGCAAAAGATGCGTTGGCAACTCTAGATGAGGCACAAAAACAAGTTAATGGTTTTCGTGCGAACTTAGGGGCATTACAAAATCGTCTAACGTCAACTACTGAAAACTTAGGCACACAGATCGAAAGCTTGTCAGTCGCCAATTCACGTATTCGTGATGCTGATATTGCTGAGACTACTGCCGAATATACAAAAAGTAATATTTTGATGAATGCGACGACGAACGTACTAGCTCAAGCAAATGAAGTACCTCGTCAAGCACTTCGTCTCTTAGGCTAACTTCTATTCTTCCTTGCGGTCCGTACTTTGGTGGTACGGACCGCTTTTTTTGAGGAAAAAGAGGTTTAAAGACGACAGTTTTTATAGAGAGATCCTTCGCGTCCGCTCAGGATGACGGTTGGGGTTTCGGTCTTGCAAAGCTTTACGAATTGAAATCGTAAAGCTTTACTTATTGCTTCTGAGGCTTTACGAATTGTCATCCTGAGGCTTTAGCCGAAGGATCTATCACCAATAGGTTTCAAAATTTTCGTTCTCGCAGTTCATACCTACAAAAATTTTATTGAGAGCTACTTTTTGGTTATAAAAATGTTCAGATGTCGCAATATTTTTATTCAGCCATTCTATAACCACCGCATTGCCTAGACTTTCGGGATCATTGTGAAGATAATTTGGTACAAGAGAAATTACGCGAAAACCTTCTTTTAATTGAAAAGATAGAGTAGGGTCAAACACCTCCTTGCGAAGTACTTTTAGGAGATATTCCTTAGGAGACAGGTTTTTTGCATATGTTTGATAGCCACGTAAGCGAGCGCCCGCGCGAATGCGTAAAAGACCTAGATTTTCCACGATCGTACGGCGCCCCTCGTACAAAAGTCGACCGAGTCCGCGTCCCTGAAAACGTGGGTCTACCATGATTTCAGCTCCGTAAAGTGTGCGCCCATGCAGAGGATCGTGGTTGGTAAAAAAGCCTTTATCGGTGAAATCACTCCAAGAATCACCCATTTCATAATCTTCCCACAACACAATAAGGCTTGCCGCCATACCAACAATACGACCGCTCGATAAATCTTCGACGACCAATTGGCCTTGTGGAAAGATATTAATATGGGAGGCAAGTTGATCTAGATTCCAAGGTTTTACAAAAGGATATACTTGTAAGCAAACTTCTTGAATTCCAATAAAATCTTTAGGCTCTGTTTGTCGAACACAAAAACCATTTTTTTCTAAGTAGAGACTCATATTTGCACGACTTCTGCTACATCGATGAGCTCTGAAGTATGCTGACTATCTCGTAGCGGTAACACAGTTCCTTGCTTACGAGATTCATCAATGAGAGCTAAGTTGATTTCTCCAATCACCATCGCCTCCTGATTGGGCACACCTTCAGCAAGAATACCATCGCGTGAAAAAGAAAAATCCGAAGGGTTGAGGATAGCGGCCTGACCGTAATTAAGAGAAATAGCTGGTACCATTGGTAATGATCCGACTGTTGCGGAATGAATAACATACATTTGATTCTCGATGGTGCGTGCATGGGCGCAGTAGCGTACCCGTAAAAAACCTTGTCGATCATCAGTGCAACTTGGCGTAATGAGTAGCTGTGCACCTTTTTGCGCAGCTGCACGCGCAATTTCGGGGAATTCGACATCATAACAAATGGCAACGGAGAATTTTCCAAAGTCAGTTTCGAAAATTTTTAACGTTTTTCCGGATGAGACATGCCATTCTTCACTTTCAAAACGTGTCATGTGTAATTTGGATTGATAGCCAGATTTTCCAGAAGGACTGAACACATGGCAGCGATTGTATACGGTTTCGCCATTGCTACTTAGCGATGGAATTGTCCCACCAACAATGTAGACATTGTGTTTCTTTGCAAGTTTTGCCATCAATTCACAAAAACGATCTTCTTGCTTTGCTAAACCACGTATTTGTTCATGGATGGGGACTTTGATATTTCCGAGAGTGAGTAGTTGTGTCGTAAAATACTCAGGAAAAACGATCAAACGTACCTTGTAATCTGCTGCCGTTTCTACAAGAGACTCGACTTGTGCTTCAAAATCCTGAAAAGACAGAACGGGACGAATAAAGTATTGAAGTGTTGCTACGCGTACTCGATTTAGCAAGAGTCCTCCTTGGTTGCTGTGGGTTACCACTTCGAAGTAAAGTGTTGATTTCAAAGCGGGTACGACCCTCATTAAAAAATTAAGATATAGTAAAATTTTTTTAAATAAACCACAATACGCACCTTAGCACTTCAATCATTTAATTTTTTCTTAAAATATACCGATATAGAGATAGCATGAATATAAGATCGCTGTCCCATATTGTGACTCCGGTTACGTCTTCGATAAAAGAGGCGTCAAATACCATTAAATCGCACGATACGACGGAGCGAGATGCAGATGGAAGAGAGCCGCAAAAAGGACCTCCGCGAGAACTTACTGAAGATGAAATCGAAAAAGTTTTAAAAAACTTGCGTGAACATCCCGGAATTATGGCCAATAATTTGTCAGTCGAATTGATTCATGAGAATGAGATTCGACTGATTGTTATCAAAACTGCAGATGATCAAATCGTTCGTCGAGTTCCACAAAGTGAATTCTATCAATTACTAGAGACATTAGACCAGAAGAATGGTCGGCTTTTTAGTAAGACAGCTTAAAATATCCATAAGCCCAGAGCCATATTTATGACTCACGGTTCAGTCTTTTCTTATTGCATACTAGGGTATGTCCTTAAGGATCTATCGCTAGAGTGTAAAGGAGAAGAATGCCCCCGGTTCGTTTAGCAGGTATAGGCACAGGGTTATCATCCGTTGTCGATCAAATTGTCGCAGCGGAACGCGAGCCTATTAAAAATCTAGAAACCAGCAAACAAAAAATCGAAACACGTTTAAATCTTGTTTCCGATTTAGAGGGAAAACTTTCTGGTGTGCGCACGAGTTTAAAAGACATGATAGGAAACACTAAGTTTCAAGATTATTCATTAAGTGTTTCCAACCCGGATGTTTTATCGGGAACTGTTGAGGCAGAGAAAGCAGCGCCTGGAAATTGGAAAGTAGAAGTGTTAAAGCTAGCTGAGAATTCGGGAACTCTTTCCAACATGGTGCCCACAAAAGATGAAACCCGCTTGGGTGTCGGTTATTTAAAGTTTGATACACCTGATGGACAAAAAACAGTTTATATAAACGATGGGAACAATACCCTACAGGGTATGGCACAAGCAATAAATAATGCTTCGATGGGTATAACGGCTACGGTAGTTCAAGATGGCTCCGATGGTACTGATGGCTATCGCATGATCATTGCTTCAGATTATTACGGTAATAATCAGGATGTTGAGTTTCCCACCATATATCTTTTAGACGGAGATCAGGATCTCTATTTCGATAAAGAGCGTCAGTCGCAAAACGGCATAATTAAAGTTAATGGCTTTGATGTGGAAGTAGTAAATAACAAACTTGAAGATGTGATTCCTGGTGTTTCCTTGGATTTGAAAAGCGCTCAACCCGGTCGAGTGGTGGATATTAATTTAACGGAAAACTATGAAGCGATTGAAACCAAGATTCGTGGCTTTGTTGATGCCATGAACGGAGTATTGGGTTTTATTCAGACACAAAACCAGATGAATGAAAAAACAGATACGACGAAAACTCTCGGTGGAGACTCGTCGTTGCGTAGTTTGGAAAATCGTATTCGGCAAATGGTGCAGGGAGCTGTTTATAACACAAATGGCTCGATCAATCGGTTGAGTCAGCTGGGAGTCGAATTTAATCGTGCAGGGACTTTAGATTTTAAAGAAGACAAATTTCAAAAAGTATTAAAAACAAATCCAAAAGATGTTCTCGCTTTTCTCAAGGGTGATGGCAGTCCTCAGTCCGGTTTTATTGGTAAAGTACGTATGACAATAGATAATACAACGAATGTCAATTATGGCGTGCTTAGTAATAAGAAGCGTGGATTGCAAACGCAAATGAGTCAAATTGACCGAAATATAGATAATAAAGAAAAGGCTCTTGCGGTTAAAGAAGATAATTTAAGAAAGAAGTTTTCTAAAATGGAAGAGCAAATGGCAAAGCTTCAAGCACAAGGTGCACAGTTAGGTGCGATGGGAGCTGGCGGTGGTGGTGTTGCACAATTGATTGGTGGATAAAGAGGGGGTTGAGTGTCGAACGGGTATGGAAAATATAAGAAAGCAGCTGTGGAGAGTGCCAATAAGGAAAAAATATTGCTCATGCTCTATGAGGGGGCAATGCGTTTTATAAAGCAGGCAGTCGAAGCAGTTGATAACAAAGATATTGCAAAGCGCGGAGAGAGTATCGGTCGCGCCTACGATATTATTATGGAGTTAACTAGCAGTCTCAACTTCGAAGTGGGCGGAGATATGGCTAAAAATCTTGAGCAGCTTTACATCTATTGTTTAGATGAGTTAACGAGAGCCAATTTAACGGGAGATAAAAAACATTTAGAAAATTCCCTAAAGGTTTTGAATATTCTTTACGATGGATGGTGTAAGGCTATTGAATCGGTTAAAAAGAAGGAGACAAAAAGTGCTTAAGGAAGAGAGTAATATCAACTTGATTATGCAGCTGCTCGAAGAAAAAAACGAATTATTACGTTTATTTCTAGAGATCTCCGAAAAAGAACGTCGCAGTTTTAAAGCGAGAAACTTTGATAATTTGGAAATTCTCTATGTTAGTCGAGAAGAACTTTTAGAGAATATTCAGTGTATTGATAAGCGTCTAGATCTTTATTCGGCAAAAGAGAACCCAGAAACAATCACACCAGAACAAAAAAGTAAAATTACTAAAACACTAGAAACTAAGCAATTATTAGTTAACGAAATTTTGTCTCAGGATTTAGTGATGCTTTCGTGCATTGATAACGAAAAATCTGGATTGATTAAGAAAATTTCTTCTGTGCGTACAGGACGACGTTTGATGAAAGCTTACCGACGCCTCCCAGACATTGTCGAATAGCATCGCTCTCAGTTAAAATTTTTTATCCCTAAATAAGTGAGGCCATATCTCAATGGCCTTTCATCTAGTACTCTGAAATAAAATTTCGTTCAAAAAAATGACTGGACTCTTGCGCCGAGCTGACGGTTTTGTAGATTTATGCTTTAGATATGGCAATATATTTAATTTCGCATGGCACCATCCTTGCTTTGTCATTAAGTACAACCAGGGGGATACGTGCTGGAGCAGAGATTTTTTGACGCTGAAGTTTTGGAAACAACAAGAGAACTGTCCGAAGGACTCGATCGATTTCACTTTTTAATGAACAGTGGTCACTTGGAAGATGCCAGAGTGGAAATTTATAAAGTTGCTAGTAGGTGCAATCAGTCTTTTGTATGGAAAAATTTGTATTGGCTAGAAGTAAAAAGATCTTCAGAAGAGGGTCAAATCTATGCGGCTCGAAAACTCGTAGACATTGAAGAGAGCTCAGCAAATCAATTTTTATTAGCTAAAGCTTTTGTACGTTCTGGAAGCGATAAAGAAGCTTTAAGTGTTTGCCACAATATACTGGATTCCTATCGCGAAGATGATGGTATCATTTTCTTAGTTTTTAAAATGATGGGAAGTATTTATCAAAGAGCCAATGATTTTGAAGCCGCCGAAGAATATTATAATAAAGCATATGCTATCAATTCTACAGATATAGATGTGCAAATTTCTATTGGGTATTTGTATCTGCAGAATCAAAAAATGGATTTGGCGCGCGAAAAATTTTCGAATATTTTACTGACTAATGAAACGATCTTAGAGGCTCGCATTGGTCTTGCGTTAATTCATTCTAACTTGGGTGAATATGAGGTAGCGTGTGCCAATTTAGCAGCAGTATTAGATTTAAATCCAGGACATGCTCTGGCGCTATCACTTTATACGAAATGGTCTAATCATTGTGCAGATGGAACATATCCTCAAACGTATTTGGATCAATATCTCAAAGATCATCCCAGCGATGATTCCGTTTTAACTTTAATGTTGAGCTGGCTCGTTGAAAACCAAAGATACGAAAAGGCAAATGAGCTCATGCCAAGACTCAAAAAAAATTATCAAGGAAACCCTAAACACCTCATCGAAGTAGAAAAATGCCTACGCAACATTCTATAAATTATAAAAATGTAGTCATCATGGATTTTGGCTCCGACGTTTCGGCCTGCTCTTCATATGCAGCTGCTCGCTGTTTAGCTCAACAAAGTAATATTAAAATAGTCTTTGCTGGTCTAGAAAAATTTATGGAGTCTCTTCCGGAGGATGAGGGAATTCATCATGTTTTTGGTTTTGGGTCCAGCTTGTACTATGAGTGCGAACACGCCGACATTGTTTTAGATTTTACTGAACTCGGTAAGGGAATGACGGAGACAATGCTGATTGTCGATCGTATTGAACATTTTCATTTGAATAAAATGATAGGTGATGCGAGCATTTTACAAAAAAAAATAGATTTTCTAAGTCTTCATTTATCGAAAAAACTGTCAGTCCATTTTAATTCAGCTGCTATCTCAAAAACGCCCGTTTTTACTTATGATGCGAACATGGCAGCTCGTTTAAATATGTTAGGCATACCCACAATAGAGTTGTGTTATCGCTTTCGTCAACACGGCTCATTTCTTGCCAATAGCTTGGTCATATTTGGTGACAATTTTGCTTTAATTACTAAGCCAGATTTAGATATGTTATTTACCATTTATCAGATGGGACAAATCAATAATTTATTTATGAACAAACCCATTTTAGAATTGGATTGGGACTTACTGTATTATAGTTTAGATAAATCTAAAACAACATTAGCAACAAAAAAATATCCTGTTAGCCCAATGGAAACTTTTTTAGATGTGTTTTTTCGTAGTTTTTTACTAGATGAAAATAAAGACAATGCTGGTATTGAGCAACTGGTATCATTAACTAAGAAAATTGATTCGATTGACCTTGAAGAAACTTTTCGTTTTATTAAAAATCAATTGCAACAATGTTTGCGGGATTTGGATGAGGAAGATTTCCCCCTATCAGGACCCTGGTGGAATTATGTGCGCAGTTATTTGACTCAAGATATGTTAACCTCAGCTCCCGAACTGACCAGAGGCGTGCGCAAGTGTATTATTGGTCTAGAAATGTTTGAAAGCATCTACGAGAGACAGAGAAAACTCTTAAGTATGCATTAGTGCTTCAACCACTAGACTATTATCTGGGCGGAATAAAGTTAACGGCCTTGGAAGAAATATTATATCGTTGTTTATTACTGTAAACTGATTCTCTCCTGTGATATTTAATGTCACAATCCAATTATGGTTTCTCCTTCACTTTCTATTCCTGTCTATTCTTTGGGCTTATCCCAACAGGCACTTGATCAGTTAAAATCCAATGTACATATGCTTACTGAGCAAGAAGTCGATTCTTTTTTACGATCAACAAATCATTTGCTGATTATTGTACATGGGAAAGAACTTGCGAATAAGATTCTACTAAAAAGTAAATCACTAAAACAGGAAAAATATTTTCGTTTGATTATCATTGATCAAAAATTTTCTATCGAAGACATTACATCGTATAGTAACTCAGGACTTGTTTTTAAAATTGTCTGCGCGAGAAATAAATTTACTGAATTAGATCTTTTTATACATCAGGCTATGGAAAAGCTGCTAGAAATCCAAGAGGGTGAAGACATCATTACCAAAGTCAGAGTGCAAAATAAGGTGTTAAGTGAAATCAATGAGAATCTTGAAGATTTAGTGCGCCAACGTACGGAAAATTTGGAAACTAAAAAACTCGAAGTAGAATCAAAAATACGTCGTATTAAGGATTTAATTAAATTTATTAAAAGTCTTTCGCAAGTAAATAATTTTGATGACCTGATTCTTTTACTTCGACAAGAGTTTATTAAATTCCACAAAATTCGCTCACCACTCCTTATTTATGTATTGGGTGGTTCAGAGATGAGGTGCATTTCATTTCAGGGGCCACAAATTATTGATCAAGTCATAGCATCTCATGACACAGATATATTTACGTCAGACAGTGGACATGTGCGAGAAATTTTAGCCAATGCCTTAGAGCGGCCCATTGGGCCATTGACGGATTTAAAATTTACTTTTGCAAATAATCGCGGAATTCTTCTTTTTGAGCACAGTTTTAGCGAAGAAGAACTCAACTTATTTAAACAAATTTTAGAGGAACGAGCTGAACCTTTGCGTGTCGCCTTCGAGCGACTTGCACTTAAGTGGCATGCACATTTGATTTCTCGACAATGGTCGTCTACATTTGATTTATTAAAGGATCCGATTCTTATTGTCGATCGTAACTATCGAGTTGTTCGATCGAATAAAAATTTTTCACGTCATCAAGGTGAGCAGTGTTTTTCTCTATTCGCAGGTCGTTCGACCCCCTGCGTGGGGTGTCCGCTGCCAAGGGCCGTCGAAAACCAAGCGGGTGAAAAAGGAAAGATTAATATTCTAGAAAAAACTTTTGAAGTCGAAGCTTTTCCCATCGTGGTTGATGGCATTGATGAATCGTCGAATTTGATTGTCCACTATAAAGACATTACCCACTCTGTAAATCTACAAGGGCAATTGGTTCAAAGTGAAAAAATGGCAGCAATTGGCATGCTTGCTGGAAATATTGCTCATGAGCTTAATAACCCGCTTACTGGAATAAAAAGTTTAACACAAATTTTATTATCTGAAGTTCCAGCTTCTTCTCCCGCCCATAGTGATTTATTAGAAGTACAAGGTGCCGCGGATCGGTGCGAACAAATTATTAAAAATTTGCTTGAATTTTCTACTAATGAAAATAAAGACCTGGTGGAAATAGCGCTGCGTGATGTTGTTCATAAAACAATTCCGTTAGTTAAAACAGCGCTCCATTATTTTAACACAAAAATTCTCTTAACGGATGTTGACGACTCGATAAAAGTAGATCCGCAACTATTGCAACAAGTGATTTTTAATCTCATCAATAATGCCTGTCAGGCAATGGGTGGATCGGGTAGTATTATGATTGAATCAGAAGCATCGGATAAGTCTGTAATACTAAGAATACGTGATACGGGTCCAGGAGTGCCCATGGATTTGCAAGATGAAATTTTTGCGCCCTTTTTTACAACAAAAGAGGAAGGGCAAGGGACCGGTTTGGGATTGAGTGTCAGTCGTTCAATTATTGAAAAATTCGGCGGAAAATTATATCTCAATAAAGAGATTCATGAAGGGTCTGAGTTTGTAATCGAGTTACCAAGGAGCAAAAATGCGCCTACTGATCGTTGATGATGAGCCACTCGTGCGCCGATCTCTTGAGCGTATTTTTGCAAAAGAAGGCTTCGAAGTGCAAAGCGCGGAAGATGGTATTGCCGGTTTAAAAATGTGGCAAGAGATAGGACCGGATGTGGTTTTACTTGATGTTTTAATGCCAGGTCTTACGGGTCCACAAGTTTTGCAAAAAATTTATCCTCACAAAGCGAAGGTGATACTTATGTCAGCGTATTCTGGGGAATATGAACTAGAAAGTTTACGTCATTTGGGAGTGATTGATTTTATCTCCAAGCCATTTGGCGATGTGTTTGAAGTGGTCAAGCGCATTAAGGAAAGGATTCGAAATCCATGAGGATTATTGCGGGTCGTTTTGGTGGGCGGCGGTTGTCTTCGTTCAAGGCAGATCATATTCGACCGACAACAGATCGTATTAAAGAAGTTATTTTTAATAAATTACAGGCAGAGATTGATGGCGCTCGCGTCCTTGATTTATTTTCGGGCACTGGCAATTTGGCTTTGGAGGCCCTATCACGTGGTGCCTCGTATGTGGAAGCTGTGGAAAAACATCCGCGATCTGTGGATATTATTAAAAAAAATATGCAGCTTCTCGAAATTGCTAAAGATGAAATGCACCTGATAAAAAAAGATGTGTTTACTTTTTTAAAACAGCCCTTTTCTCGGGGCTTCGATATTATTTTAATTGATCCGCCATTTACTGAGGCGATCGCTGACGAGGTGATGCAGGCTTTGAGTGTGTCGGAATTAAGCCAATTTCCGAGCACTATTTTTATTGAAGCGGGAAAGCGAGAAATGCTGCGTGAAGACTATGGTCCCATTCATCAAAAAGAGTTAAAAAACTATGGTGATAAATCTTTAGGGATATACTATATTGCTATCCAATAGACCCTAATTATTCTTAGACGAGCCTTGAGCTCTATTTTGATTTATGAAGAGTCTCGGTCCCAACAGGAAAGGCTCTAAGGAGTAGATATGCTATCAGAAAAAGCAAAATGCTTTCGTCCTTCACCAACCCTTGAACTTGCTGCAAAAGCTAAAGAGATGAAAGATCGCGGAGAAGATGTGATCTCATTAACTGTAGGTGAGCCCGATTGGCCCACATATAAAATCGCTGCGGATGCAGGGGTTAAAGCGATTCATGATGGCAAAACAAAATATACTCCACCACAAGGAATTCCGCCTTTGCGCCAGGCAATCACTGGACTAGTTAAAGATTTAATTGGTGTTTCTTACGCTGCCAATGAGGTGACTGTAAGTTGTGGTGCGAAGTTTGTTATTTTTGCTGGCTTCCAAGCTTTGTTAAATCCTGGTGATGAAGTATTGATCCCCGCGCCATTCTGGGCAAGCTATAGCGAGATGGTGGAGCTGGCAGGCGGTAAGCCTAAAGTGTATTTAACTAAAGTAGAAAATCGCTTTAAGATGACTCCACAGGAATTGAAGGAAAATATTACGTCAAAAACAAAAATCTTTTTGTTTAATTCTCCCTGCAATCCAACCGGAATTGAATACTCTTTCGATGAGTTAAAAGGTCTCGCTGAGGTGATTACAGCTCATCCAAAATTAGCGGTGATTACCGATGATATCTATAATCAATTATCTTTAAGCGAAAAAGGGATTAGCCCACACATTTTGCAAGTGGCTCCTAATTTGCGCGATCGCGTGATTTGTGTCAACGGAATGTCCAAGGCTTATTCTATGACAGGATGGCGTATCGGTTGGGCAACCGGGCCAAAAGATGTAATCCATGCGATGGCAAGCTACCAAAGCCAAACAGTTGGATCTTCCAGTTCCATTGCCCAAGAGGCTTCTGTGGTGGCCATTAAAAATTGTCAGCAGGATATTATCAAAACACGGCAGGAACTGCGTGAACGCGCGGCTTATGCCTACGAAGCTTTTTCTTCAATTGATGGATTTACAGTATTAAAACCAGATGCGGCGTTTTATCTGTGGATCAACATCAAGCCGGTTTTGCATAAACTCAATTTAAATACAGCCCAACAATTTGCGGCGAAGTTGATGAACGAGCACAAAGTAGTGGTCGTTCCTGGAGATGAGTTTGGCGATAGCAATTACATTCGTATTAGTTTTGCAGCCACTCGTAAAGACATCGATGGAGCCGTCGAGCGTATAAAGAAAATGAGCTAACTGCCGAGCAGACTGCACTTGGGTCTGTTGAAAAAGTACCATCTACGTTGTTGCCTTCGTAGAAATCTCACTGCAACGTAGATGAATGACTAGTCTATTGTCTGGCCCTGTTGTGCTCAGTGCCATTTAGTTCTAAAATAACAGACAGGGACAGAAGCACTAGGCTCTGAAATAAATAATCATGACGATTTGGACTGTAGCGCAATTTGCACTGAATCTTATTTTTTTAGCGGGCATCGCTTTGTGTATTATTAAATTGCGCGTACGTCGCGAGGAAGATCCTCGTCTCAGTTATGGTTTAAAGCTTCTACAAAATAAATTAGCTATTCTCGAAGATCTTTCAGATAAAACGGATCATCAGGTAAAAAAAATTATCGCGCTTATGGAAGCGAAGATGAAAGATGTGCAGACAAAAATCAACGATGCGGATCAAAAATTAAATGCTATTCATGAGGCCATGGGACGCACCATGGAAGTGGCAAGTATTTTTAAAGAACAGATCCCCCATGAAGAAATTGTCGAACAAAAAGTCACAAGCAAGTATGTAAATGCAGCTCGTTTGGCCCACCAAGGATTTACCCGCGAGCAGATTTTGCAAAAAGTGAATCTGCCTGATGCGGAACTAGATCTTATTATTAAACTCAATAAAGATCAGTTGATGTTTGCCGAAGAGCAACTGCCGGCATGGGTAGAAAAAAATCCTGTAGAAAATACTCCAGAACTTTTTCAGCCACCTGAGGTGGATATGAGTGCTTTAAATAAAATAGGCGAAGATTTTAAAAAAGCCTGTGAAGTCTTTGCGCAAAAACATACCGAGCCAGCAAAGTCTGAGCCCGTGGTGGTCCCTTACAAATTTAAACGTCACGATGATATCGTCTAAACATTATTGTAAACTTTCTTTAATTAAAGGGGCTTTGCAATGAGCTCTACAGAAAAAATCCAAAACCACTATCGCTTGCACGAAGTTCTTTCCGTGCGAGTCATTGAGCGCGTGGATCAGGAAAGTTGGATCGTAAGCTTGAGCGGTACGCTCATTCAGGTCAAAAATAAAACCAAGCGCCCTATGCGTATTGGTGAGCAGGTACGCATGCGTATCAAATCTCTTGATCCGGTAGAGCTGGAGTTTGTGGATAGGAACGCAAACAGATAAGCAGAATTTTTTCCTGCACAATTGTATTCGATGAATGAGCTTACGGCCGCGAGCTCGTCTTCGTGGCGTCGTCATTTCATGCCGCGCCACGGATACGCCTCGCGCGCTCGCTCGAAGTTCATCGAATACAATTGTGCAGGAAAAAATTCTGCTTATCTGTTTGCGTTTGTGTCCTAGCCAACGTTCGTATGGGCGTGTATAGTCGGGAACATGCAGCCATTACCCATAGATGCCTACCTGGACGATATCGTAAAAAGTGTCACGGATTATGATCAGGTCGTGCTTACTGCGACGCCCGGTGCGGGTAAAACCACAAGGCTTCCGAGCCATCTGCTTAATGCAGTAGAGGGGAAAATTGCCATTCTGCAGCCACGACGGATGGCAGCAGTATCCGCCTGTCAATTTGTAGCCGAAGAAAATAATTGGAGTGTCGGTAAAGAGGTGGGCTACCAAGTGCGTTTTGAATCACAGGCCCAATCGAACACACGCCTTTTATTTATGACCGATGCAGTACTCCTTCGTCGCTTGGTGGACGATCCCGAATTAAATGAGTTTGATCTTATTGTTATCGATGAATTTCATGAACGCAATATTCATCAGGACATCGTTTTAGGGGTTCTCAAAGAGCTTCAAGAGATGGGACGTACCATTAAAATTTTGGTGATGTCTGCGACCCTGGATACAAAACCATTAAAACATTTTTTTTCCGACATGCATTTTATTGATGTGCCGGGGCGGGTTTTTCCTTTAGATATTCGTTATTCGCAGTCATCTATTAGTTTGAACACCGATTTTTCTTTTATCGATCGCATGTGTGATGCTGTACTGCACGCAGTGGCGGAAACTGCGGGCGATATTTTGGTTTTTCTTCCTGGGGTGGGGGAGATTCAACGTGTACAAGATCGTCTTCTAGAAAAAAAAGTAAAACGGGATATTTTACCTCTACACGGATCGCTCTCGCTACAAGAGCAACGACAGGTTTTGCAAAAGAGCGAAAATCAGAGAATTATTTTAGCGACGAATATTGCTGAAGCTTCGGTGACGGTTCCTGGGGTGAATTTTGTTATTGATTCCGGTCTTATGCGCATGATGACCACCAATTTAAATAGTGGCTTTTCTCGTTTAGGGTTAACACCGATTAGTCAGTTCAATGCCAAACAGCGTGCGGGGCGAGCCGCGCGCCAACAGGCAGGCGTTTGCCTGCGGCTGTGGACAAAGTTCGAAGAGTCCTCGCGCGAAGAAAAAATGACACCGGAGTGCCAGCGCACCGATTTAACAGGAGCGCTGCTGATACTTTCTCATTTAGGGATTAGAGATTTCGCCTCGTTTGCGTGGCTTGAGACACCGCCTGCCATATTGCTAAAACGTTCGATGGATTTTCTGCGCACGACAGAAGCCATTGATGATGAAAACAACTTAACTCCCAAAGGAAAAAAATTATTGAAGTATCCAGTGGAGCCGCGCTGGGGAACTCTGCTTTACACAGCAGAAGAAATTGGCGGCACTTCTATGGCCGCACATGCTGTGTCTCTGTTGCAGGATCGGGATATTTTTTTAAATCGCAAAGAATTGTATCATGCCCACACGGAATGTGATTTAACCTATCGCTTACAAGTTCTTGGCGATATCCTGGCCGGGCGCGATGTGCGCGGCGTTTCGCGCCGACAGTGCGAAACAATTGAAAAATCCAGTGCACAGATTTCTAAAATCTTAACTGAACCAAAAATATACGAAACAAAAGATCTTCTTTCTCGTTTGTTACTCCTGAGTCAAGCGGATCGTCTCTGTCGGCGGCGAGGACAGAGTGAGCGTGCTCTTATGGTTGGTGGCCGTGGTGTGCGTTTGTCTCCCGATTCACAAGTTCGTGAGAGTGAATTTTTTATTGCCCTCCAGGGGGTAGATCTTCCTCAACAACCGGATACGAATATTACGATGGCGAGCGGTATAACGAAAAATTTAGTTCTGCAGATTTTAGCTCCAGAGATAAAATGGATAGAGGAAACATTTTTTGACGAAGATAAAGGACTTTTTTACCAAAAACGCTTGCGTAAGTTCCGCGACCTAGAGCTTGATGAACCTGTGTTAACTCCTATTTCCAGTGAGGATTTAGGCGATGATTTCGTTGATATGCTCGTTGCCCGCTGGCCGACAGTGCTTGCACAAAATGAAGATCTTAAACGATGGATGGAACGATGGCATTTTTTTATCAGCGATGACCCTGAGCAATCGGTATTTTTTACCGAAGTCCATAAACACCAACTCTTAGAGATGGCGGCTTTTGGAAAAAATAAAATCGAAGAAGTGACAAAGCAAAATTTAGTGTCACTCTTAGAATCCATTATCGATCGTACAGTGCGTTCGCAGTTTCGTTCTCGGGTTCCCGAAAAATTTGCTGCCCCCAGTGGAGGTCAGCATCGTATTCATTATGAATCTAGCGAAGGTCCTTATGTTGAAGTGCGACTTCAGGAATTATTTGGCTTAACCAAAACGCCAAGCTTAGGCGTACAAAAAAGACCACTTATTTTTAGACTACTTGCCCCCAATTTTCGCCCGGTGCAGGTGACTTCCGATATTGAAGGTTTCTGGGCGAGAGCTTACATTGAGGTTCGTAAAGAACTGCGCGGTCGTTACCCCAAGCATCCATGGCCTGAGGACCCACTCACCGCAATCCCTGTCGCCAAAGGCCGCCGACGGTAGGGTGCTTCTGGTATCTGAGAGTGATACTTTCTCAGTGAAATGGTTGTCACATTAAACGATACGCAGAAACGTACTCAGAAACAATGAAGCCACCGTTTTTTTTGCGGTGGCATTGTAAATGAATCAAGGGGTTTATGTTCATTGGAAAAATACGTCTGGTGAGAATTCAGGAAACTGAGTCTTCAGGTCATAAAAACATTTTTTGAGCTGATCTGCATCGTCTGGGAATTTCACACAAAACTCTGGCCAGTGTCTAAACTCAATCACGCTTGGTAACTCAACTAAACCCGTAATAGCATCCCAGAACGCGTCCCAATTATTCCCATAAAATGATGGAAATCCCAACTTGCAGCTCAGGAGTTTGTGGAGAGCGATCGACGTAGATACGCCTGATAGATCGATTTCAATCTTAGATGCTTTCATAAAACTAATAGTCAGGCTTGTGCTCGGAACGGTCAAGACCGAATAAAACCAAAAGATTTTAGCCTGATGTAGAATCATTATCTAATAGATCTTGTAGCAAATTGCGTATACCCGTTCTGAGCTAAAAGGCACCAGTCTTGTGGGCCTTGCTAAGAAATGGCAAGGGCTGCATCCCCGCGCTTTACCTCCTTTTTTCTCCACATTGATCAACAATGTGTAACCCGCATCACAGCGAATAACACAATATATAGCGCTCAGGTTCCTGGATCCATAAAAATAGCTTATAGATTTTATAAATAATTTCTTTTTCCTTTTAAAGATTCATGTCCTTAAATAGTATCTGCACAATTTCGTTTTGTGAGTGGAGGTTACGACAACATGATGAAAGTAAAATACACCGTCTGTTTAGTATTCCTTTTATGTACTGGAACACTCTATTCCGCTCACGCCGTGCCTGGTGAACGGTTTGATTTAAAAATCAATGCGAGTACAGGGGTACCAGAATTAGATGAGCTTAAGGCAAGTTCCCAATTTAACTATGAGAAGTTTAAAACTTACGGCAGTGATTCTTACGAACAATTTCTAAGCCACCTGTATAATGATAATACCAATCTTTTTAAAAATTCTGTGGTCATCCATGCTTCTGGAAGCTTGCAGCCTTCCACACAAGAGCATCCGCGCGTACTGCTTTATGATCGTAATTTGGTTCTGTCCTTTCGTATACAAGATGCGAATAGTAAAGCTATCGAGATTATGGAATTTGATGATAAAAACCTGAACGTAAAATTTCATGAAATCATATTTAATCAGGGTGAGAAGCCACTTTTCGTGGATAATTCTCCGAAGTGTACGGTTTGCCACGGCTCTCCTGCGAAACCTATCTGGGAAGCTTACGATTTTTGGCCTACAGCCATGGGCAGTTTTTCTGGGATTACGTTAAGTTCGGGAGAGAAAAATTATCTGACAACAATTAAAAATGGCGACATAAATGACGAAATTATCCATTATATTCAGGGTAATGACTTCAAGACGTCTATTGATACATTCACGGCCTATCTATCGCAGATTAGCTCTCTGATTGGACTTAATAAAATTAAAGAGGATGATTTAGAAAAAGAACTTTACCCGTATAGATTTTATTTTCTCGGAGTCGTGTCTTGTGTAGACCATTCCCATGAGTCAGATCTTAATAAAAATATTATTTACAAAGATTTTTTGCCTGCATTGTTCGAACAGCATTTTACTTTATCTTTCGATAAGATCTTTGACGATGTTTTAACTTCAAACAAGTTGGCGAAGGACCACTTGTTTAATCTCTATTTAGATTCTTTTCCAGAGGGTAAGGCACCAAATGGAATCGGACTGAGTTTGGATCGCTTGCGGACCATGGAAATTGCCATCAGCAGTCAGCTCGAATTTATTTTAGCTAATTATGGTTATAGTCTGAGAGAACTGACTGTAGGGCAGAGAAAAGATAATTATATCTTATCTACTCCCAATATTTTCGAATTCAATTTACAAAAAACTTTTTTGTATCTCTTTCCCGAGGTTTTAAAACAAATCTCTTATAAGGCTATCTACGAAACACTCGAAAACGGGTACTACGAATTCAATTGCGAGGAGCTTAAGCAGAAAAGTAACGAAGAATTGGCAAAAATCAATATGCCTAAAACGATTCCTTCATTTATATCTGCATTGTCGGTAAATACGTACGAATCCACTTTCGGTAAATGCATTCACTGTCACTCGAATTTAGGAAGCGACGATGGTCTCACGCCCTATATCCCTTTTGAAAACACAGCGAAGCTTGGTCTAATGTTGCAAAATGGTTTATACGAAAAAATCGTTGATCGTATTACCAGAGCAGATGAGAAAAGTATGCCCAAGGGGCTGCCGCGATTAAATCAAGACGAGCAGAACAATCTTTTACAAGTTCTGAGTCAAATACGCGATACTCATTGAGCGAGTCCTTCGAATAACAGTCCTCATTGTTTATTCGTTTTTTATGTTTAAATGAAACTCATCAACAATGTTACAGTTCTCATCAACAATCTGGTGGCTAATAAAATAGCCAGATTGTTGAAATTCAAACCAGGGAATGGCTTCCACAATTAAAGCGTATCGACCGACTTTGTTAAGTTCGATGGGCGAAACTAAATCACCCAACAACAATGCAGACCTTGTATCATTGGTGTGCCAAACCATTTGAGATAGGGCCATTATATAATTTTTAGTAGAGAGAGATGTTTCGGTATACGTTTTAATATCTTCTTTCCAGTGAGTCGTAAATAATTCATTGAGAGGAACTAAAGCTCCATTTGTAATAACAGGTTGAAGTAAACACATTTGGCCATTCGGTGTTGGCCAATAGGAGTCCTCAGCAAGAGCGAAGGGTTGGAGGAGGTTAAGGAGAAGAAACACGCAGAGGAGCAATATTTTTCGGTAAAAAGATTTTAGGTAAAAACGATAAAGAAAAAAATTTCTATGAACATTGGTACTAGAAATGTGCCAATGCGCAGTTGTTTCCACAATAGAAGCTCTTATTTCGCGCTCTCTTTAACGAAGCGAGAAAGATAGTAGCGAACGAGAAAATCGATTTTTAATGCTTGATCGTTGTAGGTCCAAATCAAATCGCCAAAGGGACCCCATTTGGCAACAAGCATATCTTCTGTTGGATCTACTTTTTGCTGTTCTTCTGGAGTATTGGCAACAAAACTTGAGCCCACATATAAAAAGCGAATGGAAACAGTTCCTGGTTTTTTAATTGAGAACACTAACTTAAAACCATTTCGGAAAAGCATAAAGTCGGCTTCGGTATTGGAAATACCATAAACTTTAATACGACCGAGGGGTGTGCCTTTCATTTGATTAAAATTGGTCACAGAATCTACAAAAGAAACTTTAAGATCATTTAAGAATTCTAGTGTTTCTTCGGCGAGAAGTTTTTGTGGATCAAAGCCTGCGGAAAAATCAATCATGCCCGACTCTTCCATTTCCTGTTCGGCGCGGACGAGATCTTTTATCCAATTGATTTTATCCATGACAAGTACCCCCAAAATTCTCTAACGTAAGCTCTCAACACAGAGCACAATTCCATAGTATTATACATAGTACTTATGTCAATGGCTCTACTGTGTTTCTACCCTTTGACATACTGCCAATAGCCGTAACCACAGCCACTCTTCGAAAAAAATTGAAACTTTCGTATTTTGCACAAGCCTATCGTGCGTGCTTTAGAAACTCATTTAAAAATCCGCAGTATTTCTAAATTATAAATAATTTTAAATAGATAAAGCATCGCATTATAATCCTCAGTGGCTTAAGACTACTGAGGTTCGACAAACGGTTAATGGGGTAACTCCCCAATTTTTTCTTTGTTTCAAGGGGACTAAATCCGGAGCTGTTTAATCTTCAAACGAAGAGACCTTTTCGGGTTGTGATTGTAGATAACGTGTCTGCTTGATCAGTTCGACAAACTCAACACGATCTAAATCTTTCGTGCCCTCCACAGTCAGATTTTCTTCGGCCAGTGCTTGTACTTTGTTTAAATCAAAGGAGCCTTTGTGCTGAGATTTTTTTATCACCATGGTGTAACCGGCAACGGCCAATGCAAATTGAGTATCATGAGAGGCTTCATGAAGTGGCGTGATCACGTTGGCGACAGGCACGCTTAAGAGTTCACTTTTTTCTGAACGCGGCTCTTTATAACGCAACTTTATGGTCATGAGCTCTTTGTGCGGATTTGTCTGCACCTGTTGATACTTGAGTGGATCGACGACACCATCTAATTTTTTTCCATCAGCAGGAACGATCTCATAAAGAGCGGTGACAGTGTGTCCTTCGCCAATGTCGCCTGCATCTTTTTGATCATTATTAAAATCCTCATTGTTGAGTTTACGTTTTTCATAACCAATGAGGCGGTAGGATTGCACGTGAAGAGGGTTAAACTCCACTTGAATCTTAGCATCTTTAGCGACAGTGTTGAGTGTTCCAACACCTTGATCAATAAGGACCTTCTTTGCCTCTCGCAAAGAATCGATGTAATAGTTATTGCCATTGCCTTTATTGGCTAACTTTTGCATACGACTGTCTTGGTAGTTGTCCATGCCGTAGCCCAAGATGGTTAAAAACACATTAGAATCTTTTGCTTTACGTTCAATTAATTTTTCTAGCACATTTTCATCGGTGATACCCATATTAAAATCACCATCGGTGGCGAGAATCACGCGGTTGTTGCTGTTTTTTGTTTTATTTATGTTGGCGATTTCATAGGCCAAATCAATGCCTGCTTGGCCGTTGGTGCTCCCATCGGCATTGAGTCGATCAATAGCCTCGAGAATTGTCTTTTTTTGGCTTCCAGATGTGGCAGGAAGAACCACTTCCGTTGCCCCAGCGTAAGTAACAATGGCAATGCGATCCTGTTCGCGCAAAGTGGTGGTCAGTAGTTGCAAGGATTTTTTTACGAGGGGCAATTTGTTTTCGTCGATCATAGATCCCGACACATCGATAAGGAAAACAAAATTATTGGCAGGGCGTTGAGATATTGGTGTTTGTCGCGCTTTAAGACCCACGCGTGCAACCAAATGAGCTTCATTCCATGGCGCTCTTGTCAGCTCCACATCGATGCGTAAAGGCTTATCTACCTTAGGCTCAGGGTAGGTATAGCGAAAATAGTTTACAAACTCTTCGGTGCGCATCAATCCTTCGGGGGGAAGATAGTTTTGCATGAGAAGTGCACGTGCTTGCGTGTAAGCCGATGTATCCACATCCAGTGAAAATGTCGATAGAGGTTCGTCGCTCACCATGCGAAAGGTGCTCTCGATGGTCGAGAGATAACTGCCACCAACGTGAGTATTGGGTGGCAAACAACCATAGCCTAAACAGCCATAGTGGGGTAAGAGGCCATGTGTGCGACCAAAACCCGACGGCGCATAATCTCCACTTACTTTTTTTGCGTTAACTTCTGCCTCCATAGTGTGAGCCCGGCCAGTAGCAGTTTCTACTTTTCCTAATATTTTTTTATTTTGAAATGAATACTGCTGCGCCAGTTGCGGTGACGGTGGGGGACTCTCCTGCGAGGGAGCCACCTGCTCCACATCGGCAGTTGTTTGTGCTTCCAAAGAACGTTCTTCTTGAGGAGGAGGGGAAAAATGATAATAACTTTCTTCCGGCATGGCGATGTCGATTGTTTGATCAATAAGTGAACGTTGGGTTTTTGCGATAAAAACGAGACTGATAACTAGTAAAAGCGATAGAGATAAAGCAGGAACAAAAAGCTGTGATTTAAAGGCATGCTTCAAAAGAGACCATTTGCCTTTTGCTTCTTGAGGACGGGCGTTAAGCACTTCATTTTTTTGAGAATCGGTGAGCTGTAAGGATGTTTTATGCGGAATCGTTTCATGCACAAGAAAATGGAGAGTTTTCATTTGCTGCAAATAGGTTTTTACCTGCGGATGGTCGCCAATTTCTTTCATTAAAGCTTCGCCTTCTGTTTCGGAGAGCTCACCAAGGGCATAGGCGGTTAATTGTGGTCCGTAGGTTTCTAATATTTTTGTGAATTCATTATTTGAATTATTCATGGGAAGCTCCTTTCGAGGACTGGGAGAGCATGTGCTTACGTAATGTCATCATTCCTTCGTGTATGAGGACTCCGACATAGGACACGGAGTGGCCAGTGACAGCACTGATTTCTTTGTAACTGAAGTCTTCTTGAAATTTTAACAGCAGAACTTCTTTGTGGGCTTGTGGTAAGCTTTGGATCTGTTTCCATATTTCTATTTTTTGTTGGTGTGTAGACAAAGAGTCTTCGGGAGTTTCGCTGTCATCGATAACTTCACTGATGACGTCGGGATCATTACGCTGAAACATTTTGGTATCCTCTCGTTTGTTGTGATCAAAAGCGAGACGACGAGCCACCTTAAAAAGCCAAGGGCCAACATAAGAATCTACGTCTTGGGATTGCCAGAGACGCACAAAAGTCTCTTGCACAATATCGCGTGCTATTTCTAAAGGCACAAAACGATGCACATAGCGCAGTAAGCGTCCCTCGTAGGTCTCTAAAAGCTGTTTCATTTGGTGTTCGTTTCTCATAGCTCTTATTCCTTAAACGATGGAGCCCGGGTTTTCTTAGTTATTATTTTACTAGTTTTAAATTATTTGATTAAAATCAAATAGTTATATGGAAATATTTTTTATAAATAAACAACTATTTTTTATAAAAAAGAGGGATATCCGTCATTTTTTGCTTCATTTGCAAAATCAGTAATTTGGGAATTTGCCCGCGATTTTCACACATACTCAAGAACTCTTCAGCGAGTTTTCCATAGACAGATTGTAAGTGGACGGGGAGTTAAGACCTCATTCGTATTTATAAATCTTTCCCAACATTCAATGAATGTTTATTGTAAATGAGAGATTATCAGTTATTCATCATCAATGATATAGCCCAACTCTTCTTGTCCCCACACATCTATAACCAGAGAGCTAAAGTTAAAGCCAAACCAATCGCAAAACATATCAAAAGTTCTTTTTTTCGGCCACAAGCTTTCTTCAGCTGTCCATGCCGAAAGCTGCATTTGAAACAGAAGGGGCCATGCTTTTTCTAAAAAAAGGGCAAAATCGGTTTCATCAAATATTTCCGGAATCATATATGTGACAGGGTCCATATTGGCTTCTTCGATAGTCAGCGCTTCCTCTTGAGATTCACCTTCCTCAGGAAGGCTATTCACCCAGTCGACACAGGGCTGTTGCATAAAAAGGACAAGGGCCGCTCTGTTGATTTGAGGGGGGGCAAAATCGTTTGTCATAAACCGAAAACTCCTATTTTTATAATCACTTTCTTTAAAACTGAAACGCAAAAAAGTAACTGGTTTTTTGTGTAGTGAGATCGCGGTTGGCGCCTCGGAAAATACCAAAGTTAAATGTAACCGGCAGATAATAGCCGATGGTGGTTTCGATGTGAAGCTCTAATCCATAGCCGCCATAAACGTGTTTGCCAAAGGTTTCTTTGACATAATTATCAACCGCTACACTGTAGCGATAACCATCTAGGCTAATAGCGTCGCCAATCACTGCCCCATGAATGGTTTTTACAAAGACGGGTAGTGTTCCAACGCCGCGATAGACATAAGCGATGGGGAAGCGATATTCCAAATTGGTTACGAGCAGGTTGTTTCCTAAAATATTTCCCGAAGGATAACCACGCAATAAAAAAGGTGGAATAAGTAAGTTAGAAACGAAGGAACCATTCAGGGTGCTTGTGTATAAAGATGCCGTGTGAAGTTTGGGGGCATAGGTTCCATTAAGTTGTGTGAAAAACACATGGCGATCGGGAAACCAGGAAGGCGAAAAGTAATGGCGAAAGTTGAGACTGGTTTTATCGTAACCGATAGTTCCGAGATTTTTAAAGTACGATTGATGAGAAAGACTTAAAGTACTTCCTGATTCGGGAGAAATTTCGTAACCCCGGCGAATAGCGCTATTGTAACCAACGACAAGCATCGGACCACTACGTCGTAAAAAGGAACTAGTAAATTCCGTTTCGCTATGATTCCAACTGAGGCCAATATCCCAATTTCTAAAAAGCAAGGGGACATTGTAGTTTCCACCCAAAGAGTAATTATTGTTTTTCGAGGTCGTCTGGCTGGTATAGGAGTAACGGTATACTTGGCTGGCAGAGGCGACGATCTCAACTGGGGTAGATCGATTACTATATGTAGCTGTTCCACCTGTTTTCTTAGTTAGAGAGTCCCATTCGGCAACGAGATTATAGGAATTGTAATTAACTGGATCACTGGCACCAGTACTCGCTTGCAAGCCAAACCCACCGTCGAGCACATAGCCAAAAGGCATCCAATAGCGTGGCCACATATAGTGCCATGGCGAATAGGAGCGCTCTTGGAAAGGGCCCTCAATGTTGGCCTCTTCTAGTGGGGGTGGCTTGGGGAGTTGAATGAGAGGTTCTACATGGGGAACAGAGGTTATTTTTTGCCAACCTTCTTGTCCGATTTTTTTTAGTTTAAGGCCATCGGCATCCTGTTCAGAATAAATAAGTTCACCATTTACGGGGTTAATATCGCCGTCCATGATACGGGTAAGTGAGTTGGTAAGGGGTTTTGCTTTTGAAAGATCAGAGGAGTCGTTAATTTCATCAACAAGGTATAGGTTTTCTACACCCGACTGAGATGATGAAAAAAGTAAACCTTTGGGAGTTTGTCGCATACGTGAGACAGCGATATTATCGTTGAGAGTTTTTACTTTCAGAGTTTCTAAGTTTAAAAGCTTTAATGTGCGTTGATTTAAAAATTGTTCGATAAAAGCCAATTGTCCTTTAAAACGGTGGAGAGCAAAAATATTAGTGCCAATTTTTTTAGGATCATAAAGAACACGAAGTTGTTTATTGTTAATACTTAATTCTGTAATCCGTTTCGCACCAGGAATATTTTGCGCAAAGATAATTTTTTTTCCATCTTCGCTAAAGGCCATGCTGCCAGATCGTCCACCTTGCGTGAGTCGAGTTACTTTTTGAGTTGTCACGTCGTAAAGATGAATGTCGCTATAAGTGTAGAATCGCTTAAAGGGTTCTACTGAATTAAAGGCAAGGGTTTTGGAGTCAGGAGACCATGCTAGGTGTAGTATATCTAGCCCCATAAACACCTGTTGTGGCATTGGATCTTGTTGATCGGAGCGGTTGTCTTTTAGCATCACCGCGCTTGGAACGTTATGATTGCGAGTGATGTAAGCCATGTAGTGGGCATCGGGGCTGTACACCGGATAAAAATTTTCCTGTCCTTGATGGGGAAGTACTTGTCCACGACTTGTGGGAGCATTTTGAATCGTTGCCATTTGTGCTTTTGCTAGTTCCGAGAGGCGTTGATACGTGCTGCTGAGTAGTTCGCTATGAGATTTCTGAATTTCATCTTCTAGTGGGCCGTTGAGAAAATACGGTACTCTTCGCGCATAACGTTCATTTAATGTGTAAATCGCCTCGGGGGATTTTTCTTGAACAAGTTCGTTAAAGATCGCACCACCCATAAGATAGGCGCGTCGTCCACCCAACCAATCGGGCTGATAGTCGTTGAGTTGATCAATTTCGTAATTTTTCCAGGAGTCGCTAAGAGAAAAAGCGCGCACCATGCCTTCGAAATTTTGTGAGCGCAAGCGTCCTCCTCGCGCCATAAAGTAGGTTTCTGTATAAACAGCAAGTCCCTCGGAGTACCAGCGTGGTAAATAAGCATTGGGGTGAATGATGGAACCAAAGATCCAACTTAAGGGGACCATGGCGCCATGAACTGGATCCAAATTGAGTATGTGGGTGTATTCATGGACAAGAATCTCATATAAAGAATCATCTGTTTCGCCAATGGGTGAGTTGGGTAAAGGGAGCACGGGGAAGATGGTAATTAATGGATAGGGGAATACAGTTGCTGAGCCATTTGGCATATCGGTTTGATCAACGATAACAAAGGTCGTTTTGTCGGGAAATTCACGGAACAATTTCTGCAGATCAGGAAAAATACGACGAAAGTTTTTAGCATATTGATATGCTAGATCCTTGTGCCGAGAGTCATAAACCCAAATGGCATGTTCATCATCCAGCATCGCCCATTTGGCGGATGGGTCTGTTTGTGCTGATGAAATAAAAGGAAACAGGAGCGCAAAAAATAAAAAAAACCATTTTGTTCTATGCATCGTATGATTAAAGCATCTGTGATCTCAAAATGCCAAACGACTTTTTAAACAATAGAGTCTGTCTAAGAACTATTGACAATAGACAGCAAAGTCCTAACAATGAAGGTGTTACATTTATTTGAAACAAAGGGAGGAATTAATGTTTCAGCGTGTAGTGTTAGCAATTTTGTCGTTTGCATTTGTTATTTCCTGTTCTTCTAAGAAGCCAGAAGATGATGCAGGGACAAACGCGCTCGCCGGTGGTGAGACGACAGACATTAAGGACACTCCTATCAATTTTGATCCCATGGGATCAGATGGAAGTATTCCAGGTCTTAATACAGTCAACTTTGCTTATGATAGCTCAACGCTTTCTGCAGATGCCAAAGCTAAATTAGCACAAAATGCAGAGTGGATTAAGGCCAACACTGGGGTAAGTGTGCAAATTGAAGGTCATTGCGATTCCAAAGGGTCTAATGAGTACAATTTGTCTTTAGGTGAGCGACGCGCGAATTCAGTTAAAGCCTACTTGCAAGGGTTAGGTGTTGATTCATCTCGCTTGGTAACCGTGAGTTATGGCGAAGAGCGTCTCCTTGATCCAGCAGATACACCTGCAGCAGATGCAAAAAATCGTCGCGCGAATTTTGTACCTAGTCGATAATATTTTGGGGAATCACTGTGAGAGAGCAGAAATTTATCAGTTATGTTGTGCTCATAGTGATGCTTTTTGGCTGTACCACTGGCGAAAAGCCGGTGGAGCAATACATATTAGCTAAAACCGCTTACGATGCTGCTGCTGGAGCAGATGCTTCTAAATATGCCGCACGCTTACTTTATAGATCGGAAAAACACTATAAACGTGGTGAAGCACTGTTCAAAGATCGTTATTATCAAGAAGCAGATCAAGAGTTTAAAATGGCTCAAAAATATGCTGAGCGCGCGGAAACCATATCTCGATTGAAACAGTTTCAAGCCGCTGGCGGAGGAAATTATTAAATGCGTTTTGTTCTTTTCTCTTTTATAGCGTTCAGTTTTATAACAGGTTGTATTCAAACGCGCTCGACCATTCGGGGTGAAAAACCCAGTGGCGGCAATCCTGTATTTGGTACTGTTCCTACTGCTGGTGAGCCGTCGCACACTCAGGAGCAAGTAAAGGCAGCCGAGGCTACCTCAAAAGCATCAGATATCGACGAAGATTTTCGTAAACTCTATGGCCGTGTTGAAGCGGTCGAGGGGCAATTGCAGGCCGTAAAAGAAAATGAATACGTTAAAAGTTTAGAAGCCAAAGTAGTCCAACTGGAAAACAAAGTGGCGCTTCTTGAAACAACAGTGAGCGATCTCAATGCCAAACAAAAAGTGGCTCAAGCTATTCCACCAGCTCCCGCTAACCCTCTTGATGCTGCAGATAAGCACTTTAGCGAGAAAAAGTGGGAACAGGCTATTTTATCTTACGAGGAATACCGAAAAAAACACCCCAAGGGCGATGATTATGCACGTGCTACCTATCGTATCGGCCTGAGTTTTCAGGAAATGGGTTTAAGAGGCGACGCTAAGGCCTTCTACAAAGAAGTAGTGGATAAATTTCCTAAAAGTAAAGAAGCAGGACTTGCTAAAACAAAGCTAAAAAAGTTATGACCACCCTATGAAATGGGTTTTAGGCATAGAATCAAGCTGTGATGACACCTCTGTGGCACTGGTTAATGACGTGGGTAGAGTGCTTATGACTTTGACAGCGTCGCAAGATTTGGCCCACCAACCGTTTGGTGGGGTGGTTCCCGAAATTGCTGGACGCAGTCACATGGAGTCTCTCGTTCCCCTTATCGATGAACTTTTTCGTCGTAGTAACGTATTGTGGGATGATATTTCCGCTATAGCGGTAACCAACCGCCCAGGACTGGTTGGTTCTCTTATCGTCGGTCTGGTAACGGCAAAGACACTGGCGTTTGTTCATAAGAAACCGCTTATTGGTGTGCACCATATCGAAGGTCACGTGGTGTCAGCATTTTTATATAATGACGAAGAGACGCCACGTGTTTTGTGGCAGCAGCCTTACATTTCTCTTGTTGTGAGTGGTGGGCATACACAACTGTATTACATTCCTTCGCCTGGTACATATGAACTACTGGGAAAAACCCAAGACGATGCTGCGGGTGAGGCTTTCGATAAATTTGCTAAAATTTTGGGTCTTGGTTATCCCGGTGGTGTACAGGTGGATCGTTTAGCTAAAGCGGGGGATAGACAGCGATTTGATTTTCCACGAGCCATGATCAAAGAAAAAAACTTTCATTTTAGCTTTTCTGGCTTAAAAGCATCAGCCCAACGTTGGGTAATCCAGCATGGTATGCATCATGCTGTTAGCGATGTGTGTGCTTCGTATCAAGAAGCAATAGTCGATGTTTTAATTGCCAAACTAGAGAAAGCCATTACCTTTAAAAATGTAAAACATTTTACTGTCGCCGGCGGAGTCAGTGCGAACTCGAGATTGCGTGAACGGGTAATAGAATTGGCACAGAAAAAAAAATTAGAATGTATCGTTCCGCCGCTAAAGTACTGTACCGATAATGCTGCGATGATCGCCTATGCGGGGGGGGTAAGAGTGGCCCGCGGGGAAATCAGCGATTATTCCTTAAAACCGATTGCGCGAGTTGATCTATGAGTTCTTTGTATGCCGCAGAAATTCAGCGCATTAAATTATTGCTTGAGCAATTTGGGCGTGGGTCCAAGCGTTCTTTGGGACAAAATTTTTTAGTTAACAGTGGTAAGATTGAGCAAATTGTTAGTTATGTTAAAGAGATGGCTCGCGGCGATGTCATCGAGATTGGCCCAGGACTGGGAGCTCTCACGTTACGTTTGATCGGTGAATTCCCTAAAATCAAACTCATTGAGCTTGATACCCAGTTTGCCGAATACTGGCGCTCGCAAAATGCCGATGTCATCAATGAAGATGCCCTGCATGTGAACTGGCAGGAATTACATCTTAACAATGCGGTGTTGGTGAGCAATCTTCCGTACCAGATTTCATCGCGTATTGTAGTGGATCGTTCGATTCAACCTTATGGTCTTGAATACATGGTACTGATGTTTCAAAAAGAGGTAGCGCAAAGACTGATTGCACGTCCATCGACGGAAGATTACGGTTTATTATCTGTGATTGCACAGACCTATTGGCAGCTTGAGACCATGACAGAGCTTGGACCCAATGATTTTTTTCCTCCGCCAAAAGTGGCAAGTCGCGTGGTCACATTTAAACGTAAATCTCAAGATATGATTCAAGACGGTGAGTCTTACTTACGTTTTGTAAAGCAGAGTTTTTCTCATCGACGCAAGTTACTGCGTAACAACATTGCCAATTTATGTGGTGGTGAGACTTTAAACCATGCTATGGTAGGCATGGGTTTAAATGAGAAGGTGCGTCCCGAAGAATTGTCGTGGTCGCAGTACTGTGAGCTATTTAAAAGAACTCAGGATAGTTAATTAAATGTCGATTAAGATTATTGCCGAAAATCGCAAAGCCCGTCATGACTTCGAGCTTCTCGAAAAATTCGAGGCTGGCCTCGTTTTAACTGGAAGCGAGGTCAAATCTATTCGCGGAGGCGCTATTAATTTAAAAGACTCTTATGTTGTAGTGCAGGGTAACGAAGTATTTTTACAAAACTGCCACATCAGCGAATACAAAGCGAGTAGTTACAATAATCACGCCCCTGAGCGTCTACGCAAGCTTCTCTTAAACCGCAACGAAATTCATAAAATTATGGGAAAAATTCAAGAGCGTGGATTTAGTTGTGTTCCAACCAAAATGTATTTTAAAAATGGGCGAATAAAAATTGAGATCGCAATGGCACGCGGAAAAAAAATGCACGACAAGCGCGAAGATATCAAAAAGCGAGATCGCGATAAACAGGCGCGCGAAGCAATGAAGTCTGCTGGACGGGGGTGATCGTGGTGTGGTTCTTATTTCATCTCATCAACATTGCTATTGCCGACAGCGCCTTTCCTCCATGCGATACGGCCTATATTAAAGTTGAAGACGCCCTTTTAAAAAAACCGATAGCCGTGGAAATAGTGCGTAAAGAAATTTATAAATCCTATAACGAAAAACGTACCGAAATATTGCGTTTTGTTCGTAGCGAAAAAGACATCTTCCGTAAGAATCGGGATACAGCTCTTAAAGATTTTGATACGGAAACCAAGAACATGAACATTCGTGATAATCGCATTCGCGCCGAGCGCCGAAAAAAAAGAAAAGAAATCGCCGACGGGAATATTCAATCTAAAAAAGATTTAGCGAAAAGTTTAGACGAAAAACAAAAAACCTGTTTTGCCATTTTACTGAGCAAAAGAAAAGATTATTTAGACATGCTCAAAGAGCGTGATGTGGAGCAAAAAATGGCGACAAAAAAATCCCCAGAGTCGCAGGTTCCTGATGAATTTAAAGAAATTCCCAAGGGTCCCGGCATTGTCTTAAAGCCCGAGTAAATGAGCACATCTCCACAAACACCTCGATCATTTTTACAATCGACAAAAGACATTCGACTGCTGGCTCAGGCCCTCGATGCGAAATTTACTCTGCCTGGCGGATTCAAAATAGGCTGGGATGGTATCATTGGTATTATTCCTGGTATTGGTGATATGTTTACTAGCGGTTTTTCTTTTTATATAATCATTCGCGCTGCTACGCTCGGTGGATCTCCAGCAACACTCATGCGTATGGGCCTCAATCTTTTAATCGACAATATTTTCGATTGGGTGCCAGTCTTTGGTGATCTTTTTGATATCTATTGGAAGGCCAACCTGCGTAATGTGGCCCTATTGGAGTCCAATTTAGAAAATCACTACGAAACTTCCCAGGCATCGAAGAAATATCTTCTTATAATAGCGGGTATAATTATTCTTTTTTTAAGTCTATTGTTTCTATTTATGTTATGGTTTGTGGTCCATTTGATCACCTCTGTCGGTACAAGCTAAAGTCCTAGAGACTCATCAATAGTCTATTTGCGATGGCGAGTGCTGCAATCCTAAAATCCTTGAAACAAGTGCCAGAAAGGGCAGGGATTAATTGTATTTGTTACTACGTAAATCAAGTTCGATCGTCGATGGTATTAAGAGTTGGTATCTGCTCTTTGTAATCTCATTTCTACGATGTATTAATGTTAAAGACGGTTCATATACTATACGTAAAATTTACTAGCCAACTTCTCGGCTAGTATGTAATGGCCATACTCTTTAAATTTCGGTAGAAGAAGAGAGTCGTATTTGGGGGTTCTATGTCGACTATTTTTTTACTGCTCTTAACGGTTGCTCACGCGGCTATATTTGGTTCCGATGACCGTCGCGAGCCCTACGAAGTGCCTGGCCTAGAGAAAATTTCCTCTTCTACTGCCATGATGCAATCAGAGGCATTTGTTTTACCTGATGATCAGACCAAGACCTACACCCTGGATTTTCTTTTGTCTACGGATCAGTACGGCACCAATATTATGTGTGCAGATCAAAAATTTAGTGATCAGCACGCGGGTTATGTAAACTGCACGGGCTTTTTGGTTTCAGAAGACACCATCGTCACGGCAGGACACTGTATGATTTATTCACACAATCCCTTGCCTAAAACAATCTACGAAAATGAACGGCCACCATTTTGTGAAAATTTTAAATGGGTGTTTGGTTACGAAAAAACAGCGACAGCCAGCGAAAGAATTAACGGAATCTCTCCCGATAATATCTATAGCTGCGAAAAGGTGATTTATGCGGAATTGTTCGGTTACCCTCTAGATGATAAGGGCGAGATTCTCCTCCCGGTAAATCCAAATGTCGGGTTGGATTTCGCCATTATTAAACTGGATCGCAAAGTTGTTGGGCGCACACCAGTGCAGTTGGCAACGGAAGCGCCGAGTGTATCGGATCCCGTATTTACTTTAGGTTATCCGATGGCGTTACCGTTAAAATATTCTGGCAATGCTAAAGTACTTGCAAACAATTATGCCAACTATTTTGTTACAGATTTAGATATCATTGGCGGTAATAGCGGAAGTCCCGTTTTTAATTCTAAAAATGAAGTGATTGGGATTGCAGTACGCTCTTTTCCCTCAGAAGATTTTGTTTATGATGAGGTGCAAAAGTGCATGCGTGTTTCGACCTGCGAAAAGCTCGGGGAAGGTGCTTGTACCATCACTGATGGTCACCCACTTGGGACCCATGTAAACCGCATCACACCCGTTATTAATAAGCTTAAAGAGTTAGGAATTCTCTAAATGATTTTTTGGTAGAGAAGTGCTGAGCTAATATGCTATTGCTACCAAAGTGGACGATGCCCCTGTCCGAAATGTTCGTAGCAAATAAATTATTTTCGGAGTTTGGCGGGGCTTGCGTGCGTGTGGGGTTGTGCGCGCTTGATGGCATCGGCGTACTTCATCAGCAGAAGTTCTTTTTCGTTAATCAACTGTTGCATAGCACTTAAGCGATTTTCGAAATTGCGGATCACCAGAGTTTGTCGCTCAATAAGGCCTTCGACTTTTGCTTCTTCTAGGTTGGCTGATTGCAGCTTTTCGCGAAAAACCTGAATTTTTTGCTCGGTACTGCGTTCGTTATTATGAACCGACTTTTCGATACGCGAAAGAGCCTGGGAAAGACGATCAAAACGCTGATCTATGGAGCGTAAAACATCACTGATCTGGTTTTTAAACACATCTAGCTGATTTTCGTAGCTGCGGATTTTGGCCTTAATGGCACTCATTTCATCTGTAAGCTTCTGGAGCTCCATTTTACCCACCTGGGAGGTAAGCGATGGTAGAGCTGGACTATGGTAGGTCTGGGGGGATTCGGTACCCTGTGAGTTGTCATCAAATAAGCCCGGTGCAAGCCTTTTATTCATATTTGGCCTCCCATGGCAGATTTTTCTGGACGAACGTAGCACATATTTTCTAATCTGAAACAGATGAACACTGTCTTACAGCTTGCCAGACATATGTTGCGCTTTCAACCAAATAAAGATGCCGCGCGTCTGTGCTTCTACCATTTTTTAATCCATCACTGTGAGCCGACAGACACCATCACCCCACAACTTATTGAAAGCTTTTGTCGCTGGGCTTTGACCTTCGAACACTGGCGCCAAAATCGCGTGCAATTGCTGCAAGAGTTGCAATATGCTCTCCATCATTTTGCCGAAACCTATCAGCTCGATATCGGTTTTAAAAACATGGTCATGCCCGATCGCTGGCAGGTGGTTGCGGTCGAAAATCCCATTGATTGTATTAAAATCTTTGAAAAACGTTTTTGTCATGCAAACCAAAAAACACGCTTGTTGGCCATCGAAAACCAGCGTTTTTTGCTATTAACTCTCAAAGAGGGTGGAGCTCTGAATGTCACTCTGTTAAATAATCTTATGATTATTAATAAAGAGGGAGAGCTTGAGCCGCTCAATACTCTTTGTCAGCTCCATTACAGTCCCGATTTGTCCTTAGAGTTTCAAAAGGTTCAGTATGTGGAAGTGGCGCCAAATGTCTTTGGGCGTTTTATGATTTTAGGCCAAGGGGTACATGGTCATCTGATTCGTGGTTATGTTTTACAAAAGGCCGAAGAGTTCCGCGGCGGGAGCGTGCGTGAGCACTCGGTCCTTTATTATTCGATCAAAAAGCTGGAGCAATACTTTGTCGATCGCAAGACAGACCCAACTTACCAGGAACTGGCGCAAATTATGGAAAAAGCCGTGGAATTACTTAATGTCGGCCATCCCGAGGCGGTTTCCTTTGCCCAGGCCGCCCTCGAGCGGGGTGAAATGGCATTAGAGAGCATTTTTCCTAATGATAATATGATTCGCCTTTTGACTCAGACGCTGCGATCTACTATGCAGTCTACACGGGCCTTGATTCCCAAAAAGCCCGCTCAAAAAGGTGAAAAAATATGGCCGGTAAACAAAAACCATCAGCTCCTCGTCGAATAAACAAAAAACACTCTTCTGCACGTACCGTAAAAGAAGCGCCCAATGATGGACGTATTCGTCTTAATAAATTTTTAGCTGATAGCGGAATCGCTAGCCGTCGTAAAGCCGATGAGCTCATTGAAAACGGTGAAATCACCATCAACGGAAAAAAAGTTTTTGAGTTGGGGGTTCGTGTAGACCCCTCTCAGGATCGTATTTTGTACAAAGGGAAACCTGTCAAAGAACAAAACCGTTTTGTCTATTATGTATTTAATAAACCGCGTTCGGTGGTCACGACAACTTCAGATCCCCACGGTCGCCCTACTGTTATCGATTATTTTAAGAAAAGCACCTTGCGCCTTTTTCCTGTGGGACGCCTTGATTGGGATGCGGAAGGTTTGATTCTTATCACCAACGATGGCGAGTTTGCCCACAAAGTGATTCATCCGGAAAAAGGTGTTTTAAAAACATATCATGCAAAATTATCGGGGCAGCCTTCCGATCAACAACTGGAAAAACTACGCCGTGGTGTTTCGATCGAAGGCGGCGGTAAAGTGGCCGCCGTTCACACACGTCGTCTTCCCAATAAAGGCAGTGATAAAAAATCTTGGATTGAGCTAAGCATTAAAGAAGGTAAAAACCACCAAGTTAAAAAGATGTTTCAAAAAATCAATTTCGATGTGGAAAAGCTACGTCGTGTCGCCATCGGTGGATTAAAACTGGGTGGCCTTAAACCTGGCGATTTTAAAGAGCTCAATGCCGAAGATTTTTTGCGTATCTTTAAGAAGCCTTCAGTTAACGAGGATGCACCTTAAGACAGTAGTGGCGGGGCATTTTTTTTAATTGTTTCGAGAACCGCAAGATGAAGTTTGGAATAAATCGGCTGTTGATAATAATGCAAAACCACATCCAGATTATATGCCTTAGAACTTTCTGTGATCTTTAGCTTGGGATTATGCGCTACTAGGTGTTTAGGCATTATGGCTTTACCAAGTCCTAGAGTGACGCCATCAATGATTCCATAGCAGTCATCAAAATAAGATCTTCGATATTTAGGAAGTTTTATATTTTGCGATTTAAAAAACATCTCTGTGGCACGATCTGCGGAGTCGTTATCGAGGTAAATATCATGGCGCTTTTGCGATTTCTTGCTTTCAATAATGACGTATTTTTCTTGTCCTAAATTCTCTCTTTGAAGATTTGCACGCTCCAGAGCATAATCCATAACGATAAAATCCACTTCGGCACTTTGGAGTAACAATGGAAGCTTCGGCATTTTGGCGCAAATAAATTCGCACAAAATATTAGGATGTTTTTCCAATAGCGGTTTTAGGGCAGGAATGATAACCGAGCGTAGTACTGACGAATAAGCCGCGATCCGAATAGAGCCGGTGAGTTCATATGTGTTAGAAATATTGAGATCATGAACAAGTTCTTGTTCCAAAGAGTCGCGGGTTTGGCAATATCGCAACAGCCGCTCGCCAGCTTCCGTCAGCGTCACCCCCGTTGTGGTACGAATAAATAATGTGAGGCCCAATTCGTCTTCCAGATTCTTCACACGCTGAGATAGAGCCGACTGGGTAATATGAAGTTGGTTTGCGGCCGATGAAAACCCATTGGTTTTGGCAACGGCTAAAAAGGCATCTAAATGATGAGAAGATAAACTCATGCTTATTAGATAAATCGATAGAGATATTAAATCAATTAATTTTACTTAAATTGTAAATTTCAATAGTTTTTAACCCAGAAGAGATGGCTAAAGCCGAAAACAAATATAAGTTTTCAGTTTAGCTCGTCTTCAAAATAAGACAAAAACAGCGGTTAAGTCCGCAATACATAGGGAGAATAGAGATGAAAATAAGTCCATTGATGCTCACTTTAAGCATATTTATTGGTAACGCCGTCAAGGCTGATTATCAATGTGTAAACGATGAAACCGGCGCAACGTTAACCGTTAAGGAGTACATTGTTACCCACTTCGGTGGGGATACAATTATTTACGTTGACCTTAAAAACGGTGAGAGCATCGCTCGATACGATGCAATTGCTGACACAAATACTGGTGGTCTATATAGCAAAACGGTTTATAAGTTTTTTCCAGACGACAGCGATACGCTGACTTTGATATCCCAGCCTCAATCGTGTGGGCGTACGCTTTGTATAGGCTCTAAGGGTGATCCGATGATAACGGCACTTTTAAAAATAGATGAAAAAGAGACATATTTTTCGTGCGATTGATATGAGATCTTTGTGCTTGGTGGTGATGACGCCGCTCATTCTAATCGCCATTGTCCTCACTGGCATCATGGTGAGCGGTGAGGAACTTTTCATTGAATCCCGCGAGTCGAAAACGCTGACTGGTCAGCCGGTATTCAATAAAATAAAATGGTTTCGCTTTAAAGACAAAGACGTATGGATGATGAATCAAAGCCACCATGGTGCAAATGCTGCAGATTCGTCCTGGGATCGTTTGGCCATTGTCGTGGATAAAACGACGTCTCCTAAAGTGGCACGGTTTTACCAATTGGCTCCAGGAGAGCTAAGGTGGACGAATAACATACCAGAGCAGTCCATGCGTGTGTCCTGCTTTCTTTGTCACAATAATGGTCCTCGCGCTCTTCGCCCCAATTGGTCTTCGTCTACCGTCTCGTTATCGATGGCAGACCGGATTCAAGTGGCGCTTTGGAACACGCGCATGAAATTTTACGGTCGTATTGTTCTCTCGCCTGAGCACGACATGCGAGACAAGCAACAAATACCACCAGTACGTTTTCGCAGTCTCTATGAAAACGAGCACTTAATGATTAAAACATGTGTGATGTGCCATAAAGACAAAGGTTTTTTTGCTCGTGGATTTTTGAGTCGACAACAGGCAAGAACAATACAGTTTATGACGGAATCAGGTGAAATGCCACCTGTGGGTTTTCGCTTATCAGATGATGAAAAACAGCAATTGCACCGATTTTTGAAAGGATTTTGATTATGTCATTCTTACTCATATCAGTTATGTTGTTCGGCCTCGTTCATCCAATCAGCAAAGTTATTCTACAGCAGGGAATTCCGCTAAGCTATTTTTGTATTTTGTTTGTTGGTATAAGATTATTTTTTCAGATCGCGCTATTCCTATTTAAAAAGACAAAATGGAAATTCACGCGAGAAGTCTTTCTTTTACTTTTACTCCTAGGTGGGACGGGAGCATGCCTTCAGTACTTTGAATTTAAAGGTATCGATAACGGACTTGAACCAGCCATTGTCACGTTTATTGTTTTTTCCTACCCGATCTGGATATTGCTGTATTCGGTGATTTTCAGTAAAAGCAAGTTGAGTCGATTAGAAATAGGACAATCATTAATGACGGTGGGAGGCATATTTTTAATCAGTCAGGTTAACCTGACAGGAATAAAATTATTCTCGGCAACTATGTTATTTCCAATTGTCGCAAGTCTTGCCATTGCAGTATGGATTGTGGTCTCAGCAAAACTGCGCCAAAAAGGCGTGGGTGCCTTTGAACTCTCTTTATTTTATGATTTATTTTCTATCTTGGTTTTAGCGTTAGTGTGCAGTTCGTCTCTTGTAGAGGAGAGGATCATTTTTATGACGTGGAGTCAGAGTAGCAAACATATACTGAGTATTATTTTGTACGCGCTTATTGCGGGATTTTTACCTAATATTTTGTTTTATATGGGAGTAAGGAAGCTCCCCCTGCATTCTACGGGATTAATAATGGCACTAGAACCACTTTTTTCTACTCTCTACTCGATACTCATTTGGAAAATGACATTTGGGATTTATTTTATTATCGGTGCTGTGTGCATTTTAGTTGGAAGCTTTCCAAAAGAGATTTTTAGCCAAGCTTTGTTAGCACGAATTATTTCACAGTTATCAATGTCTAATATTAGTACGAATTTTATTAATAAATATAAAAAAGGAAATATTTTATGAAAAGGTCTAAAATCCTACTATTTTTCTTATTCGCTACTCAAGCAGCCATGGCAAGTTCGCTTTATAATTGTAACATGGTGCCACCAGAGATGGCTGGGTTTCACAATATGGTTTTATTTGGTGATCCAGATGATAAGCTTTATGCTTATCACTTGCCTCTTTTTTCGGGAAAAACAAATGGAACCACTGGCCATGTTCTGATGCACGTTTATCAGGGACTATGGGAAGTACAACTCGATACCCAGACAATAAAGGCCTATCGCGATAAATTTTTATTAGAAAACACAATAAATAATCCCATCCCCTTTTTTACGATTTCGCCTCAAAAAAAACCATTTAGAGTTCCAGAGATGTTTTGTCAGCCCGGGTTTTCGATAAGCGCTCTTGCTGTGTATGGCCATGTCGAAAACAACCCAGACTTTCCTGCTCCTCAAGAATTAATAAAACAAGTGTCAACGGTGTCGGTTGTCGGAAAGCCGATTTTTGCTCGACGGTTCGATGGCTCAAGTAAAAGCGCACTCACATTTGTGCTCTTTGGAACGTCTAAACACTATTATATGGCTCATTTTTTAACTGACGATGAAGATAGTTTTGATCAAATTGTTGAGGTCGATATTTTAAGTGTAGATTTAAAAGAAAAAATTAAAAATAAGGGAAGTACATTGGTAACAGTGGACGTAATTGTGGAAAACCATTTAGAGCTAGCATTTGGGGCCCCACAGTTAAAAAGTCCCAATAATAAATGGCGCCTATCAACAGATACTATTGGTAATACTATAAATGTGAATGAGGTTGCTTCCGTTGACAGTGGAAAAATAAAAATCATCGGACGAGTTTATTTTAATAAAAACGAAGATCTTAAAAAATAGAATGGAGGCGCCTCTAGCGAGCCAAAAAGGGCAAACTTATCTTTGCTCAACCTCTTTAAGTCGCTTGATGAAAGCATCGATATCTTCAAAGCCGGTAAGGGACAATTCTTTGAGAAATTCGCCCTTTTGCGAGATAAAAATGATGGTAGGGAGTCCATACACATCATACTTTTTTTGCAGGACATCCAAGCCTTGAAATGGCTCAGTGGCATCTACACGTAAAAGGTAGTAGTCCTTCGTTGCCTGATCGAAGGCCTCAGTTGAAAAGGTCATTTCGTCAAGCTCGACACAGGCTCCACACCAATCGGCAAAAAAGTCGATAATAACAGGTTTTCCTTCGCTCTTGGCCTTGGTCAGTAGTTCCTCACTATAGGGTAGCCAGCGGTCTTCGCCTTCTTCGGCGTTAGCTTCTGTGGTGGCAAGGGTTTTGGGTTGTGTTTTATGAACATAGGCTGCAGATATAGCCACAATGCCGAGAACCAAAATGGCAAAAATTCCCCAGGCAAATTTGGATTGAGGTGATGAAAGACTGTACAAAAACATAGCGGACAGGGTGACATAGATACCTAATACAAAGGCGGCAAGTGGGGTTGAGAGGACAGGTTGGAGATAGTAAAATGATAGAGCAAACATCATGGCGCCTAAGAAAAACTTTACCATATTCATCCACGGGCCGGAGCGCGGGAGTTTTCCTAAAAAACCACTGAAAGTACCGATCACAATAAATAGTACACCCATGCCAAGGGCAAAGGTAAAAAGCATAATAAAGCCGAGAAGCATATCTTGGGTTTTTGCGATGTAAGCCAGAACGCCGGCAAGAACGGGTCCAATACAGGGGCCGGCGACAACGCCTGCCAGTAGTCCTGTGATAAAGGCGCTGAATGCTGATTTTTTGCCAGCGAATTTTTCGAATTTGCTAAACATATGTGAGGGGACAGCGATATCAAAAACACCAAAAATACTTAAACCCATGGCGAAAAAGAGAAAGGCGAAAAATAAAATCACGGGTTTAAATGTGAGGGCTTGGCCAAAGATTGCTCCCGTGCGGGCAGCCACCACACCCAGCACGGAGTAAGTTAAGGCAATACCTAAAACATAAATACAACTTAGGGTAAACGCACGGAGGTGATTATGTTTTTCATTTCCGGTAGCGCGGGCACCGACGACGGCTAGGGTGATGGGGATCAGAGGGTACACACAAGGAGTGAGGGAAGTCAAAAAACCTACAAAGAAAATGAGTATAAGGGCTAAAAAGAAATTGGATTGAATATTTCCTTCAATATTACTGAAAATATTTATTTCGCCAGAAGTGAGGGGTTTGGTGGTGGCGGTATTTGTCACAACCGGGACATCAATAGTAAGGCGTTTTCGTGGTAAGCAAAATTTTTCTGTGCAGGCGACATACTCAACTTCTAATTTTAATTTTTCTATAGATCCTTGGTGATGGTTAGGAGTTTGCGCAAAAAATTTTATCGAAAAATTATTTTCAAAACCAGAATGCTTCTTTTTGGCATAATCCATAAATTCGACAAGGGGAGAAATGGTGAGATCGCCTACCGATATGCTATCGGGCTCTAAAACAAAAATTTTAAGCTTATCCTGATAACCATGAAAACCTTTAGCCAATGATAAATCTAAAGTCATTGGAAAGCGTTCATCGGCTTTAAGGTCTGAAGACACAGGTGTAGCATGGCTCAGGTGCATTGGATTGCGAACTGTTTCTAAGTCTTGCGGATTCGCTTGGATAGATATAGAAAAAAACAGCAATAAAAAGGTGACAGCAGCAAATTTTGACATATAAGTAAATATACTCTCTTTCTCGGCAGGATCTCAACGATTTATAAACTATCAGGAGGGGTCTGGCTACTAGTAGGGCGAATTACTCAACCCAGCAGATATATACGGAGGCATAGATTGAACTTAAATGACACGGTTTTTATCGCAATTGATACCGAGACCACGGGCAAGTATCCTCTAGAGTCTGAAATATGTGAAATTGCCGCAGTTAAGTTCAAGGCAGGTAAACGTATTGATGCTTTTAGCTCTCTCATTAAGCCCTCGCGTCCTATGTCGGAAGAGGTTATTAAGATCCATGGCATCACGAATGAAATGGTGCAAAATGCGGCAAGTATTGAAGATGTGATTAAAGAGTTTCATCGATACATCGGTGAAGATATTCTGGTGGCCCATCATGCACCGTTCGATATGGGTTTTATTGCCATTGCCTTTGAGAATGCGGGACTGTCTTTACCAATAACTCCAGTGCTGTGTTCAAGTCGTATTTCGCGTAATGTGATTAAAGATAGTGTGAATCATAAATTGCAAACACTGATTCCACATCTCGGGCTTACGCAAGGAGCAGCTCATCGAGCAGAAGATGATGCTCATGCCTGTGGTGAACTTTTGTATAAGTGTATTGAACGCAGTGGAGCAGCTACTCTAGAAAAGTTATGGGAATTGCAAGGCGGGCCACTGCGATGGCCTGATTTCTCTATTGAGCAACTCTGTGATAAGGATCAGGGAATCAACATTCTTGTTTCGGCCATTCGCGATCAACGTCAGGCATACATGAAATACGGTGGCAGCAACGCTCACGAACGCTTGGTCACTCCAATTGGTATTATACGCGGACCTGATGGTGATTTTCTTATGGCATCGGATGGCCAACCTTTTGCTAAGCGATTTTACTTATCGAAAATTTCTGATGTACGTCGTGCTTAGAATCCATCTCATAAACTTCATTCTCGATGAGTATGTTGATTATTTATTTTTTTCTTCAAGCCACACAAAAAAAGAATACTCATCAGCCACCTGTTGAATACGCGAGAAACGTCCCGTAACTCCGCTGTGTCCCGCTTTCATTTCTGTTTTCATGATAATATGATTGGATGAGGTGTTATATTTTCGAAGCTTGGCAACCCATTTCAGCGGCTCCCAATATTGCACCTGGGAGTCATGGTAGCCAGTGGTTACTAAAATATTAGGATACTCTACGGGCTTAATATTATCGTAGGGGGAATAAGATTTTATATAAGTATAATCAGCTTTTTTGTTGGGATTGCCCCATTGTTCGTACTCTTCTACTGTGAGTGGAAGAGAATCGTCGAGCATGGTTGTCAACACATCGACAAAAGGTACAGCCGCATGAGCTCCATGGTAGAGATCGGGGCGCATATTTAAAACCGCTCCCATCAATAAGCCGCCAGCGCTACCGCCTTCGATATAGATATGGCCAGCTTTGCCATAGCCTTGTTTTAATAAAAACTCCGTCACATCAATAAAGTCAGAAAATGTATTTTTCTTATTGCGCATGCGACCATCTTCGTACCACTGGCGACCCAACTCTTGACCCCCTCGGATATGTGCGATGGCAAAAATAAATCCTCTGTCGAGAAGACTCGGAATAGATAGGCGAAAGTTAGGATCCATGGAGATTCCGTATGATCCATACCCATACTGGAAGAGAGGGTTTTCACCTTTTTTAAAAGCACTTTTTTTATAAACTAAAGATATAGGGATACGCGCACCATCGTTTGCTTTTGCCCATAATCGTTTTGTTTCATAGAGATCCGCTTGATATGTTGGTGTGGTTGTTGTTTTAATCACTATCGATTTTTTTGCATCTATGGAGTAATCATAGGTAGTTGTAGGGGTGACTAAGGAAGAGTAGCTGTAACGTACGGTATGGGTATCGTATTCGGTATTTGCGTCTAAGGAGGCAACGTACGCCTCATCTTTAAAATCTATAAAAGCACGCTGTTTACTTTTGCGGTGGATGATCTCGATTTGTGTAAGCCCGTCTTGACGCTCTTCTAGAACGACAAAATCTTGCAACACTAGCATATTCTCAATCAGAGACGTTTTTCGGTGTGCCACAAAAGTGGACCAAAATTTAGGATTCATTTTGTCTTTTGCAGTCACATAGATTTGAAAATTTTCTCCACCCTTATTGCTGCGTATAAAGAAAACATCTCCACCATCTTCTATATCGTAGAGATGATTTTTTTGTTTTTTAAGAAAAATTTTGGGTTTGGTATGAGGTGTATCGGCGGCGACATAAGAGATCTGGGAACTATTAAAGCTACCGGCGGTAATAAAAATGGTTTTTTCATTTAGACTTTTACTTACCCCCAAGCGAAATAACTCGTCTTTTTCTTCGATAATGAGAGTTTTAGTATCGCTATCAATGGTGGTTTTGTAAATTCGATCAGAGCGCAAGGTTTGTTTATCTTGCTGCGAGAAATAGCCCGTTTTATTATCGTTAAACCAAACCCAGTTACCTGTGGTGTCGGGAATGGTGCGTTTGAGAATTTTATTCTCTTTTAAATTTTTAAAATAAATAGTGTAAAAACGTCGTCCTACTTCATCGACAGCAAAAGCCATCATATTTTGATCCGGAGAGATATCAATCATATAGGCAGAGTAATAGGATTTACCCTTAGCCAGATCGTTAATATCTAAAATAATTTCTTCTGATGCAGTTAATTTCTGAAAACGGCGACAGTAGATCGGATATTCTTTGCCCTTTTCGTAACGAACATAGTAATAATAGTTGCCCTGCTTATATGGAGCTGTGGAGTCGTCCTCTTTTACTCGTGCTTTCATTTCGGAAAATAGTGTTTTGGCAATTTTTTTGGATTGGTGCAAGATTTCTTCCGCATATTCATTTTCGGCAGCTATATAATCAAGGACGGTTTTTGAATCCCGCTCGTTCATCCAAAAATAAGGATCCACACGAATATCTCCGTGCTTTGAGAGCTCTTTGGGAACTTCTTTTGCTATAGGGGGATGTAGTTGTTTGGCTGTTTTATTTTTCATGTGAAAACACGATACCAAAGAGAGCAGGCTGAGAAAAGAAAAGAATAGGAATTTCATAACGATAAGCTCCTTTTCGTGCTTTGTATGCCCTATACTTTGATTGAATTGCTGTTTTCAGGCAATAAAGACACGCCTTACAAAGTAATTTTATTAGAGGACGGCTTCAAGCCGCAGTGTATTTATGAGTGGATGCGTCGAACAGGTCGACCATTATTGATAAAGTTAGTTGGCAATATGTACAAAGCGAATCGTATTATCGATTGGCTTTAAGTAAAGAATTTTTGCATCTTGATGTTCTTGCTGGGTATGCCAGCTCATAACAGACATTAAACCAAGGTGCCATAAAATTAAGGTGCATGCTAATGCGAAAATCTTTGTTGTCATGAGACTACCATACCATAACGTTTGTTATTTATCCAACAGACCGGACCTCAGGCGAGTCATCATGAGACAGTAGTTGATTCGAGGCGCCCCGAGGTAGAATAGGTAGAGGTTCATTTTTTGTGGCTTTAGTCTCAAGATGCTCGATGATCATTTGCGAGAGTTGTTCTAAATGTAAAAACTCATCTCCTTTTCTTAGTTTCAGCGAATGGGTTTTTCCCTGAATATAATCCTTTAAAAATCGCTCAAAGGCATACATAGGGCCAGCAACTCGATGAGAAAGAACTCGACCAATAAGAAACAAAAAGGAGGCAAAGGCAACCGTAAAAGCACTAAATGTTTGAATAAACGGGATCAAAAATTGATCCAGCATTTTTTTATTGTTGCCTACTAAATCCACCACCATAAAGCGTAGAAATGTATAACTGAAAACACCGGCAATCATGGCAAAGCCCACGCCGACAAACATCAAGGTAAGGCAATACTTCAATTGAAATTGAGGATTGATCCAATAAAATTTTCGCAAATTGTTTTGTGGCCATAAAAGTTCGCTGTCTTTTAAGAGAGCGGTAACCAGAAAAATATATCCTACCCATTGTAGAGCATCGGCCAGATTAAAAACGGGAGAGTTCCAATTACCAAAAGAAAAGAAAATAAAATCCACAACAGCGCCGGCATAGGTGCGGTCGATCACATTGCCAAGAATTCCGCCCATGAGTATCGACATACCCATACGTAACAATAGGGATTTAATCGGAAGTAGGTATTGAACAATTACATAGGTGAACAGCAAAAAGGCTCCACCAGTTGATAAAGAGACAATTCTTAGAATGGGGGGAAGGCTTGAAAACAAACCGAGCATAGCCCCTTTATTGTAATGTAGGGAGAGTCCCAAGAATCCGAATTGTCGTGTTGCCAGAAGGTCAAGAGCCCAGAGTTTTGTGGCTTGATCGATAGTTATAGTTAGGGCCATGGGTAATATAACTAATAGCCATTCGCGTTTTTTCATTCTGTTAGTTTAATACGCGAAATCTCCCGCTACAATACTCATGTTGCGTCCCTGTCTCTTAGCACAGTATAGAGCATGGTCTGCGTTGGCGATAAGTTCATCTACATCTAGACCATGCTCTGGAAAACAGGCTATTCCTAGACTAATGCTGAGACGAAAATCTAGATTCTGTAATGCAAGAACAGAGGCGCGGAGTTCTTCACTTATTTGTAGAGCTTTTGGAGAAGTTGTTTTTGGTAAAATGAGAGAAAACTCTTCTCCTCCATAGCGCGATAGCGATGCAGAAGCTGGCAGAATTCTTTTTAATTCTTTTGCTAATAAGGCAAGAACTTGATCGCCGCGTGGATGACCGTACTGATCATTGAGCAATTTAAAATGATCGACATCGATCATGACAAGAGCTAAAGACTCTTTATTTTTTTTGGCCTTCTGTAGCTCTTGTCTTAGTTTTTCTTGGAAAAATCTATGATTTGTAAGTTGCGTGACGGGGTCGGTGATCGAGAGTTCAGCAAAACGGTTACGTTCTTCAACCAAATCAAATAAAGCCAAAGTTTCTTGTATAGATAATTTTGTATTATCATTTGGCGCAGTCAGGTTTAAAGTTTTATGAATTAAAGACTGCCCAAGCAAATCTTCCGATTGTTTGATCTGCGGATCATTAACAATTTGAAAACGTAGCAGTTCAGGTTTATTTTGCTTTGCGAAAGAAAAAATATCTTCGCGATTATCCGTTGGTGTTGTTTCAATAAAAACAGCAAAAGAATCATCACGATTTAAATGTTCAATAAATTCTTTCCAGTTTTTAACAATAGTAAATTGATACATCTTCGGCCAAGAGTGCAAAAATTCTTGTAGTCGCGTGGAGTTATATGTAGGCCAAATAATAATTTGCGATTTTTTATTTACTGCTGTCATGGCTCTTTTCTAGTTGTAATAAAAAACTAAAACCAGTTTGCGGTGTGGGTGTAAAACCTTTAATTCGTTTGTTAATGATAGCCACGTATTTATCATACCAAAGTGGAATCATAGGTAAATCATTAACCACGATTTTTTGAATTTTTTTATAATATTCAATGCGTTCAGGAAGTTGTTCGATCTGGTTGCCTTTTTGTAAAAGCTTGTCGAGTTCGGGATTATTGTAATAACCGCGATTAAGACCTGTAGGGGGAGTTTGTGTAGAATGAAACATCAGCCGATAGAGGTCAGGGTCCTGTACACCGACGGCTTTCATGGTGGCAATCTGAAAGTTGCCCTTTTTAATATCAGCGTAGAAGGTGCCCCATTCGTAACTTTTTAAGCTGACATTCACTCCCGCTTGTTTCAGTTGGTAGGCGAGGGTTTTGCCATTTTCAACAGCAGATCGTTGGTTAGATGTTTTAATTTCCAATTCTACAGGCTTGGGTAAGGATAGAAATGTTTCTCGCGCTTTTTGTGGCGCATATTCATCTAAATGAATATCTAAAGAGAAATAAGCTGAGTCGGGGAGAACAAATGTATTGGCCGGAATAGCCAACCCTTCGAGCTTGTAGTCAATAATTTCTTGTTTATTGATGGCACGAACAATCGCCTCTCGCACAGAAAGTTCTTTTAATAGAGGATCTTTAAGGTTTAAAACGAGATACGTAATGTTCGCGCCAGGAGTTGTAATTACCTTAAAATCGGGTGAGTGTTCAAAGACGATGATTTTTGTAGAGGGCATGTCATTGACTACAATATCCAAGTCCCCTTTGAACATACGCAAGAAACGGGTGTTATCGTCACGAATTATTTTAAATAAGACCTTCTTTGTTTTTGGTTTTTCGAAGCTATAGGGATTTGCCTCGAGGAGAATAGAAGATTCGTTCGCTGATACCAATTTATAGGTGCCACTGCTGACCAAGTTTTCGTAGTAGTTATCCCCCATTTTTTCCACAATGTGTTTAGGAAGGATGGGTAATAATGCTATATCAAGAAAAAAAGTACTTTCATAACGTTCGGTGGTGAGTACCATTTGCAGATTTTTTGGCTTTTCGAAAAATTCAATTTTTTTGATTTTACGGAAAGCTTGCGAAAAGGGATTTGCGGGGTGTTGAAACGTTCTGATAGAAAACTCAATATCCTCTCTGGTGATAGGGGAGCCGTCTGAGAATTTTGCGTCTTTTTTGAGTTCAAACGAAAAGATATTTTTATGAACTGTCCACGATGTGGCCAGTTCTGGTGCGGGTGCTAAGGAGTTATTGGGTCCAGTATTGGTTAATTTTACGATGTGAGTAAACAATAGAGCGCGTAAATTTTGGCCAAAAGCATCCAATGCATAGCGAGGATCTATCGTTTGAGGTGCTGCGGGTACACCCATAATGATGGTATCGGACGGTGAATCAGGTGTTCTGCGACAACCAAGAAAGGTCAACGCATTGATGATTAAAAAAATGTATAACATGCTTAATGGTTGAGACAGGCAGTGACGGTGAGCAAGTTGCATCATACGTACATGGTAACGAAATCTGTTTGTGAGAGCCAACATTTATTACAACTTGTTCATAAAATAGAGATGCCATTATTAGGAGGCAATTTCTTGCATCGTTATAGATGGGCTCATGGTGCCCAGATCCGCGTATAGATTATTATTCTTGGTGTTGCATTTGCCCATGCGTAAGGCATAATCAAAGGATGCGCTTTTATTTACTGATTTATATTTTTTTAATTCCTTTGTCGCGCGCTCATGCCGAAGAGGTTCTGGATCAAGTTATTAAGAAATCGGGAATTCGCGGAGATTATTTAGGGCTGTGGATTCATGGCGAAGACCGCAGTTTTTCTCACAATGGCCAAAAGCAATTTATTCCGGCATCACTGAGTAAAATTCCTACAGCTGGGGCTGCGCTCGAAATATTGGGATTAGGTCATAAATACACAACAGAAATTCTAGCGGATGGCTCTATTTCATCAGAAGGCGTTCTGGATGGAGATCTTTATTTAAAGGGTGGCGGAGATCCAGGCTTGGTATCGGAAAATTTTTGGTCTATGGTTAATGAATTAAAACGTGTAGGTTTAAAAAAAATTAAAGGTCATATCTATGTTGATGATTTTCTTTTTGATGACATTCGTTTTTCCAGCAGTCGTCAAAGTCGTAGAGTGGATCGTGCCTATGATGCGCCTATCGGAGCTATGTCATTTAATTGGAATTCAGTTAATATTTTTGTACGCCCAGGCTTTAAAAAGGGAAGCCCTGCGCGTGTTTTTTTAGATCCTGAAAATGAATATGTTACCTTAGTCAATAAAGCCAAAACAGGTACTAAAACTGATATTCAGGTAGATCGTCATGTTGCGGGAGATAAAGAGCAAATCATTGTTACCGGTTCAATTGATTTTCTGGAAAACGAAAAAGCCATTTATAAAAGTGTTACACGTCCAGATTTATGGACGGCCTATAATTTAAAAGCCTTTTTGGGGCGCGATGGGATCGATTGCGACTGTTCTGTTGGGCGCAAAAGAGCGCCCGCCACAGTGCGAACACTGGTATCTCACGAGAGCAAGCCTTTACGAGAAATTATTGCCGATATGGCAAAGTTTTCTAATAACTATGTGGCGGAAATGTTGACAAAATCTCTTTCTAAAACTCAACCGTATAGTATGTCGAACGGTGTGGAGCAGATCCGTTCCTGGATGGGTAAGATCGACATAAAAGCTAATGATTATACTTTTGTAAGTCCGTCAGGTTTTTCGCGCGAAAATAAATTTACTCCGGAAGATTTGGGAAAAATTTTACTTTATATTAAAAATAATTTTAAAATTTCAAGCGAATTTAAAACAGCTTTACCACTAAATGGTATTGATGGCACTTTACGCCTACGTCTAAAAGATACGCCTGGGAACATACGCGCCAAAACCGGATATCTATCGGGAGCTGTTGGGCTGGCTGGATTTTTCGAAAAAAATGGCAAAGAATATACCTTTGCCTTTATCTATAACGGCCCTGAGCAATTCGATGCCAAAGCAAAGGATCTTTTTGATAATTTGATTCGTCGCTGGTAAAAAATGTCTTTGATTAAAGTCTTCCTGGTTATGATGGCCAGGAGGCACCCATGCAGGATATTCACACGTTCTCTTATTCAGATCTGACTGAATACCACAATTCAAACTCATATTGTAAACTCAGCCACTATGTATTCAGACAAGTGAGATAATTATCCACATTCCAAAAAAGAGGAAAGCGGGAGGTCTTTGTAGATAAGTAAAAGACATCTGTACATATTACAAACTCACCATGTTCTTTTGTAGATAAAGGTATTTATCTGTTATTGAGAAATCAAGTCATAACCTTTAAATTTTAACGGAGATCTTTTATGAATCGTAAGTGTCTTAACGTTATTGCTATCCTTTCGCTATTGGCAGGAACTAATTCCCAGGCGCAAACCTTGGATGACGTAAAAGCGCAATTGAAATCACAACCCTACATGCTTGAAATTCCAGAGAGCAACACTACGATTTTTAATCAATACTGTGTTGGAGACGCTACTTCTGCGAATATTCCACAGCCCAACTATGAAAACCCCGAAGTTGTATCTGCTGCGAAAAAAATCACAGAAACGAAAACGATAGCTAATGCTCGACTGAACAATGTGCAGCAGAAAGAATTTCTACAAAATTTAAGCTATATGAAAGAAACAGTTCAGCAACTCATCAGTAGCAGCAATGAGCCTGTACTGGTAACTGCCGCACAAACATTTTTGGCAGAAATCAGTAAGGCAGATGTGACATCGATCTCTCCTGAGGCTGCAGCTGCTTATAAAGACATGAAAAAAGCGTCCCTAATAAAAATTAAAAAAGCGATTTTAGGCGTAGCTCCTAAGTTAGAAACTGAACTCAATGGTGTGGATGTTAATAAATTTAAAGTACTTATTGATAATTTAGAGAAGCAAATAAACATCGAATTAAAAGCTTATGATCAAACAAGTGCAGTGGGAATTATAGCTAGTTTTAATTCTGTTATTCAAAAGCAAATCAAACCAATAAATATTTCTGTGATTGTTAAAATTGCGCAACAACTTTTAGATATAGAAGTGAGTGCATATGGTAAAGAACTTGAGGCAGACATAACGATTGCTCAAAAAACTGCGAAAGAATTTTTATCAGGAAATCAAAATAATAGTATGCCTGCTGGGGATATGTATTATTATTTGCAAAATTTTGATGGAGCCTTAAGCGAAATTATTAACAAAACACAAGATCAAGTATTCACTCAGATGTATGCCTCAGTTAAAGAGGAGAGTCAGAAGCTAGATATGACGAGTTTAAGTACAGGGATGGCTAATTTAGCTCAATATTCACAAATACCGACTGGTGATGAATATGAGCAATTTAAAAATGAAATGGAAGATGTAAGGTACTACTTAGATGATGCCATAGCTAAAAATGTTCTTGTTTTTTCTCAAGAGGAACAAAAGAGCTATAATCAATTTTTACAGCTGAACACATCAATGTCGTTTTATGATGCTTTAGATCTTATAAAGACGATCAAGGCATCACTTGCTAAAAATACGGACAAAGAAAATACAAGTGCGTATGATACAGCGAGCTCCTTGTCGTACACAATTCCAAAAAATCAAGTATCTCAAGAGATCAAGAAGGCTTTAGCTGCGCTGGAGACTGAAATTACTAAATTGGAATCTACCACAACTCTAACAGCATTACATGACGCTGTAAATGTGTTGAATAAGGGTGATGATATTTCTAATGATGATATCCAAACAGTATTTACACTTTCTTATTATTTGGGGCAGGTGTCATTTGCTCCTGAAACGCAAACTTTAGTTAATAGTATAAAAGAAGAGATGAAAACAGTCTCCAATATTGTCGAAGTTTCTCAATATATGGATACTGTAAGCAGCTCAAAACAAGCAGATCATTTTTATTTTTACGGAGGCGTTCGTCGTCTCTACCGTCTTGGATCACAATTACCACAGAATGCGGTAAATGCAGGGGCGAATACAGAAGCACATTGGTTTTTAACTCAGTTGTGTGGTGAGTTCCGCGACAGAGCGACCATGATTGCGGCTAAAGTAAAATGGGTCAACAATATGAACATTCTGCCTAAGAGCAAAAGCCCTGTTATTGAGCCTGAAACGCTGGCTACTGCCAAAAATGTTTGGATGCGTCTAAATGCTTCGGCCTATTATCCGTTTTTGAATGTATCTTCTCAGTTGTGGAATGCGCGTCGATCAGCACAACCACGCTATATTACTGTCGGATCAGATAACAACGTAGATAATCCAGTTCCAGGCCTCACAGTTTGTGAAACAAAATATATTTTTGCAAAATATGTCGCCAACTCTAAGAATTTTGATGATGTTCAAAAATTCGATGAAGGTTACCATCAATTTAAAAAAGATTGTCCAAAAGATGATGTAAGTGATTATTATGATTTCCGTGGGGATTCTAATTTTAAACACTACTCACCAGAGTCCAATGCCATGATTTGGCAGGCCACGTCTTTAGCTAGCGCTTGCACGAGCTCAACAAAAGCCAAAGATGGTAGCGTGTATACGGATGCAGATTGTGAAAATTATTTTAAGCGACCGTTCTTTTATCGATACAATGCGGCTCGCGCTGGACTTGCCACGTGGTTATTCCGCAGCGATAAATATGCCAATACTTTTTCTTCGCAAGGAAGTATGGTAGCTATCTATCCTCACAAAGAACCTTTTAACGCCCCCTATGCATTTGGTTTCGATGCGACAAGTACATCTGGTGCACTTTTAGATTTTAATCCGGAGTGGTTAGGTGTTCCCTATGCATGGGATTCACCAGATATCGGGTTTAATGCTTTCGCGGGATTGGGTACGAATTCTCCTAACTATGATCGCGCCTATTCTTTAATACGCGATGCTGTTGATCGCCATACCGATTGGTACAGTTCCGGTTACAACGATGGCAATGGTGGTAGTCGTGATCAGGCTTATAGTCCTTTTGTTGCCAGCAGTTACGTGATGCAGTCTTCCGATAGTTTTACCACTTGCGGAATTACCGTCCAATGTCCTCCAGACGGATTAAAGCGATGGATGTTTGTGTTTCGTATTAAAGCGAAAAATTGGTACACTCCTCAGCGCGTGGCAAATAATGAACCTGTGGATTTTGATAAAATGTGGTTTGATGAAACGTCGTTTGGAGTGAGTGGTTTGGCTGATGGCGAACACGCTTGGGATCGTCTCGGTACGGCTATGGAAGATGAGATGGATTCAATTTTGTATCTGGTGAATGTTGGGGATGCTTACGAAGACAACAATTAAGAGTCGCTCTTCATAAGTATTTAATAATCAAGAAAGCCAAAAGCCCTCTCCCAAGAGGGCTTTTTTGTTGGTAATAACCCACATCCGCTGATCTGGGTTATTGCTGAGATTTAAAAGAAGCATTGCAAAGGGAACATACGCGCCCTAGTTGAGATTATCGGCTTTGGCGATGTAAGGCAGGTTGCGATAAAGCTCTTGATAGTCGAGGCCATAACCCACTACGAATTCGTTATCGATAGTAAAACCATGGTAGTCGAGAGAAACGTCAGACTTCATGGCAGCCGGTTTTACTAAAAGTGAAACGGTTTTTAATTTTTTAGGTTTACGTGCGAGGAGACAAGTTTTTAGGTAGGCCATGGTGAGTCCAGAATCGACAATATCTTCGACAAGAAGAACATTTTTTCCCTCTAAAGGATGGGTGACATCTAAGGTGACTTTTACTTCACCAGAAGACTCGGTTTTTCCATGATAACTGGAAACGCCAAAAAATTCGCAAACCACATTAAGATCAATTTCGCGGATAAGATCTGAGTAGAACATGTAGGAGCCTTTAAGGGTACAGATCGCGACGATATCTTCCCCTTTGAACTCTTCGGTAATTTGTTTTCCAAGGGTTTTGACACGTTCTTTGATCTGTTGTTCTGAAATCATTGTTGATAATTTTAATGGCACCATCATGTCCTCCTTAAACAAAGGAATTGTTGATTAATTCACCGACACCACCGGCACCGGGTACGATATATTGATTGGCATTAAGGCCTTTTTCTTTATCCCAAAATTCACCTAAAGGAGAGCGGAGCACATCTTGAGGAGATAGACCACGATCGACGCGGACTGTGTATATCAAAACATCGGGGTGATGTGCGGTGATATTTTTTAAATACTCAGGTGTCACGATCAGATGAATAGCGATGATCTTTTTGGCAGTTCCTTGGACCTCTTTTTTATAATGATCTAGAGTGGCCGACAGAGAGTGCCCTGTGGCTCCCATGGGATCAGGGAGCATAACCAGAGCTTTTTCGATATCGCCACCAATTTTTGAACCACTGAGATCCGTGTGGGTGACTTTATTATGTTCATCGGTTACGCGAGCAGCGTAGACATGGTCTTGTCGAATACAATCAGGATTTACGGTTTGGCAAAGAAGATCAAAACCCACTTGGCTAGGGAGCATTCCTGCACGGGCAATATTGACAATCACTGCCTGTTGATTGAGATCCAAAACAGAACTGGTGAGTTTGGCATCTGGGTGTTGAGTCGTCATTCGTGTGGGCATGGTGAGCGATGTTACGGGCCATTCGTTATTGAGCACTTCAATAAATAGACCTGTGTATATAGAGGTGACGAGGCGATTAAAATCAGGTTGTTTGGTTTCTGGGTGACAGAGTTTAGCCAGTTGGCTGGTGAGCACCGGGTTGTCCATGATGTGAACGGTTTTGGGGTATTTATGGGTGGCTTCGCTCGATTTGTAGGCCATGATTTTATATACCAGAGCGCAGAGGGGGTCTCAACGACATTTTTCGTGTGATTATTCTCAGCGGGCTTTACTAAATTCCACCAGAAGCATTAAATCAGAAGAACCGTCGATAAAATCCTCCTGATTGAGCACTTTGAGCGTGCGATCCGATTCAAATAATTGTTTTTCATCATCGTTATATTGGCGGTCGCGAGGGAGAAAGGTGGCCACAAAGGCAGCGGAGGTGGGAGGAAAGGTCATTTCGACGTTAAAATAATTTTCATCGGGCTCGTTGAGTTTAAGTGTGCCCCATCCTTTGAGTTCCAACTGAGCGGAGGTCGTTGAAGTTTTAATAGCAGTCAGCTGTACATAAAGTCCCATGTTACGGCCGGCCTCAGTGTGACGCTGCCCTTTAAAAAGGACTACGGGTTGTTTCTCATCTAAACTTTTATAGCGGCTTCCTGATAAATATTTTAGATCACCACTATCGAGAAGTTGGGAAATTTTCTGCTCAGGTACGACACCACCAAGGACGAATCCAGAAAAAGCTCCTGGTTGAAAGACTTTTTGCAGTTCTAAGAGACCCTGGCGCGTCACCCTGTAAAAGGAGATTTGTATGCCAGGAAAAGAAGACGCCATTTTTTCATGGTGAGCACCACCACCCTCTAGTGCTAATTCTGCCAACGTTTTTCCTCGAGCTTTTTTGGGGGCCACTTCAATAGATTTTTTAGGTGCTAATTTTTGCTCATGCGCAGGCTGCATCGGTTGTTGTGGTGGCAAAGCTGCTTGACGTTGAAACGTATTGGATACGCCAGTAGTTGGGGTGGAGGCTGTGGGGATCATTTTATGATGACGAGTTTTATCGTAAATCACAAAACCAACGATCAAAAGAATCAGCAGACCTAACTGTAACATCCAGTTAGCAGTAAGACGGCTTATCAGAGAGCGTTTGGGCTGGGCGTAGCTGTCCATTTTGACGCCACAATTAGCGCAATAGATATCTTCAGGCTGAGAAAAGCCGCACTTAGGACATTTAATCATGATTTAACCCAACTTTAGCTTAGCACGGCCATTCCTCCTGTGGCGATATCCACTTAACGCGACTCGCCTATAGTCCTAAGACACCCGAGGGTTCCTCCTTGTGAAATGTTCTTATGGGGAGCTAGGGGACGGCAGACTCAACGTCGATAATCCTTTTCAAATGCGTGTTTACCCCCTAATGTGCTCTCTATGGAGAACAGTGGTCATATTCCCGTCATGATGCAAGAGGTGCTAGCTCTCTTCGCTCAGTATAATAAAGAGCCAGTTTCTTTTTTGGACGGAACATTTGGGCGTGGTGGTCATTGCACGGCACTGCTTAAACATTATCCTACTTTGTCGGCATTAGGTGTGGATCGGGATGAAGCGGCTTTGCAGTATGCCCATGATAACTATGGTGATCTTTTGTCTTCGCAAAGATTACGTTTGTGGCAAGGATCTTACCGCGAATACGCAGAGCAGATGTCGGCAACAGACATATTTGATTTTATTCTTTTGGATTTGGGAGTGAGTTCCCCTCAGCTTGATGATGAGTCCCGTGGCTTTAGCTTTTATGGGGACGGTCCGTTGGATATGCGGATGGGGCGAAAGCAAAAAACCACGGCAGCTGATGTGATCAACACGTGGTCTGAGGAAGAGCTCATTGAAATTTTTAAAAACTACGGAGAGGTTCACAGTCCCTACCGGGTGGTACGCGCTGTGGTGCATGATCGCAAAACCACGCCATTTAGCAAAACCCAACAGCTTGCGGGTTTGATTGAACGGGTAGAGGGATGGCGACAAAAAGGTCGTCATCCTGCGACTCAATATTTTTTGGCTTTGCGTTTAGTGGTTAATACGGAGCTAGAAGATTTGCAAGTGAGCTTGCCATTGTTTATTCGGGCACTCAAACCAGGTGGTATTCTTGCGGTTATCACTTTTCATTCTTTAGAGGACCGCATAACCAAAAACCTTTTTAAGGATCATCTTGATATTGGCCAGCGTATGAACAAGAAGGTTATTATTCCAACGGATGAGGAGATTAAAATAAATCCACGCTCACGCAGTGCTAAATTGCGAGGATTTTTAAAAACACCCGCACAAAAACGAGATCCAACGTATTACAAAGATTAAATGGTTTGAGCACTGGCCTTTCGTCTAAGGGAAGTCGGGATCAGGTTACGCTCTTTGCGTTACTACGTTATTATTTTATTTAGGGTACGTACGCACCCTATGGATTCGGGGTTTAACCCTCTAGTTTTTTTGTACAAATAAAGACAGTTGGTTGGCCAGGGAAGGAAAGCCATGAATCTTGATTTTTTAAAGCCCTATTTGAGTATTGCCGTTATCGTCACCTGTTTATTTATCGTTGTTTACATCAAGATGGAAAATCGTCGCATGGGTTACGCTCTATTTGATCTTGCTAAAAAAGAAAAAATTATTCACCAAGAACAGAGGTTGGCGACGGCCAAGCTTGCCAAAATGACAAGTGCCGAGCGTGTACGTGATATTGCCCAGTCGAGATTGACGTTTCAAAAGGCGAAAGAAGGGCAAGTTATACGTGTTGCGGGCAGTGGTAATGGTGCAGCACTTGTGAAATAGATAAAACGATGAAGCAAAGACTCTCGATAGTACTTATTTGGTTTTTTGTGTTGTGGACAGTGCTTGTGTTGCGTGGCTTACAAATTCAAGTGTTGCCACACCACCTTTTATCTTCTGCTAAAGACAGACAGTATCAGCGAATTGTCAAGTTACAGGCAAAGCGTGGAGATATTTTCGATCGTAATGGGGTGGAGCTTGCGATTTCGGTTCCGGCTTATTCTTTGTTTGCCGATCCGTCTTTGGTTGCTAAGCCACGTGCCCTCGCTTTGAAACTTGCAAAAACATTAAAGATGCCTTACCGCGATCTTTATAAAAAGTTACATCGCAAAAATTCGCGTTTTGTATGGATTGAGCGCTTATTAGATGAATCGACAAAAAATAAAATTATCAGCTGGAAGGAAAAAGGTTTAGGGTTTCAGGAGGAATATAAACGCTTATATCCGAATAAAAATGTACTGTCACAAACTCTTGGATTTGTAAACCGCGATGGCCAAGGATTGGAGGGGCTAGAGGTTCGCTACAATGAACTATTAAGTACAGATAGTGAGGTTTATAATTTACCAAAAGATGGGCGTCGACGTTTTTTAGTCGAAGATGGTTGGCTGTTTATGAGTAAGCGTGACGGCGAAGACCTATTTTTGACGGTTGATCTGGATTTGCAGTTTCAGGTGGAACAAGAACTTCGTCGGGCGATGGAGCACCATGAAGCTGATGCTGCGTGGGCTGTGGTGATGGAGCCGCACACCTCAGAAATTTTAGCGATGGCCTCTTGTCCCGACTATGATGTTAATAAAGCTTTCTATACCCCATCATCGCGCCGACGTAATCACGTGATTGCCGACGTGTACGAACCAGGAAGTACCTTAAAAACAATTTTTATGGCCTCGGCCTTAGAAAACCATGTGATCGAACCTAATTCTGTGTTTGATACATCAGAGGGGAAAATCGAAATTGATGGACGTGTTATTCATGAATCCGATGATGATCATAAGCATGCACAGCTTACCGCCGCTGAGATTTTAGCTTATTCTTCTAATGTCGGCGTTTCTAAAATTGCACTTAAAATGAAAGACACACAAATTTACGAAACCATGCAAAAATTTGGTTTTACAGATCGTGTGGGTGTGGATCTTCCAGGTGAGGCCAGAGGCATGCTGTCTTCTCCGCCTTGGCATGATCACTTAAAAGCTAACGTATCTTTTGGTCATGGGGTGGCTCTTTCGGCACTTCATGTGGCCAATGCTTATGCCGCTATCGCAAATGGAGGCATTTTGCATAAGCCGTATATTGTTAAACGCGAAGACAATATAGGTGAGAGAATTATCAGTCGTAAAACCGCGGAAAAATTAAAAATGATGCTTGTGAGTGCAACCAGTGACAAGGGAACAGGAAAACGTGCACGGGTTAAGGGGTTTCCGGTTGCTGGTAAAACGGGTACAGCACAAAAATTAGATAGCGATGGTCGTGGTTATTTGCACGGGCAATATGTTTCAAGCTTTGTTGGGTTTATTCCAGCAAATGATCCTGAGTATTTAATTTATGTGGTGATCGATAACCCTAAAAAGAATGGAACCTACGCATCAGATACGGCAGCACCTGTTTTTTCGCGCATCGCCGAGTATGCGATTAATAAAAAAGGTATTGCTCCCGTTTTTATTTCCGAGTCTGATCTTGTACGTATCGAAAAAGAGCCTAAGACTGACGAGCCCGTCGTGGAAAATCAAAATATTGTACCGAACATGTCGGGGTGGACTCTACGAGAGACACTACGGTTTCTCAATGATAAAGGCGTAACGCCTCAATTGGTGGGGACGCGTGGCCGGGTTGTGAAAACAAAACCCGAACAAGGGGAAACTTGGCCCGAAGACAAAACATTAAAAGTGTATATGGAGTAAACTTAAGACCGCTCCAGAAGGCGAAGGACGTCACGGTCGCTTCCGATGATGAGAGCGAGGAAGCCTTCTTTAAGAAGAAGATCTGGGGATGGAAAAATAATTTCTTTGGGATTTTTCGGATCGCGAAGGCCAATGATCTGCACTTGGTGAGTTTGTGGTAAATTCAGATTTTGAATCGTGCGATTTTGTGCCCATCGTGCGGGATTCCACTCAACAATTTTTAAATTGTAATCCAGTTCCATCTCGTGGAGGACAGCCGGGCGACTCATGCGAATCGCGAGAGCTCGACCCATCTCCTCTTCGACAAAGAAAACGCTGTGGGCACCCACACTTTTATACACTTCGGCTTTTCGGTTATTGGAAGCGCGTACGGTAATATTAGGTACTTTTAACTCAAGTAGATTGGTGAGTGTGAGGACACTTGCCTCAAAGGATTCCCCCATACAGATGACCGCTGCATCTACTTTTGCTGCTCCCACTTCGACGAGTGTGTGCATATCAGACGCATCTCCTTGTACGGCGAGATGGGTAAAACTTTTGATGCGGTCAATATGTTCTGCGCTCGTGTCGATCGCGATAACCTCGTTACCTTCATCATAAAGATGGCGTGCGAGGGAATCTCCTAAGCGACCTAAACCAATAACTAAAATACGTTTAACCATACAGCCTCCTTTCACCCAACAAAGAAATCATCTTTTGGATATTTAATATTAGAAGAGGATACATTACCAATTCCTGCAAGGATGAATGATAAAATTCCAATTCGACCAAATAACATAAGAGAGATAATGATAATTTTACCCACAATCGTAAGACTGGGGGTGACATTCATCGATAAACCCACGGTAGAAAGAGCCGAGATCACCTCAAAGCCCAAAGCAAAAGGGGAAAGTTTTTCGGTAACAACCAAAATAGTTAAAGCGAGACCTGCAACAAAAACATAGAGGGTTACGACTGTCAGCGCGCGGGCAATGGTGCGAGTAGGAATAGCGCGATTCGCAAAAACCGTTTGGTTGCGCGCTTCAATTGTGCGCCACACAGCAACCAGTAAAATACCGATGGTTGTAGTTTTTATTCCACCGCCCGTTGAAGAGGGATTGGCCCCAATGGCCATAAGAACAATTAACCAAAATAAGGCGGACATATGAAATTGATCAACGGGCACGAGATTAAATCCAGCGGTGCGGCTAGAGATGGCATAAAAAATAGCTTGTCCGATGCGATTCGGAAAATCAAGGTGAGCCGTGGGGCGAAGCGTTTCTAAAAGAAAAAACATACACGGGCCAACAACTAAAAGCGTGGTCATTACTAAAAGAGTGAGTCGCGCGTGGGGCGAGAGGCGGTGCCAAAAATTTTCTTTTCGTTGTAGACTTGTCCAAAAATCGAGAAAAATAGGAAAGCCGAGGCTTCCGAGAACAATGAGCAAACACACAACAGATATACTAAAAACATTGAACACTTCACCGTTTAGGTTGGCTGCATCCGTGGAGAATCCCGCATTACAAAATGCGGAAACGGAGTGAAACACGGAAAAGAAAATACGATCCGGCATATCGGTGGGTAAGGCAATGTAAATACCAATAGCACCTAAAAGTTCTATAATGAGAGTGATGGAAACCACTTTAGTTAAAAACTCAGGAACGTCACCTACCCGGCACGCACCATACATTTCGCGTCCCAACAGGATGGAGTTCATCGATAGACGATTAAAAGTGGCAATAGAAAAGCCAGCGGTAATAAAAATAATACCCAAACCGCCTAATTGAATGAGTACCAATAAAATCATTTGCCCTTCAAAAGAAAGGACAGTGCCGATATCGATGGGTGTGAGTCCGGTCACACAGAGGGCAGAAACAGTAATAAAGAAGGAGTCGATCAAGGACAAAGCTTGGCCGTCTTTTAAGGAAATGGGTAATAAAAGTAAAATTGTACCTAAAAGAACCGCAATCGCATACTGAATGAGAATTTGTCGACCGGAGGTCATTTGTGCCTTTAATAAAAGGTGACGAAAGCGATGGGTGTCTAGTAGATACGCAAGGAAAAGACAGAAAATATAGACATCTATATATGTAAGGGCTCGTTTCGTGGGCGCCACCGAAAAAATAGCATCCCAACCATCCCACCAGTGCCATGCCCACATAATGGCAAAAGGGAGAGAGATCAAACGTAAAGTATCAGAGGCCAAAGCCAAATTGAGTTGGCGTTTCATTTTGTCATGACGGCGGAACTTTAAAAAATACCAGGCTTCCACTGCCCGCGGAATTTGATTGCTACGAAACAAATAAAGTAAGGATGTGCCGACACCAATATCGAGAAGCAAAGATTTCCATTCCAATAGGGGAAGCCATGGGTAGGAAATACGAATGGCGAGCAAACAAATCAGCCAAAACATGATGTCTAAAGCATAGACTACAATTTATATTGAAGCAATCGAGCACTACGGTGTCTTGCGGGGAGGAGCAATGGTATCGAGGGCGATAGATAAAGTCATATCACTTAAAACGTTAACCCCTGAGCGCAGACGCCCCATAATCCAATCGACTGAGAGTAAAATAGGCAGTGCTTCACTCGGAAGACCCAGAGCAGAGACCACTACGGTGAGAGAAATAAATCCCGCCTCAGGAACACCCGTAATCCCCATAGAAGCCACAATACATGTAAGTGCAGCAAGCACCATTTGCCCTGTGCTCCAATCCACTCCAGATAAGTGAGCAATAAAAAAAACAGCGGATGCTTCGTAGAGGACAATCCCATCGTTGTTGAGATTGGTAGCCACACCAGCACCTAAAGAAGATGAGCGGTCAGAAATGTGGAGATTTTTTAAGGCCCTTAAAGTGAGTGGTAAGGTTGCCAGACTCGAGTTAACACCTAAAGAATAAAGTACAGGAGTTTTTGCTTCCCTCCAAAAGTCATTCCAGCGCATGCGTGCAATACCTAAGATCCATCCGCCGTAAACCAGAATACATTGGAGCAATAGAGCGAGAACGACGGCTGCCACATACTTTAAAAGTTCACTAAAGACAGCAAAGCCATGTTGAGAGACGGCGCCGGCAATCACAAAAAATACTGCTAATGGCATGAGGTGAAGTACCCAATTGAGAAGTTGTTCAATCACCATACGGATTTTTTCTGCACCAAGGGTCACTTGTGTTACAGTGATAGGATCTTGGGCAAAGGTTTGTCGCGTGGCCACTCCGAGGATAAGTGCGAAAAGCGCTAAGAGAAGAATTTCATTCTTTACTAGAGGTAAAAACAAACTATCCGGCGAAAATGTTTTAAGCCAGTTTGTGATGGACATTGTTTCGAGAGGGGTTTCTGTGATCTCAGTGGTGGCAAATGTAAATGAAAATTGCGAATGCATAACTAGTAGTTTGGTTATGCTAATGCCAATGACGATGGCCAAAGAGGTATTCAGTAGTGCAATTGCAATCAGTTTTATGCCCACCGACCAATTTGTTTGTACCTGTAACAGGGCGACAAAGACCGACATAAACAAAAAAGGACCGGCAATAATTTTTACCCAGTGAATCGCCATCTTTGCTATGTGAGTCATGACTTCCAGTTGATTGTCGGGGAAAAGAACTCCCAATAGGACTCCCGCAAAAGCGCTCAAGATAATTTGCAAAACAAAATTTTTACGTAAATTTTGAATAAATCCCATGTCTTATTACAGCGATCTTTTTCTTCTAGAGTCAAATGATTGGTGACCTATGTGGTGGCTTGTTGACTCAAGTGCACATACGTATAGGTTCTTGGAGAGCAGATTCCTCGTTAGCCCTAAGTGCCGATCTAAAAAGTAATATCCTCTTGAAAAAGACCCTCATCGGGGATAAACCACTGGGAAAAGGCGGGAGGGTTTAAATGCGATTCTCATTCTTTACTTTGTTAGTCTTCTTTTTAACTCAACAATCTATAGCGTGTCCCCAAATTGGAGGTTCTTACACTTGTCAGACGGATTCTGGTGTGGGCAAGGTCATCATCAACCAATATATGGAAGACGGTTTCGATGTTTTCGAAGTCGAGGGTATAAAGTATAAAGCAGATAATATTTGGTATCCCAAAACCAAGGGAGATGTTGTGAGTAGTTACAGTGCAACTTGTGAAAGTAACAAGGTTCAGTTGGGTTTAAGCAATACGATTTATGATGATGCTGGGATAAAAATCAGTGAATCAGCAATGACATTTTATTTATACGAAACGACTCAAGGTTTGGTACATGAGCAAAAGGGTTTTTTTGCAACACCTGAGTATGTGATTCCTATTCAAGAAATAATGCTGTGTCAAAAGGACTAAGGCGCAGAGCATTTCTCCTCAACAAGTTTGTATTTTACGATGATCGTAACATTCTTTCTTCGAGCAGCTTCAGGTCTATGCTGTTATACTGTTTAGCGAGTTTTTGGGGCTGTATTTTATAAACAGTTGCCATAACCGCTAACACTCTAGGCGGAATGGAGCAAAGTCCTCGTTCGATATTTGATATGTATTGAGAGCTTTCATAACCACAGATCTCTGCCATTTCCTTCTGGGTTATATTAGACTTTAGTCGCCGTTCTCGTAAAAACATTCCGAATTGTTGCCGTAATTGCTTCTCTAATTCGCACATAGGTAGTCAACCTAGTATATTTCTATTCGTGAGTCTAGTTAAAACCTTCTGAAGGTTAGGTTATAAAGTGGTATGACTATTAAATCAAAATTGTTTACAAAAGGTGACTATACTCATAATGATTTGAACATTTTGTATGATTTTTACAAAAAAATATGGTCTGGAACCTTCGAGGAATTAAATTCTACTAAAAATTCCATTGTAGAAGACTTTCATCGTTTCGATGTGAAGGTGGGTTTTTTTGACGATAATTTCCCTGTTGCCTTCCACGGATACCAGTTTTTTGATTTGGATCTTATTTCAGATAGAGAGCATGCGTATTTCTCACAAGTCAATGTACCTCTTGTAAAGGCGCTCATGGATCAGGGGATAAAGAAGATTTCGACCTTAGAGTATATGTGCATATGTCCAGATTATCGTAAGAATGGGAATAAAAGAATCGGTGAAATTTTAGGCGGCTTTTCTACGCAGTATTTTATAGATAAAAAATTAGATGGTGTTATCACAATTACGCGTAACGATCGTGGCGTAAACAGAATGTGTAGAATGTACGGTGGTGAAATCATCTATGAGGCGTTAAAGCTTCACAATGTAGAGGTTGATATTGCACTTTTTAGACCCGGTTTTATTAAACCCAACCCAGACCCAGACGTACAGAATACGATTTTGACATTACTAGAAATGACAAACAATAACCCCTACCATTTAAATGGAGTAGCTGCATGAAAATTGATTTTAAAAAAGAAACTTTCCAAGAGTTCGAAAAAGTGAATAAATATTTTTTAAAATATCCGTGGGAAGATCAAGATGCATATGTAGATTTTATATCCAATATGTACTATTTTTTAAGCCAAGCCTGTCGTCTTTTGGCATCGGCAGCAAGTCGCTGTGATCTTAATTTAGATTTGTTTCATCATCGTTTTATTGCTCACGCCAATGAAGAAAAGAATCACGAAAAACTTGTTCTCCACGATTTGAAGGCACTCAAAACGGAACTTAAGCCATGTATGTTTAGTATGCCCCCACTGTGGCAAATACAGTTCTATTTAATTGAGAATAAAAATCCATTAAGCCTTTTCGGGTGTATTTTGTATTTAGAAAATTTAAGCTTGGCTGAACATATTGGACCGAGTATTTATAAAAAATGTTTACAGAAGTATGGTAAGACGGCGACGAGCTATTTACGCGTACATGTCGAAGAAGATCACGATCATATTGATAAGCTATATGATGTTTTACAGAAGCTACCAGAGGATTCGCAGGATGCAGTTCTTTATTCTCTCCATATTACATCAAGTTTATATAGAAATTTTATCTCTGAGTTATACGAAAAACATACTGGCAGCAAGCAGCGACAGAAGGAATTGGCGGCATAAGTTCCTGCCAATCATGGGTAAACATGCGAGTTTATTTTATTGTCCTGGTACTGCTGAAGAGAGCTTTTAGTGGTTAAATATTTTGCCAGTTCCGCTGATGTTTGAATCGCCAATATATTTAGCCCGTTGAGTACAAAAGATGGCAATGGGCTCGTGGCTGCCCCTTTTAAAAAGAGGAGAGCAGTACTTGTGTTCAATTTCGAATACTTTAGAGTTACGGGCGAAAGCTTCTTGCATTGTGTGAATCGGTGTTTCTATTTTGTGAACTTTTGTAGAACTATCGAGGCATTTTTTTGCATGGGTAAATATAATTTCGTTAATTGAATTATCTCTTCTAAAAAGTTCATGGAAGGGTACGGTAGCTAATGTCAGCGGATCATAGCTACAAAATTTGTAGAAAATGTGATTGCGACCAATTTGCACAAGATCGTGATCATATATTTCGACGATATCATCGTTAGTGATATATTTTTCAAGATCAAAATGAGCTTCAAAACCCATTTCTTGTAACCAAAATTTTAAAAAATCTAAATTTTTCGTAATATCAATTCTGTGAGTTTCCGCATCAACAATAATGGAAGCAAATTGTATTAGGGATTGCATTGCGTGCAATTTTTGAGTTTCGCTCAGCGCAGTTATACGTGCTGATAGATCCTCTTTTTGATAAGGCCGTCCATAAGACTTTCCAATAATCCAGATGGCATCGAACAGCGAAAGTTGGTTGTTTGGTTTGACGTTTTGCAAATGCACAAAGCCTCTTTTAAGTTCGGTACCTTAGGTGTTAGAGTTATTTATTCTTCTATACAAATAGCGCGCAAATTTCAAGACAGTTAACCTTTTTTCATGGTTTTAAATGTGAAATTCGGAAAATAACTGAGATGGGTTCTACGTATTTTAGCGAATCGCTAGCGTCGCGTACTGAGCTAATCCAATATGATGATTTTTGATCGGGCGAAAGTTAGAAACAACACCCACGACACGTCCCTTGGCATTTAGTACCGGAGAACCACTAAAACCTTGGCTCACAATAATAGTAGTGAGATTTTTAAATTTGGCGTCGTAAAGATGTTTTCCCATAGTAAATGTCATTTCCGGGTTGTCATGATAAAAGCCTCCGACAGACAATGCACCGTCGCGATCATTGGACTCGGCGTCCTGCAACGGAACAATTTTCATCAGTTCCCTCGCTTTTTCGATCTTAAAATAAATCAAATCGCGTTCGGGCTCTTGAAACACCATACTCGCCATAAGCGTATGTTCTTCTAAAGGTTTATTATCTTCAACCAGACCCAATATCAGTTCACACTGCTCCTGTTTGCGACAGGCGTGGTCTTTATCAAAAGAGTGCAGGGCCGTAACCAACATATCGGGGGTCTTATAAAAAAAGCCGGTGCTAATGGTTTCGGCTGTATCTTTTTTTGTCTTTACGCGCACAATACTATGTTTCAGTTGTTTTAATGTCGCAGAAGCATCTTTGTACGATTTAATGACAGGTCGATCTATGATAACGATGCTTTTATCTTCCACAAGACTGTGTTCCTCTTGTGCGGGATTACTGGAACAGGCCAATAGTGCGAATAGGGGAGAAAAAAGAAAAAGCTTATAATTCACGTGCATGCTCGCTTTTTTAAATCCAAATTTTTGTTATTTTCCCGGGCCATCCTGGGAAATCGCCATCAGAAGTTGCAATCAATGCGCCACCTTTGTCGGTTGCGAGGGAGATTATAGACCCAATAGGTCATAAAAGAGGGTTCACCAGTGCCTCTTTTTGTCGTTATAATGCACGAATGGGCATGTGCCTCTAATATAAAAGATTCTTTGTAAAAAACCGTGGAGTCGAATGGGCCAAAATTATTTACCACAGACAATCGATTTGCAGTCGCTATTCTCCATGCACGGACGCTTAGATTGGCGTCAAGCGGATCGCCAAGCACGGGTTACAGAGGTCACTCACGACAGTCGCAAAGTGACTCCCGGGACTGTCTTTGTAGCGACACGTGGAACAAATGTGGACGGACATCAGTATTTAACAGCGGCGGCCCATCAGGGTGCTTTGGCTCTAGTTGTCGAGAGCACTGAAAATATCCCATCCGACTATACCGGTGCTGTGCTCGAAGTGCTCAATAGCAAGTGGGCACTTGCTGAGCTATTGGCCCATTACTATGCCCGCCCGGAGGAAAAACTAATCAGCATTGGTATTACGGGTACTAATGGAAAAACCAGTTCTTCATATATATTGGAAGCGATTCTCAACGAAGCTCATATTCCGTGTGGGGTGATGGGAACAATCAACCATCATTTTCACACGCATGTGTGGCCTACCAATTTGACCACTCCGGATACAGAAACTTTTTTTAAACGGGCGAGTGAGTTCGTGCAGTTTGGCGCCAAGGCGTTTGCCATGGAGGTTTCAAGCCACAGTTTACAACAGAAGCGTGTTCCGATTTATTTTGACGTGGCTCTTTTTACTAACTTTACACGCGACCACTTGGATTACCATAAAACGATGGAGGAGTATTTTCACAGCAAAGAGCTTCTCTTTACTGAACATCTCAAGAAAAATGCCGATGTGTTTGCTGTGATTAATAATGATGATAGCCACGTTCGCAAGGTGCATGTGGCAAGTCATGCGCAGATGCTGACCTTTGGAAAAACTCCTAGCGATTTTCAGTTTTATATTGTGTCGATGACAATTAATGGAACCCATTTTACTCTCACCGAAAAGGGAACAAATTACACATACGATTCTCCTCTCATCGGTGAGTACAATGTGTATAATGTTGTCGGTTGTATTGCGGTGGCTCGTGCTTTAGGGATACCCCATTCTGTATGTCAAAAAGCCATTAAAGATTTTCAGGGTGTTCCGGGACGATTGCAAAAGGTACCCGACGCGCGCCCTTTTGTGTTTGTTGATTACGCCCATACCCCCGATGCACTTGAAAAAACCATCGAGACTTTGCGCAAAGTGAGTAGTCCGTCGCAAAAGATTATCACCGTATTTGGCTGTGGGGGAGATCGCGATCATGGCAAGCGTCCGACTATGGGTGAGGTGGCAAGTAGGTCTTCGGATGCGGTGGTGGTCACATCAGATAATCCGCGCAGCGAAGATCCACTAAAAATTGTGCAAGATATTTTAACCGGAATTCCAGAGGACAGAAAGGTTTTTACGAAAAGTGAAGTGGATCGTAAAAAAGCCATTGCTATGGCGATTGCGCAAGCACAAGAAAAAGACATTGTATTGATAGCGGGCAAGGGACACGAGAACTATCAAGTTTTAAAAGAGCGCACCATTGATTTTGACGATTTTAAAGTGGCGCAATCTTTAATAAGTAAAAAGGTGAACCCATGATTTCATTAGAGCAACTTCTGGCGGGGACAAAAGGACAATTGTTATACACACATGAAAAGAAATTTTCGGCGGTAGGGACAGATTCGCGCCAAGATTTAACTGGGAAGATTTTTTTTCCTTTAAAGGGAGACGCCTTTGATGGTCATGATTTTATTGCACAAGCCTTCGAGCAAGGAGCTGCCGCGGTCGTTAGTCATCGCCCTCCCGCTGATAACCTAAAAGATAAAGTCACGTGGGTACAAGTAGAAGACACATTGCTGGCTCTGCAAACTATGGCGCACTATTGGCGTTGTGAGTGGGGAGGAAAGCTTATTGCCATCACCGGAAGCAATGGTAAAACAACTGTCAAAGATTTTACCCACACGCTACTGTCAGGAACCTATTCAACATTAAAAAACGAAGGCAGTTTTAATAATCATTGGGGACTTCCACTTACAATCTTACGTTTACGATCTGAACACCAGTGGGGTGTGGTCGAGATGGGGATGAACCACAAGGGTGAAATCACAGAGCTTGTGAAAATGGCTGAGCCCAATGTGGTGACCGTAACTATGGTAGGCACAGCCCATATCGAAAGTTTTGGCTCTATCGAGGGTATTGCCGCAGCTAAAGAAGAAATTTATGAGAACGCCGATAAAAATGGTGTTGCCGTTTTTAATTTAAAAAATCCTCTGACGCGAAAAATGTATGAAACATGGTCGTCGCAGTTTTGTGGTTCACTAACTTTTGCAAAGCCCACCAGTGATGTGTATTTGGAGGTTGATAAAAAACTTCCACGTGGACTGCGCGTGCGTGGCCAGATTGGCGGTGTGGATGGCGCAACAGATACACTGATCTGGGGTGAACATAATGTGCATAATCTTATGGCTGCAGCTGTCTTGGCGCTAGCCTCGGGTGTGCTACCCGAACATATTTGGCAAAGACTTTCTTTGTGTGAAATGGGCTGGGGGCGCAATCAATGGGTGCCACTTCAAAAGGGTATGGCTTTGTTTGATGGCTACAATGCCAATCCAGAAAGTTTTCGTGCACTTCTCGAAAATATCGAAGATTTAAAATCAGAGTTTTCTATAATTATTGGCGTGTTTGGCGAAATGCGCGAGCTCGGTGCTCAAGCCGAGGAGGCCCATTTTGTATTGGGTCAAGAAGCGGCTCGTTCAGTGGTGGATTGTTGCTATTTTTTTGGTCCGTCTGCCACCTCTTTTGCGCGTGGATTTGAAAGCCAGAAAACACGGAAAAAATTAGTTATTTCAGTTACTTACCAAGAAAAACTTGCAATCGAAATCGGTTCTATGCTAGATTCTCAGACTTTAGCGGTGGTCAAAGGTTCTCGTGGTATGGAACTCGAACGAGTGGTCCAAAAGCTGGAGCCGATAAATTTTAAAAAGAAATAGATAGATAGATTTATTAATGCTCTACAACTGGCTTTACTCATTTTCTGATCAAATTACATTGTTCAACGTTTTTCGCTACATCACTTTTCGCTCTTTCATGGCGTTTTTTACCTCCTTCTTTTTGTGTTTGTGGTGGGGACCCTACTTTATTCGTGGATTAGCGAATCGCCAACTGGGACAGTCGATTCGAACCGATGGACCACAAAGTCACTTTAAAAAAGCAGGGACACCTACCATGGGTGGCGGACTGATTTTACTCAGTCTGTTGGTGCCGGCGTTTATGTGGCTTGATTTGCTCAATCCATTGGTCTTAGGCGCTCTGATGATCACCCTGGGTTTTGGCGCTGTCGGTTATGTGGATGATTATTTAAAAGTAAGCAAAAAAAATTCCAAAGGTCTTTCTGGAAAGTTGCGCTTAGCTTTGGAATTTTTTATTTCTGGCACCACGCTTGCTCTACTTATTGGTTTTTATGATTTTACGACTATCGTTCCCATTCCCCTTTTAAAAAATGCGATCATCGATTTAGGGTGGGGCTATGTAGCCTTTGGATCACTAGTGGTTGTGGGAGCTGCTAATGCGGTTAATCTTACCGACGGCCTGGATGGGTTAGCGATTGTTCCGGTCATTATCGCGGCAAGTACGCTTGCGGTGTTTGCCTACGTTTCTGGTAATGCCAATATCGCACACTATTTACAAATTCCCTTTATTCATCAGGCAGCAGAGCTCACACCTTTTGCCGCCATGATCATGGCGGCCGGTCTTGGATTTTTGTGGTTTAATGCGTATCCCGCACAAGTGTTTATGGGAGATGTGGGAAGTTTAAGCCTTGGTGGTTTTTTAGGAGCTATGGCGGTGTTTACCCACAATGAGCTTTTGCTTGTTGTCTTAGGTGGGGTGTTTGTGGTGGAAGCGCTCTCGGTGATTGTTCAAGTAGCGTCATTTAAAATGACGGGTAAGCGGGTGTTTCGTATGGCGCCCATTCACCATCATTTTGAGTTAAAAGGTTTAGACGAGACAAAAATTATTGCCCGTTTTTGGATCGTGGCCATTTTATTAGCGGTTTTATGTTTAAGTACTTTAAAATTGAGGTAAGACGATGTTTACAGATGTTTCAGAATTAAAAGATAAAAAAATTATGGTGATTGGCCTTGCCAAGTGTGGTGTATCGCTAGTGCGTTTTCTGACAGAGAATGGTGCTAAGGTCACGGTTTCGGATCATAAATCCAAGCCCGAGCTTTCTCACTATTTGGAGCAGATTGAGGATATCAAAACAGTAGAATATGATCTTGGTGGTCACACTCCAAAAAAATTCCTCGAGCAAGATTTAATTATTCTAAGCCCTGGCGTTTCACCACAACTTAAAATCTTTGATTATGCCCGTCACCACGGTGTTAAAGTTACGGGAGAACTTGAGTTCGCCTGTTGGTTTATTAAAGAGCCGATCATTGCCATTACTGGAACCAATGGAAAGACCACGGTTTCTTATTTAACTCACAAAATTCTTAAAGAATCGGGTGTGAAGTCGTGGATCGGTGGTAATTATGGAACACCTGTCATTGAATACCTTCGTCAGTCAGAAAAGGCGCAAGTGCTGGTGCTTGAGACATCAAGCTTTCAGTTGGAGCTTGCAGAAAAATTCAATCCTAAAAATGTAATAGTCACCAATCTTGCCGAGAATCACCTCGATCGTTACAAATCCATGGAAGATTACATCAATGCCAAGCGCCGCATTTTTGCCAATACCAATCCGTCGACAACCAGCATTTTAAATGCAGACGACAACGCAGTGATTGAGCTCGCACGCGATCCGGCTGTACAACGTGGACGCATTTTCTATTTCTCGCGCAAAGCATCTTTCGAACCACAGATTATGAACATCGGTGGTGTAGTGAATATTAAAGATGAACTGCGCGTACGCACAGGGCCTGACATCGAAGTGTTTTCGGTTAAAAACATTCGCGCACGTGGCAACCACACCATCGAAAACTTGATGGCCGCCATCCTGGCTGCTCGTGAGCATGGAGCCACACACGAGGCTATTCAATCTGTGATCGATAGCTTTAAAGGTATCCCGCATCGCTTAGAATACGTACGTCGCGTCGGTGGCGTGGAGTTCTTTAACGATTCCAAAGCGACCAATGTGCACTCGGTAAAACGCGCTCTCGATGCATTTGACGAGAACGTGATTTTAATTATGGGTGGAAAAGACACCAACTTAAGTTACGAATCTTTGCGCGACATGGTTCGTAAAAAAGTAAAATCATTGATCCTTGTGGGCGAAGCCAAAGAGCGCATCAACCGCGACGTGGGCGATTTCTGTGAAACCTACCTCATTGGTACTTTTGAAGAAGCTGTATTGATCGCCTATCAAAAATCCCGCATTGGCGACAAAGTTTTACTTTCTCCCGGATGCTCGAGCTTTGACATGTTTGATAGCTATGTTGAACGCGGCAATTACTTTAAAGAGATCGTGAATAGTTTTAAGTAGTGTTCGAAATGGTAATAAAATGAATTCGAAGGTCAAAATTGCTTAACCGCATTTTTTCCATTTGAAATCAGCTATTTTCTCGCCCTTAGGCCAGTTCCATGCACCATAAACTCGTTCATAATATTTTGCGGATTTATATCGATGTAGAATAAGAACATGCAGCATGGGGAATCAAAAAATATTGCATTAGTGCTTTTTGCGCTGTTGGGTTTTGGCCTCGTGCAAGTTTACTCGTCCAGTTACATTTTATCTTACGAAAAATTTGGTGATGGGTTTTATTATTTTTATCGCCAGATTGCATTTGTCGTGGTGGGTTTGATTGCCTTATTTGGACTGTGGAAAATGCCTACACAGTGGATCGAAAAGTGGGGTGTATACTTAGCACCACTTGCGATCATTGCATTATTTTTAACTTTGGTGCCGGGTATAGGAATTAAGGTGGGTGGGGCAAAACGGTGGTTGCCGGGAATGTTTGGTGTGCGCATCGAGCCCTGTGAGATTTATAAAATAGCCTTACCATTTTTGCTTGCCGCATTTTTTACCTATGATCAGGAAAAACTCGGGCGCTGGAAGTGGGTGGTGCGTGCCACAGCCCTAGGGGCACCATTGCTTGTATTTATTTTGCAGCCAGATTTTGGTTCGTTCACTATGTGCCTTTTGGTTATTACGACTGTTATCTTTGTTTTTGGTTTTCCCTGGAAATATTTGGCAGCCGTGGTTTTACTCACTCTTCCTATTTTTTATTTTTTGGTAATTTCTGTCCCTTACCGACGAGCGCGGATTGCCGCCTTCATGGACCCTTGGCAGGACCCCATGGGCAAAGGTTTTCAGGTGATTCAAAGCATGCTAACTTTTCACTCCGGTGGTGTGGCAGGAGCAGGTCTTGGCGATGGTCAAGGGAAGCTTTTTTTCCTTCCCGAAGCGCACACGGATTTTACTTTGGCTGTTCTGGGGGAAGAGACCGGCTTTATCGGCTTTTTTATTCTGATGTGCGCTTATGGCTATTTGGTTGTGCGAGGATTGCAAATTTCCAATCGTGTAGAAAATTTATTTTTACGTGTTTTAGCTCTCGGATTGACCGTGTGTTTTGCTTATTCCGTGTTCATTAATGTGGGTGTCGTTTTGGGACTTCTTCCTACGAAAGGTCTCACGCTGCCTTTTTTAAGCTACGGAGGCGCGTCACTAGTTATGTCTTGTGTGCTTTTTGGAATCCTATTGAATATCCACAAACAGTGTCGTAACTAATTATTGTGTCGAAAGATTTTTCGCAAACTATAGTAATCACTGGTGGCGGAACGGGCGGGCATATTTACCCGGGCCTCGCTATCGCTGAAACACTACAAAAATTAGATCCTCAAGCCAAGATTGTTTTTGTTGGTGCTCAGGGGGGTATGGAAGAAAAAATTTTTCCACGCTATAAATATCCGTTTCATCTCATTAAAATTGGCCGACTGCATTCATCTGTGGGACGCGTGCAACAAATAAAAACCCTTTTGATGATGCCATTTTCGCTCCTTCATGCGGCGATTATTTTTATGAAGGTGCGTCCCACGAGTGTCTTGGGTGTAGGTGGGTTTGCCTCAGGTCCCTTTCTTCTTATTTCCTGGCTCTTGGGAGCAAAAACCTATTTGTGGGAAGCTAACGCCTATCCGGGCCTTACCAATCGTTGGCTCAGTCGTATAGCGCGGGCTACGTTTGTGGTGTTTGAAGAGAGTCAAAAATATTTAAAATCCAAAAAAATTATTTTTTCCGGTATGCCGGTGCGCCAAGAGTTTTTTCAAGCACTACAAAAACAGCCACAAGAAAAATTTCGTTTGCTGGTATTTGGCGGAAGCCAGGGGGCGCGATTTATTAACTTCGTTGTGCGTGATATTTTTACCAAAAATCCCGATTTGTTAAACAACATCGATCTGGTTCATCAAATTGGCAGCCGTGATTATAAGCAGATGGTAGACTCCTATGGTGCCATCATGCAAAGGGCGCAAATTTTAGAGTACATCCACGATATGCCCCAACAGTTACAACAGGCAGATCTTGTGATCTGCCGTTCTGGAGCGAGCACGGTGGCAGAAGTGGTTTCTTGTCGTAAACCCACTATTTTTATTCCACTACCGACAGCTGCTGACAATCATCAGTTTCACAATGCTCAAGTGATTGCGCAAAAAGGTGGAGCGATTGTTATGGAGCAAAAAGATGTGACGGCAGAAAATGTATTAAAACAAATCGAAGAGCTCAAAACTCACAGTGAGAAATTGCAACAAATGAGTGAAAAATTGCAAGAGTTCGATTTTTCTGATGCGAGCCAAAGGGTGGCACAATCTTTATTAGAGGGGATTTAGATGAAATTCGTAAACGCTAAATTTCATTTTTTAGGTATCGGCGGTATTGGTATGTCGGGACTCGCTGAGCTTTTACACAATTTAGGCGCAAGGGTAACGGGTACCGATACCAAAGAAAACGATCAGGTAAAGCACTTACGCGATATCGGCATTCGTGTTTTTATTGGTCACCGCCCAGAGAACATTCAAGACAGTGATGTGATCGTTTACTCCAGTGCCATTCGTATGGATAATCCAGAAATGCAAGAGGCCAAGAGGCTTGCGCTTCCTCGCATTCCTCGAGCGGAAGCTCTTGCCGAAGTAATGAACTTGCGCCGTGGCTTGGCGATTGCCGGTACTCATGGGAAAACGACTACCACTAGTATGGTGGCATCGATTTTTATTCATGCGGAGAAAGAGCCGACTATCGCTGTTGGTGGAAGGTTAGATCTTATTAAGTCGACAGCCCTTCTTGGTAAAGGGGAGTGGATGATTGCCGAAGCGGATGAAAGCGATGGAAGTTTTTCTAAGCTCAACCCAGAGATATGCATTATCACAAATATCGATAACGATCATATGGATCACTATGGCAACATGGAAGAATTACGCCGTTGTTTTTATGAATTTGGTTTAAAAATTCCTTTTTACGGGGTGATTGTCGCCTGTGGTGATGATCCGATCGTTCGTGATGTGTTTCAAGATTTTCCAAAAAAAGTGGTATTTTATGGTTTTCGTCCCGATAACGATTATGTGGTCAGTGGAGAAAACGGCAAGTATTCCGTTAGTGATGGCGAAGGAAATTTTATTGGTAAAATGAACTTACAAGTGCCTGGTAAGCACAATGCCCTTAATGCCCTTTCGGCTGTAGTGGCCAGCTTCTTTGCTGGCATTCCGTTTGCGGAAGGACTTCGCGGGGTGAGTTTATTTAGCGGTGTGGATCGCCGTTTTCAGTTTCGCGGATCTTACCAAAATATATCTGTTTATGATGATTATGGCCATCATCCCACGGAGGTACGTGCGACTCTCCAAGCTATGCAAGAAAAATTTGCTGGAAAAAATGTATACGTTTTGTTTCAGCCGCACCGTTATTCGCGGACCAGCCTTTGCTGGGAAGATTTTATGGGATCTTTTCGGGATGCTAGAAAAGTTTTACTTCTCGATATCTATGCTGCTGGAGAAAAACCAATCGAATCAGTGGATAGCGTTCGTTTTGCTCAGGAGTTAAAAAGCAAAAATGGTGTTTATGTAGGAAATTTTTTGCAAGCTCAAAAAATTATTGATAACGAATCCAATAATTGTGATGTACTATTGTGTCTCGGTGCGGGTGATGTAAACAAATTTTACAATCATTTACAATCGTTAACATAAAGTTTTTCATTAAGAGGATTCATGGAGTTTTTACCACAGTTTCAATTGGCCCCTTACACAACATGGAAGATTGGTGGTGCTGCAGACTGGGCTGTACAACCCACTACGGTTGAGGAAGTTCAAGGCGCTTGCCTATGGGCTAAAGAAAAAAATTTACCGATAACAGTGATTAGTGGCGGTTCGAATATTCTTGTAAGTGATGACGGTATTGTTGGACTTGTTATTTTAATGAACAAGCTTTCCGGTATTGCCAACATCCAATGGAAAAATAATACATTAACTTGCGATTGTTTAGCTGGAACACCCAAATCAGAGTTGTTAAAAATATTTGTCAAGCAACGACTGAGTCCCGCCATTTTTCTCGCAGGTCTTCCCGGTGATGTAGGTGGTGGAGTGGTGATGAACGCGGGTATCGGACACGATATACACCCTAAAGAATTTTGCGAAATAACAAGCTGGTTAGAATACGTTGCTTGGGATGAACCAAACTGTCCTATCGTACGGGTTGATGGAAAAGAGATGAAGTGGAGTTATCGCCACACCGATGGATGGGGACCAGGCGTGATTGTACGTTCGGGTATCCATTGGCAGGAAGAGCCACAGGTCGATCTTCTTCAGCGTCTTAAAGAATCTAATAACCGACGGATAGCTACACAGCCGCTCAACATGCCCAGTTGTGGGTCAGTTTTTAAAAATCCACCAGGTAATAAGTCAGGTCGTCTGATCGAAGAGTGCGGACTTAAAGGTTTTCAGATCGGGGGAGCACAGGTTTCCACGCTCCATGGAAATTTTATTGTTAACACAGGCGCAGCAAAAGCCGCCGATGTGATGGCTGTGGTTCAGCATGTACAAAAAACTGTTAAGGAACAAAAGGGTATTCTTCTTGAGTACGAATTTAAATGGTTCGGTCGGGCGCTGAAGTAAGTGCACTTCATATTAAACCGGAGAGATTCATAGTAAGAATTATTCTAAAGAGCCTTGTGCAATCCACTGCTTAATAAATTCTAACTGCTCATTAGTAAGCGGGGGATAGCCATCGTCTATCGGTGGCATGTCGAGTTTGGCACGAAGGTAGAGTTTGCTTTTTTCGGGCTGATTGGGAACAACGCCCTTTACAACTAGCGCATAATTAGTAAATTTTTTATGACAATCCAGGCATCCCGTTGTTTTAAAAATGGTATCGACAACCTGCTGAAAGTGAATCTTACCATCGTCCACTGGAGGCTTGACTGGTACACCTTTAGGGTTTCCAGAGTTGTCATCACCGCCTTTATCTGAAGTTATACCGGTGCCAGGATTGTGGCGTGGTGAGCAAGCTCCTAAGATCAGAGTTATCGATAAAATTATTAGTCGCTTTGTATACATTGGAATCTCGAGTCCTTTTTTTTGTGCCTACTTAGATACGCTATATCTTTCATCACCAATTTACCGAGCAAGATTGAGGCCGTCAAATCCAATAGTTTAGCGTATTTAAACGTAAAAAATTACATTAGAAGTACTTGATTGAGCTTACAGGTGACGAAATTGGGCCCTTTACACGGTTATGTGATTTTGTCAGCGAAATGCTTCACGCCAGATTGTCCTAGTATTTATAAATCCCTAAATTGCTTTTCTGCTTTTCTAAGAGCAGAGAACCCTTGTTCTATAACCGCTTTCTGCCAATTTATATCTTGTGGATTGAAAAGCATTTCATAACGTTTCTTTACGATTTCTTTATCGTGAGGGCTTGCGGCGCCATAAAAACGCAATTGGTTTTCGAGAACACTTGTCCATAAAGAGGCAAGACCACCGCTGAGTGTTTGGCTGTCCAGGGTACCAAATTCAAAGACCATGGGAATGACTTTAAGCTGTGGGTGATTTTTCCATGTCCAATCGACAAAGTCGCCGGAGGTGGGATAGAAATCTTTATCTTTGCCTGTGTCGATAGAGATGTCAGGGAAAATATTTTGTACGAGTTTGAGTTGATCTGGGGATGTGAACTCATCACTTCCGTAAAAGTGCAATTTATTTTTTGTTCCGAAGCCTGTATGAAGATCGATGTGGACTACGGATGTTTTATTTACTAAATAGGTTTCAATTATTTTTTGTGCGATTTGACTTTCTTCGCTTAATTGGTGTCCTCCATAAAAAATACTTTTTTCGTTTTGATATTGTCCGCTGAGACTGTTGAGGATAATACGTTTGCCATGGGTTATATATTTTAAAATCGCGGCACAGTAGAAACCTACTTTGGCGACGAGACCTGTGGTGGCGGAATATTTTGGTGTATATATAGCAGACATTGTTTCAAAAGCTTGGTTGGTAGAGAAAAATTCTTGGGTGTTAGCGTGGTTGCGATTTAAATCGATGTTTGAGGGATTGGTTCTTTGAAAGTATTTATAGCCGTAAGGGTTTAAACTATGGATTAACAAGATGTCGGTCTCTGGAATTTTCTCACTTGTAAGTAGAGATTGAAAATAAATATCTTGTAAAGTGCTGCCAGCAAATCCTTCTGGGCCGTGGATGCCAGAGGTAATAATAAAAAGCTTATTATGATTTTGCCCTTCGATAAATAAAGAATCGATGGTGAGATGTTCGCTTGTCGTATGAACCGGTTGTGATGATGTGGAGTATTGCCATTTTTTTTTCTTGAGCAGGTCTGAATAACTTTTAAAGCGCATTTTTGCTGCTGCATAATTTGTCGGAAAAGATGTGCTGAGGTCACCCACCACAATTGGTTGTGTGAGTGGGTTTGTGTAGAGCTCTTGAGCCAAGAGTGGAGTGTAACATAAAAAAAAGAGGGTCATGGCAATCCATGTATGGGCTCTTATGAATCGTTTTCTAGGGTTTGTTGATGTTTTGTTATTCACTGGTACGAATCTCCATATTGTGTTGATCAATCCACGTAAGGGAAGAGGGCATCATTACTCCATACATTGGTCGAGGCGCTATCGATCTCTCGGACAGACTTTTAGAAAACTCCTAGTTTTTTAAGACTTGTGATGGGACTCACTAGAACCTAAACTATAATTATGTGGAGTTCAAAAAAAATTCTTTGGTTTTTAGTATTTATTGCTATTGTTGTGGCTAGCAGTATTGGCGTATTTACGGACTCTCATTTTCTTATTGTTAACGATGTCAACATTGTTGTTGATAAGACGGATTTAGATAAAAGTGTAAAAAAACAGGTTCATGATCGCATTATGAACAAGATGCATGCTTTTGAGAAAGTGAATATTCTATCTGTGCCGATTGAGCGTATTCAGCAGCAAATTTTATCAGATGTGTGGGTGGATTCGGTTGTGATTGAGCGTAACTTTCCAGATCAGCTAAAGGTTAGTGTTCGTCTTAAAAAAGTTGTACTGGTTTATTTGGATTCACGCGGGCGCTTCTTGCCTATCAGCCAGGAGGCCCAATTGATGAACCCTGTATCGCCGGAGCAGGTTCCTGATGTTCCAGTTGTACGCAATAGTGAAATTATTAAAAATCCCAATTTATTAAAACAGATTTTAATTTTGTATCAGAAAATTCCACGTTCGGGAGTGTTTAGTCAGCAGTCAATTGCGGAAGTGGATTGGTCCAAATCAGAGGGGTTGATTGTGGAAAGCGCCAATGCGGAGGGCGGGCGGATTGTCTTGGGAAAAGATGAAGTGCCGCTTAAATCGGCGCGCGTAACAAACGTTATAAAATATTTAGAAAGTCAAAAACAAAAATGGCGCGTCATCGATGCATCCTTCACGAAAAAAGTTCTTGTCAGGCTGCGTAAGCATTCGTAGGCTAAAGTAGAGCTTATAGTTAACAACATAATGCTCATCAGAGTGGAAACACTCGCGTATGAAAAATGAATTTTATGCGCAAGGCTGCTTAAACCGAATGCAATTCCTCAATATGAGGTTTCTGAGAGATAGGGATGTCGAAAGAACAGAGTTCGTTTTTAACGAGTATTGATATTGGAACGACCAAGGTGACAGTGAGTGTCGCCAAGCCTCTGGAAGAGAAACTGGAAATAATCGGTTTTGCATCCACGGCCCATCGTGGATTCCATCAGGGCCAATTGGTAGACCCGCACGAAATAATCTCTGCGTTAGCAAAAGCAAAACGTGAGATCGAGGCTACCAGTAATATCACATTGGTTGATTGTTGGTTGACGATCGCAGATAGCACAATAACCACAGTGCAAAGTAAGGCTTCTCAGTCTATTCGTCGTGTGGTGAAACAGAGTGATATACAAAATATATTAGAAGCGGCACAAGAAGCAGCACAAGTGCGTAGTGATCGTGAGATCCTTCATGTTTATGCTCAAAGCTATAAAATAAACGGTAAAAAAGTTGTTCAACCTCCAATCGCGGAGAAAACCAATTTTTTAGAGGTGCAAACACTAGTGGTTACCGGTTCTCGTCGTAATAACCAAACAGCGCGCGATTGCATTAAGTCTATAGGTATGAATGTGTTAGGTGTTGTTTGCCAAGGCGTTGCTGTGGCAGCAGCCCATACCGAGGAAGCGACAAAAGGCGCCGGTATTGCAATAGTTGATATAGGCGGAAGCCAAACAGATATTGCTTGTTATATTGATGGCCATCTATCTTATCTCGGATCTTTGCCAGTAGGTGGAGTTAATTTTACTCAAGATCTTGCCATTGGTTTAAAAACACCACAAACACAGGCTGAGGAAATTAAAAAGAATCATGGAGCTGCTCTTGTTGAACTGGTAAGTAGTGATGAGGTGGTTACTATAGAACGTGTGCGTGGCCAAGGCCATGAAAATATTCCCGTACGTTTTGTTAGTGAAATTCTAGAGGCTCGCTCCGAAGAAACTCTAGGGCTTATTTTAAAAACAATAAGCGATGTCGGTCTTTTAGGGCAATTAAAGGATGGGATTATTCTTACTGGTGGTGGAAGTCTCCTTCCCGGGTTACCTGAGTTAGGAGAATTTACCTTTGAGATCAAGTTTAAGCGCGCAGCTACAATTGGTTTACTTTCTGTAAACCCTCAAGCCTTAAGTCCAGTTATGGCAGCATCTATGGGTGTTCTGCACTACGCCAGAGAACGACAATATTTTGAACCTTCAGTGTTTTCGGTGGACACTTTTAAAGACAATTGGATGAAATTGAAAAGCTTCATAGAAAATATTTTATAAATTAAATGGGGGAGACCTTATGTTTGAGTTGGAAGAAAATGTAAATATCGGAGCGACAATTAAAGTAATTGGTGTCGGTGGTGGCGGCAGTAACGCCGTATCAACGATGATCGATGGTGGACTCAGCGGGGTGGAGTTTGTTGTTGCTAATACAGATCGCCAAGCATTAGAGGCGCATAAAGCACAATCAAAAATACAATTAGGACGAGAGCTGACGCGTGGTTTAGGTGCTGGTGCCAATCCAGATGTGGGTAAGCGCGCTGCCATTGAATCTTACAATGATATTGTGGAATCTCTCGAGGGTGCAGACATGGTATTTGTCACCGGCGGTATGGGTGGCGGAACTGGCACGGGTGGTGCACCGATTGTTGCTAAGATTGCTAAAGAAATGGGTGCCTTAACTATTGGTGTGGTGACAAAGCCTTTTTCTTTCGAGGGGAAAAAGCGCATGCGCCATGCTTTACAGGGAATTTCGGAGCTTAAAGAAAGCGTAGATACCCTCATTGTTATTCCCAATCAAAAACTTCTTTCTATTTCCCACGACAAAACGTCTTTATTGGATACTTTTAAAAAAGCAGATGATGTTTTATTACAAGCGGTAAAAGGGATTTCAGATCTTATTAATATTCGCGGTCTTATTAACTTAGACTTTGCTGATATCAGAACTGTGATGTCATCGCAAGGTATGGCGATCATGGGAACAGGTGCAGCGACAGGAGATAACCGTGCGGTTGAGGCTGCAACACAAGCGATTTCGTCGCCACTTCTCGAAAATATCTCAATTGATGGAGCGACTGGTATTATTATTAATATTACCGGTGGAAAAGATCTTAGTCTGCATGAAGTGGATGAAGCATCGACTCTTATTACTGAAGCCGCACACGAAGATGCGGAAATTATTTTTGGTGCGGTTATCGATGAAAGCTTAGGTGATGAAGTACGTGTCACTGTAATTGCTACTGGTTTTGGTGCAGAAGCAGTAAAAATGCAATTGCCACCAACGTATGCATATCAAGTACAGCAGGCTCAGGCCTATTCGCACCCGCAGTTTTTTCAACCACCGCAGTATCAGCAAGCACCACCACCGCAGGCACAACATCCATCGCCGCACCAACCTCAACACCACCAACAGCCAGTGATGTCCCCCCAGGGGGTGCAGCAAAGTGCGAATACTGTGAATCATAATATGGTCCCGCCACCAGCAGCAGCACCAGTGCCACCGGTTGCTACATTAGAGAATATGGAAGAGCAGTTGGAAGGCTTGGAGGCTCCACATCTTTCACCACGTGATATGTTGCTGGCTAAAGCAAAAGCATATCGCGAGCAAGCTTTAAAGAAGAATGAGCCACCGCAAGAGCAGCTCTCTATGGAGGTGAATTTAGATCATACGTCGAAAAAACAAACGGATTTAAGTTCTCCTTTTGACCAAGGAAATTTAGATGTACCTACATACTTACGACGTAAGAGTGCAGAGGATACGCCTGAATCCCTCGGATAGGGTTTTGTGAGTTCGGTTTATTTTATTTCGGATATACATATCCACGATGACAAAGAAAAAAAAGCGCAGATCTTTCTGCGCTTTTTGCATTTTTTAGAGGAGCAGAGAACTCCCGCGACGTTGATTCTCGGCGGCGATATTTTTGATTTGTGGCTTGGGGCCCATCCCTATTTTAAAAATAAATTTAAAACCATTGTCGAAAAAATTACAAAACTTGTGCGTTCCGGACATACAATTTATTACTTCGAGGGGAATCATGATCTGCATTTAAAGCCCTTTTGGCAGGATCAATTAGGGGTTAAAGTCTATTCTGATCCTGAGTTTTTTCTTTTTGATGGTGTGGTTGTGCGTTTCGAACATGGTGATCAGATGAACCCTGAGGATCGTGGCTATCATTTTTTACGTTGGTTTTTAAGAACTCCACCTTTGCGCTGGCTCATCTTGCATCTACCATCGTGGTTAGTTTCTGCTATAGGTAATAAAGCCAGTCAAATGAGCCGACAGTATACTGATGGGTTACGCGATGAAGACAAGATTCGTGAATTTATGCGTGATCATGTTCACAGAGTATTTGAGCAGAGACCATTTGATGTGGTTGTTCATGGCCATGTTCATTTACGCGATGACTATACGTTTGAGCAAGATGCGAAAAAAGTGCGATCTTTCAATTTAGGTAGCTGGGATCATGACAGTCGCATTTTACGTTTTGAGCATGGAAAATGGTCGTGGTTGGATTTGACCTAGTTCGAACGCACCACAGAGAGTTCACTGTAGTTTCAGGGTAGCATGAAAAATAAGCAAAAGTGAACTAAGCATAGGTTACCTTTAGATTGACTCCCCATTTAGGACATCTGCTAAGGTATTATCTATTTGCCTCAAGCTACAAAATCATGTCTATATAGGATTAAGGTTTCTCACACGGTTTCTCACCTGTTCCTCGGTTGGTGTTGTTGATCAAGGGATTTGAACAGAATTCACGATCTATCCGATTCTAGTTATCAATATGTACTGGTTTGTTGGAAGTTTTTAAAACAATAAGCACATTGAAGGTAAACAATGAGCATAAAACCTGTAGCCAAGATAGAAACGAAAGATCATATCTTGAATGTCGCAACATACCTTTTTTCAACATACGGTTTTGAAGGGACATCCGTTCGACAACTGGCGGAACGAGCGGGTGTGAATATAGCGGCGATCAATTATTATTTTGGATCGAAACATAATTTGTACTGGGCCGTGGTGGCTTACTCACATAATATGATCAACGACATTATTGGTGAACTGGCGCAAAATAGCCAATCGATAGAAGAATTGATTGTAAATATATTCCAAACAGTAGCACAAGATCCCACATTATACCGAGTCACGATGCGTATGATGTTAACCGAGGATGTTCCGGATCCAGATCCTGAGTATCAAGATGGTAGTTTGCAGGCTGCACCACCAGGTATTGATACTATCTCTGAAATTCTTAGACGGGAAATTAAAGGGGAGATCAAAAAAGAGGATTTGTATTGGGCTGCAAGATCGATGTTTGGGGTTCTCTGCTTCTGGTGTACAAGGTTTTCATCGACGAAACAAAGCATGCTGGCAAAAAACAACAAATTGGATCTTTCTATAGAAGAGGTTCATGGAGAAATAAAGCGCACGATATCCGCCATCAAATATTTTTTGATACAAACGATAATCCCTGAAGACGAGATTTCACAAAAAAAGAAAAAATTCTAAGTTTCCAAATACTAAGCAGAACGATTGGAAACTTCGTGAGTTATTTTAATATGCGGTCCCATAAAAACACGAGAGTAAATACGTATGATAGAGAGCCCATCAATAATGTAAGAGAGTGCAGCACAGAGTGCGACGCCAAACTGATTTTCATGAATATGGTGAAAAATCACATCTTCACCAATAAATGTGGGTGTGATGGGAAAACCCGAAAGTCCGAGCGAACAGATCAGAAACCAAAACGCCACTTTAGGATGTTCGTATACATGCCCCTGGAATGCTTTTAGGGACAAAGCTTTTTCTTTGGTTTTTAAATACATGAGAAGAAGGGTTCCGGCGCCCCAACTAATAGTGGCACCTGACAGATAGACCATAATTTCTGTCCATGAGAGCTTGTCGGAAATAGAAACAGCTGCAGTTATCCATACGTGATTTGCGAATATCAAGGTCCAGGCAGTGCGTGCATGCGTGCGCTCGGAAAAGGAGAGGAGCACCATCAGTAATCCAAAAAAAGCTAATAGTAATGATAAAATATGTGGAACATTGTCCACACTATCTTTGACCATATTCATGTATGTAAATAGACCAGCACTTACTAGCAAAAGAGTAGTGATGCCGAAAGGAGTTAGCATAATATGGAGGAAATTTCCGGCTTTTTTTAGTGGTCTCCACAGAAGAGACTCGAGGAGATAATCTCCATTCCATTCTTTGATACAAAGAACATATAAACCTTTTGCCAGAGGTCGTGGAAACCATCTTTCTAAGAAATTATTTCTCTCAAAAGTTGAATAGGCTTGCTCACGCATTAAGTAACTAACAATCGATGGGGACACCAATAGTTGATATGTTCGCAAAAAAGCATTTCCAGCAAAGTGTAATAACGCTATAAAATCCAATCCTAGGGACAATTCGACAAACATTAAGCCAATTTGGGTTAGCGAAGAATAGGCAATTTGACTTTTAATTGCAGATTGCACGCGCGCAGTCCCATTACAAATTAATGCTGTAATGATTCCGCCAACAAACATAAGAACGGGTACGTAAGGACTCAATTGCCACATAGGGCGCGTACGCAGAAGAATAAATACGCCCATATGAATAGATAAAGATCCATAAAAAATGGCACTTGATGGTGTAGGGCCCTCCATAGCTCTCGGAAGCCAAGAACAAAAGGGGAACTGTGCTGATTTAGCAGCAGCAGATAGTAAAAATAGACATCCGAGGAGAGTAGCACTAATAAGACTTATATGTTCACTGGCGAGATGAGTTAGCTCTGTAAATTGAATATTGTGATGCCAAAGCAGATGGCAGAGCCAAGCAGCAAGAACAAAGCCAACATCACCAAGACGATAGATGGAGAAAACTTTAAAAGCATTTTTTACTGGTAGATAGCGTTCGCGATAAAAAGAAATGAGAAGAAAAGAAGAAATTCCAAGAATTTCCCATCCAGCAAAGAGCATCTCAAAATTTCCAGACAAGATGACCATCATATAGCCAGCATAAAAAAGTAGAATAGTATTAAAGAATCTTTTATATCCCTTCTCTCGGTGTAAATAGACACGGCTGTAGACAAGGACCAGAAAAGCTAAAATGCTACCCACCACAGAAAACATGGCTGTGATAAGGTCATACATAAATGAAAAATAGAAATCTACATTGTCAGTACTATAGATCAAGGGGCCGACATAAGGAATTGTTTCCTCAGTGCCTATGAGCCAAAGGAGAGAGACTAAATGGGTTGTAATGAGATGGACTCCCAATACAAATATAGAATAATAAGAAATAAATTTTTCTTCTCTGCTAGGGATCAGCAAGCTAAAAACAAAAGCAACAAGAGGAAAGAGGGCAAGAAAAAGTACAAAATTAGGATTCATGGTTTATATCCTCAAAGATTCCAATCTTCAGATTATTTCTGGAGGAGGTTACATATTGGTCGATATTATTAATTTTAAAGATATCCGTACTTGTGTTGTATTTCTCCATTTTACCATCACAATATACGTAAACAGTTAGATCCTTTGGGTCAATACATGAGTAGAGCACCCAACTATTTTTCACCCATTCATAGGTTGCTGGATTACGTTGAACGGCAGCCAAAGCAACTTCTGGGGAGTGTTCAACAATAAGGAGGAGACGTAGTGGGTCGTGTATTTCGATCATTTGGCTGGGAAGGCCTGGGCGCAAATCCCCATCTGCACCGTTAGCAACGGCAATAAGACCAACAACATTGTGTGGGAGTTTAGTTCCTGCGCCCAACTTGAGGTTGTCTACACGCGAGAAATAATATTCGAGATTGATTCCTCCACAAACAGGGACTGCCGCATTTAAAATACGCGTGAGAATTTCGCCTTGTGGATCAATATGGGGATCGTAGGAGTTGAGAAAAGCCCGGCGATCTAAAAATACATTTTTAGTAAGATGGCGTCCGCCGACAATGCAAAGTGCATTGGTTGCGTGGTTGAGTTCGGGTCGAGGTTCAAATAAGGAGACTGAGCGTTGTTTCGTATGCTCATTTGCTGTCTGTGGCGTTATACTTAACGGAACAATATCAAAGCGACGACATCTTTCTTTGGCATTTTTCTCTAAAGCTTTTAAGAAAGCCCGTTTGGCTTTAATATGTATGGGATTATTTTCAAGAGAAAAGCGCGACTCGTCATAGAATTCAATTTCATCGCGAGTCGTATCATGAATAGCCCCAATAAAAATAGTAGTTGATGGGATATGAATGTTACGTTCTTGTAATTTTTCGCGAACATTTGCTTTATTAGCCATGTAAGCAAAAATACGTGCATTAACTGAGCCCGGGCGTCCCGAACACGCTCCGCAGTCGTAGGCGGCATAATGGGGATTGTTAACACTACTTGCACCATGGCCAACAAGATAAATGACTTCGGCAAAATTATGGGTAAGGCCAACACTCATTAAAGTATTATAGACGCGCTCAACCATTTCTTGCAGAGTATATCCCACTTGTAAATTACGATCGAGCTCAGCTTGATGTTCAATGGTGAGATCAGACGCAGTGTCGGTATGGCGAAGTGAGGTGGCCGTTGCAGGAGAAAGCGATGGCTTAAAAATATTTAAAAATAGTTTTCCGGCAGACCAAAAACCAATAGTTTGTGAGATCAACCAACCACCAACAAAAGAATGCGTTTCATGATGAAAAAGAATATCTTTTTTAAAAGAGTGACGGGAATTGGATTCACGAATTAAATATTTTGGAGTGATGGGTGCCGGACATAGCTTGGTTATTTGTGAGCTTCGATCAGGGCGAAAATAAAATTCTACGCCAAAAAAACCAGGTGTACCAAAAGTTTCTGCTTCTGGCTCCACTTGTTCTAAATAGTGTCGCAAAGAAATTTCACGATCATCAATACAAAAGAAAGCTTGAAATTTCGGTAAAGTATTGGCGTTATCATCACGCATAGAACGTTGAGCTGAATGCTGGATTGTGCTTAGAACGGAGTTATAAAAAGAATCCTCCATAGCTTCTTGCCAAATTGACATAAGCAGTGTGGTTTGGTCGTGTACTAATGGTGCAAATAAGTCCACTTTTTGTGGAGAAAAGCTGGCAAGCGGCTTCCAGTTTATTCCAAGATTGTGATCTAAGTAATCAATTTCTAGGAGTAGCTCGAACAAAACGACTTCTTGCAAAGTGATCTTCTTAGAATTCAATAGAGAGTGGGGTTCATGTTCAATGTAGGAAACGATTCCAGACCAACCTGGGTGGGAGAATTGTTGATCAAAAAGATAATTTTCGAAAAGAGATTCATCACCGACAAGTATTTTTAACAAATTTTCTAGAGATGTGTGTTCATCTTGTAGCCATTTTCGAGCTCGTCCACGAGAGCAAAAAAATAAACTGGAAAAGGGATTATTATCTAGATCACGCATGGACTTTAGAAAACCATCATTTACTGTGGGGATCCACCAGTGGGAAACTCCTTGATCTAAATAGCTTGATAAGTAACGAAATAAAAGAGGTTGTGTGCGGTGATCGATATCGAGTTGATATTTTTCTTTCCATAGACTACGTATAGAACCTATTCGTTTAGTAAAAATCTTGTTATCTTCGGCTCGTAATAAATCATTTTTTTGTATTTGCTCATTTCCCCGTTTCTTAAGTGTTTTTTCTAGTGCCGCATCGGTGATATCACCATTTTTATACATCTTTTGATATTCGGAAAAACTCAGATAAACTTTGGAGCCAAAAATTTGTGAACACAACTGTATCCCTTCGTGAAAGGGCTGATTTTGAAAAGCATGCAGGGTGTTGTGGTGAATAAAATCTCGCAAAGGCCCCTGTGATGGAAGGTAGTGATGTAGTTTGTGGAGAGTTTCTTTGAGGGAATTGCTGATTTTTTCTTGTTGCATAAAGGATTCCTACATATCGAGCTTAAGGCCCACTTCAAATACTTGCGCCGTACGTTTTGCTGCGACTCCACTATCTATTGGGTCAAGTAAGTGTTGCGTGTACAGATGTGCTATTTCCGTATAAAAATTTAAACTCTTTGTTATATAGTATTCATAACCCAGGCGTGCTGTCAGGTTTTCAATGATGCCATAGCCAGTGCTGGACGAAAGAAGGTTGGAAGTGGCTTTTCCAGAAACATAGCTATACGAGGCCGTTAAGTTTCCCGGGTTTAGAATTTTAGCAATACCTAAACCGGCAAACCAACCCCAGGTTTCGTATTTATGGCGATATGTTGAGTAAGCGCCCCATTCTTTTAATGTTTGAAAACTGGGCGAATACGATAAAGCTTGTAAGCTTAAGTTCTCTAAGTTGTGGCCGTAGTAACCTTCAAAGATAAGTTCGTTGTGCTCATCTTTAAAGCTTGAAAAAATATTTATTGCAAAAGGAGTTATATTTTTTTGGGTAGCTGCGTTTTCGAGATGTCCAATAATTCCAGAGGCGCCAAAAGTCCAATGATCGACATATAATGTATGACGTAAAGCTAGCGTGGGGGTTGCCGTCCACTCAGAGTTACCTATTGATGACTGAGAATTATAATTAGGAAAACCCAAAGCAATTCCCGACTCGCCTCCACTTGTTTTATAGAGTGCCTGTGCCTGTAAGCGCATAAATCCTGTGTCACCAGATAAAAAATAGTGTCCAATAAGGTTGTAGGAGTACGGCGCATAAGGAGAAAATAAATCCCAATCTTGCCCCACATTGAATATCCAGTTTTCATTGGCTTTGTAATTGATTAATCCGCGGCGTAAGCGAATATGCGACGAGGTTGTCGGTGTTGATTGATTAAAATCCACAAAGTCAAATTCAACTAAGCCATAGGTACTATCATCGATATGACCTTTTAGGCCAAAGCGCGACTGTTGAACTTGCATGGACATGCTGCCTTTGTCGGGGCGCGTACTTAAAACAGGGTTTGCGGCGGCCGTGTAAGCGACGTAGTTGTTGCGCCCAGAAGATTCCACGGCACGGGTGGCTCCTGTTGCCGCCGCTTTTACAAAGCCGTAAATTTCTATCTCCTTAGCATGAGAGGTTGAAGAAGCACACAGCATGAGTATAGCTACGAGTTTACGTTTCATTAATGCCCACCGACGTCCGAAGAGAAATCAATCCCAGAATACGTGACGTTCTTTTGATTGCGCGTCAGTTGATCTTTAATATTGAGTAAGATTTCTTTTGTAGAATGATCAACATAGTTGTTTTTGAATTCAACCAATATGTTAGGTACTTCCTGTCCTTCAATAATTTTTTTAAGCGGTACAAGATTGGTAAAAACACAGGGGCCATTGATTACAATATTTGCCTGCTTAGCATCAGATTGGATAGATTTTTTTAGTACAAATAGAGAACCACAAGATTTGGTGCTTACCATATTGATAGCTAGTTCTAAAAGAGTTCCCGCTAAAATACCAATTAATAAATCTGTTGAGAGAGTTACTAAAATAGTAAATAAAAAAATCAATAATTGTGTTTTTCCAGATTTGTAAATTGTGACGAGTTGAGAAGGTTGTGCCAAACGATAGCCCACAAAAATAAGAATAGCAGCAAAAGTAGTTAGAGGAATAGAATTTAATATGTGGGGGAAGAGGACAATAAATATTAAGATAAAGACACCATGGAAGAAATTGGAGCTACGTTGTGTCGCACCACTAATGACATTTGCAGAACTACGCACAATTTCAGAAATAATGGGAAGTCCACCAATTGCACCGAGAAGAGTATTGCAAATTCCTTTAGAAATCAGGTCAAAATTGAGATTTGACGTTCTTTTTAAGGGATCTAGCTTATCCACGGCATAAGTGCTGAGTAATGATTCAATGGATCCAACGAGAGCAATGGTGAGGACGGCAATATAGAATTCACTGCGAAAGACATTCTCAAAGAGAGGGGTTTGAATAAATGATCCAATCGACTCGGGAACGTGGAGAAGATATTTGGGCCCAACAGGATATTCCTGATTAAAAACATTCACAAAGTGATCGTGGCTAATATCCACATAGAGACTAAGAAAATATCCATAAATGACGGCAGCAAGTGACGGTGGGATTAAACGCCCCAGGCGTGGAAGATTATGAAAAACGAGCACAACCCCCAAGCAGGCGAGACCTACTAAAAGAATTTCCATGTTTTCTTCTCGAATACGACCTGGCAATTCGATGAGCTGAGCGACAGTACTGTGAGATTCGGGGCTAATGCCACCAAGAATGTAGAGTTGTTTAATAATAATGGTTAATCCGATCGAGGTCATCATGCCATGGAGGGCATTGAGTGGTACAGCCAAACCAAAAGTTCCCACGCGGATGAGGCCTAAGAAAATTTGTATTAATCCTGCGATGACGACTGCTGCGAGCATCATGCGAAATCCGCGGTTCATGTCGCCACCACCTAAGCTATTGACGGCATCGAGAATGACCACAATCAATCCAGCGGCAGCGCCATTGATGGTGACGTAGCTACCACTGATCAAAGATCCAAGAATACCACCCACGATTGCCGATAGGATACCAGCCGAGGGGGGGGCTCCAGAGGCAACACTAATTCCCACTGATAAAGGTAAGGCAACAAGAAAAATAATAAATCCCGAGACTAAATTTCCTTTGATATTAGAGAGAAAATCATTTGCTTTTTCATATGTCATAATTGTTCCTCAGGCCTCACTTATAGAGGCACTACTTAAACTTAAAAGCCGAATCTTGGTGAAAGCTTTTTGTATTTATAAAGTGCTTTTGGGAATGTGGTAAATTCTTACAAATAAGAGAAAGCGGGAGGGCTTATACTAAATAAAGACAGATAAACAAGTAAAGATGTGCCTGCTTTAGAGAGGGTTACTTTCTTTGCAGAGAGAGGGGGCGTGTTTTGTGTTTTGTAGAATAAGGAGAAAAAGTAGGGAGGTGAACTCGAAGTTTCTGTTTCTTCACTATCGTTTTCTATGTCAGTGTAGTCCATGTCGTCATATTCTGCTGATAAAAAAGCAGGACCTGACGATATGGACTGAGAAGGAATGTGAATGGATTCGGGTCGCATGACGGTAGACATGGTGAGAAGAGTCGATAAGATCAAAAAGCTGAAAAGTCGAACGAACGCGTACATGAGTGTTCTCAGACTATCGACAAAATCTTTGTCAGTAAATACTTATGCTCGGACTGTTGCCAATTCGTCCAGGTGCATAAAGGTCTATTGCGGTTTTAATAATTTATTAAAGTCGAAATAGAGTCTTTCATTCGCTGCAAAGTTAAAGGAGAGTTATGCTGGGCCCAGGAGGCTAGACTCAATCAACTGCTCGGCATGGGCTAAGCTTGTTTTGGTAATCTTTTCTCCTGAAATCAGGCGCGCGATTTCTGCCACACGTTTATCGTTTTCAAGTTGCTCGGCAACCATGCGCACATCACCATTTTTAACGGATTTGGCGACAAAATAGTGTTGATCAGCAAACGAAGCCACTTGTGGAAGATGGGTGATACAGATTACCTGTTGGCCCTGGGCGATGGCTTTGAGTTTACGACCCACTTTTTGCGCTGTTGGTCCGCTCACTCCAGTGTCGACTTCGTCAAAGAGATAAGTGCGCGGCACATCAATATGTCCTGAGGCGATTTTAAGGGATAATAAAATACGACTAAGCTCACCGCCACTGGCGGTTTTATGTAGAGGTCGTGGCTCAGATTTCGCACCGTTTTGGATCATGAGTTGAATGGCATCTTGCCCTGTCACAGTAGGTTCGGGTAAGGTTTCCATGGCAAAACTCATGATGACACCATTCATATTGAGATCGGCTAACTCCTCATTTACTGCTTTTTTTAATTTAGTAGTTCCCTTACGACGACGGTCAGAAAGACTGTGGATAACAGGTTTTAGTTTCTCGTCGATAGCGTTGGTTTCCAATTGTAAAAGAGATATCAGCTTATCACTTTGTTCTAAATCTAGAAGCTCTTTTTTCATGTTGTCGTAAGCCAGCAAAATCTCTTGAACACTAGAACCAAATTTCTTTTCTAATTTTCGTAAAGATGACAAGCGTTCTTCTAGGGTATCAAGCTGGGTTGCCATATCGCTTTCGTCAGTGAGGCGAGAGAGATCATAGGCGATATCATTAATAGTCACCTTCACGTTTTCGAGGGAGGAAAGGCTTTCTGAAATTATTTTATCTTTGTATTTGAGTTGAGTACCTTTACGTAAAAGAGCATCGATAATGCTCGAAATGGAGTCGTTACTACCGCTGAGGGCTTCGAGCATACTGTTAATGAACTCGCTATTGGCATTGCGGGCGCGTAAGGAACGAACTTTTTCCTCAAGCTCCTTGTCCGAATCGCTGTTGAGGTTTAAAGATTCGATCTCATCAATTTGGAAGCGAATAAAATCGATGCGCTGGGAGCGATCCTTCGAAGAGTTAAGAATATCCTGCATACGTTTTTTAATGCGTGATTTTTCCGTGACCATGGCATCTACTTGCGAGCGTAGCTCAAGTGTGTCACAAAATTGATCGACGATATCAAGATGAAATTGCGGTGACATTAAATTTTTGTTGTCATGCTGGCCGGTAATTTCCATTAACGGTGCGCCTCGACCCGCGAGATCGACAAGTGGTGAAACGATATCTTTTAGATCGGATAGATTTGAAAGATGACCATTGAGATAAACACGGTTTTTGCCATCTTTAGAGATCACGCGACGTACGGTTAATGTTTTTTCTGAACAATCAATTCCGGCACTGATGATACGTTGTACAAGGTCTTTACGCGATTTGAGATCAAAGTAACCTTCCACCGTGGCGACTTCCGCATTATCGCGAATGTCTTCAGAAAAAGATTTTGCCCCCATAAGCAAATTCAACGCACGGACGATCACTGATTTTCCAGCTCCTGTTTCGCCGCTGATGATGTTGAGTCCGGGACCGAACTCCAAGCGCAGGTGGTGAATGATAGCAAAATTGGTGACATTCAATTCGATAAGCATGTTTAGTCTCTTTCTCCAAATTTGAGTTTTTCTCGTAAGAGGGTAAAGAAGCTGTGGGATTTGCGACGTAATACAAGATGGGCGACCTCATGGCGACTAATGTGAATTTCATAGGACTCATCAATATCCGCAGAACGTCGGCCATCGATGGTTAAAATGCCTGTGCGATCTTTACCGAGAATACGAATGCATAAATTGCGATTATCCGGGAAAATAATCGGGCGCGAGGTCAAACTATGAGCACATATGGGCGTGGCGACGATCGCATGAACACCTGGTACAAGTACGGGGCCGCCTGCAGCTAAGTTGTAGGCTGTTGAGCCGGTGGGACTGGAAATAATAAAGCCATCGGCTTTGGTTTCCGCAACTAACTCCTTGTCAAAATACATTCCAACGTTGAGAAGATGGGTGGATTGACCGCGCTCGATGACAATATCGTTTAAGGCGACAAAAGTTTCATTTTGTTTTTTTGATTTTACCTGCACCCGCAAGAGGGTTAAAGGGTCTTTTTGCATTTTTCCATTGATGGCGGCTTGCAGAACTTCGTAAATTTCATCGACGCGATTTTCAGTCAAGAAACCAAGGGAACCCATGTTCACTCCGAGGACAGGAACTTGACGATCTCCTAGTACACGCACGGCTTCAAGGTAAGTACCATCGCCCCCAAGAACAATGATTAAGTCGAGACCGTTGAGTTCTTTGTCTTTTTTCAACTCATTGAGATTTTTCTCTGGGGCGCGACCCGCTTGGAAGTGAGCAGTGATTTTTTTACTAGAGAGCCACTTGGCCACATCTTTGGCTAAGCTTTTTGCTTTGGGTGTATTTTCGCGGTAGATAATCAGTGCGTTTTTCATACTCAAGACACTAGCTTAAAATGAGTGCCGTTGCCACCAATGTCACACCTTGTTTGAAGCCGTAGGGCAGATGGACTGCAGTAAACACAATATGCCCAATTATATAGCAATAAATAGAGAAGAGTGAGGGCCGTTTACTCTTGCAGCAATCCCGAGCGGCGTAAAAGTGCTTTCGGATCTGGATCGCGGCCACGGAATTTACGATAAAGAACATCGGGCTCTTCCGTTCCACCACGACTTAAAATATTATGGCGAAATTGCTTAGCTGTATCTTGATGATAAACGCCTTTTTCTTCGAAGGCTTCAAAGGCATCGGCATCGAGCACTTCGGCCCACTTGTAGCTGTAATACCCGGCAGAGTAACCGCCGGCAAAAATATGGGAAAACGCGACAGAGAAATTGGTGTTCTCAATACGTGGAAGCACACTTAAATCTTTCATGATCGACTCTTCTAAGGTGGCCGCTGCTACGCCTTCGGGGAGTGCTCCTTGATGCCAAGCCAGGTCGACAAAACTAAAACTCAACTGACGAAGACTTGCATAACCCGCTTGGAAATTGCGACTGTTTTTAATTTTTTGAATCAGTTCCTGTGGAATCAATTCGCCTGTTTTGTAATGTTTAGCAAAGGTGTGTAATGTTTCAGCCTCGGTGGCCCAGTTTTCCATAATTTGCGAAGGAAGCTCGACAAAATCCCAAAGCACATTAGTGCCACTTACCGACGGATACATGCAATCAGATAAGAGAGCATGGAGCGCGTGTCCAAATTCGTGAAACAATGTTTGCACTTCCATAAAAGTCAGTAGCGACGGAGTTTCTGGTGTGGGCGAAGTGAAATTACACACAATACTAACATGGGGGCGATGAGCGTGATAGCCATCAGAACCTTGATCAAGGTAAGTGGTCATCCATGCGCCTCCGCGTTTGCTATCGCGAGCAAATAAATCCACATACAAGAGACCGAGGTAATGGCCCTGATCTTTGACTTCAAATACTTGTACGTCAGGATGGTATTTGGGAATGTGATTGGTTTTTTCAAAGGTTAAACCAAACAATTTTGAGGCGTGTTCGAACACGCCCTTCACACAATTGTCTACGGCAAAGTAAGGACGAAGATCTTCTTCGGAATAGCTAAACAGTTTTTCTTTTAGTTTTTCCGAATAATAAGCAAAATCCCATGGCATGATTTGCTCAAGTTTATCCATTTGTTTTGCAAACGCGGTGAGCTCTTCAATTTCTTTTTGGGCGGTTTTTCTGGAAGGCTCTAGCAGTTGTTGTAAAAACGTGCGTACGTTTTCTGGCGATTTGGCCATGCGACGCGAGAGAACAAAATCTGCGTGGGTTTTAAAACCAAGAATTTCAGCGCGTTTGTGGCGAAGGGTAGAAATCTGGGCGCAAAGTCCAGAATTGTCAAAATCACCTTTAAATGCGCGTGAGTTGTAAGCGTTCCACAATTGCTTGCGTCGCTCGCGATTTTTTGCATAGGTCATAAATGGAATATAGCTGGGTGCTTGTAAAGAAAAACACCAGCCACTTTTCCCTTTTTCTTTAGCCAAGTGAGCCGCTTGCCCTTTGGCCATTTCAGGAAGTCCGGTAAGTTCGTCTTCTTTTTCGATGTGCATATGAAATGCATTTGTTGCTTTTAATAGGTTCTGGCCAAAACGTGTTGTTAGTTGTGAAAGCTCTGTATCTAATGCGCGCAATTGTTCTTTTTTGTCGTCGTCAAGCAGGGCACCATTGCGAACAAAATCCTCGTAGTATTTTTTGACTACAGTTTTTTGCTCTAGCGTCCAATCTACTGATGGATTTTTATAAACTGCTTCGATTTTATGAAAAAGAGCACTATCGAGTTGAATGTCATTACTGTAGGTAGAAAGCAGGGTGGAGATAGCATCCGCTTGCTTTTCCAAAATTTCGTTAGAGCATGTGTGCAACAAATTAAAAAATGTACTCGATATTCTCTCAAGCTCCGTTGCCGAAAGTTCTAGAGGCAAAATAACACTGGTAAAGCTCGGTATTTCTCGTCGCACCTTCATCTGATCAATTTTATGTTTGGCAGTTTTAATGCCTTCTTGGATCAGCTCTGTGAATTGTTCCTGCGGAATCTGGTCGAAGGGGATCGCATCATGGGGTAAGTCGCTTTTTAATTGAAATAAATGTATCATTTACGAAGTCTATCACGAACTTTTTATTATGGCTATGAACCTTCATGAGCGTTAAATATTACGCAGCCGGTCTCAATCTATTTCGGTGTCCATTTTATTTAACGGGGGGAAAGTATCACTTCGCGATGCTCGTTGGGTTTAACCGTTACGGTTTGTTCGACCTCTTTACCATTGAGAGGGTTGCGAGCAGTAAAAACGATGGGCTTATTGGCTTCCACTGAGAACTGCTGACCATTTGAGAGTTTAGTCTTCCCCATAAAAGCTTCACCGCCCACAATGCGTACAGAGATGGTTCCAGAAGGAACGCTAGTTAATTTAAAGTAGGCAGTACCTGTAGGGGGTGCCTGTTGAAATTTTTGCGATTCTGTTCTATAGCCGGCTGAAGCGATCGTTAGCACAAATGGTTTTCCGATTTCCACCGGGATATCCGCTGGGGTTCTTTGGTTGGTGGGGCTGTTGTTCAGATAAATATAAGCGCCTGAGGGGTCGCTAGCAACCCGCATGCTGGTTGTTTTTGCATCCGTAGACGCATTAAGTGTTGTTCCTTGAGTATAACAACCAATGGGGACGCCAATGTTTTTAAGAGAATTGCAGGGGCCGGCAACGAGTTTGGGTTGGGTTTCATTGACGACAGCAAAAATACCAATGAGGCCAGCGAAAAGGACAATTGCAATTCCTAGAAGAGGAGACGATTGGGTCTCTTCTTGTTGAGGGACGCGAAAAGAAGTTTGTGTGTGCTGAAAAGGTGTGTGCTCGCTATTCGTATTGGGTGTTCCAACAAATGTTTGTGAACGTACAGTTGGTGGTGGTGTGGTGTATAGTTTTTGTGCGCTATTATTGGTAGATAATTTGGGAAGATTTCCTTCCTCCAGATCAGGCGGTCCTTCCTCTTTCTTTTGCAGTGAAAGTTCGGAAAAACTTACTTTTTCTGCGTCATGCGACGAGAAGGTCATCGACTGCGTAAATGCATCGAGCTTACTGGCTTTTTGTGTGAGAGGATCGAGAGGGACTTCTACTTTCGAGTAAGCCACCTGGCGCTTGCGGGCATCGACGATTTCTTCAGAGTAAAGTTCTTTTATAAATTCACTAAAATCTTGGCTCGAAAAATCAGGATTGTAGCGATTTAGAAAACTTTGCAGATCTTTTTGTAATTCGGCTGCTGTTTGATAGCGCTGGGCTTTATTGCGTGCTAGAGCCTTCATCACAATTTTTTCTAATTCCACCGGGATATTTGGATCCATTTCGCGCAAGCTGGGAATTTTACAATCGCGAATTTTTCGCAGAGTAGACATTTCGTTGTTGGTGAGAAACAAACGCTGTTCGCTCAACATTTCCCAAAGCATAATTCCTAGAGCAAAAATATCCGTGCGTGCATCCACTTCCATGCCGTCGATTTGCTCCGGACTCATATAGCCAAATTTACCTTTTAGGGTGCCGACGCGTGTACTTTCCTCTTGGGTCGTTGATTTGGCGATACCAAAGTCAATAATTTTAACTTCACCCTCGAAGCTGACCATTACGTTTTGCGGGCTCATATCGCGGTGAATGATGTTTAATGGTTGGCCTGTGGTGGCGTCAATAAGGCGATGAGCATGATCTAAGCCTGCGGCAATGAGCTTTGTGATGTAGGCAATATGGCTAATAGAAAAACGTTTGTTAAGCTGTTTAAGGCGGTTGAGAATCTGGCGAAGGTTTTTCCCCTCCATGTATTCCATAACCAGGTAGAGTTGACTATTCTCTACCCCGAAATCGTAAATGGACACCACGTTACTGTGCGAAAGATTGACGGCAATCTTGGCCTCATCTTTAAACATGCGAATAAAATCTTCAGAAGCGGAGTGTTGAGATAAAATACGTTTAACAGCGACAAATTTTTGTACACCTTCAGCAGCAATTTTCTTAGAAAGATAAATTTCGGCCATCCCGCCGGAGGCGAGTCTTTCGAGAAGAATATAATTTCCAAAGCGTTCAAATTTTTCTTGTGCCAATAGCATCTCTCTTTTACTTTCTAAGTATCGGCAAAAAACGTGAGTACATAAACACTTAAGAGAATTCTGGACGCATAAAATGAAGTGGATAGGACTAACTGGCGGCATCGCCTGCGGTAAATCAGAGGTGACATCTCGCCTAAAGGCGAAGGGTTGGTCCGTGGTCGATGCCGATGCTTTGGCACATATGGCTCTACGTCCAGGACAGTCTAGTTACCAGCAAATTATCCAGCACTTTGGTCCTCTTATATTAAATCTTGATAAAACGATAGATCGACAAAAGTTAGCACAGGTGGTTTTTAATAATAAAGATGAATTGGCATTTTTAGAAAGTGTCGTTCATCCCTGGGTTCAAGCAAAAGTTCGTGAACAACGAGACATCTGGGAGCAAGCGAAGCACACAATGGCATTCTATGATGTGCCTCTTCTTTTTGAGAAGAATCTTCAAGATCAATTTGATGCGGTAGTTGTAGTTGCTTGTGATGAATCAACGCAGATAGCACGACTTAAAAAGCGCAACGGTTTTTCGGAAGAACAGGCGCGCCAGCGTATCGCGGCTCAGTTGCCTCTTGAGGAAAAAATCAAAAAAGCAAATTTTGTTATAGAAAACAACGGCGATCTTCTGACATTAGACAAAAATATCGATGTGGTGCTTACCAAATTATAAGTGCAGTGAATTTTTACAGAGAATTAAAAATACCAGGTTAAACCAGCGGTCGCGCGCAGGAAAGCATACTCTGTAGATTTATGGGCGGAGGCTTCAAGTCGCCAACTCATATTATGATTAATTTGGAAATCCCAACCTCCGACAACAAATAAATAATAATTTTTTAATTTTAAAAGTGGGCGCAAATCTTCGCGGCCATCGACGATGGTCGCCACACCACCACCCCAGTAGAGGCGATTGGCATTGCGTGTTTGTAGCACGTGGTAGGCGGCTTGCCACCAGCCAAAGTGGCTATAAATATCTACCCCCAACTGAATGCGGTACGTGGCACCCATCCACGGTGCGATATGCAAGCCGCCCCATGTGTGCATGGTGTGCTCATCAAAATCATATGCCTGATGAATGGCACCCGTTACAGATGCACGTGGAGCCAAGTGAAAGGAATCGGTTGATACGGCATGTGTATTTTTGTCGGTTTCTAATCCTTGGTCCTGCAGAAGTGTTGTGTTGGTAGGGGTGTCGCGCGGTTCACTTACGGATTCCTCTGTTGGCACCAGGATCGTCGGTGTTTCATCAGCAGCGGAAAATACAATCGATGGTCCAAAAAGAAAGAGCAAAAAAAGAATAAAGGGTTGTCTCAACATAAAAATCCTATGATTATTAAAGTATAAGTTCGGTCTGATCAGTATTACAAGGATGTAAATATGCTTCGTTTTGGATTTATTCTATTCGCACTCACTTATTTTTTCGTGAGGACATCGTTTGCCGGTGAGGCACTTATTTTTGATATCCACCAACAGTATTTATCGACCCGTTCTGTGGGTATGGGAAATGCGCAAACCGCAGTAGCTGATGATGAAAGTGCCATGTTTTTTAACCCTGCAGGGCTTAAACAATTAAAAGAAAATAAATTGAACTTTTTTATCAAAGGTGGCGGGAGTCCTGACATCTTAAAATTTTCCAAAGATATCAGTAACGCGGGTAAGGACTCGCAAGCAATTAACGATGTGATTGTTGCTAACTATGACAAAAGTTTTATGCTGCGTGCCCCGTCTCTTGGTTTTATTTATGCACGTCCCGAGTGGTCCATTGCATTTATCCCTGCGGATGTCACCGTTAATGCGAGCCTAGATCAAGGTGTTGGGCCTGTGGTCAATCTAACGGCTTACCAAGATACAACACTGGCCTTTGCCAAAGCATGGGACTTGAAATCTGTAAAAAAGGGAACCTTTACCTACGGAGTCACTTCCAAGCTTATTTACCGTGCGCATTTAGATAAAATTATCGGTATTACCACTATTCAGAATGGTAAAGTGTTGCAGGCGTCTGACAGTAATGAGGGGATGACCTTGGACTTTGATGTTGGGGCGATGTGGAAAGCACCAGAATCTGCCGACGGGTTTTGGAGCTACGCCAAACCGACGGTGGGTGTAACGGTCCACAATCTTTTAGATTATGGCTATTTTAGCAACCTGGGTTTGTATTCGAAGGATAAGAGTGGAAAACCCGAAAAACTCCACCGTGTTATAGATATCGGAACAGCCTTTCAGCTTCCCAACTGGTGGTTGTGGTCTTCGAAGTTAGCGATTGATGTTCGTGATCTTTTGCATCCCTATTGGACCATTAAAAAAGGACTGCATGTGGGTCTTGAGTTCAACTGGGAGATGTTTTCGTGGTGGAAAGGGGGCTGGCGCGCTGGTCTCAATCAGGGGTACTGGACGGCTGGCTTTACCGGTCAATTATCGGTGTTTAAGCTAGATTTAGCGACCTATGGGCGTGAGGTAGGAACCAGCTCCAATAAGGTTCAGGACCGTGTTTATATGTTCACCACCAGTCTCGATTTCTAGGGCGCACCATAGTAACTATCTGAAATTACATATTTTTTATATAAAAACCGAGGTTTAGACTCGGTTTTTTTGTATCTGTGGAGAACGTTCTCTTTTTCTGGCTATAATTGAAGCCCCGCCCCTGATCTCTGCGTAAAACGAGTTTGGGGGTAGCCTCACTGGTTTTTTTAAGCATTTTTTAGTGACAGGACGTCCTGGGTGTGGGATATCAACGAGTCCATTAAAAATAATGAGGAAGGGTAATTTACTATGGCAGTTTCAAAGAGACGTTTACGATTTCGTGTACAGCGCCGTTTAGGTGTCGAGCTTCCAGGGTTGGGAAAACCAGGAGCGTTAGAACGTCGTCCATATCCTCCAGGGCAGCACGGAAACAAACGTAAAAAATTCTCTAACTACGCACTTCAATTAGAAGAAAAACAAAAAGTCATGTTTCACTACTGTCTTCGCGAAAAACAATTACGTCGTTTTATTCGTGATGCACAAAAAGGAAGCGCCGATAAGAACTGGATTAGCCAATTGGCAGGTCGTTTAGAGCTTCGTCTTGATAATATCGTTTTCCGTTTAGGTTTTGCACCTGGCATTCGTTCTGCTCGTCAGATGGTCAGTCACGGGCATGTAACAGTAAACGGTAAAAAAGTAGACGTTGGTTCTTTCGTGGTTAAAGTGGGTGATGTGGTGGCTTTAAAAGAATCATCCTATACTCATCAAAACTATATGCAAGCCAAACAGGCGCCGCGCATGGAAGTTCCTGAGTATCTTGAAAAAAGTGAAGTGAATGGCAAAGACACTGGAAAAATTAAATCTGTGCCCGGTACGGAATTTATTCCATTTCCATTCTCGGCAAACCTTTTTGCAGAATACTACTCACTCAGAAACGTTTAAATTTTCTTAAAAGAAGAGTTAAAAACACAAACTTCAAGCTACCCACATCTCGATCAGATGTGGGTTTTGTTTTTTTAAAGGCAAATAAAAACAACAGGGAGCTACTCTGGTGGCTATGTCAGCTCCTAGATACGCAAGATCACACTCTAATTATTTTGCTGTAGCTGAGAGAGGAATTGTTTGGCAATTTCTTCTGCTGTTGAGCCACTGCCGATAGAATTATTTAAATTGGTACAAACTTCTGTTCCTTCAAATTGTCCACCAGTTCCACAGGCGATGGGTTGCATAGCAAGAATGGTTTCGCCTATCGCTTGAATCTCTTCAGGACTACTTGAAGCGACAGTGTTAAGGTCGGGGTGCGTATTGAGCCAGGATTCGATGGAGCCACCACCCGTTAAACTTTTAATATATGTGGCAGCTTTAGCAGAAAGTGCGAGAACTTTTAAGTTTTCAGACCCAGTGTCTGAGCAATCGCTCACAGCACTATTTACAAGATCAAAGGCGGTGCTGCTACCACTGGCAGCAAATACGAAGTAGTCATAGAGTGTAACGTTTGGATCCGTGCCGGTGTTACTGTTACTGTCGAGATTTTCTACTGCCTGAACAATTGTCGAGTTGGTTATATTTTGGCGAATAAAATCGGCAGAACAGCGTATGACGTAGGATTTGCTAGAGGCAATACCGCTGACCATGGCAACGCAGGTATCTACGGTGGAAGGTGTAGCTTGATCTAAACATTGTTGAGCAGAAAAAACCTTGTCGTCTTCTTTACTTTCGCAGCTTGCGAAAAATACAAATACCAGAGGGAAAAGGACAAGAAGTTTCTTTTGCATGGAAAATCTCCGTTTCGTGATTAAGATGTAATAATTAAATGTTAGCTGATCACTCGCATTTAGGCACTATTCCAACGTCTAAATTTCTCAACACGCGACGCTTTTTTAAGCGAAATGCCAGATACTAAAATGAGGTATGTTAAAGCTAGGTCTAGTTCTTACTGTTGTCTCAATTTGTCACATCTCTGTGGCAGCCGATTTCTATCAGGGCATTCGCCAGATGGGAATGGGTGGAGCTGCTATTGCAGTGGTCAATGATGAAACGTCATTGCTTTTAAACCCTATAGGTTTAGGGCGTTTGCGCGAACCGTATGTCACACTGATTGATCCAGAGGTCACTACCAATACGAAAGGTGCAGGAGCGGTACAGAGTCTTTTAACAGACTCTGTATCCGTAGATAAAATTTACGATGAAATGTCGGGGAGATTAGATCGCAATTATTTTATTCGTGCCCAGATGTTTCCGTCATTTGCTACACGCAATTATGGATTTGGATTTTTAGGAAAATATGACATTTTAGCCAATCGTCGAAGCTCGGATCAATTCTTAGATCTTAAATACACCAATGATATGGCGGCGGTGGCAGGATACAATCATAGTTTTTTTGGTGGCCAAATAAAAGTGGGAGTTTCGGGTCGTTATATTGACCGTGTACAGTACGTGGGAACTGTAGACCCAGCGACGGATGGTCTCAATATAAAAAATCTTGCCAGTCAGGGTACAGGACTTGCGGTGGATGCAGGGGCGAGCTTTACCTCTCCCACAGATTGGCTCCCCACACTAAGTTTTTTACTAAAAGATATTGGTGATACTTCGTTTACTCTAGGCAATGGTTTGCGAGGAAGCAGTTATAGTGGTTTGGGAGATCCCAGTAAAATTCCTATGACTGCTGATGTAGCATTAGCTCTTTTTCCGATATGGTCGAATGCAACTCGTGGCACTTTTACAATTGAATACGATGATGTTTTAAATAAAGGAAAAACAGAGAAAAAAATCCACGCAGGTGTGGAGATTAACCTTGCGGATCGCTTCTTTCTGCGCGGTGGATGGAATCGCGGTTATCCCACTGTGGGGTTTGAGTATGCGGCGACATATTTTCAATTGCAGCTGGCTTACTACGGCGAAGAGATTGGTACGGATAGCACACCGATACGCGATGATCGTGTTTCTATAAAAACAGTTTTTCGTTTTTGAGGTCGTATATGAAGAGCAAAATATTTTTAATAGCATTTTTATTTTTTACCGGATGTAGCAATGTACTCAATGAAATTGGCAAGAAAGACACCCCTAAAGCTATTTACTACGAAGCCAAACTCAAAATGAACAAAAAAGATTACAGTGGCGCAATTACTTTGATGGATACATTGGATAGTTCATTCTTAGCACAGCGAGATGTGGCTCTTGTATATGCATCAGCGTACTCAGGTCGCTGTGGTTTAGATTTCGTTAATTTTGTAAATTCTCTTAGTTCTGTTTCAAGTTCCAATATTTTTGGATTTTTAATGACTACGTATAAATCCACGTGGTCAGATGATTCGCGCGTGCAAGACTGTATCCACGCAGAGACTCTAATCAATGCTATTGGTACGTACACACAAAGAACCAGTGATGAAAATGTTTTGATGGGCACATCGAGTCTTACTAAAATTGGTACCCAACTCGCTTTTGTAGCAGACAAAGATGGTGATGGGAATATCGATGCGGGTTTCGATCACTGTGATCTTAATGATTTTCCAGATGAAGTCGTCCGTGAGATCGGTTCGGGGATGGCCAATGCGATTTTAAGTATTGCCGCTCTTGGTGGAGGGGTGGCTTCTGGCGCGTTATCCGATATTCAAGATCAATGCGCAAAAAATTCCAACTTAAATGTATTTTGTACGAACACAGATCCTGCGGCATTTAGTACAAATGAAGTGGCCGCTTTACGCGCGCTGGTGGCCTCTGATGAAGGTATAGGAGCTTGCTCAGGAAACCCAGCGGCCTGTATTTGCCCATAATAAAATATGAAGTATTGGTTTGTTTTTTTTCTTTTTATCTCTCTTCCGTGCTTTGGCGATGAAATCGTTGAGGAGAATATTTCTGTCAATGCATTAGGAATGGGAAATGCCTATCTGGCTCACAGTCGTGGGCATGATGCGATATTTTATAATCCAGCAGGACTTGCCAACTTACATGGGTTGCAGTGGCACTTGATGGGTTTAAATTTAGGAATTAATGGTCTTGACTCCTATAAAGAATATTCAGATATGTTCAATAACTCAAACGATCTTCCCAGTGTGTTGAATCAGTTGTACGGGCGTCCTGTGTGGACCCGGGCTGATTTACAATCTTCCTTTAGTATAGGCTCTTTTATTTTTGGTGGTTATGCTCGCGGAAATTTAGGTTTTACACTTTTAAATCCGGCATTACCTAATCTCACTTCAAACTATTTTGCCGACTATGCTCTATTTGCAGGATGGGGTACGGAAGTGATTCCATCGTGGTTTGATTTTGGTTTTGTGGTGAAGCGCATTACGCGTTTGGCTGGTGGTGTACAGATTGGTGCGTCGTCGCTGGCGTATTTAGATTCTAATGTTCTTCAGGATGCAGCGAAAAAGCAGGGAACAGGGTACGGTTTAGACTGGGGAGCCAAATTAAAATTTCCAGGTTCATGGCATCCTACGATTTCCTTTGCCTGGCAAGATGTGGGGGATACATCTTATTCGCTCAGTGCAGACACGCCACAGCCTATGAGCTCAAAAAGTCGCATGCACGTAGGACTTGGAATGGAAAAAGATTTTACCGTTTTTGTACTGCGTCCTGCATTCGACTTTCGCTATTTAAACTCTAGTGGTGTACAAGTTGGTAAACAGGTACACGCAGGGGTCGAACTCGAACTCCCTATTGTGAGTTTGCGCGGTGGATTTAATCAGGGTTACTATACGGCGGGAGTATCCTTTGACTTTTGGGTGTTACGTTTGGATGCGGCTACCTATGGTGTAGAGCTTGGTGAATATCCTGGTCAACAAGAAGATCGTCGTTATGTGATTCAAATTTCCACAGATTTTGGGTTCGACGGTTTTGATTTCAGCAAAATGTTTAGTATGAATCGGGCGAGAAGAGCACATCTGAAGCAGCGCCGTTAATTCGCTTCGGCCAAGTCATTGTGTGGTGGTCAGAATTGCGTGAGAGGATGGATTCGACTTGGTGGGTTTTTGTCGCGATGTATCCGAAAAAGTGAGCGATGATGCGTCTTGGATGTTTCGTCTTGTTTGAGGGCGGGGAGCTTGTTAGTCTCTTGTGAGTGCTAAACGTTCATAAAATTCAATCTATAGATGATAAAATTCCGTTGGTGACAGAGCTGTTTGATGAGGAAACCCTTTGGGTGGTCTCGACGGCTGAAGCCAAGCGCAATTTATTGAACTTACTTCCGCGGCATGAGGGAGTGGTGGCAACCAAGAACATTTTGCGTGCGTCGGAATATTGGACGTGGTTACTGCAGATGAACCGGGTGGATTGCCAACCCATCTCCGATAGTTTCTTTTTTGTGCTTTTAGAACATTGGTACAAGAAGGCTGAGGTGGGCGTTGAGTTTCGCGATATTGAAAAATTTAAGACATTCTGTGATCAAATTTTTCCTGTTTTAATTTCTGCGGAGAAAGAACTTTTTTTAGATTGGTTGGAAAGTGAGGACGATCGTAAGGTGCGTTTAGGGCCGTGGGTGGATCAAGCGACCGCTTTTTTGCGTGAGCTAAAGTCCTTTGGATTTGTTTCGCGATCGGCAATGATTGGGGAAATTTTACGAGGGGATCACCTTTATTTTGGTAATTATAAGCGGATCGTTTTTGATCTGGGAAATGAAATCCAGGCCGAAGAAGTACAAATGATTGAAGAGTTGGCACGACGGGCAGACGTATTTGTGCTTGCGCCGGAAGCTTCGTTTATCGCGTCTTATCGCACCGGGAAATGTTATCAGAAGTTAGATACTGAATATGGTGGTGGTAAGAAGTGCGAGAGCGAAGTAGTGGGGTTGAGAGCAGCGGGTGTTCTGGTGGAAATCAAACAAATTACCTCTTATGTTCGCGAGCTATTGGATAAGGGTGTTGCCTTAAGCGAGATCGCCTTAACCTCGGCGGAGCCCGAGGCTTATTGGGACATGCTGAAAAAACACTTTGATGTAGAAGGAATCCCTTTAGAAAAGTCTGTGGTTACGAAAGTGAGTTCTTTACCTGTTTTCCAAAACTGGATTTCTCATATTAAAGTTCTTTTGCGACATTACACTGCCGGAGATTTAGAATCGTTCCTGAGCGAGAAAAATTATTTTTCACGGGATCGAAAGGCCTATGTTCTTTTTAAGAAAAATTTTTCCCGATTCTATGATATGGAACGGGGCGAAGAAATTATTGGTGAGAAAACGACATGGGACCCAGAAGTGTCGATTTTGTTTTCTGACTTTATATCTTTTTTGTATGCCACATGGAAAGATTCCGATTACTCACTGTTTAATAAATTGATTGATGCCCTTATTAAAGATTTTAAAGAACAGGTGAGTTTGCCACTATTAGAATGGCATAATTATTTGTTGCTTTTGGTCTCACGTTTGGAAAATCGCATTGAGCCTGGCAGTAAAGGTGGGATTAGTTTTACGTCTTGCCATCAGTTGGATTATCATCCGTATAAGCACTTAATCGTTTTAGGTTGCCATCGTGGAGCGATGCAATCCACAAGTCGTTCTCCCTTTTCTTTGGAAGACGTCACTCGTCTTGATAACGATTTAGGTTATTATTTACCGCCTTTTGAGGACAAAAAGGTAGAAATCGATATTCGCTGGGCCATGACATCACAAAAGGTGACCACGCTTCTGTCATTTAGCGAGACTGATTTTAATTCCGATCCCATCGTGGCGTCGCAAATGTGGCTTGAGCTCACGCAAGGAAAATCATTTTACGAATCGAGCAGGGTGCCCCGTTGGGATGCGATTATGCGCCAATCGTTAGATGTATTTACACTGGGAGATAATGGATCTTCTTTAGTTCGAGAGAAGCTGGGTCGAGAAACGAGTGCAGAAAAGTGGCCTGATTTGCAAAGCCCTTTTCAGGGGCGACTGTCGGCAAGTTCCTTTAATCGCTACCATCAGTGTCCATTTATTTTTATGGCGGAAAAGGTATTTTTACTACCTGAGATGAAAGAGTTTGATTTAGAAATAGATGTGCTTTTTCAAGGGAATATTCTTCATAAAATTTTGGAACTTCTTCTTGGAGACTATCCCAATCTCGATTTTTCCGATGCACAGTTGATGGAGCTGTATCATCGCGTACTGAATGATCCCGAAACAACAGGAAACGTAAGTCCAGATATTTTGCAGTACTGGCAAAAGGAGCGTTTCCGCCATTTCATTATGATTCGCCGTTTTATCGAAGCCGAAAAACAGTGGCGAGCAGAGAAACCACATGTGCGTGTGGTAGCACTGGAAGGGGAGATTAAGGGGTTCGTGGGAATCGATGGTGAGAGGTTCGTGCTATCTCAAGAGAAAATGAATGTGACGTTCTTACCCTTTTCAGGACGGATTGATCGTATTGATATAAATCGTGCCGGTGAGTATGGAATTTATGATTATAAAACATCTAAACATGCAGATCTGAAAGCTTTCGATCGTTGGCCGGAGACGTTTCAGGTGCAAATGCCACTTTACGCCGAAGCTCTAGAGAACGGTTTGGTGGACAAATTAAGTCCCGCATCCGTGGTTATGGCGGCGTATATTTTTTTAAAAGATGGGACTCGCGGAAGTGGATTTGTGACTACAGATACCAATGGTGATTTTTCGCAATCTCAAGGAAAGCGCGTGGTGAATCGAGAGGAGAGGGAAGAGGTTTTTCAACAGATCAATGATAAGTTAAAAAATGTATTTCAGAAAATTCAAACTGGTGAGTACACACCCCATCCCGAAGACGAAGAGATTTGTACGAACTGCAACTGGAGAAAAACATGCCGAGCGCCCCATCTACGATAAAATCGAAAGCAGTACGTGCTGGTGCCGGCGCTGGTAAAACATACAATCTCACGGTAGATGTGGCTGCCTATGCCGACAATTTTTTTAAAAAACACGAACGGTGGCCACGAGTTGTGGTCACCACATTTACTAAAAAAGCCACTCAGGAATTGTCAGAGCGTTTGGTTCAAAAGGCCATAGAAGAAAATCGGGAAATTTTACCCTTCGTTAATTCCTCATATTATCTGCAAGTCAGCACCATTCATGGAATTCTCGACAAACTTATTAAAGATTGTGGCGCTCTTATCGGCTTAAGAAGTGATTTTACCTATTTAAGCACTGCCGACGGCGTGTTTTTATCAAAAAAAGTTTTGCGCTCGATTCTTTCGCAAGAGGCTGGTTTTAATGATCTGATCGATCATTTATCTTTTAGTTATGTACATGATTTACTCTACGAAGCTGTGCACCAACCTCTCGAAGAGCACACCTGTATAACAAGACAAGATATTTTGCAGCTCATTGCCGAAGATCTAAACGACTGTCATCAGCAACTAGAGCATATCTTTGATCTTGCGAGCCAAGAACCACTGACGCCAAGTTGGAAAAACACGATTGATATTTTACAAAAGGTGGCTCCACTTCTAAGTGCGGGTGAATGGAGGGAGCGTCAGGAGCAGATGGAGCGTTTGATAGAGGATATCCGTCTTCCGGGCGGGAAGGTTAAAGCAGATTCTGTAATTGCCGTCATTCGGGATGATATTAAGAGCGTGGTTCATAGTTTACGTGAATTTTGTAAACCACAGTTTCGCGATAGTGCGCTTTTGTTAGCCGAGAAATACAATTATATGTTTGCAGAGTTACTCAATACTTATCGCGATGAATTTCATAAAGCCAAAACATTACAAAATCAAATTGAAATTGCCGATCTAGAAATATATGCTTTAAAACTCATTCAGCAATACCCTGAGCCGGTGGCTCAGTTTGCTAACCAGTATGATTATTGGGTGATTGATGAGTTTCAAGATACAAGTCCTTTACAGGTGGTGGTTTTAGAGGCGCTCATTCACACACGACCTTATTATATTGTTGGAGACCCACAGCAAAGTATTTATTTGTTTCGAGGAGCACGTTCAGAAGTTTTCCATCGTGCTATAGAGAGAATTCAATCACACCATGGGGAGTATCAAGAGTTAAAAAAGAACTACCGTTCGGAAGTTCCAATGCTCGCGGTGATCAATCAGCTAGCGAGCTCCTTAGGTCCCCATTTTTCCAAGATGGAAGCCGCTAAAGAAGAAACTGACAAAAAAATAGCTCTTTATATCAAACCCGAATGCGGCGCAGACGAAGAGCTTTCCGCGCTCCGTGGCCATATAGCTTCTTTAATTGAGCAGGGGGCCTCGTTTGCCGACATTGCGATTTTAGTGCGCAAAAATTCTCAGTTAACCGAAATTGGACGTTATCTTGCTCGCCATCAAATTCCGGTACATCTTTCTTCTTCGGGACAATTTTGGCGCCGTCGCGAAATTTACGATTGCCTTATTTTATTAAAATTTATGCTCAATCCTTATGATGAGGTCAATTTAGTCTCTCTTTTACGCATGCCTTTTATCGCTTGTACCAATGAAGATATCGTTTTGTGGCGCTCTCAAGAGGGTAACCTGTGGGAGAAGGTGAAAGAGCAAGAGCATCCTGCGAACCAAACCTTGCAACAAATTTTGGAGTTTGCACGCATCAGTGGCTATGTACAGGGCTTTATTGAGTCGCTACATTTTCTAAAAATGTTCGACCTGCATCTTCAATACGATCCAACGGGCCGTAGCGAGGGCAATATTTGGATGTTTATCGAAAAATTAAAAAACTTTGCCATTAAATCAGGAAGTTTTTTTGACTTTATTAGCGAGTGCGAACGCGCCGAATTTTTTGAACCAACTTCAGATGCAGTAGGTTCTGTGGAAACAAATAAAGTTGTGATTATGACTATTCATGCGTCAAAAGGCTTACAGTTTCCCCATGTGCTTATGCCTTACTTGGGGAGTGAACAGTACATCGAAAACAAAAAAGCAGTATTGGTTGACGAAGAAAAGCGCAAGTGGTCCATTCGCGTCCCTCATTCCCTCGAAGAGGTAGCGACCAGTAGCTCACTTATCGAGAAAAAAGTTTTGCGCGACTTTAAACTTCGTTTACAGGAGGAGGATTTACGTCTTTTTTATGTGGCGATGACTCGTGCTATTAATAGTATTTATGCGAGTTGGGATCAGACGCCCAAAACAGAAAGCTGGAGTCGATTCTTTTCTAATTTTAACTTAACGCCCGGACTTCATGTTGCAAAGGATTTCTCCTATCAGGTGTATGACGAGACGATTTGCCAAAAACTTTTTTCGGGCACAGATAAACCACCTATAAATATTCCATCTCCCTATACCAATGAGGTTCGTCTTTTAGAAAAAACATCGGTCACGCAAATGACTCAATCTGCGCAGTATCGACAGACAGATAAAAATTTCTTTAAAATTCGCCGCGGGATTCTTTTTCATCGTCTTTTAGAGGTTCTTACGCGCGCTGAAGAGGTGAATGTGGCACAAACAATTCATCATTTTTTTGCTGATCATAGTGATGAGGCCGCTCAAGCACTAAATTATGTTTTACAGCTAAAAGAACCACCTATGACGGAGCTATTAAAAGTGGGGAGAGCTGAGTGGAGTTTTGTGAGCATTGAGGAAGGGAGTAGTATTGAGGGGCAGGTGGATCTGTGGGGTATTGTCAACAACACGCTGTGGATCGTGGATTACAAATCCGGTGAATATATCGATCAATCCAAGTTATCGGCACAAATTGTAAATTACAGCGTCGCTGTCAAAAAATATCTCAAATGGACAGGGCCAGTAGAGATGGCCCTTGTATTTCCATTTTTACAGAAGTCTCTGCTGATGTCTTGCTAGTAGAGATCAACATCTTGTTGAGATGAGTTGAGCTACTAGTCGCCTTCCCCTTCAAAGCCATTGCTGTCTACATTTATCAGATAAAGAATGGAATCGAGCTCTTCTTCCATGGCTGTGCCTAAACGATCCCACGCATGCTCACTATCAGCGAGGTTACTTACCCCAAAGGAAGTTTCATCAAACCACATTTTATCGAAATCAACGGGTTCATTATTGGCAATCCGTTGTGGCGTGTACCAATTTTTTGCTTTAATACGAAAAACAAACATCCAGCGCTTTAGACCGTCAGGAGGACACTGCACTGTCGTTCCACACGAGGTAAAACCATCTGAGGATTGCATCACATAGCTACTCGCCACAAAAGGACTGTAAGCTTGGTCTTTTGACGTGCCATTACCATCATTGTATCCAGAGCTGTACCAATCAGTATGTCTGTCAACAGCATCACGAATAAGAGTGTAAGCACGATCATAGTTCACCGTGTTGGTTCCTAATCCGGCAAAGGCATTAAAACCAATATCAGGTGAGTTCCATGCACCAGGAACACTCAACCATTCTGGGTGAAAATCTAAAAGTGCGCCTGCGGTTGTCGTTTGATCAAAACCAAAAGCAAAGGGAGCATTAAAAGGTTCTTGGTGAGGGTAAATAGCTACCATTTCACCTTGAGTAGAAAACTTCTGCGCATATTTATCATCACGGAAAAGCCATGTTGCGAGTCCTGCTCGAGCAGCGTTATAACGATAAAAGAAGGGACGTTTAAAATAATTTTCGCAATCTTCATCAGTGTACTTGCTGTTGTTTCTCGCTTTTGTAGCACTTGTGCATCCACTGGCAAGGGAGGTGGCCTGCCAGATCATAGCATTGGATTCAGGAGAATAATGTTTAAAATTGGAATCACCACGGAAATCATAGTAGTCACTGAGATCATTAGCGGGACAGTCTTTCTTAAACTGTTCATATCCATTGTTAAACGCATTAAGATCATCAAAATCTTGCTTTTGCGATACGTACTTGGCAAAGAGATATTTAGTTTCGCAAACAGTGAGGCCAGCAACAGGATTATCAACATTTGCAGTAGATCCCACTGCAATCAATGGAGATTGAGCATCTTTTCTGGCATTCCACAGAGCGGCAGAGACATTCAAAAATGGATAGTAGGCCGCAGCATTGATGCGCATCCATACATTTTTGGCTGCAGCAAGTGTTTGCGGATCAACCACTGTAACATCTTGATTGGCAAGGATATTCATGTTGTTGATCCACTTGACTTTGGCTTCAATCATGCTGGCGCGATCACGAAATTCACCACAAAGTTGGGTTAAAAACCAATGTGCATCAGCATTAGCTCCGGCTTTAATTGCGGGCTCTGGAAGTTTTTTGCTGAGTTCATACAGACGACGAATACCACCATAAAAATAAAAATGTTCGGTTTCACTTTGCGCAGGAGTGAGAGAATCAGAAAGCTGAAGGAGAGTTTCTGTAACAGCATACACATGAATTGTTTCCAAAAGAACTTTTTGAGTCTCAGAACTAACACTTAATTTATCAGTGAGGTAATAGGAAAGATCACTAATATTTACAAAGTTTTCGTTGGTAAGCTCATTGATTGTTTTTAAATAATTTGCTGCTTCTTGAGTTACTTGTATAATAGTTGAAGAGTTTTTTAAGGCGAGTAGAGTATTAAGTGAACTAATCACCTCTAAGGTTTCTTTCGATAATTTAAAATCATCGAGAAGTTGAACCAAGTATTGGGCACTCTGAAAAGAGCCTTGTTGCTGTTGTTCGTCTGTGGTTGCGAGATCGGCCTGGATTTGTTGAACCGTCGTAAAGATTGTATCTCCATTAAATGATTTGTATATATCAAAGTAGTCGTTGAGGAGTTGTTTTTGCTGGGCTGATAGTTTGACTTTGTCGATGAGATCAGAGTTCTGTAACGTATAATAAAGAGTCTGGGCTTGATATTTAATTTCTTTTGATTCTAAGGATTTTTTGGCAAACATCACTTTGAGTTGTTGTGACTGTGTAATAACTTTTTTAACATAAGCTTTTATGTACTCCTTTTCGAAGACGCCACGTGCTTGCACTAGAATAGGATTATTCGCTATATTATCGTTTTGGTAAGTCAATTCATCGTAGATGGTTTCTACATAATTTGACAAAAATTCAGTCTGCTTTTGAGGCGGATTATTAAGTGCAGTAAGTAGTCCTTGAGCATCTTCCTGAAGTGAAGCTAACTCTTCATTCTTTTTTTGATCTTTAAGACTCAAAATTTGTTCAGTAGTTTTTTTCAATATAAGGTTATCAAAAGGCACGTCCATTTTTTTAAAAACAGAATTTATACTATCAGTTAATGTACTTAATTTTTTAAAATCAACGGGGGGGATTTCTTTTTTTAGTTTTGGTACGAGCTTATTAATAAGAACGGTAAAATCATTAACGTTGATACTTTTTAATTCCTTTTGCAATAAGGGTGCAAGAGCAGTGACATTGCTCTTTAGGCTCGCGAGAAGAACTTGTTTTAATTCTGTGTAGGCATTTGCACCAGATTCAGAAAGATTGCTAATATTCGGTTGATTTAGATCTTTTAATAGTATCTCCAGAAGATCTTTTATTTGAGGATTTTTAGCATTTTGCACAAGTTGAGCTACTTCCTGCTTGGTGGACTCAAGATTTTCTATAAATTTTGCTTTAGATTTATCTGTTAGGCGAGTATTCGCTAAAGTCTTCGCTTCAGTCAATTTTTTTGCCGCAGCCAGAACCAAAGGATTGGCATAGTTGGGTTGTGGAATTTGTGCTGAAATGGAGTCGCCTGTGCAATATGTGCTAAAAATTGCCGTATTATCTGCAGGAACTTCTAGCATGTAAGGAGTAGATTGCAGCTGTTGTTTGATTTCTTCTAGTGTTGCCGCGTGAGAGTTAGAAGAAAATAAATAAGCAAAGAAGACAATAGCAAAAGTGAACTTACGTCTCATAGAAACTCCGTTATGAAGTGGTTTGCAATCTATATATAAAGGAATAGGTGAAAAATGAATAGATTACGACGGGAACTGTGTAACTAGTACATACTTAATTTACTAAATTTTAGAGTTCGTGTCTTTTCGTTCTGAATGAACTTTTGCATCTTTCAATAAAGTTCCCACTAATTAAAGAAAGAATTCGGCAAGGACATGCAAGGTAAACATGTTTTTATTTAATGATTTGCTTTAGAGAACTCTACAGATTTAGTGCCCAGTGGGCCCGTTATGGTGACTTTGAGATTTTGCATGTCTAATTGGTTTACAGATACGGGAAAATCTACACTATAAGCTGAAGCAAATCGTCCGTGGTAGGGGTAGAGAACATTGAGTTCGGTGCGACTACTGCGGTTTTTAGTTACCCGTCCTTCGTATCGGGTGTTGCCGTTTTGTAGGTATACGGCCCAAATAGATTTGGATGAACTTAAGTTATCGTCGGAGCGACTTGGGGTAAAAAAACTGAGAAAAATTTGTGAGCGTTCTCCATTGTTAGTTTGTAGACTTTTGAGTTCGGCAAGTTTTTTTTCGTCGCTCCATAAGTACATCTCGGCTTTTTTATTGATATAAATGCGTTGCATTTGTTCACTCATAACTGTGACACGATAGTCGAAATTATTATAAGCCCCTTCGTATTGTGCATCGCCAGCACTAAATTTTTCTACATCGCGTGAGTATTCATCGGTAGTGGGCTCTTCTGGCAGACTAGAGCATGAGGTTATCGAATATATTGAGGCAAGCATGGCAAAAACGAAAATTAATTTTTTCATGGTTTTATTGTCGTAAATAGCTCAGTAGATCGTCAATGACTTCTTGGCGGTTTATGTCATTGAAAATTTCGTGGTAGCTATCTGGATAGACAATCAATTTTTTATGTTCAGAGCTGACTTTGGCATAAAATTCTTGGGTGGCGACCACATCGACCACTTGGTCTGCCCCCGCTGCCTGAATGAGCATAGGTATGTGTAGGTGATGGGCTCGACTTTGGGCTTCATCCATTGCCTTTAAAATCCCTAAATAAAGAGGGGCTGAGAATTTTTTGTGACGAAGGGGATCTTTGTAATAGGAGGCGACAATATTGCGATCCCGACTTAAGTCCTCATAACGAATTTCATGAGGAATCGTTACTTTTGGGGCAATGATATTTAAAAGGCGTGCGGCGCGATCTTTATAAATGGGCACATGCATTTTGACGCCGAGACCAGGAGAACTGAGGAGTAGACTTTTTACGGGAGTCTCCGGATTTTTAAGGGCATATGTAATAGTAATCAGGCCGCCCAGGGAGTGGCCAAAAAGATAAAGAGGTGTATTTTCAACGACGTGTTTTTCTACTTCGATGATAACGCGATCGAGGCTATCAGTAAATTCATCAAATGAATGGACGTATCCACGCTGTCCATAGGATTTTCCATGGCCAGGTAGATCCCAAGCGTATACTTGAAAACGTTGATCTGCTAAAGCCTCAGCCATGGCATGATGGCTGTCAGAGTGTTCCGCTATGCCATGGGTAATTAATATTGTCGCATCACTAGGCCAGTCATCGCGTTTCCAGCGTTGCATATATATGTGTTGATCTGAGTTATTTGTTTTTAAAAGAAATTCAGCACGTTGAATCATAGAGTCTCACTCTAGCGGACAGCTGGACCATAGTCTATCATTTAAGTTAGTAAAAAGATTTGTTGTGTAAATATGGGCGCAAATTCGAGTGGGCCTCGTCTCTAGTCTGGTTATAATCTGGTTATAAAAAGTATCTTAACCGCATTGCAAAAGAAAGAGTCTTATTGTCTTGGGACGTTAGACTTGATTAGCTAGTACGCAGAACTTACACTATTGTAAGCGGTCCGTAGCAGAGCGGGATTTCACAAACGGTTCAGTAAGTTATGACGTTAGAGTATTACTGTGAGGAGCAAGGTCATGGGATATCGAATTAAATTTTTAATATTCCTCGGGGTATTCCTAGTAGGTGCTTTTTCTATTGTGACATGGAAAGCATTTCGCGTGTACTCAGAAAGTTATGTTGAATCGTCTCTGCAAAGTGAAATGGAAGTCCTCGAGGGACGTGTTCAATCGATTGTTTCAGAATTTGAAAGATTCAAATCATTAGCGCTTACAAAGGAAAATATCGATGGACGACTCAGGTTACTTGAGATCCCACTTATGGCGCACGTGATTTTTGAAGAAGGTAAGTGGAAGGCACAGTGGTTTGAGGGGGTGAAAGGAATGCGAGAGCAAGGTAAAACTCTTGCAAGCCAGGTTGCCTTCGAGAATCTGCCGCAATCAAGAAACTCATGGACACCGATTTATTTTAGCGGCCAACAAAAAGGCTTTACTTTTGTCATCCCAAGTTTAGCCGATAAAAGTGTACATTTTTTTGCCTTTTTCTTAGATGGCAGAACAATGAATAATCTTATGCAAAAGGGGACAATTGTTGAAAATATGCACATTATTGCTCCGCAAGCTGGAGATATATACGCGACCTCTAACGCGGATAAAAATTTGGTGGACCAGGCGTTTATTAAAGTAAAAGGGAAAGCGCAGGGAACATTCTTAGAGTCGTCGAACAATAAAATTGTTCTTTTTCAGTTTCATCCTTTTTTGCAAGCGTATGTTTTAAAAGTAATTCCGAAGTTACGCGTCACGAGTCCCCCACTTTCTCGTTTTTATGGCCTTGTTTTCTTTGCTACGATTTTAGTATCCATTGCCCTTTTTGCTATGAATCTACTTTTTACAGCATTGTTTCAACGTTTAAACAATGCTGTAGAACAAATAGGGGAATCTGCACATATTGAGCCTACAGCGCATGTTCACGATGAACTGTCGCAGATCGAAAACATTGCGATTCATTTACATGAACAGCCGGACAGTCGAGAGTCTGCACATGCACCAGTACCGTTTAATGAGAAGGCATCACAAACACCTGTTGTACATACTCCCCCCGCACCAATTCAAGCAGAGGAGCGCTTAGCTGATGATGATAAGCGAATTTTTCGTTCGCGAGTTATTAATTGTTTAGGATATTTAAATCGCATAAAGGCGCAATTTCAATTAGAGTCACCACACGTAGTACTTCTCGAGCAGGAATTGCGCGAACTGCGCAAGATTATCGATCCTGTGCTGGGTGGACCAACAAAGGAAGCGTTAAATAATAAAGAATCATTACAACCTTCGTTTGATCCAATATTAGCCAATTATCAAATCGAACAGGAAACGCCGGTAACTTTAGCTAGCGTGGTAGACGAAATGAGCGAGGTGGACGCGACATTGAACGCACCTTTTGCACTACGCCGACCAAAAAGGGAGACCAATGATTTTGGAGATATTTAGAAAAGATATTTCTATTTTTATTTTTAATGAAAATGTGTACCTCGCGCGCGCAATTAAAGAACGTTTAGTGACGCAATCGTTTGATGCACATTTTTATACTGATGAAACTCTTGTACGCCAAGCGATTTACTTAGCTCTCCCGCACATTGTTCTTTTGCCAGCGGCTCAAAAATTTGAGAAATTGGCGCAAGATATTCGCCGTATGAGTCGCGAGATACAAATTATTGCGATTGGATCCGAAGAAGAGTACGAAACCATTTTAGCAATGAAGCGGAAAAATTTTATAGATGATTATGTGCTCAATCCAATTCAGCATTTAGATTCTATTGATCATCGTGTGCAGCTCTCTTCTGAGCGTTGGGTGCTCATGAATCAACTCGAGACGCAACCCACATCATCAAAAACTTTGTTGCACAATAAACATACATTCATCGAAGATGCAAATAAAGAGAATATTCCTGATCAACAGATAGAGAATCGTGAAGATTTAGAGAAATCTCTGTTTATGAAAATGGTGGAGCAGGATAATGAAGAAACCTTGCTACAATTGGTTCTTGAGAAGTTAAATCAATCTGTAGGAATTTCTTTTGTATACTTTGCGTATGATTCGGTACGCGAAGTTATGGTTTTGGATGGGATGTCTTTTGGGCAGCACAAGCACCTGAAAGGATTAGGTATAAAACTGAGTGAGCTCCATTCTACAGCCGAATTCTTTTTAGAGCCGGGAAAATTTAAAATTTTTAAAGATTTTATGGCGCAAGTTTTTAATGTGGATTCTTTTGTCACACAGTGTGTGCAATCTGGTGAGGACACTTTTGGTCTCCTGGTGGCGCTCGAGATATTGCCTGCCAATAAACAATCACTACTTGAGTACACGGGCAACGTACTAAGTATGAAAATAGATCTTTTACGTAAAGGTCGCTTTATTTTTAACAACGTTCAAGTGGATAAAAGTTTTCACTGCTTAAATAATAAAGTTTTTTACAGCCAAATTTCTGATGAAATATCGCGCTCCCGTCGTATACAGCTGCCCGTGTCGTTAGTCGTTTTTGAAGTTCGTGGAAAACTGCGTGCAGAAACTCGTCATGCATCTGCTATATTGGTAAAAGTATTAAAACGATTCACGCGTGTTACGGATCATGTTGGTCGAATGCAGGGAGACCGTTTTGGCTTAACATTAGTGCATTGTACTTTAAGTGATGCTGTTACGAAAGCACGAAAGCTTCAGTCTATTTTACGTTTAGCTATGCAAGAAAATAATTTAGAGCAAATTGAAGTGCGTGCGGGGGTTACGTCATATCCCGATCAACACGCTGATGCAATGAGCCTTTTAGAAGGTGGAGAAACAGCTTGTGATTTGTCTGCCCCATACGAAGTGTGTTGTATCGAACAGGAGCCTATGGAATTAAGCGAGACAGATAATTCCTTATAGAAAGATATACAATTGGAACAGCAGTATCGTCCGACATATGTAAAAATTCAGCTTAATCATATTCTTCATAATTATCGTTTGTTTATGAATACGGAATCTTCCCGTATTTTTTTCTGTCCAATGGTGAAAGCAAATGCGTATGGTCATCATGATATAAAAGTGGCGTCAGCTTTGGTAAAGGCGGACTGTAAGATATTAGGCGTAGGGCTCGTAGAAGAGGGGGTTCATTTGCGTCAAGCAGACCTCTTGTCACCAGAAATTTTAGTCTTTGGCTTTTCAGGTAAAGATGCTGTGCAGGAGATGAATAGCCGCCGCTTAACTCCGGTCGTCAGTGGATGGGAGCAATTAGAAGATATTCGAGCCCATGCGCAGCCGGGTACCAAGGTGCATATTAAGATCAATTCAGGAATGAATCGTTTGGGGTTTTTGCCTACAGATATATCTCGACTGGAGATTTTTTTTAATAATAACAAAGCCATCCAGATTGTTGGATGCTGTACGCATCTGATGACATCAGAAGACTTAAATCTGTCATGTGGCGCGTCTGCTCATCAGATGCAAGTTTTTTCGGAAATTGTAAAACGCCCATTATTTGCACATACTGTACTGCACGCTTTTAATACAGGCGCAGCTGTGCATTTGCAAAATGATAGTGCTCTTGCAAGACAGTTTCCCTATGGTTTGCGTATCGGTCTTGGACTTTACGGGTATTCAACCGTTGCAACAGACTTTAGTCGAAAGCTCTACCCAGCGATGAGTTTCATCTCTAGAATAGTTACTGTACAAAAGGTAAAACAGGGAAAGAGTGTGTCGTATGGCGGTACGTGGACGGCAAGTCGGGATTCGATGATTGGGATTGTGCCAGCAGGCTACGCCGATGGCATTCCGACTCAATTATCGAACCATGGTTCTGTAATGATTGAGTCACAAAGTGTTCCCATCATTGGACGAGTGTGTATGGATTATACGCTTGTCGATGTAACAGATATTCCAAATGCGCTTAATAAAGAAGTGGAATTTTTTGGTACACAAAATCCTGCGGACCAAGTTGCAGGTAAAGCGGCAACGATTACCTATGATATTTTAACTCGGGTATCAGAAAGAGTGCCGAGAATTTTTAAAGAAGATTAAGATTTGCTCATTTGATTGAGCTATAAAACATGATAACTTGCTGGAGCATCACGGTTGAGCATTACTCAGATACGCACCAAGGTGAACGATACACTCGATGAACTTTTTAAATCTGTTGCGGATTTAGTTGTTGAGTTTATTTATCAAATTGGCTTGTTCATGACATTCTCTTGGGAGGCGATCGTCGCTTTTTTTAAGCGTCCTTATCGCACCAAAGACCTCATTCAACATATGGAGTTTGTCGGTAATAAATCTGTTTTTATTATTGTGCTTACGGGTGCATTTACCGGTATGGCGGTGTCTTTTCAGATTTATCTTGGTTTTAAAATGATCAATGCCACAAATTTGGTGGGTCCCACTGTAGCGATGGGTATTGCCCGCGAGCTGGGTCCGGTGCTCTCGGGACTGATTGTCGCAGCACGTGCTGGCGGTGCGATGGCTGCCAACTTAGGATCGATGCGAGTGTCTGAGCAGATTGATGCCATCGAGGTGATGGGCGTGGATCCGGTGCGCTATCTTGTCTCTCCACGTATTGTTGCGGCGGTGATCACGATGCCGTTTCTTACAGGTATTTTTGATTTTGTGGCTTTGGTTGGGTCTTATTTTTTGTGCGTGGAAGTTTTAGGTTTAGATAAAGCGACATTTTGGGAAAAAACCACTTTGTGGCTAGAACCTTTTCATATTAACGAAGGGCTCATCAAGGCGGCTGTCTTTGGATTTATTTTTGCCACAGTGTGTACTTATCGTGGTTTTTATACAAAAGGGGGAGCGCGTGATGTGGGTGAGGCCACAAATAAAGGTGTGGTCTTAAGCATGGTGTTAATTATCATCGTCGATTTCTTTATGATGAACTTAATCGACTTCTATTACAAAATTACATCTTATGGCAACTAAAGCATACGACTCTGCAGTAGAGGTTGAGAATCTTAAGAAAACTTTTAATGGAAAAGATTATGTTCTTAACGGTTTGAACTTGAATGTTCCAAAAGGAAAAATCACAGTTATTATTGGTTTTAGCGGTACCGGAAAGAGTGTTTTATTAAAACACATTTTAGGTCTTTTAGAACCATCGGAAGGAACAATAAAAGTCCTCGGTCGGGATCTTGCTAAGTTGTCTCATGATGAACGTATTCAGTTAAGAATGAAATTCGGCGTTTTGTTTCAGTATGCTGCCCTTTTTGACGATATGTCTGTTTTGGACAATGTTTTGTTTCCGTTGAAGGAACATAGGCGCGACTTAAGTATGGTGCGAAAAAAAGAAATCGCTTACGAAAAATTAAAACAAGCTGGATTAGAAGAAAAGCACTACGCTAAATTGCCTTCAGAGATCAGCGGCGGGATGAGAAAGCGTTGTGGTTTAGCGCGAGCCCTAGCACTTGATCCAGACATTTTAGTCTATGATGAACCGACTACTGGCTTAGATCCTGTTCTCACGGAAATGGTGGATAATCTGATAGTTGAGACCCATAATCATAAAAAGGGGTCATCGACATTGGTGGTCTCCCATGATTTGCATGCAGCGTTTCGCATCGGAGATTACATCGTGATGTTGGATAGTGGTAAGGTATTATTGGATGGTCCGCCAGAAGTCTTCTTCCAGACGGAGATCCCGCTCGTCAAAAAATTCGTAAACATGGGAGTTCATAAGTCCCATGAGTAATTTACTCAAAACTCCAGAATTCAAAGTGGGGATGTTGGTTCTCATTGTTTCCGGTCTCATTGGTGCGATGTCATATAAAGTGAGCGAAAGTTCAGGTTTTATTGGCGGTAAAAAACTCTGGTTTTCGCTTGATAATGCAGCTGGGCTTATTAAAAACGGTCCTGTTCATGTCGCGGGTATTCGCGTCGGAGTGATTCAAAAAATTCGTCTCGGTAAAGATGGTAAAGCGCGTGTGGATGTTGTTATTCAGCCTGGTGTGCATTTGACAAAATCATCCAAGGTGCAGCTTCGTCCAAACGGGATATTGGGAGATAAACATATTGAGATTGTTCCCGGTAATCCCAGTGACCCTGTTCTTGCCGATGGAGATGAAATCGGTGGTGTGGACGATACCGCCAGTCTGGATAAATTGATTGGTGATGCGGGCAAGGTGGCGAAATCGTTAGTGGTGGTTGCTGATAACTTGCGAGATGCAACTGAAGGAGATGATTCTAAACCCGTAGGAAAAATATTAAAAAATGTGGAGCAACTCACTGGTGATCTTGCCGCTCTTGTAAAATCCAAAAAAGGCGAAGTGTCTGAGATGATCACGACCATGAAGTCAGCGATGGCTAGGATTGATCGCGCCATGGTTAACATCGAAGAAATCACGCAAAAAATTAACGAAGGCAAAGGGACCATTGGTCGCCTCATTAACGACGAAGAAATGGTGGACTCTCTCGATACAACATTAACGTCCTTTGGAAACTTAGCTGACATTGCCAATAAAACAGAAGTCAATATCGAAGCCCATTCAAATGTTCTTACGCGTATAGGTGCAACGCGTACCTATTTAGGGGTACAGATCCGCCCGGGGACAGATCGCTTTTATGAGATCGGTGCCGTATCTAAACCCATTGGACCCATCGAGCGTACGACAACTACCACCACTGTAGATAGTAATTCCCCAACGACGACACATCAGGTAACAGAGTTTGATAGTAAATTTCGTTTTACGCTTCTCTTAGGTAAGAATTTTTATAACCTCGCTTTAAAAGCAGGTATCATTGAGGGAGAGGGCGGTGTGGGAGCTGAGTATCTCATGTGGGGACGGAGAGTAAAGTTAGGTGTGGATGCCTTCGAGTTTTCACACGAAGACGGCCAGCATAGAAACTTTCAATTGCGACCATACGTTCGCTACAATGTGGCTAAAGGGATCTATGTACAAACGGGTGGTGAAGATATGCTGAATGCGTCATCACGATCGCTCTTTTTGGGAGCTGGTGTACTGCTTAACAGCGAAGATCTTAAGGCACTTCTGTCCCGCGTAAATATTCGTTAACAAATACCTTTTGTTGCACTGAAACATGGCCACAAGAAAATCTTGTGAGAGCTTGAGTCTCGTAACAACTTTTTTTAGTATATCTCCCATTCGCCAGAGTCCTTGTATAAAGGTGTTGCGATCTTTGAGGAGTTTTTATGTTTCGTCGTATTTTAGCAAGTGTTTCCGATAAGTCAGGTCTCGTGGATTTTTTAAAACCATTCGTTGAGCAAGGTGCCAGCGTAGTGTCTTCCGGAGGCACAGCACAGTTACTTCATGGTGCCGGCTTAAATGTGACAGAGGTTTCACAGTACACCGGGTTTCCCGAGTGCCTCGGTGGCCGGGTCAAAACACTACATCCTAAAGTGCATATGGGGTTACTCTGTCGAGCGGACGTGGAAGAAGATGTGGAAACCCTTAATAAATTTGAAGTGCAGCCGTTTGATTTGGTGGTGGTCAATTTATACCCATATGCCCAGGCGAGACAGAAAGGACTGAATCAGGAAGAGCTGATTGAGTTTATTGACATTGGCGGACCATCCATGTTGCGTGCGGCGGCCAAAAATTTTCAAAGTGTTTGTGTGATTTGTGATCCCGGCGATTACCAATGGATTTTAGAAAAAAATGGGGAACTGAGCTTGGATGATCGTCGTTATCTTGCTGCAAAAGTTTTTAATCTAACAGCAACATACGATCAATTGATAGCGAAAGATCTTTATGAAAATTTAAATAGCCTAGAGCAATCGAGTGCGCCTTTAATGCTCAATGGCCGATTGGTCTCAGCGCTTCGTTATGGGGAAAATCCGCAGCAAAAAGGTTGGTGGTACCAGTTGGACACACGTGGGCTTCATTCCGCAAAAATTTTGCAAGGGAAGCCACTGTCATTTAATAATCTTCTTGATTTGCAGGCAGCATGCTCCACGGTACGATTATTCAGTGAACCTACGGCCGTTGCAGTTAAGCATAATAATCCATGCGGGGTAGCCAGTTCTAGAGATAGCAAAGAGGCTTTTTTGCGTGCTCTTGCAGCAGATCCTGTGAGTGTTTTTGGTGGTATTATAGCCACTAATTTTTTGCTTACCGAGGAACACTTGGAAGCTATTCAGGATTTGTTTTTAGAATGTATTATTGTCCCCGAGGCGAGCGAAGAGGCTCTTGCTGTTCTGGCAAAAAAGAAAAATTTACGTGTTCTTGTGTGGCCGGATTTAGTGACTTACGAACAGCAATTGGAGTTAAAAACTGTAGACGGTGGTCTATTGGCGCAGGAGCTAGATGAGATGGAGTCGAGTAAAACATGGACCTATACGGATAGAGTGCCAAGCGCCGATGAGTTATCAGAGTTGGAATTTGCCTGGCGTGTGTGTGCTAGTTTAAAAAGCAATGCTATTAGTGTTTGCCATGAGAAACAGACGCTAGGCTTAGGCATGGGTCAAGTGAATCGTGTGGATGCCGTTCGACAGGCATTACAAAGAGCAAAAACATTTCATCCTCAGCAAAATAAATTGATTCTAGCGAGTGATGCTTTTTTCCCTTTTCCTGATTCAATCGATATTGCGGCAGAATATGGTGTGCAATGGATTATACAGCCTGGCGGCTCTGTTAAAGACGAAGATGTGATAGCTGCGGCCAAGCGCCATAAAATAAATATGGTGTTAACCAGTCGCCGCCACTTTCGTCACTAGAGCAGAACTGATAATATGGCGCGTACTCGCTTGGCTTGGGGTAAGAGCCCATCTAAAAAATACCGTTGCCTCCATTGAGCTAGGGTTTTAAGATAAACTACAGATCATGGTGGATTTTAACTCGCGACTTGATGATAATGACCCTTGCTGGTTGATTAAGAAGGACACTCATATTTTGGGTCCGTTCTCTTTCAATGAGGTATTGGTCAAGCTTACGTCTGGTGTGCTTTCTTCTCAAAACGAGGTCATGGCTCCTCTCGATCGTTGGAGAACCTTACAGTCCCACCCCTTGTATGCTGCTGCCGTAGAAAAATTACGCCGCCAAAACGATCGAACGACTTCTGAATATACGATGACGAAAACAGAGCGTACAAGTTTTACGCGCACCCTTGATATCAGTTTTGAAACGATGACCCCAACCCCTATGCGCGATACGCCTCCGCCGCTAAATCAGCCGGAATCTTTTATGCCGGAGGCAAGTGTAACATCTGCAAAGCCCTTAGCGACACCTCCGGTGCTGCAAACATCATCAAAAAAAATGAATTTAGCTCCATTACTTCTGGTGGTGGCGTTGGTGATGTTAGGAGCTATTGCGGCGATCTTTTTTAATAAAAAATCGCCGCAAGCGAAATTGAAATCAGAGAGCAAACAAGAAAATATGGTTTCTTATTTTGACAAAGGATTTGCTCACAAGCAGCGTGGAGAATGGCAAGATGCCGTAAAAAACTTTCGAAGCGCATATAACTATGCGACTGCTAATAAAATTAAAGATATTGATACTATTTTTGAACTTGCACCACTATTGATTCAGGTGGAGCAACATACAGAGTATGCGCGAGGACTTTTAGCAAATTATATGATTGGTCGTTATCGTGCCGAGGAAGTTTGTATCGGGAAAAATGCGATTGGTCTTTCTTATTCTTATGAGGGAAGTAAAAATAAATCTAATTATGATAAAGCGATTAAAAGTTACGATGAGTGTTTGAATTTAGGTGCAACTGAAGGGGTACAGCCTGAACGCGTACAATTTGCCCAATTAAATAAGGGCTTTGCGCTTATGATGTTGGGACGATTTGATATTGCCGAGACCGTGCTTGCCAATACAAAAACAATGCAGAGTCAGGCGATGACTCCATATTTATTTATTATCGACAACTATATTCATGAAGGATATGCAAAAAATGATCGTAATGCATATCAAAAAGCATATAATTTAGCCTCACAGGTAACGAATCGACGTTTCTATGATGGTATGCAAGAGATTCTTTTATTTTATGCGTATGCAGCGTTGAAGTTGGGAAAAGATAAAAATACGGTAGGGCAAATCTTAGAGCGAGCTTTATATATTGATCCAGACTTAACTATGGAGCATGGTCATCCGACACTGATCGATTGGCGTATTTACGATTGGAAGCAATTTGATTTTATTTGTCACGATTTACGTCAGATAAATAAATCAGATCTCGTAGCGCTGCTTGAGTTTACATGTTCTTATAAAATGAACAACGAAATAGGTGCACAGCAAGCTTTAGGTGGGTGGTTTACGCGTTCACAAGATAAAGCTTCTATGCCTCATATTGCACAAGCTATTTTGTCCTATCGACTGGGAGAGGTCGATAAAGCAAAGGATTCTCTCTTGCTCGCAAAAAAATTTGGCGCTAACGATAAACTGTACTACGAAACTTTAGCTAAAGTTTGTATACGCAAAAAGGATGATGAGTGTTTAGAGAATAATTGGGAGGCTATTTTCAAAATCTCTCCGCTTTATGGTTATTATGTAAAGGCTGTACTCGGTGTGGACAAGCCGTCTAGTATTCGTAAAGGACTTCAGGAGTCTCCTCACTTTTTACCACTGGTTCGGCTTCAATGATTAGCTTTCTTTTTGGCCTTTTCTTAACAAAAGCGGCAGCCGAAATTCCCAAGCTCATGGTGCCAGATCCTATTTTTAATTCTATCAAAACGTCTTATTCATTTGAAAAAGGTGAGATACAACCAGAGTTATCTGATATCACCCTGGAGTTGTCGGGTACTGGTGATAAAATCAAAGTACCTGTGGGATATACTCAAGAAGTTATTGATTTAGCGGAATATGTAGATCGCAAAAATAAAACAGTAGCATGGGCCTTGCAAACTCAGTTTCAGCCCAGTGATAAGACAACTATTTATTTTATCAGCCGCTATAAACCAACATTTGGCACCAGTGGCGGAAAGGTTGGCTATCCCTGTGGTAGCGCCTTTAAAATAGCGTCTCGTTCGAATAAATTACTGAATACCTCTAAAATACTCTCTGCTCTTAATGGAGAGTATATCAATATGATAGGTGGGGATTATTTGATTATGCATCAGGATGATAAAAAATTAAAAATAGCCTATTTTAAAGTTCGCGACAGTCGCTGGACGCATCAGCTATGTAATATGTAAGAGCCGGTCCAAGAAGTTGTGTATTATTAAAAATGACTGCAAACTTCTCTTGTTTTGTTAGCTCCTCCTTGAATTGGCTTGAGGCCAGTCCTGTGTTGTCGTGCCTTTCAAGAGAAATTATCGCTTATTTTTAATAATACACCACTTCTTGGACCGGCACTAAGACCCTGGGCAAAGATCTTTGGCCCTGGTAATGGGGTGTAAAGCGTGATAAACAAAGAGCTACATGGATAAAATATTTATTTCTCAACTACAAGATAAACAAACAGTGACCTCAACTTTCTTAGCTAAGAATAAGGTTTTACTAAAAGACAAACGCGGGAAATCCTATGTTAGTTTTCTCTTGAGTGATTCCAGTGGTGATGTGGATGCTAAAATTTGGGATAATGCGGATTCTCTGGAGGGTCTATTTCAGTCCGGCGATATCATATTGGTCAAAGGGGCTGTGCAAATGTACCAAAATCGTAAGCAATTTGTGGTGCATAAAGTTGAGCGCTTTGATGGCGGCGTGGATTTGCGTGATTATGTAAAAAGCACGAACCAAGATCCAGAAGATATCTATCGGGATCTCATAGTCATTGTCGAAGAATTTAAAAATGAGCCACTCAAACAACTTATTTTAGACACGCTTAGCGATCCCACTATAAAGCCCTTGTTAATGGTTGCTCCGGCAGCCAAAACCATTCATCACGCTAAGATCGGTGGTCTTCTTGAGCATATTTTGTCGATTGCTAAGCTGTGTAGGGCGGTGAGCAGTCATTATTCGCAGCTTGATGGGGAACTTCTTATTTTTGGTGCGATTTTTCATGATATTGGAAAAATTTGGGAACTTAAAATAGATGACAGTGGTATTGCATACACAGATAAGGGGCGTTTACTTGGGCATATGGCAATGGCAGTCGAACTCATCGAGAAAAAATGCCAAAAGATTTTTAATTTTCCGGAAGAACTCAAAGATATTTGTAAGCACATGGTATTAAGTCATCATGGAAAACAAGAGTACGGCTCTCCTAAGGTGCCGCAAACTCTTGAAGCCTATGTGTTGTGGATGCTAGATGATTTAGATAGTAAAGTGGATGCCATATCGCAAGCGATGACTTTACCAATGGGCGATGGTAAGTGGTCACAGTACTCCACTCTCTTTGAACGTCACTTTTTGATTCAGCCTTTGGAAAATCACAATGAGTGAACTTATTCGGTTTTATCGAAAAATGGATCCCGCTGCGCGTTCATCGTTTGAGGTTCTTTTTCTCTACCCGGGAGTGCGAGCATTGTGTTTCCATCGCGTGGCACATTTTTTTTATAAACTTCATTTGTTTTTTATAGCACGCCTTATTTCAGAAATTGGCCGTTGGTTGACTCTCATAGAAATTCATCCTGGTGCCCATATTGGTAAATGTTTGTTTATTGATCATGGTTGCGGTGTGGTGATAGGCGAAACATCTGTTATTGGAAACTACTGTGCAATTTATCATGGAGTAACCTTAGGGGGTGTCAGCATTGAATCTACAAAGCGTCACCCCACTCTTGAAGACCATGTTCTCATTGGGGCAGGAGCAAAAATTCTCGGAACTATCACCATAGGTACTCACGCAAAGGTGGGAGCCAATTCTGTTGTTACCAAAGATGTCCCCGCCCATACAACAGTGGCGGGCATTCCCGCCCGCCAATTATAAAATTAAAAACTATAAAGAGTGTGTGTAACTTTAGTAGATCCATGTGTTGTTTGGATCGTAGGGAACATAATTGGGATCAACCGGTAGGCCATCGGTAGGATCGATAGCTATTTGGGTGGGGATACGCACGATATTTTCTGGAGTGCCGCAAATAGTGTTGTAGCTATCTTTAAACTGTAAAAATATAGGATTGGTCGCGGCGACGGGAATATAGAGGCGCGAACCTCCCACTGGATTATTGGTTTGTAAGAGAACGGGGACGTATGCAGATACAATGTTGCCGTTCGCATCTGCGAAAGAGCTAGAGCTTTGCTTGATAACCATGAGAAGACTGGAGCAAGAGCCATCAAAGCACATTAGTTTGAGTGTGGAAATTTCATTCCATTTTCTATCAATTTTATTGGCCGGGATATTTACAGTAAGAGAGGTGTCACGGCATTTGTTTTGATCAAAGGTTTCGTAGTGTTCAATGGTAAAATCCAAAGAGCCATCGGCTTTCGCTTTTGATTCCACGCGAAAACCAAGGGTATCATTGCGGATGGATTGACTCGAGAGGGAGTTAAAATAGGCATCGGTTTTAGTAGATACACCTAATAGTCCGAGAGCCTGTTGCTCCAAAGCTTGCGATGAGGAAAGTGTTTTTTGGCGAATGCGCGCTGGCACTCCCTGTTCTTTTCCACAAGAACATAAGGTTATTATAATGATAGCGCTTAATAATGATCTCAACATAGACCCTCCAAAACTTAAAATATGTAAGAGCAAGTTTTAAGCCAATTCAGGCGCTAAAGTAGGGGAAAAATTACACGCATCAGTGCCCAGAAATGGCATTTTAAAGGGCTGTGTGCCTTATTTTGGCTACAAATGGAAGAGGGAGGAGCTAAGGGCCTGCTTATTTAAAGCTCGCCCCCCCTCAAGTTTGGTATTTGTTTTGCTCAAGAGTATTTTGTATTCGATCACAGCTACGTGGTCGTTCGTGGAGGATCTACCGATGACAAAAAAAATAATCATGACTCTAGCATTGACGACCATCGCTCTTACAGCTTGCGGCCAAAAAAATGCTTACCGTGCTGCACGTGTTGCTCGCCAGCAAACAAAACCGAGCCCATCTCTTAATAATGAGCAGGCTGAATTAAAGGTCGAAAAGACAGCCGAGCAATCTATACAATTAGATCAAGGTCATCAAACCCATAAAAATTCACCAACCAGCCAAGAAATGAAGAAAGATCTTTCTGGCGTGACGGCACAAGTAACAGTAGGAAGTGGTAAGGCCAATGTAGCGGTGCGGGTTTTAGATAGTCAGTCATCAAACTGCGAAGAAAAAATCTATAAACAAGAAAAGATTCCAGCAAACAAATTGCGCAGCTTTGTAAATATAGATGGTTTAGGTCGTTTTCGTTGTGTGGATTCTGCCTGTAATCATGCCATTTTACTTATCGAAAAACAGACCAAAGCAGCGGGCTCTGTAGCTATTTTATTAAAGAAAGACGCATCTGAAATAGCCTTGAAACCGGTAAATACAAAATCTAAAGCTTTTCTACAAATCAACAATGTGGATGTGGCCCAAGAAGCTTGTACCGCTCTCATGGGGCAGCAGCAAAATGGTGATGTCGGTGGTGGTGAGGAAGATCTGAATATTGAGGTTGAGCCAGCTGGCGATGTACTTATTGTGCAACAAGAAAAAGAGAAGCAAGATAATCGTCTAAAAGAAATCGATACACGCTTAAAGGAGATTGAATCTCAGATACAAGCATTGAATGCAAATTCATCGAGTCAAATGCCTGATGAAGGCGCGGCGCAAGACGTACAAACATTGAATGACAAAAAACAACAATTGGAAAAAGAGCGTAGCCAAATTCTTGAACTGCGCACGCAAAAAGCTGTGGAGCAAGAGGATCGCGCGTCGAATGCGAGCAAACAACCAAAGGAACAAATTCCGGTAGCTCCCTAATATTATTTAATTAAGAAACCCAACCCCCTTAACCCCATTGTACGTTTACGAATAGTTGTAAAGCCAGGTGTCCCCCCACCTGGCTTTTTTATTGATGCGTTAATGACACAATACTTCTTAGGCGGGCTTTCCCTGTCGTTATTGGTTTGACCCCCTTCTCCACATTTGCTAACTATTTCAGGTTCAACATAAAGAAACCAATCATGACTTTATTGATGAGGAAATATGCAAAATTATCTTTTTACGAGCGAATCTGTTTCTGAGGGGCATCCAGATAAAATAGCTGATCAAATCAGCGATGCGATTTTAGATGAAATTCTCCGTCAAGACCCCAAAGGTCGTGTGGCCGCAGAAACTTTGGTGACTACGGGTATGTGTGTAATCGCCGGTGAAATTACAACAACCGCTCAGTTTCATGTTTCCGACATCGCTCGTCGAGTTATTCAAGATATTGGTTATGATTCCAGTGATAAAGGGTTTGATTATAAAACCTGTGCTGTGCTCAACAGCTTGGATAAACAGAGTCCTGATATTGCCATGGGCGTTAACGATGGCGATAACAAAGAGCAGGGCGCTGGGGATCAAGGGATCATGTTTGGTTATGCGATTAACGAAACAAAAGAGCTTATGCCACTCACCATCGATCTTTCCCATAAGTTGGTGCAGCTTCTGGCTAAAAAACGTAAAGACAATACTGTATCGTTCTTGCGTCCTGACAGTAAGAGCCAGGTCACGGTGGAATATGTCGATGGCAAGGTCAAACGTGTTGATTCGGTGGTGATTTCCACTCAACATTCTGAGGATGCCTCGTTACCAATGATCAAAGAGTTCATTATGGATCATGTTATTCGCGAAGTGATTCCTTCATCTCTTTTGGACAACAAAACCAAATACTTTATTAATCCCACAGGTCGTTTTGTTATCGGCGGACCACAAGGTGATTGTGGTTTAACAGGCCGTAAAATTATCGTTGATACCTACGGAGGCCACGGCGCTCACGGCGGCGGTGCATTTTCTGGAAAAGACCCATCAAAAGTGGATCGTTCGGCAGCCTATGCTGCGCGCCATATTGCGAAAAATATCGTCGGTGCCGGCTTAGCAGATAAGTGTCTTGTGCAATTGGCTTATGCTATTGGGGTTGCTGAACCAATGAGCATTATGGTGAATGATTATGGTACAAGCAAAGTTGGTGGTGAAAAATTAGCCACTGCAGTTCGTACCCTTTGGGGGCTAAAGCCTGCAGAAATCACTAAGTCTTACGATTTACTTAAGCCGAAGTATCGTCAAACCGCTGCTTACGGTCATTTTGGTCGCACAGGCGAAGGCTTTACGTGGGAAAAGCTCGACAAAGTCGATGCGTTAAAGGATTATTTTTCCAAATAAATGGCTCAGGTGGGTTGCTGTTTTAGCGACCCATGAACACAGGAAGCTTGCCCACTATGGAACAAAGCCGTATTCGGAATTTTTCAATTATTGCTCATATCGATCACGGCAAATCCACATTAGCCGATGGCCTTATTCATCATACCGGTGGACTGTCCGATCGCGAGATGAAATCGCAAGTACTCGACAGTATGGATATTGAGCGCGAGCGTGGAATTACTATTAAAGCGCAGACTGTTCGTCTCAACTATCGAGCTCAAGATGGTAATGATTACCAGCTCAACCTCATCGATACACCCGGGCATGTGGATTTTAGTTACGAAGTTTCTCGATCACTGGCCGCTTGCGAAGGGGCTCTTTTGGTGGTTGATGCTGCCCAAGGAGTGGAGGCACAAACATTGGCCAACGTGTATTTGGCTTTAGATAATGATCTCGAAATTCTTCCTGTGCTGAATAAAATCGATCTTCCGTCTGCAGACCCAGAAGGGGTGAAGCAGCAAATTGAAGATGCCATTGGTATAGATTGCAGCGATGTGATTTTAGCCAGCGCGAAAACGCGAATTGGAATTCCGGAAATTCTCGAGGCGGTGGTAAAAAAAATACCTTCGCCTAAAGGCACATTCGATGCACCATTAAGGGCTTTGGTGTTTGATTCATGGTTTGATTCTTATCAGGGAGTGGTGGTGCTCTGTCGATTGGTTGATGGGGCCATTCGCAAGGGTGATATGATTCAGTTCATGTCAAACGAAGCCAAATATGAAGTGTTAAAACTAGGATATTTTACTCCTGCCGCCCACGAACTTAAGGAGCTCGTGGCGGGTGAGGTGGGTTTTGTCATTTGTGGTATCAAGAGCATTAAAGATGTGAGTGTTGGAGACACGATCACATCTGCAAAAAAACCGGCGACGCAACCTCTGTCTGGGTTTCAAAAAACAAAACCGATGGTTTTTGCCGGAATCTATCCAGTGGATTCTACAGATTTTAAAAATTTGGAAGAGGCTTTAGAAAAATTAAATCTTAATGACTCGAGTCTTACCTTCGAAACAGAATCTTCCGCAGCATTGGGTTTTGGTTTTCGCTGTGGGTTTTTGGGACTTCTTCATATGGAGATTGTTCAAGAACGTTTAGAACGTGAGTTTAATTTAAACCTTATTACAACAGCGCCAACAGTGGTCTACAAAGTGAAGCTTATTTCCGGTGAATCCTTTGAGATTGAAAATCCAACCGACCTTCCTGATCCCACAAAAATTGAACTGTTGGAAGAGCCCTATGTCAAAATCACGGTCCACGCTCCATCGGAGTATATAGGCTCCATCATTAAACTTTGCGAAGCAAAACGTGGAGCTCAGTTGGGTCTCGACTATATCAATGATAAAAAAGTGATGATCAGTTACAAAATACCGATGAATGAAATGGTGATCGATTTTTATGACCGTTTAAAAACCATTTCCCGTGGTTATGCCTCCATGGAATACGAAATCGTAGGCTATGAGGACGCAGATCTAGTCAAACTAGATATTCTTATTAATGGTGATGCGGTGGATGCTTTATCGGTCATTACCCATCGCAGTCAGGCTATTCATAAGGGGCGTATTTTGTGTGCTAAAATGAAAGAGCTTATTCCCAAGCAGCAATTTCAGATTGCCATCCAGGCGGCTATTGGGGCTAAGATAGTTGCACGAGAAACCATTAGTGCGTTAAGAAAAGATGTAACGGCAAAATGTTATGGTGGAGATATCACTCGTAAGCGTAAGCTCCTTGAGAAACAAAAAGAGGGGAAGAAACGCATGAAACAAATTGGTACGGTGGACGTGCCACAGGAAGCGTTTCTCGCTATTTTGAAAGTGGAGGATTAAGGTGTTTAATAAAAAATTTTGGACAGAAGGCATTGGATCATATGCACTTGCTATATTATTAGCACTTACCATTCGTTGGGCTTTTATGGAAGCCTATGTGATTCCATCGGGGAGTATGCTGCCATCATTGCTTATTCGCGATCATATTTTTGTAAATAAATTGGTGTACGGTCTACGTGTACCTTTTAGTGAGCAATGGCTTACGAAGTTTCGTCTCCCCAATCGAGGGGAAATTATCGTGTTTAAGTATCCTGAAGATCCCAGTACATTTTTTATTAAACGGGTTGTGGGTTTGCCTGGGGATACGGTGATGTTTAAAGAAGGTCATATTTATATCAATGACACCGAGATACCTCTGGTTAAACCCAGCGCGGTGGCCGATAACCCTAAAGAGGGTGAGACTCTTATTGCCCATGGGAATTACCGTTGGTTGCGTGACAAAGATTTTCAAGAGGGGGCACCCACAGATACCTTAAACGATTACGAACATTGGAAAGAAAAACTCGGAGACTACGAGCACGACGTTCTTTTACGTAAAGGTTACTACATGAACGAACCAACGTTTGGTCCAATTACTGTGCCACCTAATTCTTTGTTTGTGATGGGTGATAATCGTAATCGCTCGCGAGATTCGCGCATTTGGGGTTTTGTTCCAGAGGACAACATTTTGGGGAGAGCCATGTTTGTATGGCTTTCTTGCGAGGAAACCTTAACGGCAATTCCTTTTCTTTGTGATCCGACGACTATTCGTTGGGGTCGCATTGGTCACTGGGTGGAATAGATGAGAGTGCGCACCAACAAGCAAGGCACTTGGCTTGATGTTTTTAAAGAGTTCGTCATTGTTGTGGTGCTTATGTGTGGTGTGCGCTGGATTCTGGTCGAACCGTTTTTGGTGCCTTCGGGAAGCATGATTCCCACTCTTCTTATCAAAGATTATATTCTCGTTTCGAAATTTTCATATGGCGTGCGAGTACCCTTTACAAAGACATGGATGGTGGGTCCTTTTGTTCCTCATCGTGGCGAGGTGGTAGTGTTTCGCTCTAAAGATGATGATTATTACTTTTTAGTTAAACGGGTGGTTGGCCTCCCTGGCGATCGTATTCAGGTAGATCGCGAGAAGGCCCGTCTCATTATTAATGGAGAGCCAGTCCCTTTAAAATCGATACCGAACACAAGTGATACGACTGATAACTATGACTGGTTTATGGAGCAGCTGGGATTGGTGAATCATGTTGTGCAGTATTCGAAATCACCGATTTACGCTGAGGATGGGGAGTTTATTGTTCCCGCGGGCCATATTTTTATGATGGGTGATAATCGCGATCTCTCGTCAGATAGTCGTGTGTGGGGCACCTTACCAATTGAGAACATTTTAGGAAAAGCGCAATGGATCTGGATGAGTTGCGAGGAGGATTCTCCTGCTGGAGGCGTTCTGTGCTTCGGGGAAGATCTGCGTGCTAATCGCTTGGGTAAAAAGATTCATTAAGGATGCGGATCTGGGGTAAGAGCCTGTCCAAGAGAGATGTGTTATTAAAAATAGCTGCAAACTTCTCTTGTTTTGTTGCTCCTCCTTGAATTGGCTTGAGGACAGTCCAGCGTCGTCCGAGTCTCACAAGAGAAATGATCGCCTATTTTTAATAACACACCACCTCTTGGACAAGCGCTAATAATCTACATTTCTTCGATTCCCTTTTGACATATCCAGTTCAGTTCAGTAGGCTGTGATTTTAATGAGTCATTTCATTAAGTCTTTTCTCGGCACCCAAGATTTACAAACCGCTGAAATATTTGAGCTATTTTCATTGGCTCAAAACTTCAAAACGCATTTTTTAACTCATGGACAATTTCCACTACAATTTGCGAAAAAGCCTCTGATGGCCCTGCTCTTTTTTGAGCCCAGCACACGAACGCGTTTAAGTTTTGAAGTCGCAACCCTCAGGCTGGGGGGGCTGAGTACGTTTTTTGATGGTGCTTCTAAAGAAAACACCAGTCTCATTAAAGGTGAGTCCTTGGAAGACACTTTTTGGACTGTGCATGCGATGATGCCAGATGCGATTATTGTTCGAAGTGGGGATGAGTTCCCATTGCATTCTTTGCGTGATCGGGTGCAATGTCCCTTAATTAATGCTGGGTATGGTACAGAATCCCATCCGACACAAGCTTTGCTAGATGTATTCACCATGCTAGAGAATTTTTCAGAAATTAAAAGCAAAAATATTTTATTTATTGGGGATATTCGCCACAGCCGTGTGGTGGGTTCTCATAGAGAACTTCTCCCGCGTCTTGGTGCTCGTATTGGCGTTGTGGGACCTAAACATTTAACTCAAGGATTAGAGAGTCACATTCAGGTGATGGATAAACTCGAAGATGGTTTAAAGTGGGCTGATGTGGTTATGGGTTTACGTATTCAATTTGAACGTCACGGAAGCCAGCAAGAATTCTCGCGAGAAAATTTTATCCGTGACTATCAGATCACCAAAAAACACGGTGAACTTATGAAAGAACATGCTCTTTTGATGCATCCCGGTCCCGTCAATTGGGGCGTGGAATTTGATCCGAGTGTACGAGAGTTAAAGCACTTCAAAATGTGGGATCAAAAATCCAATGGTGTTTTTGTGCGTGCCGCTTTATTAGACCACTTGATGAAAAGTTTTAGGAGAGGGAATGGATTCTAGTATTAAAGGATTTTTAATTTTAGAAGATGGCTCCTCTTACAGTGGAGAATGGCTTTCGGGAGAAGAGCGTGCCGGAGAGGTGGTGTTTAATACATCTCATAATGGTTATGAAGAGATTGCCACTGACCCCTCTTATTTTGGCCAAATTATGGTAATGAGTGCACCGATGCAAGGCAATTATGGTGTCGATCGTTCCTTCTGGGAGTCGCGACAACTGTGGATCGAAGGATTTGTGGCCCTGGATATTGATAAACACAACCGTGCATGGCTAGAGCGTTTAGCAGAGTTCGGTATTCCGACTCTCAATGGTATCGATACCCGTCGTTTGGTGTTGCATCTACGCAATCAGGGAACTCTTCTCGGTGCTTTAGTGAAGGCTGAAACAGAGTCGCAAGCCCAAGTCAGAGCAAAACAATTGATCCAACAGCACAAAGAGTTACCCGGTGATTGGGTTTATACAGTGACTGTTAAAGAGAAGAAAGTTCTCAGTGGAGCGGCCTCTTCTGGACCACGTGTGGCGCTGATTGATTATGGAACAAAACAAAATATTGTACGCGAACTTTTAAAGCGTTGTTCTGAGGTGGCAGTGTTTCCCTCGCGCAGTACCTATGAGGAAATCCAGTCGTGGAAGCCAGATGGGATTCTTTTATCCAATGGCCCTGGTGATCCTGCTAAAGTAGAAGGCACCGTGGATACTGTGCAAAAATTTTTGGGAAAAATACCGATTTTTGGAATTTGTATGGGGGCTCAGATTATGGCTCGAGCACTAGGGGCGCAAACATACAGACTAAAGTTTGGTCACCACGGAGCCAATCACCCAGTAAAAGATTTACGAAGTGGTCATATTTACGTCACCAGCCAAAATCATGGCTATGCCATCAAAGAAGATTCCTTGCCTTCAGATGTCAACGTTAGCCATATGAATCTGAATGATAATACAATCTCAGGGATTGAGTGTAAAAAGCGTCGCTGCTTCAGTGTGCAATTTCATCCGGAGTGTTATCCGGGGCCACGGGATGCTGAAGTTTTATTTGACGAGTTTATGGATTGGATTCGTGAATGAACTACGAGAAATGTATTGAGAAATTAACCGAGTATTTTTCTGGGCCAAAATACAAAAGTGAAGTTGTTAAAGCCAAAGAAAATTTTTTCAATGATATTGGTCTAAATGAGACGGACACTGGCGATTTCGAACGGAATCTCAATTTGTTTTTTGATTGGTATTTGTTCACTCGTCCGTTAAAAGGCACGTTATTAACCCCGGCAAAGTTGGCTCTTAATCTCGATAATTTTTCTATCACAAATGAGGAGCGGCCTTTTTTTGAAGCCATGTCGGAAACTCATTTTGGCCTGTTTGATTACATTAAGACTAAAGGCTCTGATCATTATGTTAAAGATCTTTTAGAGAATAAAAAAATCACTATTAAAAGTTCAAGCGTAGTGTTGGCGATCACTAAGGGTTCGATTTTTAGTGCACATATCATTGTCGATGGAAAAAATAATTATTTATCTAACGGTATTGTTTGTCATCCTCCCGAAGTGCGCAAATTTATCCTCGAACAAATTAAACAGACGTCTTCCAAATTTGAAGAACGTTGGCAGTTGGTTGTGCAGCTTATAAAAATGTATTTTAAATTAGATCGTTATCCTCACGTGAAACACACTCAGATTTATAGCGAAAATAACAATATGAGGTTTTAATGCCCTTAAAAGAAAAGTATAAAAAGATACTTATACTTGGAAGCGGCCCAATAGTTATAGGACAAGCATGCGAGTTCGATTATTCGGGCACACAAGCTTGTAAAGCATTGCGCGCATTGGGTATTCATGTGGTTCTTATCAATTCCAATCCGGCAACGATTATGACGGATCCTGATATAGCCAATACAGTTTATATCGAACCACTGACATCGGAGATCGTTGATAAAATTTTAGCACGAGAAAGACCAGATGCTATTATTCCCACACTTGGTGGACAAACCGCACTGAACTTAGGTTTGGAGCTGGTCACTAAAGGTATTCTTAAAAAGCACAATGTGGAGATGATCGGTGCCGACGAAAAGGTCATACGTGCGGCTGAAGATCGCGAAGAGTTTCGTAAAATTCTTGATCGGGTTCATGCAAAGTATCCCAAAAGCGAAATGGTGCGTAATTTAAAGCACGGTATGGATGTAGCGCAGAAAATTGGTTTTCCGATTATCTTGCGTCCAAACTACACTTTGGGCGGCGGCGGTGGCGGTGTCGCCTATTCTAAAGAAGAGTATGAGCAAATGTTGGCCCATGCTTTAAGTGAAAGTCCCACGTCGGAAGTTCTAGTTGAAGAAAGTATTTTAGGTTGGAAAGAATTTGAGCTTGAGGTTATGCGCGATAGCGCAGGCACGTTCGTTACGGTGTGCTCTATAGAAAACCTCGACCCCTGTGGTGTACACACCGGGGACAGTATTACCATCGCGCCACAACAGACATTATCTGAGAGGGCCTACCAAGACATGCGTGATGAGGCACGCAAGATTCTCGATGCTGTGGGGCTTGAGTGCGGTGGGGCGAATATTCAATTTGCCGTACACCCTGATAGCGGTAAGCGCGTGGTTATTGAGATGAATCCTCGAGTAAGCCGTTCCTCTGCGCTTGCTAGTAAAGCCACCGGTTTTCCGATTGCAAAAATTGCCGCGATGCTAGCGGTGGGTTTTCGTTTAGAAGAAGTTACCAACGATATCACCAAAGTCACACCTTCTTGTTATGAACCCGCCCTCGATTATGTGGTGACAAAAATTCCACGTTTTGCTTTTGAGAAATTTCCGGGTTCGAAAGATTTGTTAACCACACAAATGAAAAGTGTGGGTGAGGTGATGAGTATTGGGCGCACATTTAAGGAGTCTTTCCAAAAAGCGATAAACTCTTCGGAGTCTGCGTGTGGCCTGGAAGAAGTCACTTTCGCGATGGAGAAATTGACTTATCCTAACTCTCAGCGACTGTTTCATTTGGCTCAGGCGATGCGTGATGGAAAAACGATCGAAGAGATTTATCAACTCACCCAAATTAACCCATGGTTTCTTCACCAGATAAAAGATATTGTCGATGCAGAAGAGAATCTGCAAAAGAGTTCAGGTATTGCCAATGCGGATCAGTTGCTTTCTTTAAAACGCCTTGGTTTTTCTGATAAACGCCTTGCGCACATTACAAAAACCAGTGAGCATTTTATTAGGGAGAAGCGCCATCAGTGGGGTGTACATCCTCGCTATTTACAAGTGGACACTTGTGCGGGAGAGTTCGCCTCTTCTACACCGTATTTTTACTCCACCTATTGGTCCACGGCTTCGCAAGAAAAGTTTGGAATTCAAGATGGATCGGTGATGGTTTTAGGAAGTGGTCCTAATCGTATTGGTCAAGGCATCGAGTTTGATTACTGCTGTGTACGTGGTGTGAAGGCCCTGCAAAAGCAAAGTTACAAGGTTGCAATGGTGAACTCTAACCCCGAGACCGTCTCCACAGATTACGATACAAGCGATTATTTGTTTTTTGAACCTCTGACGAGCGAATATGTTTTAGAGATTGCCGATTTTTTAAAACCCAAAGGTGTGATTGTTCAACTTGGTGGACAAACGCCTATCAATATTGCTAAAGATCTCAGCGAAGGTGGACTGCAGTTGATGGGTTCGTCTTTAAATGCGATTGATCTTGCTGAGGATCGTGCACGATTTAAAGAAGTGTGCGAGGCTCTTCACATTAAAGTTCCTAAAGCTGGTGTAGCAAGCAATATAACGCAAGCGTTAAAGATTGCTCAAAGTGTTGGGTATCCTCTCATTTGTCGCCCGAGCTATGTGCTTGGTGGTCGTCGTATGGAGGTGATCGAAACAGATGCTGATTTACACAGTTATTTTGAGCGCCATGCCGTAGTTATTTCTCTAGAGAGTCCCTGCTTTATGGATCAATTTCTCGAAGGTGCGTTAGAGCTAGATGTGGATATTGTGCGTGGCAAAGATTGGTGCGCTATCGGCGGAGTGATTGAACATATCGAAGCTGCCGGCGTACATTCTGGTGATAGCATGGGGGTTATTCCTCCCCAAAGAATCAAGAATGATATTTTAAAACAAATCGAAACTCTTTGTGAAAAACTAGCGCATAAAATGGAAATTATCGGGCATTTGAATGTGCAAGTGGCAGTTAAATCAGACGAAATTTATGTCATTGAGGCCAATCCACGTTGTTCGCGAACGGTGCCCTTTTTGGCAAAGGCTGCAAAAGTTCCAATTGTGGATTTGGGAGTGCTCGCCGTGATCGGAAAAACTGCAGTAGAAACACAGCCTGAAAAATATTCTTACAAACAGCTCAAAGAAGTTTGTGTTAAAGGCGTGGTGTTTCCGTTTAATAAATTTACCGAAGCGGATTCGATTCTGGGGCCTGAGATGAAGTCCACTGGTGAGAGTATGGGACGATCTAAGGATTACAGCGAAGCTCTTTTAAAGGCATTCATTTCTAGTCATCACCGTTTGGCGAAACAGGGGGAAATTTTCCTTTCTTTACGAGAAAAGGACAAAGATGCTCTCTTAGAAACAATCAAACGTTTATCGCAGTTAGGTTATTCTTTTTCGGCAACCCAAGGGACGGCAAAATTTTTATATGATCATGGTATTGACTGCATACCAGTTAAAAAAGTCCATGAGGGTCGGCCCCATTGTGTGGATCGTATTCGCTCAGGTAAAGTAGCGACGGTGATTAATACCACGTCTGGACGTCAGTCCATAGATGCAAGCTTCAGTATTCGCCGCAGTTGTATTGACTATCGCATCCCCTGCATTACCGAGGATCATGCTGCCGAGGCCCTACTTTTAGCATTAACAAAGTTACATGCTGGAGAATTTGACGTCGCCCCATTATAACCTCTACAATGGGGAGCATGGTTTTAGAAGTTAAACATTTGCGAAAAACATTTCGTGACCCATTAACCTTAAAGTCACGACAAGTTCTTTATGATGTGAGTTTTCATGTTCCGGAAAAAACGATTACAGCCTTTTTAGGTGGTAATGGCGCCGGCAAAACAACCACAATGAAGTGTATTCTAGGTCTTCTCAAGCATGAGAGTGGAGACATTTCATTTTTTGATAATAAGGAAGAAGATTTTCGCAAGCACATTGGTTATCTTCCAGAGCGACCGTATTTTTATGAATATTTAACTGGAGTTGAGTTCTTAACGTTTTATGGTCAGCTTTCGATGGACGTGTCTAAACAAAAATTAAAGGAACGGGTAGAGTTTTTATTGGAGCGCGTGGGCCTGGCTCATGCAGGTAATAAACTTCTAAGAAGTTATTCTAAGGGAATGTTGCAGAGAGTGGGTCTTGCTCAGGCGATTATTCATGATCCGCGTTTTTTGATTCTGGATGAGCCGATGTCTGGTCTCGATCCTGATGGTCGCCATCAAGTGGCTGAATTGATTCGCGAGCTAGGGCAAAAAGGCACTACAATTTTCTTTAGCAGTCACTTAATAGATGACATAGAGCGTCTCTGTAATCGTTTGGTCGTGATTAATACTGGTAAGATTCTCTACGATGGAGAAATTCGCGATTTTATCAAAGCCGATGCCAAAGATTTTGAGGTTATCTACCGTAAAGAAACACAACTTTTAAAGGAAAAAGCCTCATCAATAACAGAGGTTATGAATTGTTTACGTAAAATTGAGCAGGAAAAAGGAACGCTCATTTCAGTTATTGAACCGCGTTTAGGATTGGAAGAAGCTTATAATCAATTTCGTCAAAGAGCGGTACCATGAATAAAATTATTATAATTGCATTAAGTACATTTAAAGAGTTGATTCGCAATCGAATTTTTTATTTATTTTTATTTTTTGCATTTTTACTGGTGTTTTTAGGAGTTGCTGTCGGTCAACTTAGTCATACGGAGCAGTTTCGTTTAACGATAAGCCTCGGATTGGCAGCAATTCACATGTGCATTATGGTCATAACTATTTTGCTCGGGAGCACGGTTATTTCAAAAGAGATTGAACGTTTAACAATTTTAACACTCCTGTCTCGACCAGTAAGTCGTACACAGTTTCTTTTGGGCAAGTACGGGGGCCTTGTTGTACTCTTGTTTGTTTTTAACGTGGGGTTCTTCGCTGTATTTTGTTTAAACCTCCTGTTTATGGATTTTTCAGTGACAGTTCATGATTTATGGCCAGTCTTTTATGGGATTTTTTTGGAATCTTTGGTGTTATTGGCAATTACCATTTTCTTTTCAACATTTTGTGCACCTTACTTAACAGTGCTATTTTCAATTTGTTTATTTTTAGTGGGACATTGGGATTTGAGCAGTATCTATGTAGTGAAAGAGGGGACTCATGGTGCCCTTCACTACTTAAAAATCATTTTACCCAATATGGAAATCTTTAATTGGAGGGTGAACCCACTTGAACCCTTTGTGACAGGTCATGTGTTGCTGAATAGTACCCTCACGTCTATGGCTTGGGTTGCCTTTTTTCTCATTCTCGGTTCAACTGTATTTATGAAGAAAGATTTTGCCTAGGGTGGGTACTCGCCCCGGATGAGATCCTTGAGTCCATTATAACTCTCAGTTTTTGAATGAGGATTTGATGCCATTAGAGTTTTACTATTTCTGCTTTTTTTTATTTGGTCTCATCTTCGGTAGTTTTGCCAATGTCTTAATACTGCGTATTCCTCAAGAACAAAGCATAGTACCACGTAGCCATTGTCCGAAATGTTCTCATTCTATAGGTTGGCAAGACAATATACCGATTTTGTCTTGGCTATGGTTAAAAGGGAAATGTCGCCATTGTCGAACAAAAATATCTTTTCGTTATCCACTGATTGAGCTGATGAGTGGCGTCCTTTTTGTTTCAATTTTTCATCAATATGGTTTTTCGTATTATACTTTTGAACTGCTGATTTTTGCTTATTTTGCATTCGTGGCAGCTTGGATTGATGTAGACCATATGATTTTACCTGATGTATTTACACTTGGTGGTTGCGTGATTGGTCTTGTAGGGGCAATGCTCAATCCCGAGAGAAACTTTTATGATGCTCTATTTGGATTATTGCTTGGTGGCGGCTTCTTTTTTTTAATCGCCTATGTGGGTGAACTTATATACAAACGAGAGGCGATGGGTGGCGGTGATATTAAACTTCTTGCTTGGATTGGGTCTGTTTTAGGCCTTAATTCCATTATGTATACCGTAGCGGTATCAGCATTCATTGGAGTCTTTTTTGGTTTGGTTCGTTTAGTGCTTTTTCGTAAAAGTTTGCGTGATCCCGTTCCCTATGGCCCTTTTTTAGTAATTGCCTCTTTTTGCTACTTCTTATGTGATATTCCTACTATGGTCCAGTGGTTCTTATTTTTGCCACTTCAGCCCTAGTAGAGGTGATGGTCCAATTCTGAGCGATTATTGACTTTGGTGGTGCCGTTCTATTTAATTTAGGGTGAGCCCTCGATAGACATGACACTTATTTGAGGTTCTTTATACGTAAAAGGTACGGCATCGATGTTTTTTAAAAAATCACCCTTAGGATTAGACTTAGGGTCTAGTTCTATCAAAATTGCAGAAATCTCTATGAAGGGTAAGAAGGCCGTTCTTCAGGATTTTACTATTGTACCTATTTTAAAAGGCGCGATAGAAAGTGGTGATGTTGTAAACCCAGACTCTGTCGCAGTAGCTATTCGTAGCAGTACAGAAAAAAAAGCCTATGCAAAACGTTCTGTTGTTGTAGGTATGTTTGGCGGCGCAGTTATTGTAAAAAAAATTACAATGCCCAAGATGGATCCCAAAATTGTAAATGAACAATTAAGATGGGAGGCCGAACAATATATTCCATTTAATATTGATGAAGCGGTTTATGACTTTCATATTTTAGGGGGTCAAAGCACGGAAACGATGGATATTCTCTTAGTTGCCGCTCGGCAAGAGCATATTTTTCGTTACTTTGAATCAGTGGAAACGGCGGGGATGTCATGTGCGGTCGTCGATGTTAATGGGATAGCACTCGCCAATTGTTTTGAGTTTAACTACGGGTTGGTCCCTGGAACAGTGGCTCTTGTTAATATTGGTGCAAGTGTCGTTAATCTTGTTATTCTTGAATCCGGAAATGTTGTTTTTGCACGCGATATTCCCTATGGTGGTTTTTTGTATGATGCAGAGATCTCAAGAGATCTTGGTGTTGGTCCGCAAGAGGCCGAGAGTCTAAAGCTGGGGGTAGCATATCAGCAAGCGACACCGCCGGAGGTTATGGCAGCGATTCAATCAGTGAATGAAATGCTGAGCGTGGAAGTGAACAACAGTTTTGATTTTTACAAATCGAGCGGAACTGGATTAAGTGTAGATAAAATTTATGTTAGTGGGGGCGTCTGTTTAACTCCTGGACTTTTAGACAAGATCCAAGAAATCACGACGATCAAATGCGAGATTTTAGATCCATTTCGCAATGTCGAATTTAATAAGAAGAAAATCTCCGCAGAGTTTTTTGAACAAATCCGGGTTTTTGCTCCAATCTCTTTAGGATTGGCGCTGCGAGGGTCGTTTAAATGATCAAGATTAACCTCGCCAACTCCATTTTAAAAAAATCAGAGAAAGAAGCTGCTGCTCTTGGTTCCTCCAAGGCAGCCCAAACACGCGATACAGTGATTAAAATCCTCCTTATTGTCTTGCCGGTGATTGGTTTCCGTCTTTACGAAGGGCATGAGTTAGAACAGAAACAGGCTCATTTACATGAACTTATTCAACAAAAAGATAAAATGGCTCAAGAGTTGAGCAAATTGGGTTCAGTAGATGAAATTATTAAACAGGTAGACGAACAGAAAAAAGAATTAGCAGAAAAATTTAGCGTTCTAAAACAAATTTTTGGTTTACGTCGGCAGAAAATCCAAGCACTAGCGCTGTTACAAAAGCATATTCCTCCTTCCTGTTGGTTGGAAGAAGTCAATGTACTAGAAGATAACAGTCTTACCAATGGTAAAATTCGTACTTTAATTAAAGTGATTGGTTTTGGAACCTCAGTCGAGGACATTCAGACTTTTGCAAGTTTACTAAATCTAGAGAAGGCCGTGTTTGATAAGGTTCGTCCCCCTGAAATTTCTGCCGAAGTAGCAGGTAAAGAGGGAACAAAGAAATTTACCATGGATATGTTTTTAAAGGAATAAGATGGGAATTAAAGAAGAGTTTCAGGAATTATCACCCGCTAAGTGCCTTGTTGTAGGGCTTCTTATTTGCGTGGGATATTATTTTGCTCTTTTTAATAAGGGAGATGATATTACGGCGCAGTGGGCGGGCATAGAAGCGGAAATGAATGGTTATAAAACGCGGCTACAAGCAGTAAAAACGGCAATGAGCGACAAAGCAAGTTTTGAAAGTACAGTAACCTCATTAACGCGAGATTTAGAGGAATTACTTAAGTATTTTCCTTTAGTTTTAGATATGAATGATATTGAGCGTGAGTTGACCGATAAGTTACGAATGACCCAAAACCAATTGATCAAAATCAGTGATAATGACACAAAATCCCGTTTTCCCGGATACAACGAGTACGGTGTGCAAATTGAAAGTCAGGGCGGGTTTCATGAAATTATGAACTTTCTATCTGCAATAACCAAAATGAATCGTGTTGTGGATTTTCGTACCATAAATTTAAAGTCGGTGAGTTCGACAGATGAAGTTTCAATGGTTCAGTTTAAAATGAATTTATCTGTCTTTGCACAAAATCAGGAAAAGTCCCAAGCTCCCACAAACTCTAACCAAGGCCAGGGACAATAATGATTTATTTTTTGTTTGTCACATTACTGTCGATGGCACAAGAAGGGGAAGGGAATGCTTCGAGCCAAACAATGAATCCCATGCAAGATAGTAGTGATTTGTTTTCAGAAGAGGCCGAGGGATCTATTGTCAAAAGATTAACGGAACCATTTAATTACGAGCGGGAAGGACGGCGTGATCCTTTTGTGCTTCCAGAGGCAAAAAAGGCACCGTTATTACCTGGATCTTACTTTGGTCCATTTTTACCACTGCAAGAAGTTCATTTAAGTGATGTGACGATCAAGGGGATCATAGAAGATCCGGTAAAACCCACGGCGCTTATTGCATTTAAGAACTATAAAGGAAAAGAAATTCTTAAAAAAGTCGGTGTTGGTGATTATCTGGGAGAGAATTTTGGTGTGATTCAAGCCATTCGCGACGGAAAAATCATAATTGTACAGACTTTTGGAGAGGGTGACAAAAAGTCTACTTCTACTATCACGCTGTCTATACGAAAATAAAACAAGGTACTTTGTTCCATCTTAAATTTTTTAGGAGATGATAATGACAAGGATGTTCTTTCATCTGGTAATAGCATTTGCATTTATTTCACTGACGTCATGTTCGATATTTAGTTCTGACGACGATGTGGTTGCGGCATCAAGCATGGAAGGTGCGTCCGCAAATATTGAGGTTGAATCTGATGAAGGTGACTCAACATCTGATCTAGAGGATCTCGATTTGGAATCGGCCGATTCGAACGATTCGAACAACACGGATAGTGATTTACAGGCTAACGCAGGAGATAGTACAGATTCGTTTGGAGACATTGAGGACTTCAACGAAGGTATGTTGGAAAGTGAGCTTTCTGGAGAAGACCTTGGCACGGGAAACAAAAAAGCGCTGTCTGAGAAAAATAGCGATGTGGGTTCCGCAGATGCAGATCTTGATCTCGAAACGGCGGATCTTGCACCTCCATCAGGTACAGAAAACAGCAGTGATAATTTACAGTCGGATGAACAAATGACTGCGGTAACCAAATCGTCTGCAAATAATAAAATTACTAACTTAGAATATAGATCAGAAGAGTCGGGCGGATCCGTCGTTATTTCTGCCAATGGCCCCTTCACCTATGATGTACGCGAAGAACCACAGTTTAACCAAACAATCATAGAAGTTTCTGATGTACAATTGCCTGATCGCTTTAAATTACCTTATATCGCAAAAGATTTTGATCAATCAGTGGCTACGGTCAATGCGTATCAGGATTCTGGTTCAACGACGGCCCGCTTTGTTATTCAATACAAAAGTAGTTTAAAACCGGCGATTCAGATGAAAGGTAATGAGCTTTTTGTAATGAATAGCGGCGTTACCAGCGAAGCGCCAGTAGTGGCAAGTCATGCAAATCCCTCCAGTAAAAAAATAACACTCGAAATGCAGGATACTGAGATTAAAGACCTTGTTTATTTTATTGCAGATCAAGTGGGTGCGAACGTTATTGTTGATGACGATGTCTCGGGTAAGGCTAATGTTAAGCTACAAGATGTACAGTGGGAAGAAGCCCTATCAAGTATTTTAAAAGCACACGGACTTACTTATGAAAGAAAAGGTCAGGTTCTGCGTGTTGCAAAAATATCGACAATTACCAGAGAGTTAAATGAAGAAACGGGACGCATGCAGGCAGAGTTAGCAGCAGAGACGGCGGGTGCTCCACGTTTGGTAAAGGTGATCCCTGTAAGTTATGCCAATTTGGATACACTAGCTTTACAGGTTAAACCCTTTTTGAGCACCATTGGTACCGCTCTCGTGGACAAACAATCGAGCTCGGTTATTGTGAGTGATTATGCGATACCCGTTTCTCGCGTTGAACAATTAATAAAGTCCCTAGATGTACAACCCATCCAATTATTAATCGAAGGTAAAATCATCGAAGCGAGCGATAATTTTTCTAGAGAGTTTGGTATTCAATGGGGGAGCACGGGGGGAACATTTGATGTGGGAGCGCAAACCGCTACTCTGACGCAAACGATTCGTGCTGATAAAGCACCAGCATCCTTGGCTGGTGGGTATTTAGGGAATATCACCGTAGGTACTTTCGATGTGCTAGGTGATTTAAATGCGCTACTAGCAGTTTACGAGAGAGAAGAGAAAATTAAAATTCTGTCTTCGCCAAAAGTAACGACGCTAAACAAAGAAAAAGCCCATATCGAAGCTGTCCAACAGGTGCCGAATGTTTCAACCCAGCAGACAGCAAATGTGGGCGCGACAACTTCTGTAAGTTTTCAAAACGCCATGCTATCGCTGGAAGTGACCCCGCAAGTGACATTTAACTCCGATGTGATTATGCAAGTGATTGTTAAGAGGGATGTTCCAGGAGCTCCTGTTGGAACGCAAGGGACTCGTGCTATCAATAAGCGTCTTGCCGAGACAAAAGTCATTGTAAAAGATGGTAACTCTCTGGTTATTGGCGGTATTTTCAGCCAAGACGAAACCTATGCCGAGGGCGGTGTGCCTATTTTAAAAGATATTCCTATTCTTGGGTATTTATTTAAGACAAAGCGTAAGGAAATTAATAAAAACGAATTAGTAATCTTTTTAACGCCTAAAATTCTTAACCCTGAAAATATATTAAAAGGGACAGAGATCACCGGCTCAATGGCTTCTGCGGCATCAGCTACTAAGGATTCATTTGAGGAAGAAAAAAATACCGAGAAAAAATCTAAAACAGACGATTTTGATAAAGCATCTGGTGAAATTATGGATGAGGTGGAAACCTTATGAGAAAATCAATACGCATAATGCTCAGTTTTCTTTTTTTCGTTTTTATTTCGTCTTGTGCGCAAAAAGGTTTAGAGAGCGATGTAAACTTTGTTTTAACTCCTGAAAAGCCACAAATCATTCCAGTCACGATTACCTTTCAGAAGCCAACAGGCGAGTATGATGGAAACAATAATGCGATTCTCGAGGACGTGACTTTAACAGGCCCTTGGTTTGAGTGGACTTTTACAACCAAAAATCATTCATCGAATAAGACAGTCACCATTACCGGAGTCGATGTATTAATTGTTGCGGATACGAGAGATGGAAAAACAGTGGAGTTTAAACAGCAGTTCGGGCCCAGTGATGTGGCCGGAGCAACTGAGACCAACAGAACATATATGCTAGAAGTGCCTGCGGGTTATCAGTCTGAAACTTCTACCTTGTATGTGCAAGGATTACCGACCTTAAAAGATGTTTATTCTTTAAGATTCCATGGAAAAATGACTTTTTACGGTTGGCAAGGTACCAGCACCTCTCCGGAAAAAATTTTTCAAAAAACAATTTACTTTGGTACGACGGAGTAAAGAGTAAACAGAGGGCTGTTAACATTTTGCTTGGTCTCACGATTTCTTTTGCAGCCAATAATCGTTCTGTTGTTTTGGCTTCTAGCGCAAAGATTTGCGCTTTGCTGCAACTTATCAATAGCGCCATGTCAAATTGAGGATGTGCGCGAACTTATCTACTGTCTTCCGTTGCGAGTGATGTTATATCGTCTAGGAATGGATTTATTTCAGCAAAATGATAGCAAATTAGCACCGCTTGCGGCGTCACTACGGCCACGGTCTTTAAAAGAGTTTTTGGGGCAGAAAAAATTTTTTAAAACCTATTCGGCCCTTATTAGCTCTATGAAGAAAGGGCAATTTGCAAGTCTCGTTCTATGGGGACCTCCGGGGTGTGGAAAAACATCTTTTGTTAAGAGTCTGGTTGCAGAATTTTCTGATATAAATTTTATCGAGGAAAATGCGATCGACCTCGGTGCCAAGCGTTTACGGGAAATTGGTGAGCAGGGTCGTTATTTACGTATGGCGCAGCAAAAACCCACGCTGGTATTTATCGATGAGATCCATCGCTTAAACCGCAGCCAACAAGATGTGCTTCTGCCATTTGTTGAATCCGGTGACATTTATCTGATTGGTGCAACTACAGAAAACCCCTCTTACGAACTAAACAGTGCCTTAATGAGTCGTTGTCGATTGATTGTCTTTGAACCCTTGGACACAACTTCGATGGAGGAGCTTTTACTGCGGGCAGTAGCCTTTCATGAGATGAAGGAGCCATTATTAACTGGCGATCTTCAGAGCGAACTTATTGCTATGTCATCAGGCGATGGGCGGACTTTACTGAATCTTATAGAAGATATCATTACCCATGTTCGTGAAAATCAAACACCACTTCCATTAGACGCTGCCACCTTTAGAGAGCTTAATCTCGTGCGTGCTCTTTCGTATGATAAAGATAAAGACGTCCACTATGATTGTATTTCGGCATTTATCAAAAGTGTGCGCGGGAGCGATCCCGATGCCGCCATTTACTATTTGGCGCGTATGTTAGAGGGCGGAGAGGATCCTAAGTTTATTACTCGACGCCTTATGATCTTAGCTTCTGAAGATATAGGAAACGCCGATCCTAATGCACTCAACTTGGCAGTTTCGTGTGATCATGTGGTAAGAAATATTGGTATGCCGGAGGCACGTATCCCTCTGGCACAGGTGACAGTGTATTTGGCGTCTGCACCAAAAACCAACTCATCTTATATAGCGATTGATAAAGCCATCGATTATGTGCGTTCCACAGGAAATTTACCCGTGCCACTAGCACTGCGCTCGGCAAAAACATCTTTAATGAAGTCTTTAGGCTATGGCAAAGGATATAAGTATTCCCAGGATGGGGAGCGGGGATGGGTTGCCCAAACGTTTTTGCCAGATGAAGCAAAAAACGAAAAATTCTTCGAGCCCTCAGAGCGTGGATTTGAAAAACGTATGCGCGAATATTTACAGTGGGTGAAAAAACAAGAATAGAGACGCACGCAAGTAAGGGGATGCTTTCTTGCATGGCCAATATGAGAATCTAAAAGGGACGATTAGCAACAAGACAAATACAATCTTGGTTACCAATGACGCGATAAGAGTGTTTGGTGTTTGAGGGGATCATAATTTTATCTCCAGGACGCATCAAGAGTTGGTTACCAGAGACGTTCAACGCCACTTCACCTTCGAGGATCATACGAATTTCATCAAATGGATGGCGGTGGTCGGGATAGGTTTGGTTACTTTTTAGAGTTTCTTCACCTGGGTTCAAATCTTCGGAAAGAAAAATCATACGGGCTTGTTCACGTGTGGGTTTGATTGGGGCCTGCCATCTGTATACTAACATGTACGACTATCCTTACTTCGGGTTTGTTGCCCATCTAAGGGCCAGTTCTAAGTATTAAGATTTATTAGCAAAAATGGCAAGTATTGTGAACAAAATAGTCATCCCCAACTTTTAGAAAGTCCAAGCTGTGTCCCAGTGAGACACTTTGTGTATCTCTTCGAGATCACAGAATTATTTTTAATCATTCAGTTAAGTGGAAGCCCTGTGGGGTCGATAACGGGAAGGTAAACATTTGGTGTTTTAATAGGGAGGCACCTTGAAGCGTACTAAAGCGAATACGGATTGTAAGAATGTAGTGACTGAGATAAAGCGCTTTGTGGATAACTCAGAAGGGTTACAAATCGTTGAATCCATGTTGTCGGATTATATCATTATTGAGCAAAGTTTAGATCAAAAGCGAATTACTATAAATTGCTTTGATCTTGAAGAAATCCTGTATCGTGAAGACGAGGCTGGAAAAGCATTTCTACAGGTGAATTTTGGTTCCGGTAAAAAGATTCTGATTACGGGGACATTGATTGGTTTTCGCCCCCTAGGCCTCTTTGGTTTAGACATGGAACGCCTACCTAAGGTAGTTACCACACCAGATATTCAAAGTGTTTTTGAAGCTATTCAAGAGGCTTTACATTCTACTGATGAGCAAGAAGAGCTCGATGTTTTACGTAAAGTCTATGATTCGGTTATTTGCGGCGGCGAATCTGTGGGCTTTGATCTTAAAGAAGAGCGTAAAACACTAGCATGTATTCCGGCTCGTGTTTATCTTGCCTCTGCTTAATTTTCTATCACAATGTATGGGTCACTCTAGGCGACCCATACATGGTCTTGTTCTGTGCTGAGTCATAGATTTTTCATCCCCCACTACTTGACTGAATGTCGGAAACCATCGATAACGTTTTTTCCTTCGTGGGGGTGTAGCTCAGCTGGGAGAGCATCTGATTTGCATTCAGAAGGTCGCAGGTTCGATCCCTGTCACCTCCACCAAATAATTCAATAAGTTAAAAAAATTGCCGAGAAAAGAAAAAGTGTTGAGATAGCAGGGCTAGCCGTGTGGAGGAAAAGCGGGTGAAAAAAAAGACTACCAAGAAGGTAAAACCTGTTCAAAAAGGGCCGAAAAGGTCCAGCGATATTCCCGTCACCAAGAAACTTCTCGATCTCACAAAACAAGAACTTAAAAGCGACATAACAACTTTAAACTTAGAAATAAAAGCATTGCGATTAGAAATGAAGGCAGGTTTTTCCGATGTTAAGGGCCAAATGACAAAAATGATGGTGCTGATGGAAGAGCAAAATGAACGAAATAAAGTGGCTCTTGATGGTTACGCTAGCGTTTACGACAAGCAGCAGTCTATAGAGAAGCGAGTCATGAGCGTTGAAAAGAAAATTTTCGGCACTGAACAGGAATAGCGGTTATCTGCCGGATCTGAATTTAGGTTTTCGTTCTGGGTGCTCCGAGAGAGAGCCCTCCTACTAAAGGAACGTTATGATTTATGAAAAAAATGCGATTCTATTTGCTATTTTTCTCAATAAAATTCCTGAACGAGAACTTTCACAAGAAGGCATTCACAAACACGTTGAGTATTTAAAATTATTAGATCAACGTCAGCAATTGGTTTTGTGTGGGCCGTTTTCAGATCACCCATCTGGATTGGTTGTCATTTTAGCGGAAAACAAAGAGGAGGCTGAACTTGTTGCTCAGCAAGATCCGTTTGTAAGTGGTGGCTATCGTTCATACGAGGTAAGAACCTGGCTTCTTGCTAACCAGAACAATAATTACCTGGCTTAGATATAGGTTGTCGCTTTGCGACGCCATTTTGTAGTTCGGTCAAGAGCTGATTTGACTAAATCAAAAAATCATATCGATAATGAACCTATGGCGACCCCCAAAAATATAACCACAAAAATTAAATCTCACCACGATTTTATGTGGACCTATAGTAAGGATTTACTTTTATTTTTATTTCGCCCTGCGATGATTTTCCTCATTTTTTTGGGTATGTCGCTTATGTTTCTCTTTGCATCTATATTTTACTGGTTCGAAGCGGGGATAAATCCAAAACTAAACAGCTTTTTTGATGCCGTCTATTTTTCTGTCTCTACAATGACTACAGTAGGTTTTGGTGACATTACTCCCGTAACATTTTTTGGCAAAGTTATAACGGTATTGATGATGGTTTTTTTGGGACTGGAAGTTATAGATGTTGTGTTGGTGGATAGCGCTTTATAGTTCTAGAATCGCAACATAAAAAAATCATAGCCTCACAGATTTTGTGGGGCTTTTTTATTTTCAATTTGTTTTCTAAAAATAGTTATAATGCTTAAATGCGCTTCGTGTAGGCAGTTAACGGGGATTACCACCAGGCCTGAAGATGATCTGGGCGAGAAAGTAGCTCAAAACACTATAGCAACCTGCGCCAAGCAACGAGAGAAGCTAGGTTTCTTTTTGTAACGTGCTAAGCTTTGCAAAAAGGTGTTATTTTTTAAGGAGGCAAGGATGCGTTTAATGGGAGTTCTGCTGATAGTTATCAGCACTAGTTTTTCTGTTGCGAGTGAACTTAAGGTGCCGTCGTATCAACCTGCATTTTGGAATGATGACGTCCACACCATGTTTAATAATAACTGTTATAACTATTCAACGAATCGAGTAACAAATTCATTTGCCCAACCAGGGGAAGCCAGCGGCGAATATTTTGATTTATCATGTTTGTCGGTAGCAAAAGCCGCAGCAGCGGATTTGGGTTTAACAGTGACTTTGCCGTTTGATTTGGTGGTATCAACACCTCAAGAAACGCTGATCGCCCTCGTTGTTGCGCCCGATTATGATTTTCATTGGTATCGTCGTGGTCAGGATAACTTATGGACGCATAAACCGGGTTCTCTATTAGCAACCAACTTGGATCAAAGTGATAACCTTATTTCATCCCCAGAAGTTGCTGATCGTGGTGACTATACAGATTTTTGTGGATACTTTAAAATAAACAATTATGTCGTGGACGGACATGATCAAAATGTGGGTTATGTTCGAATAGGAAATATGTCTGATCTACCTAAAAATATACGTACAGATTCATTACGTTCTACTGCCGCAGTGTCAGAAGTTGAGGTGTTACTCTATTCGGGAAGACAAAATCCACGTCAGTCATTAAAAAGTTTACTCAGAACTGAAGTTGCGCCTTTTTTAAGAAAGCTCGTAGCAGAGGTTAAGCGAGGCAAAGTAGTGCGTGCAGAAAATCAGAATTTGCCATCTAAACTTGGATATAATGGTATACGGATTCATGATGCAGAGGGGTTGCTTTTAGAGCGAGGCACGTCCTTATTTATCAAGGGTCAACAGGTACAAGCTTATTTGCACTCGCAACGTTCTATTGAGGTCTCATCCCCACTTGCAGAGCAAATTGAGAAATATATTTTAAAACATGTTGGACAGTAAAGTCTTGTTGTCTGGAGCACGATAGTTTTATTCGTGCTTGTTTTATAGATGGAAAGAGCCATAGCGTAGCCCCTGAGGGCCGTTCCCCGTGCGCAGGGTCCAATAGTCGTCCGTAAGCCCACTTTGTCTTATTCACCAATCTGGGGTCTAATTGCTTAATGCTCTATCCATGAGAGCGCGTTTCAGAATTTTTCCAGAATCACCCTTAGGAAGAGTGTCCAAAAATTCAAAATATTTTGGTACCTTAAATTTTGCGAGATTCTTTATGCAGTATTCGCGCACATCATCGCTGGTTAAATCTTTATTTTTGGATACCACAAACGCTTTTCCGACTTCGCCCCACTTCTCATCGGGAACACCAATTACAGCCGCTTCTACGATACCAGGATGACGGCGCAATACTTGCTCTAGTTCTGCTGGGTAGACATTTTCTCCACCGCTTTTATACATGTCTTTTTTGCGACCAGCGATGTAGTGATAACCCTCGGCATCTTTATAGACGAGATCGCCTGTAGCGAGCCACCCATCTTGGATGGTCGAAGCTGTGGCTTTCGGGTTGTGCCAATAACCGGTCATGCACATAGGTCCACGTAACCAGAGCTCCCCGATTTCATTTTCTTTGAGCTCATTACCGCTCTCATCCATAATTTTGGTTTGCACATAAAAATTAGGAAAGCCAATAGAGCCAATTTTACGAATGGCATCTTCTTCATTGAGTGAAAACACATTGGGGCCGAACTCTGTAAGTCCATAACCCTGGCGAATGGGAATACCTTTCGCATGCCACTTTTCAATTAAGGGGAGCGGCATAGGCTCACCACCGACAACTGCATAGCGGATATGGGAGAGATCAACGGCATCAAACAGCGGTGACTGGGCCATCATATCCATTGTGGTGGGTACACCAAAAAGAAGCGTGGCTTGTTCATCCTGTGATAAACGTAAAATCCCATCGCCATCAAATTTATTTAGGAATACAACCTTAGCGCCGCGATGTAAAAAAGGTGTGGTTAAAACATTCCAGCCACCCGTGTGAAAGAATGGGAGAAAAATCACCGTACAATCATTTTGCGAAATATTCAGTCGAAGCGTGGTGTTGATCGAATTCCAGAAAATCATCTGATGACTGATCATCGCCCCCTTCGGCGCACCGGTAGTGCCCGAGGTGTAGATGATCATCGCCGTATCTGGCATTGTCGCGTTGTAGTCTAAAAAAGATTGGGGATAGTTTTCCGTAGCCGCACCGAAGCTTTCTATACCGGTCAAAGCTAATTGTGGGCAGTGCCAGGTGAGTTCATTTAAGATAGGTGCAAACTCGTTGTCGCGGATTACGAGCTTTGGTTTACAGTCGTCGATAATATGGTTTACTTCGCGACTGGTAAGTCGATAGTTCACTGGCACAAGTGTGGCTCCGAGACGTTGCAAAGCAAAAAACAGCACCACGTAAGAAAGATCATTCAGCGCTAAAACAGAAACCCGATCGCCATGCTCGATTGCATAGGTTTTTTGTAAAAAAGCCGCCCCTCGACAGCTTCTTAAATAAAGTTCTTCGTAAGTAAAGCAAGCACCGGTTTGCCCATCTTGGATGGCCACTTTTGTTGGCGCGTATTGATACCATTTTTTAAGCCAATCCATTTCCACAATGTCATTGGGGGAAGTTGGGGCTAAATGCAAGGAGGACTGTGAGTCTATGGTGAGCATTAGGAGTCAAAGCCCCATTCCATCACAAAAGCGGACATGGACATACCACCACCAGAGCCTAAGAGGATAATTAAATCACCTTTTTTAAGCATGTGTTTTTCTGCAGCATCTGCGAGGCACATACCAATCGAGGCACTTCCTGTGTAGCCGTATTTATCCATAACTAAATGCGCACGATCGTGGGGCAGTTCTAAACGGTCCATGGTTTCATAGATACTTTGCACATTAAACTGGGTGATAAAGAATTTTTTAATGTCCTGAGGTGTTTTGCCGATTTTTTCAAGAAGCGTTTTTGTCAGTTGCGGCCAATGAATCCCATTGGTCTCAGGCGGGATGCGCTTGGGAAAGGCCAGAAGTTGTTTTTTGTCTGCTAATACTTTAGCAGTGATCGGTTGATGGGAACCACCAGCGTAGATTCCCATATAATCGTGGTACTGGCCATCTGCATACATGGTTGTAGCCATAATTCCTTGCGTGTCACGCGCTGGTTGAAGTATAGCCGCCCCAGCACCATCGGCAAACAGAGAGGCAATTTTATAATCATCCATATTGAGCCATTTGCTCATGGCGTAGGCGCCAACCACCAAAACATTTTGGTATTGATCATCGACAGCAATATATTTAGATGCCACATCACAGGCGGTGACAAATCCGGCACAAGCTGTGTTGATATCAAAAACGCCGGCATTTTTTGCACCCAGCTTGAACTGCACCACAGAGGCGGTCGATGGAGAGAGGTAATCAGGGGTATCGGTTGCGACAATAATAAGATCTAAATCTTCGCTCGTGATGCCCGCTTGTTTCATCGCTTGTTGAGCAGCGGGCAGAATCAAATCACTAGTGGCTTGATCATCGGACATCCAACGGCGCTCTTTAATATTGCGCTGTTGTTCTAAAAAAGTACCGATGTCTTTTTTGTAATAATCGTTAAAGAACTGATTTTTAATTACTTTCTCTGGCGCGTAGGAACCCACTCCTGCAATTGTCGCTCGACGAAGATTTGTGCGCATTCATTCACTCCTTTTTTGCCCATAGTGGATTATTCACCCACAGGCCCAAGATCTTAATATAAAAGTATATCCCTACCCAAAAGGGCACTACAGGGTAGTAAGTCCGTAAAGTGCCCATTGGCAAGATTCTTTTTGCTGAAAAACAAAGCGTAGCGCGGTGTTCTAGGGTGGACCGCATGCTGCAAAACCGCTAGAAACGTTCCCTATGGAAAATATTAAATTCAATTTTAACGATAAAAATGTAGTGGTCACAGGCGGAGCCTCTGGCATTGGCTTTAAAATCACCTCGTCTTTTTTACAAGCAGGCGCAAAAGTTTCGATTTGGGATTATTCCCAAGAAGCTTTAGACGTTGCAAAAAAAGAGCTGGCTCAATATGCATCTCAGTTGCACCTTGCACAAGTAGATGTGACGAACCGTCAATCGATAAGTGCAGCCGCAACGTCTTTACCCTGGGCGGTTGATGTTTTAATCAACAACGCCGGAATCACGCGTGATAAATCTTTTGCCAAACTCTCTGAATCGGATTGGGATGCGGTTATTTCAACAAACTTAACCGGTCTATTTAACGTGGCGAAAGGGCTGTTTGAAAAGTTCAATGGCTCTTCGGCGCAAAAACGTATCATCAATATTTCCAGTGTGGTGGGTTTATACGGAAACTTTGGTCAAGCAAACTACGCCTCGGCAAAAGCCGGTGTTATTGGTTTTACCAAAACCTTAGGAAAAGAGTTGGGTCGTAAAGGCTTTACTGTCAATGCCATTGCACCTGGATTCATCCGCACAGCCATGACCAACGCCATGCCAAAAGAAGTTTTAACCGGCATGGAAGCAAAAGTTCCTGTTGCTCGCTTAGGGGAAGTGGAAGACATTGCCAATGCGTGTATGTTTTTGGCTAGTGAGCAAGCAAGTTACATCAACGGTACAGTAGTGAGCGTTGATGGCGGGATTGTGCTTTAGTAAAAGATTTGATTGCAACTTAGCAGCAACATGAGTAGTGGAATAGTACGAAACTTTTGGGGGGGATTATGATGAAGTTCTTTTTTGTTATTTGTATGTTATTTACCGGTCTTGCTCAAGCCCAAGTGGCTGTAGATCAGGGCGATCAGTTTGTTAATTTAAAAAATGGCCATAAGCTGTTTGTTGATTACACTCATGCGCAAAAAAAAGGCATGCCCACATTTGTTTTTGTAAATGGGTTAACCTATTCCACAAAAGATTACGCTTCCGTCGCAGAATACTTAAAACGTGCGGGCTATGGTGTACTTCTTTACGATGCTTTTGGTATGGGAAAAACTTTATTGGAAAACCCTCTACCAACGGCTCCGATCGATTATGTGGATCAGATTAACGAGCTCGATGAATTACTTGTTAAAATGAACGTTCCACAACCCTATAACCTTGTGGGTTTGTCCTATGGTGGTGGGATCCTGATTGGCTATAGCACCCGCTATCCTAAAAAAGTGCATAAGCTTTTCGTGATGTCTCCATATACGGAAGTTATCGAAAACAGTAAAAATATTATTCTCAAGCAAATTGAATGGACCAAAATCTTTTTTCCATTCAACACAGCTACAGATGAGGAGCTGGCGGAGTTTTACACCCGTTTATTTGCTTATCAAAATTATCCAATCGCGGAACCTACAGTTCTTGAAAATCCTTATAAGATCGAAGGTGTCATTCGCATGACTCAAGGAATTATGAAGTATCGTCCCGTTGATGAAGCAAAGAATATTCCGCAAAATACCCTCTATCTTATGATTGGTGCACTCGATCAGTATGTTACAAAAGATGTTTATGATAACTTTTGGAAGGCCGCTACAAATAAGCCATGTAGTTATCTAGATGTTGCCCTGACAGAGCATAAACTATCTCAGGCCACTCCGTATTTCGTGGCGAAGTGGCTTGTGCTCAATGTAGACTCAACACAATACTGCAATGGACAAAGCTATATTGTAAACCCTTTTGTGGGTTATATGCTTCCTGAAAATGGCGATGCGGGCTTTTTCCTTCCATCGGTAGATCTATGAGCTACCAACCGCATTTTGAAGTCCGCAAAAACACGGCGCCCATGGACATTTTATTTGTTCATGGGAATTTGGCTTCGAAATACTGGTGGTATCCGGTTTTAGATCTCCTCGAAAATCAATTTAAAACAATGGGCGCGACTTCTGGTTCAATGTATGTGGGCGAGCTACGCGGTTGCGGTCGTTCTCCAATGCCTGAAAGTAAGGAAATTCGAGTCAACGATATCGTTGACGATTTTATTTCTTATACCGAGACCAACCATTTTCAAAATGTATTGTTAGTTGGCCACTCTGCTGGTGGTTTGATATCGGCATTGTTGTTGGCTCGCAGACCTGATTTGTTTAAGGGAGCTCTCCTTGTTGATCCAGTTGGAACTAAGGGGCTTGTGAATGTTCCACCTGATATTGCCGATCGCTATAAACTCATGGAAAACTCGCGCGAGATGGCAAGCCAAATTGTAAGCGCTACCGTTTATAATAACAATCCCGAGGCGGAGCTTTTTAAAACGAGAATTATGGACGACGTCATGAACTCACTCAAAAGTGCAGGAGTTCAGCTTGTTCATGCTCTCATGGGGCAGGACTACTCATCAGAGGTGGCGACAATTCAGCAGCCCCTTAAAGTATTTTACGGAGTTCACGATTGGGTATTAGAAAAATCCAATGCTCTGTCCTACAAAGAATTAGTATCCAACTGTCAATTGGAAGAATTACCCAACAATGGCCATTGTATGAACTACGAAGATCCTCAACGTATGGCAAAAGAGGTTGTTAGTTTTTACAAGGAACATTTTGCTTGCGATCATTAAAATATATTTTTTCCTTTGTTTGTTGTTTCTTTTTAGGGCTACCTGTGTGGGCTGCTCAAAGCGATTCTTTAGATGAGCCTGCGGCCACCCCAACGGTAGTAACAACGGCTTCGTCGACACCACCCAAGTTGCGTGCGACGTTTTCCTCTTATTACTACTCGTTTGAAGGACGACGTGCTGCCATCACCAATCTCTACGAATTTGGTAAAATAACTTCGCGCTTAGATTTTTTTAATATGAACTATGCGCTGCCGAACAATTGGTCTTTAAACCTTTTGTTGCAACATTACGATAGTTATATTGAGACCCGTTTCCCTTTCATAAAGGACGATCCAACTCTCGACCATTCGAATGATCGCATTGAAGGATTATCAGACAGCTACCTTACTGTGGTGGCACCAATAACCATGTCTTTTCCCATTATGGTGACTGCCGATTTCGGTGTTTCTATACCCACTGGGTCTATTGCTGTAAAATCCCATCTACCGAAATTTGAGACAGTCAATTTGGCTTATAATGCGCAGCTAGGTTCGGGTACATACGATGCTCTTGCGGGCTTTACTGTTTTGTATATAAAGACCCAATATCAATTAGGGTCGCGTTTTTTAGCAAATATACGTACAGGACGAAACTCTTTTGATTACCGGTTAGGAAATCAGTATCGATTGGATGGCTGGTTCGACTACAATTTGCCACACGGTTTTACTCCACGCTTAGTGGGCTACTACCGCTTTAAAGATGCGATCGTTGGTTTTGATCGAACCCGCGGAAGACTTCCTGGAGATAATTATTTTTATCACAAGCAGGCAAACTGGGATATTTCTTTAGCGTTACGCTACACAAAACAAGTGCCAAGCACATCCCTTGCCTTTAATGGTGAAGTGGGAGTGCCTATCGCACAAAACACGATTAACGTGGATCACTCCTTCGTAAAAACCTTGTTTTATGTAAATCTGGGTTTAAACGCCGCCTTTTAAACCCATTTTTCCCTCTAAAATGATTCGCAAATCTGAAGCAATCCAATTATTGCATCTCAAGATGTGACATGCTCCTGACAAACAAAAAACTTTTTTGTCGCTTACGTTTGTGACTCAACGGCGATGAAGAGTTGTCATGTCTTTATGATGCATTTATCAATAAAATAAAATGGTATTGCAAAAAAATTCTGTGACCTGTTGGTAAAGAACCAACTACGTAGTTGTCTCTCTCGTTTAAATCTTCTGTGCTATATAGACGAGTTACACTCTGGATTGCATTCGAAGGACCCCACTTTTTTCTCCATCCATTACCCGCATTTCCTTCTAAAGTGTGTTTTGTCGTCGTTACGGCGGGAGTTAATTGATAAGGCGAAAAATAAAAAGCTCATAGATTCAAGCAAAACAGTTTATCTTCCAGAGATTCTGCGTTGTGTGAAAATTTATGACTTGAGCATATAATAAACATTAAAATAATGTAACTAGTTGATTTTTATTAATAAAAATAAAAATAGCCTATGGCCGTAGTGGTGCCATTTTAGCCTTATTTTTGGGCAAAAATAGAGTTCAAAAATATCTTAAAAAAAAATGAAAAATATTTTTTTAGACTATTGACTCTGAACCGTCGTTCACATAGATATACAGCTCTTGTCTTCAATGACGGCTCTTTGAAAATTGAATAGCTAATGCAAGTATGTTGTGAGGTCTCAATCATTAATGATTGAGTTTTTAATTTAAGCTTTTAGCTTATGAATTTTATTTTTTAGTTACTAAGCCTTTTGCTCACGCAAAAGGATTGAAAGTTAACTGGAGAGTTTGATTCTGGCTCAGAACGAACGCTTGCGGCGCGCCTAATACATGCAAGTCGAACGAGAAAGTTCTTCGGAATGAGTACAGTGGCGGACGGGTGAGGAATACGTAGATAATCTGCCTTAAAGTGGGGAATAGCTACTCGAAAGAGTAATTAATACCGCATAAGACCACAAGAACTTCGGTTCAAGGGGTTAAAGGCTTCGGTCGCTTTAAGATGAGTCTGCGTCCGATTAGCTAGTTGGTAGGGTAAAAGCCTACCAAGGCAACGATCGGTAGCTGGTCTGAGAGGATGGCCAGCCACACTGGAACTGAGACACGGTCCAGACTCCTACGGGAGGCAGCAGTAGGGAATATTGCACAATGGAGGAAACTCTGATGCAGCGACGCCGCGTGAGTGATGAAGGCCTTCGGGTCGTAAAACTCTGTGATAAGGGAAGATGATGACGGTACCTTATCAGAAAAGACCGGCTAACTTCGTGCCAGCAGCCGCGGTAATACGAGGGGTCTAAGCGTTGTTCGGAATCACTGGGCGTAAAGCGGGTGTAGGTGGCCATGCAAGTTGGATGTGAAAGCCCCGGGCTCAACCCGGGAAGTGCATCCAAAACTACGTGGCTTGAGTGCGGGAGAGAAAAGCAGAATTCCTGGTGTAGTGGTGAAATACGTAGATATCAGGAGGAACTCCGGTGGCGAAGGCGGCTTTTTGGCCCAGCACTGACACTCAGACCCGAAAGCGTGGGTAGCAAACAGGATTAGATACCCTGGTAGTCCACGCCGTAAACAATGGACACTTGGTGTTGGAGGTATTGACCCCTTCAGTGCCGGAGCTAACGCGTTAAGTGTCCCGCCTGGGAAGTACGGTCGCAAGATTAAAACTCAAAGAAATTGACGGGGGCCCGCACAAGCGGTGGAGCATGTGGTTTAATTCGATGCAACGCGCAAAACCTTACCTGGGTTCGAAATGCAGTGGAATAAGGCAGAGATGTCTTAGCTCTTCGGAGTCGCTGCATAGGTGCTGCATGGCTGTCGTCAGCTCGTGTCGTGAGATGTTGGGTTAAGTCCCGCAACGAGCGCAACCCCTATCTTTAGTTGCCAGCATTTAGTTGGGCACTCTAAAGAGACTGCCGGTGTTAAACCGGAGGAAGGTGGGGATGACGTCAAGTCCTCATGGCCCTTATGTCCAGGGCTACACACGTGCTACAATGGATGATACAGAGGGTCGCAGAATCGCAAGACGAAGCTAATCCCATAAAGTCATTCTAAGTTCAGATTGTAGTCTGCAACTCGACTACATGAAGCTGGAATCGCTAGTAATCGTGGATCAGCATGCCACGGTGAATACGTTCCCGGGCCTTGTACACACCGCCCGTCACACCATGAAAGTTGGTTTCACCAGAAGTCGCTGCGCTAACTTCGGAGGCAGGCGCCCAAGGTGAGGTCGATGATTGGGGTGAAGTCGTAACAAGGTAGCCGTAGGGGAACCTGCGGCTGGATCACCTCCTTTCTAAGGAATGAATCTCTTGTTACTCAGATTTCTGTTTAACAAGACATTTCTAGGTCAACTTCACAATAACTTGCTAGCTATTCATTTTTGAGCGAGCCTTTGGGGCCTGTAGCTCAGTGGTTAGAGCACACGCTTGATAAGCGTGGGGTCGGAAGTTCAAGTCTTCCCAGGCCCACCAGTTTTGGTGGGAGTGGTAATACGGAGATTCCGGAAACCACAAGCTAGAGAAGCTAAAAGGCAAGTGATCTTTGAAAATTGAATAGAACTTAATGATGATTTATTTAAATATTTTTTAATTGTTCATTTGTTTAATTAGAATATGTCATAGCTTGAGTTGAGTTGAATTTGGCGATTTTTAGTTAGTTAGATTTCAACCTTTAATTTTTAAGCTACAAAGGGCTTATGGTGGATGCCTTGGCATTGGGAAGCGATGAAAGACGTGATAAGCTGCGATAAGCTTCGGGGAGCGGCAAATACGCTATGATCCGGAGATTTCTGAATGGGGAAACCCCCTCAATAGATGAGGATCTTTAACTGAATTCATAGGTTAAAGAAGCGAACGAAGGGAAGTGAAACATCTCAGTACCTTCAGGAATATAAATCAAACGAGATTCCCCTAGTAGTGGCGAGCGAACGGGGAACAGTCTAAACCACGTACATTTTTGTAAGTGGGGTTGCGGGACCTTAATATGGGATCGAAATAGTTAGCAGAACCTCCTGGAAAGGAGGGCCAAAGAGAGTGATAGCCTCGTAAGCGAAAACTATTGAGACTCTAGAGGTATCCCAAGTACCACCGGGCACGTGAAACCCGTTGGGAATCCGGGGGGACCACCCTCCAAGACTAAATATTACCCAATGACCGATAGTGGACTAGTACCGTGAGGGAAAGGTAAAAAGAACCCCGAGCAGGGGAGTGAAATAGAACCTGAAACCGTAAGTCTACAAGCAGTGGAAGCACTATGCATTGCAAGTGCGACCGCGTACCTTTTGCATAATGAGTCAGCGAGTTACCGTTACGAGCAAGGTTAAGCCGTTAAGGTGTAGCCGTAGCGAAAGCGAGTCTGAATAGGGCGATTCAGTTCGTAGTGGTAGACCCGAAACCCGGTGATCTATCCATGACCAGGGTGAAGCGTGGGTAATACCACGTGGAGGCCCGAACCATTGGTGGTTGAAAACACTTTGGATGAGTTGTGGATAGGGGTGAAAGGCCAATCAAACTGGGTGATAGCTGGTTCTCTCCGAAATATATTTAGGTATAGCCTCAGGTAAATACTATGATGGAGGTAGAGCACTAAATGGGCTAGGGGTCCTTACCGGATTACCAAACCCAATTAAACTCCGAATGCCATACATAGCTTCCCTGGGAGGCAGACGCGGGGTGATAAGGTCCCGCGTCGAGAGGGTAAGAGCCCAGATCGTCGGTTAAGGTCCCAAAATACATGCTAAGTGGAGAACGCTGTGGAACTACTTTGACAACCAGGAGGTTGGCTTAGAAGCAGCAATCCTTTAAAGAAAGCGTAATAGCTCACTGGTCTAGTGGTTCTGCGCGGAAGATATAACGGGGCTAAGCATGTTACCGAAACCACGGGTTCATATATTTTTAATATAGGAGCGGTAGGAGAGCGTTCTAGCGTAGGCTGAAGGTCAACCGTAAGGATGGCTGGACGAACTAGAAGTGATCATGCTGACGTAAGTAGCGTTGAAGGAGGGTGAAAAACCCTCCCGCCGTAAACTCAAGGGTTCCTGGGCAACGATAATCGGCTCAAGGGTTAGTCGGGACCTAAGGCGAGGCCAATAGGCGTAGTCGATGGATATACGGTTAATATTCCGTAACCGGCTTAAGCGTAGCAGAGGAGTGACGGGGTAGGATATGATGTGCCTACGATTGGTAGTGTAGGTCTAAACCTGTAGGAGGTCATGTAGGAAAATCCGCATGGCAACTCTGACTGGTGATGGGGAGGAGCTTAGCTCCGGAAGCATCAAACTCCATGCCTCCAAGAAAAACTTCGCTGTGTTTTCTTAAGCTGCCCGTACCGTAAACCGACTCAGGTGAGTGGGATGAATATTCTAAGGCGATTGAGTGAAACTTGGTTAAGGAACTCGGCAACTTGATACCGTAACTTCGGGATAAGGTATGCTTAACCTCTTCGGAGGAAAGCCGCAGTGAAATGGGAGTAGCGACTGTTTATCAAAAACACAGGTATGTGCTAAGTCACAAGACGATGTATACGTACTGACGCCTGCCCGGTGCTGGAAGGTTAAGAGGAGGAGTCAACTTCGGTGAAGCTCCGAATCGAAGCCCCAGTAAACGGCGGCCGTAACTATAACGGTCCTAAGGTAGCGAAATTCCTTGTCGGGTAAGTTCCGACCTGCACGAATGGCGTAACGACTTCTTCGGTGTCTCAACCAAGTGCTCAGCGAAATCGAAAACTCGGTGCAAATGCCGGGTACCCGCAGATGGACGGAAAGACCCCGTGAACCTTTACTGTAACTTGGCAGTGATCTTTGAGTTAGTATGTGTAGAATAGGTGGGAGCCTTTGA
>JACKAL010000003.1:247500-374997 GCA_020635085.1 Pseudobdellovibrionaceae bacterium
ACATCAACAGTACAATTGATGGATTAACTGGAAAACCAAAATCTACTTTAAATTTAACCAACGCCTATTTCCAACATAAGTTCGGTGATACTGGTTTGTCTTTTAAATTAGGTAAATTCGAAGCTGATGGCTATAACCATGAAACGTACAATTACATGGATAACATGAACTACACACGCTCTTATGCGTTCAGTTACATGGGTCCATTCTACTTTACGGGCTTAGAAGCAAACTACATGATCAATGAAATGTTTAATGTAGGTGCTGTTGTAGCAAACACGGCTGTAAGCAGTACAGATACAGACAGCAATAAAACTAAAGTAGCTGGTGTAAAAGTGAATGCAAAATTAATGGAAGGCTTAACTGCACGAGTAAGCTATCTTAGAGGTGAAGAGGGTGCATTAACAGCACCTACATGGCTAACATCGCTAAGCGATACAACTCGTTTAAATGGTACGATCGCCTACTCACTTGATAACATGTATGATTTTGCATTTAACTATGCAGACTTTACAGTTAAACCTTCTGGCGGGACATCTGCTAAGATTAACTCCATGTCTTTATATGCCGGAGCAAAAATGGAAATGTTCGGTGGCGGACTTCGCTACGAAATGGTTAACGATAAAGACGGTTTTCTTGGTTCTACAGACAACAAGATTAAAGTGTTAACTGTTTCTGCATGGTACAACATTGATCAGAACGCGTCTCTTAAAGCAGAGTTTGCTTCATCAAAAGCAGATGCGCAAATGTTTAAAAAAGACGATGGTGCAGCTAGCGATTCAATGTCTGCATACGGTCTTGGTTTCTTGTACAGATTCTAATTTTAGGTTTGTATAAAGATCTCGAAAAAGCGCTCTTAGGAGCGCTTTTTTTTTGCTTTTTTTGAGTATTCCAAAGTAGAGGATTGGTTAATGGGTTAGGCAAGACGGGCGTCTATATACTCACTAAATCATTAGTGATGTAAACGCTTTTCTAAACTAGCACAGATTATGTCATCCCCATTGATTTTATCTTTGAAACCGTCTTACATGTTCCATAGAATTATTTTTAAGAGGTGAACATGGTAGCAGCCTTACTTTCCATTATGGCAGGAATTTTTGCGGTCACTCAGGCGGGGATGAATAAACTCATCGGTGATTCTTGGGGGTTTTCGTCGTCTCTTTTATTGAATGGTGTCGTTTACTTTGCGTGTAATGCGCTACTTTTTGCTGCTGCCTACTCTTATCCGAAATGGTTTTCTTCGGAATATACAATTCAAGGTTCATTGGGGCAGTTTCGCTTGTGGTGGATTGCTCCGGGAATTTGTGGATTCTTATTGGTTTTGGGCTTAGCCTACTCGGTCTTAAAAATAGGTGCAGCGCACACATTTATTATCACTGTAACAGCACAAATTGTCTTTGGCGTGGTTTGGGATTTAGCTATTGAGCATCGTCCTATCGCCATGACCCGTTTTGCTGGAGCTGGTCTGGCTTTAGTAGGAGCACTTCTCGCCAGCCGCTAGCTCTTTTAAATTAAAACACCTCCCGGATTGTAATGGTTGAAATGTACCCATAGGTAGTAGGACGCATGAACTTTAGCATACTCATATCTGGCAGAACACCCCAGTAAACACGATGTTGTCAGTACGTCCAATGCGTATTCAGTCAAATGGGAGTTACCCATATCCCACAAATAATGAGGGATCACCATGAAGCCTTTTGCCCGCTGTCGGGAAAATTTGCTACAATGGAGCATGAGCAATTTCGTTTATATTACCATTGCCTTAGTATTTGGACTTTCTGGATGTGTAACAGCTACACCCTATAAAGCCGCGACGAGTGATTCTGGTGCCGGATACCGAGATAAAAAAATTGACGAGGATAAGTATCGTGTTGTTTTTCGCGGTAATGAGGAAACCTCTCGAGAAACTGTTGAGATTTACCTTTTATATCGGGCGGCTGAAGTCACATTAGAAAACGGTGATAATTATTTTTTAGTTATTGAGCAAAAGACGGACACTCATACAAGTTACTATTCAACAAGCCCAGTTTTTTATGGTGCATACGGGAGAGGATCGTATCGTTATCCCTATTATGCCTACGGCTATTCATGGGTGAATGCGCCTGGCATGCAAACGCTAGATCGCTACGAGGCGATCGCCTACATCACATTATATAAAGAAAAACCACCGGGAAATAATGCTGAACTCTTTAATGCGAAGGAAGTTCTTAAAAATTTAGCTCCTGATATCCATCGTCCGCAAAAATAAATAAAACAGATGTATTGCAAAGAGCGCCAAGTACATATTTTTTGATAAACCTGTTAATAAGGAAGAAAATTCTTTCTTTGGTATGGTTGCGACGCCAAATGGGCTGAGTTAAGAGAAACTTTGGTGGTTATAGCTGGGCTCTGGCAAGCGGATGCGTTCGTTATATGAACTCTACAGAGGAGAGTTCATATAACGATACCAGCGAGGCAGGAGTCGTCCCAGCGATGACCACCAAAGCTTCTCTTAACGTCGTTCTAATTCAGGATTGAGAGTGAGTGCGAATACGAATCAAGGAATGTGAATCCACTTATGTGTTTGTAGACTTAAACACCACTGCGGATGTTGCTGAATGTAATTTATGATTTTTTCAACGTTATCTGCCATATGGGAAAATTCCGGGGAGAGGGAATAAACAACTTCGGAAGGGGAAGCGAATTTTGCTATAGGCGTGTTTGTTTAAAAATGGAAAAATCAAAATCTTGATCGACAACATATTTCCATTTATGCGTGCGCGAGTCCAGTTGTCAGGATGCATATGTAGTAAGGTGGAAGTTTTCCTTTAGTAAATTTCTTTAGGGAGATGGTGGGAAAATCGATGCCTTCTGGGATAGGAGCACTGCCATTGGTCTCACAAGCAATATAAAACCTTCTTTTTTAGTAAAGAAATAATTCGAGGTGTGTCTTTGTGGAGAGTCGGTTTCACCACCAGTTAAGACAGCAAAACGGGACGACTCTTGTTTTGCGAAGGCAATAAGCGCCTCTTCGTTCCACGGGGTGTAGTTATCATATTCAGTGTCGCACCAAGGACAATCGTAATTGCAATAAGGCATACGTACAAATAAAGCGCGGTGTCCGCTCCGCGCCTTCTCCTTGTAGCGTCCAAAAAAAAGGTCATTAATTTGTAGAGATTTCGACACGGCGACATGTCCTTAGTAAAAGACCAGGCATGCTCCACCAGCCCTCGAAAGAAGAATATTGCTGGAAATACTCTTTAAAGAAAGCGGCATCACAATGAATGGAATTTGTCGGTGTTTCATCAATGGTAATTCCGGCGACTTGAATGTTTTTCTGCCAAGGTGTTTTTTGTAAAAACTGTTCGGCTTTACTAAACATCAATAGCGCAATGAGCTCAGTAGTAGGTCGCAGGAAAAGGAAGAAGTCGGGCATTTGGATTACTTGCTAAGATGGGTTCAATTAAGACATCTTTATGATTACATAAATAAGAGTGGTCAAATACTGAGGATATAAATTCTTTCCAGTTGGATTTTAGCTGCGAAAAACTCCACAGACATATCCTGAGCATTTAATCCAACCAGACTTTTTAAATGCAAAGTAGCATACCATGTGTGTCCGTGGGGGTTCATGCATGCAGGGCTTGCCGATTGAGTGAAGCGATGAGCGGCTTCAGAAACGATATTTAAATTTTAATTCCATATATTACTTTTCATGTGTGGCTGTGACCACGGTGTGTATGTTTCCGCGAACATTGAAGTCGGCTTTTACAGTCATTTTTTTAGGATTTAGAAGCTCCACGAGTTGATCTAAAATTTTGTTGGTTACATCTTCGTGAAAGACCTTTTCGTTACGAAACGAATTAATATACAATTTGAGCGACTTAAGCTCCACACACCATTGATCAGGAACATAATGAATATAAATGGTCGCGAAGTCAGGAAAACCACTTCGCGGGCAGACGCAGGTAAACTCAGGGCAGGTAAAATCGATTTGGTAATCACGCTGGCGTGTGCGATTTTCAAATCGCTCCAGTGTATTGTCCTCGATGGCGCGTTCTCCGTATAGTTTCTCTGTACTCATAAATGTTCTCCAGTAAGATCAGCGATTTGTGCCGATCTGAGAGGGGACAAAATACTAAAAAATAGGCAAATTAGGGATGAGAAAGCATATTTAATGCTGTGCGCAAATAGCTCTTTTTTTACACTGAGAGAGCGGTTTTCAGTTTTATATCAGCGAAGGGTCTGGGAGGGGCCTCTTTATTCCCTTTGTGGAATGTGGATAACTATCTCACTTGTCTAAATACATAGTGGCTGGGTTTACAATATGAGTTTGTATGGTGGTATTCAGCCAGATCTGAGCATGCGAATGTTGTGAACATCCTGTATTGATGCCTCCTGGTCATCGTGACCAGGAGGACTTTAATCAAAGACATTTGATTTTTTGAGAGAAAATAATGATCGTTCGATCACGATGATCGAGCGAAACGGGATTCAAAGGGTCGAGGCCCTTTGCGTCCTGCAGCCCCATTGGATGGGATTTAAGGCAGATTTTTAGCTCGCTCTACCGTGTTGGTGAGATAAGTGGACATCTCGCCACTTGTGAAGCTTAGCTTTCATTTTCTTTTTTAAAGATTTTGTAAGTGTAGCGATGTCATGATTGTGTTCATTTACTATGAAAGTTTCGCCGTTAGAGTAGGCGATAAGTTTTCCTTCTATACCATTTTTACCAAAGCGCTCCACTTTTAATTTTAAATGACAATTTTTTGGAGCTATACTCAGTAAAGCTTCGAATTCGCTTTCGATATAATTTTCTGTCCATTCCGAAGGGTCCATTCCATAAAATTCATAGTGGAAACGATCATTCATCAATACCTCCTTATAAAAAATCGTAAAATTATTTTTACATTCTGCCTGGGGTGCGCACCCTATAGAACATATAGAATTATTGTAGCAAGTTTCACGGAGGGTAGAAAAAATTTCGCAAAGGAATGCCTCACAATGAGCCACAGGAGACGTGGTTATAGTCACATCGAGGAGTTTATATGAGACTGGATTTTGCAGACCAAATGAATAGGTCTTATTTATGCCATTATCAACAGGGTGAGTGTGTGCCCTATATAGGGTTTTATGGGAGCTTTCCTTCGCATTGAGGCAAGTACCAGTTGCCCAGGTCTCCTCTATAAGGTAACACAAGCTATGCATATTCGTGACCGGGATATTGGGCGTTTTTTTTTCGTAATAGCCCTTTTTATATTTCTCCTGTTTGTCTTTTTATGGCCCCATTTACCAGAGCGGGATGCCGAGGCCTATTTCAATTTTGCCGATAAACGTATGTTTTTAGGCATTCCAAATTTTTTCGATGTGATTAGCAACTTAGGCTTTATTTATGTTGGTTTATGGGGAATGTTAAGTGCCATTGGTCACGTTGAATTACGCAATAAACAACGTGTGTGGGTTGCCTTATTTTTTATGAATCTAACCGTGTTTTTAACGGGATGGGGCTCATCGTATTTCCATTTACAACCAACTCCACAATCTCTTTTTTGGGATCGTGCTCCAATGAGTATGGGATTTATGGGATTGCTATACGTTATTATTTTAGATCGCACGAATTTTAAAATGGGTATTCATGTCCTTTTTGTTTTGATGTTGGTAGGGGTATGGACAGCGTGGTATGCAAGTTTCGAAAATGATATTCGTTATTATATTATCGTTCAATTTGGGTCTCTTATTTTTTCGACTCTTCTACTTTTGATACGACGTCCGCAATATTTTCCTAGTGCCTATTTATGGATTGCCTTTGGTTTTTATGCTCTCGCCAAGCTTATGGAGTCGTATGACTATGAGGTTTTTCATCGATTAACGTGGAGTGGACACACATTAAAGCATTTGGCCGCCGCTGTTGCTATTTTGATGGTAAATTTGGGGGCGCGCACACGTTTACAACCGCGTCGACAACGGCTCTACTAAAACGAATTAGCACGATGCCAAATTGAGGCCCCTCCCTAGAGCAGAGGGGAGAGTATCCCTTCGAGGATCTATTTGTTTGTTGGTGTAAGGCGGTCGGTCATTTTTCCGAGAGCCGCAAAAGCTGTTGTAACGATCGCAGCAGGATCCGAAACATTGGCAGGTACGACCATTAAATTAGAGTTGGTGGCCATGTTTCCTAATTGCTTTACATATTCTTCAGCAATTTTTAAAGAGGCTGCTTCGTGTCCTCCTTGGGCCGATAAAGATTGTGCCACGAGGCGAATACCTTCAGAGGTGGCTTTCGCAACAGCAAGTATAGCTTCAGCTTGGCCTTCGGCTTCATTAATTTGACGCTGTTTCTGCGCTTCAGAGTTTTTAATAAGTTCTTGTTTACGTCCTTCCGCGTTGTTGATCAATGAGTCGCGCGTTCCTTCAGAGGTGAGAACGTGAGCGCGTTTTTCTCGCTCTGCACGCATTTGTTTTTCCATGGCATCGAGAACATCTTTCGGTGGTACGATGGCTTTGATTTCGTAACGTAATACTTTTACGCCCCATGCTTGAGTGGCAGCATCCAGTGCCATGATGAGAGCGTTATTAATTTTTTCACGCTCTTCAAACGTGCGATCTAAATCCAATTTACCAATCTCCGAGCGCAGGGTAGTTTGTGCCAATTGAATAATGGCCATTTCAAAATTGTTTACCCCATAGGATGCGCTTTTTGGATCAATTACGCGATAGAAGATAACCCCATCAATATTCACTTGAACGTTATCCTTGGTAATACAAATTTGCGGAGGAATGTCGAGGACCATTTCTTTTAAAGAGTTGCGGTAGGCGATTCTTTCGTAGAAGGGGATAATAATGCTGAACCCCGCTTCGATCGTGCGATCATATTTTCCCAGACGTTCGATAATATAAGCATTCTGCTGGGGAACAATTTTGATCATTAAGCTCAAGAAAAATACAACGGCAATTAAAATAAAAATTGCGGCAAACTCCATATGGATTCCTTTCTTTAAATAAATTAGTCTAATTTTCTGATAAGTAAGATGTTTCCGTCAACACCCACAATTACAACGTGATCGCCTTGGCTGATACTCTCGTGACCAACGTTGGAGGCATCCCAAGTGGTCCCTTGGTAAACGATGCGACTGCTTTTGTGAGGTGCAATGCTCTGTGTAGCTACAATTTCCTTACCAATATCGACACTCAAATTATTTTTTTTGAGCAGTCGTTGTTGGAGTGGTTTCCGTAAGCCGAGTCCACCGATAAGGGAAACAACAGCACAAATAATAATTTGTAGGGTGATCATGTCAGGAAATAAAATACTGGCAATCGCAGAAACAAAACATCCCACGGCAATAAATAATATAACAATTGTTCCTGTTGCCATTTCAGCAATCAAAAGAATAAGCCCTGTAATGATCCATAAAAGCGATGCATTCATGATTCCTCACCTTCTTTAGAAAATGCCAATTTCTCTAATTTTTTCATTTTTTCGATTTTAATTTTTAATAAAGAGTGGAGAGCCTCTTTTAGAATTGGCTCGAAATCACTATCGAGGCCATCACCATTCGGCCCTACAATTTGTTCAAAAAGCATCCGCGTGCTTTCGCTGACATCGAGAGTGATCGCATTGGCATTTAAATACGTGTCAAGCAGATCGCGAACGAGCCAGCTGAGATTGAGTTTCCGCTTACTGATCTCGTTATACTGATCTTCTCCGATCAACAAACTAATTCGTTTTAAATCGCGTTCCATATAAACCTCGTATGCAATAATATGCATAAGTATATATCATTGCAAGTAAAATACATATAATTTTATAAGTATAAGAAATTACTTATTTTTTATAATATATCTATACACTGAGTGAATGAGGGATTTCTTTTCGACAGCTAACGGTGTGAGCTTACTTTGAAGAAGCAAGTACCTTATTGAAGTGTATCATCTATTGAGAATGCATAAAAAAGACAAACTCTAAAGAGTCATTTATTTAAATTCGATGGCTTCGATGGTGATGTACTCGTCACCACCAGGTTTTGCGACCTTGACTTCATCGCCGCGGGTTTTTCCGAGGAGGGCTTTGGCGACAGGAGATTTCCAAGAGATCTTTCCGTTTTTAATATCAAACTCATCTTGGCCCACAATTTGATAGGTGTGCACGATTTCTTGTTCATCTAGCACAGTGACAGTTGCACCAAAAACAACTTTACTTCCAGTAAGCTGCTTGGGGTCTACGACGACAGCTTTTTCAAGTCGTCCTTGCAGAAAGCGCAGGCGGGAGTCGATCTCCCGCAGGCGTCGTTTTCCATAAATATAATCGGCATTCTCGCTACGATCACCATTACTAGCGGCCCACGCTACAGTTTCGACGATTTTCGGGCGCTCCACATTAAGAAGCTCTGCATATTCATCACGCAGACGCTTGTATCCAACAGGTGTGATGTAGTTTTTGTCGTCGCTCATAGTTTATAGATTAATCCAGTCGGGTTTTTACTTTATAAGTCGCTTTAGATGTGCAAACTTTGCCGCCGGCATCACTGGAGCAAGAGGCTGAACCACAGTTAATAGTGATAATTTTATTATCCTTATTGTCTTGGCGAAATTCTTTTTTCCAGTCGTCACAAGCTTTTTTCCAACTTGCTTTTGCGTCTTTAATCATAGTTGCGGGCTCTCCTTCGATATCATTAGAGCCATCGACCACTTCCCATGAAGCTGAGCATGAAGTTTTGTCAGCCTGTTTTTTATTGCCTTTGCTAATTTGAATAGTTGTTGATTCTGAATCAGCGTCTACATCCTTTAGATCAATTTTTTGTGCATAAACGGAAAGGGGTAAAAGTAAAAAAGTTAAAAGTATCGTTTTCATATAACCTCCACGACGATTGTGGGTCCATGGTAGCGGGAGTTTTTTATATTTCACGTCTTAACGCCATGCGAATAATTTTTACATACAATGATGCCGTAGAGTTGCATAGATCCGCTTTTCAGTAGCGCCTATTTATGAAGAGGCTAAAACAGGCCTTTGCTGATGTGCCCATTAAGTTGACTCGAAAGCGAGTACAAACCTCGAACAAGTTCAAGATGTGTCAGTGGAATTGCGATGTTATAGAAAATTGATTTTAATAAGACGGTGACTGTAGTCACTAAGGATGACTAAGGCGACAGCAAAGAGAATTACAGAAAAAATAAATTTTATTTTTTCTTCTTTAACTTTTGAATGCAGGAAAAAGCCTATAATCAAGCCTATTCCAGCGGCAAGTGCGAAAAGAAGCAACTCTATAAATTGAACTTTAGCGCCACTCCAAATATCAACGAGAAAGCCAAAAGAAGAGTTGAGAGTTACGACAAAAAGAGAGGTGCCTACAGCTTTTCGAAACTCAAGTCCCATCACAAAATGAAGTATTGGGGTAATGAGGAAACCGCCTGCGCCTACGAGACCGGTGATGATTCCAACGAAGAGTCCTTGAAGCATTGCTGTTAGCGGATGGGGTGTTATGTGCGATGCTGGACTGCGCTTGCTGTGTCGTAGACTCTTTAAGGAAGATATGAGCATGATCAACCCAAATGGAATCATGATGAGGGTATCGCGAGAGAGATAGAGGTTGGCCACATTAAATTGGTCAGGGATTGAGGGCAGGAGAAGACTTCGTACAAGAAAAATTGTTAAAAAACAAGGAAGAGCAAATTGTACAGCAAGTCCAATATGAATATCTCCAGAGCGTAACATTTTTTGAGCACCAGATGCCGAAGTGAATGCGACGATGAAGAGAGCATATGTAGTGGCGTGAAGAGGGCTAAAATTAAAGAAATAAATAAGCACAGGCGTTGTTAAAAGAACACCACCTCCACCGAAAAGAGCAACGACAATGCCGGCAATAACAAGTATCAAGTAACCGATAATTTCCAAAAAATCCTCATTGGCTGAGATGAGTTCTAGTAGTTAGGGGCGCATATGTATATTTGTAAAGCTAGCATATAGTTTTTCTGGGAACAATATAACATGTCCTTTTGTCCGCCTGATGCCCTCTATTTATGAGCGGTCTGTGGCGCAAAAAGGGCTTGAGTTCTGTATAGTGATTCCGCATACTTAAAAGGATGGTACATTCTTCAGTGGTTCTCTTTTTTGGTGGTGTCGCACTATTTATTTACGGCTTGCAACTTGCTGGAGACAATCTACAAAAATTATCTGCGGAAACCATTCGCGATGCTGTTCGCATACTTGCTAATAAACCTTATTGGGGTGTTTTTTTAGGGATAGGTTTAACGATGGTCTTCCAAAGCTCGGGAGCTGTGACATCTATGCTGGTAGGTCTGGGAGCAGCGAAGATCATTAGTTTACAGCAGATCATGAGTTTAATTCTGGGCACAGCTATCGGCTCCACTTTTACGGTACAAATTTTAAGTTTTAATATTTCTCAATTTGGTCTGCCGATATTTATTCTTGGATTTTTTATTCAGTACCTTTCCCGTCGGCGTGTTTTAATTGATAGCATGAATGCTCTTATGGGAATGGGTATGGTTTTTTGGGGACTGAGTTTGATTAAGGTGAGCACCAAAGAACTCGGTGACACAGAGATGTTTTCTCTTCTTTTGCGCTCTTTTTCGGAAAACCCGGCATTAACCATATTATTCACGAGTGCGTTTACCGCTGTTGTGCACTCCAGTGCTGTGACCATTGGTTTGGCGATGACTCTTGTTGGGCATCATTATATTTCTCTAGGTGATAGCGTTTATTGGATTTTTGGAGCTAATATTGGAACAACGGCGACAGCGTTAATTGCATCTATTGGTTCAAACTCTATGGGGCGTCAAGTGGCTTGGGCGCACTGCCTTTATAAAATCGCGGGAGTCTTACTTTTTTATCCTTTTGCGGAAAATATTGCCAATTTTATGGTGACGGACTCCCCACTGAGGGATGTTGCTAATATCAATACATTTTATAATTGTGTCGCTGCCTTGCTATTTTATCCATGGATTAAGTACGGAGCGCGACTTATTGAAAAAATTGTTCCTTTGTCTGGAGATGAAAAAGAATTTTCTGTACAATTTTTAAAAAAGACAGATTGGGAAACGCCTTCGATTGTGCTAGCGCATGCAGAGAGAGAGCTGTATCGCATGTCAGACATTGTCATCCGCATGATCGATCAATCATTAAATGTTGTGCGTAAGAATGATCAAGATCTTGTAGCGGAGCTTCGTAAAAGTGATGATCGGGCGGATATCTTATCCCGAGAATTGAATCTCTATTTAGCGCAGCAGTTAGAGGCTGCGCCGCGTACCGTGCAGTTGGATATGATTCGACTCATGAATTTTGCTGCTGATCTCGAAGCTGCCGCAGATGTGGTCGATAACCAAATTATTGAATTGGCAGCAAAAACTCACACACTAAAGGTATCCTTTCCAAATGAGGGATGGAAAGATTTGGAGGATATGGCGAGTGTTGCTATGAAAATTTCCGAAATGTCTGTGGCCTGTTTTCAGACAAAAGATAAAGATCTTGCAGCTCAAGTGATTTTTCATAAAAGAGAAGCGAGAAAAATGGAGCACCGGATGCGCGAGGCACATATTACACGTTTAGTAAAAGGTTCACCGGAGTCTATCAACTCTTCGTCAATTCACTTAGATCTCTTGGGAGAGTATCGACGAATTATTGGACTTATGTCTAATCATGTTTATGTGCACCTCAAAGATAGCGATACGTATAATATACTCCCGCGTCGATTTTAAATCGTAAATACATTCTTTAGTCAAAACCAAGAAAGAAACATTTCATTAATGGAAGCTTTCGTGGGATGCTTTAAATGCATCTGCAGTGTGGTCTATTTTTTTGAAACTAATGAGTTCAGAATACACCAGCATCATAAGATGGCTATCGTGGTCTTTAGCTTATGGTTGGCAGAAACTATAACTTGAGAAATTTTATAAAAAGTAATTTTCCTTTGTGTAAGAATTGGCCTTGTGAGCCCTTTATGGGGGGGGGAGTGATGAGAGTGGTAAAAACTTTTATTGATACTATGCGCATAACATTTATTCGACGAATGGGTTGTTCTCTGTTTGTTCTTATTTTTTTAGGATGCACTCATCTCAATCCGCCGACGGAGAGAAAACCATCACAGGTGAGTGGTCCTCAACTAATGGATCCAAAAAATAATACAGAATATAATGTATTGTTTACGGACCCTTTATGTCGACGGTACTCTTATACAAAACCTTTTTCGAGTCGCAGTGGTCGATCCTTGGGAAGTAAACCAAAAAATATTTATTGTCGTAATAAATTTGATCTAGCGACGTCGGGTAATCGTCCAGAGAGTCCTCAGTATCAGCTCGTTAAACTTGTGGAGAGCAAAGATACTCGCGAAATTATTTTTACGTATTTATCTTTTCGTAATAAGGCTGTTCGTACGGCTCTATGCGAACGGTTAAAATCAAATGATCCGATTCGTGTGACCTTTGTTATGAGTTCTTCAGAGGATACTGCTGCTGCTGAAGAGGTGATTGCATGTAATCCAAAGTATGCTCAATTTAAAACACGAGGTTTGGAGGGGGATCTCGGATACGCTCACAATAAAATTTTTGTAGCTTTGCAAAAACCCATAGATATTGACCAGTCAAATTGGATGTCGCAAGTGGGACCAGGGGAGAGAATCACTATTGTTTTTAGCAGCGGCAACATGACCTCTGGACCAGTCCTGCATCATGAAAATTGGCATTTTATTACTACTGATGCCGGAACACATTTTGCCAAAATTCACATGTGTGTATTGCAATCTGAGTGGAACGATAATACGGGGCGCACGCGTAACGCATATATGAAAGCTATTCGTGACTGTCGACAGAATCTCGTACAGCAAGGACTTTTACAAGAACAAGATGTGCGTGCGTTTTTTGTTCCTGGAGAAGGACAAAATCAGTATGAAAACATGAGTCTTTTAGACAATGGATCGGAGGGAGAGTCAGCGTCCAATTATATGGCCTATGGAGATGGTTATCATCCCGGGATTCGCAACGCTGATAAAATTTGGATTGGTGCTCATCGTTTTTTCTATGCACGCATGTTGAAAGAGCTAAAAAAGAGAATGCTAAGTTCGAAAAAACCAGAGATGAGAATTATTCTAGATGATGATACGTATTATAAAGCTACGGATCCCAACTTTAGCGCTGGAGATACAGATCCTGGTGAATGGTACAATGCTGAAGAACTTATGCAAAATGGTGCTCAAGTCCGTTTAATGGAGACAAATGATGAAGAGCATCAACTTCACCACAGTAAGTATTTGCTGTTTTTTAAAGGAAATGAACCGAAGGGGCTTCTATGCGGTGCTGCGAATCTTACCGGTTCTGGATTTACTAAAAATTGGGAAAATATTTACTATGTCACTGTGCCACATATATTAGATGAATTTAAAAATCATTACGAAAAATTTTGGGTGGAAGCTATTCCTTCCGACAAAATTTCTTTTGAGAGCAAGGCAACTCCTGTGGAACTATTGCCGCAAAGAGGTTCAGTTTCCGATGTACTTGATCAGGAAGGAGAATAGGTTATGAAATACTTTCTTATTGTTATTGCAATGAGTTTTCATTTTTTAGCTATAGCTGAAGAGGATGTGCAACTGCATTCACCTATCAATGAGGCGACTGATATGGATGTGGTTGGTATAAAGTTAAGTAAGCAAAAAAAATTAGTTTATCTTATGCGCGACTGTCCAGTTGTAGGTAACACGGAGAGTGGTATCTATCATTTGCCAAATCAACCCAATTATCAACAAATGTTAGTTGTTAATAAGTGTGGCAAAAAAAAGGGATGTAAAGATAATCGTCGCTGCTTTGATTCTGAAGATGAAGCTCAAAATACAGAAGTCTTGGCCTGCCCTGTGGTGAATGATCGCATTGCGAAATGTAATCTAAAGAATAAAATTTTTCGTAAATATATTAAATCCAAAGCTAAAATGATTTAGTTAGGCGAGGATAGTTGTCTAAACATGTAGCTCAATAAAATTATCGCAACAAGAGGCCATACTGTGAGGGTCTCTTGTTGCGTTTATTTAACCTTCAAGTAGACTGCGAAGCATCCATGCGGTTTTTTCGTGGAGTTGTATGCGCTGGGTAAGAAGGTCGATAGTGGCTTCGTCTTGTCCTTGCTCTGCTACAGGAAAGATAGAGCGTGCCGTTTTTGCTACGGTTTCATGGCCTTTCACCAATTTTTTTATCATATCGATGGCTGGTGGTACGGTTGTCTCTTCTTCGATAGAAGTTAAATCATTAAATTGGTTATAGGATCCTGGAGCGTAAACACCAAGGGCGCGGATGCGTTCCGCAATTAGATCCACTGCTGTCGCCAGCTCTGTATAGTGTGTTTCAAACATAATATGAAGAGTTTGAAACATAGGGCCAGTCACATTCCAATGAAAATTATGTGTTTTTAAATAGAGTGTGTAACTATCGGCAAGAAGGCGCGAGAGACCTTTGGCTATTTCTACTCGGTCTTTTTCTGGGATTCCGATATCGATTTTCATATATATTCTCCTTTTCGATGATCGGCATTCAAAGTAACAAAAAACTACAGTCCTTAGTAGCTTTTGTGCCATGCGCATCTGTTTAACTAGTTGGTGTACAAAATGAAAAAATAATTTATAAAGAGAATATAATAATTCTTATCTTTACAAGAATATTTTTTAGAGAGGTAATCGATGCAATTTGGTTATAGTATTATCTATGTGAAAGATGTCAAAAGAACAATCGAGTTTTACGAAAGTTGTTTTGGTTTCCAGCGTCGGTTTCTTGCTGAGACAGGGGAATATGGAGAGTTGGAAACGGGTGCGACACGGCTAGCCTTTGCTGCATTTTCCATGGCAGATAAAAATGGAATTAAGGTCGACACGCGCGCTCTTCCGAATGGTATTTCTCCTATTTTTGAAGTAGCCTTTATAACAAAAAATGTCGAAACTGCTTTTCATGAAGCGGTGGCTAAAGGTGCAGTAAAAGTAAAAGATCCAGAACTAAAGCCTTGGGGGCAAACCGTGGGATATTTAAAAGACCTCAATGGCGTTTTAGTAGAGATTGCCTCGCCAATGTGAGTTTTTACCGACAAAAAGTCTAGATAATATTTTCCGTATCGTTGGTCGGGAGTTCCATCAAATGAAAGTATTTGGTGGAACATAGGAGAGTTTCAACGTTATAATTAAAAGACGTTATTTAATGTTAAAAATATATATTTAATGGATCGGGAAACTGAGAACGTATTCTAGGGATTGCCCCAACATTACCAACAAAAATTTCCTTTTGGAAAATAGTTATGCCAGTTAATGAGCTCAGCAAAAATTTTGTGGATTTAATAGAAAGATTTAACGCATCTCTTGATGCTGCGCATATGTCGGCTTGGAGTGTGAATCTTGCAAATGGAGAGGTCTGGCGTAATGATACATACGACAAAATATTTGGTTATTCTGAGCGGGTTCATGATTGGAATAAGCAAAAACTTCTTTCGCATATTGTAGAGCGTGATAGAGAGAGGGTTAATAATATATTTGAGGAGGCAAAGAACTTACCTGCGTTTTCGGTCGAGTGTAGGATTCGAAAAGTAAATGATCCTAATGAAAGTTGGGTGCAAATACAAGGTCGCTGTACTTTTTCGAAAGAGGGGGAGCCAACTTTTTTAGTGGGCGTTATTCGCGATATAACAGATATAAAGAGAGCTCAACAAACCTTAATCCAAACAGCAAAAATGTCTTCCTTGGGTGAAATGGCTAAAGGTATTGCCCATGAGATTAATAATCCATTAGCAATAATTTCCCTAAAAACAGAATTGCTGGAAAAAAGAATTCTTTCTGGGAAATATGATACTCAGCGGATTGTTGCAGAATTAGCGAATATTCGTAAAACAACAGAGCGGATTTCTAATATTACAATGCAGTTGCAGAAGCTATCTCGTTATAATGAATCGGATAAGATGTCGATGGTAGCAGTTCCTGATCTTATCGAAAATACACTTAGCTTGTGCAGAGAAAATTTTGTACTGCAAGGAATTGATCTCGAGGTTGATTGTCGTGTAGTGGAAGAGCTCGAGTGTCGACCCGAACAGATTTCTCATATTCTAATTAGTCTATTGAGTAACGCAGTGGACGCTATCCAATCGCTGCCGACACGGTGGATAAAGCTAGGTGTGCATTGTGATAACGCAATAGTTTTAATTTCTGTAATGGACAGCGGACTGGGAATACCAGAAGAGATTGCAAGCCAAATGATGACACCATTTTATACGACCAAGGATGTGGGAAAAGGAACCGGCCTTGGTTTAAGTCAATCTTGTCAGATCGCGGAATCTTATGCAGGATCGTTATACTATGATGCTTCTCAGGCAAATACATGCTTTGTGTTGTCATTACCATTAAGGCAGTTTACTGGCAAAGCTCACGGATTTTAGTGAAGCGTATAAATCAATATGTGAAGGTCTGCTTCGACTTAAAAATTTGTTATGTTGGTGGTTGGTAGTTGGCTGGAAGGTATTTTTTTTTCATATGTTCATAGAAGGAAAAATCATCTACAAAACCTGCAATCCACTGTGCAACGATGGCCGTCATCATCATAGGAAAAATAGCGGCATGACGATCCGTCATTTCTAAAACAAGAATAAATGACGTGAATGGTGTGCGAGTTACACCCGTAAGAAAACCAATCATACCTAGAAGAATAATAAGATTGTGGAAATCTGAATGGAGAACATCGCTAATGACAGCTCCAATACCAGCACCAATTGTCAGCGAGGGGGAGAAAATACCACCTGCAGCACCAGATAGATAAGATATAATTGTGCCAATAAATCTAAGTACGGGAAAATAATAACTCGTATCAGATGGGGCGTAGCTTGAAAGCATATGAGAGACAGTATCGATACCTGTTCCAGATGAACGAATATCAAAGGTGGCCAAGCCAGCCATAAGTATACCGCAAGTAGCTGTCCACAATATAAATTGTGGCATTTTTTTTAGTTTTTGGCGTTTAGCGATCAGGAATAAAAGTATTTTACTGAAGAGTGCTCCTGAAATTCCAGTGAGCAAGCCGGTAAGAAGCGCAAAGGGAATGGCGCTAAAACTCACTTCACTGAGTTGAGGAAAACCAAGAAATAAGTAACTACCTAAAATCCATTGAGCTACAAGTCCAGATACAATTACACCACTAATAAGGGCTGTGCGTACTTTGTGAAAATGGACGAGACCGAGTTCTTCAATGGCGTAAACAATTCCTCCAAGGGGCGTATTAAATGCGGAGGCCAATCCTGAGGCAGCTCCGGCAACCACCCATGTGTGTTCGTTAACATTGTTAGATACGCGTCGTACTTGGCAAGAAAAGAAATGAAAAATGCTTGCACTTAATTGCAGTGTGGGCCCTTCCCTTCCAATAGCGCCTCCTCCAAGTACGCAGAGAATAGCACTAATAATTTTTACAAGGGATGTTCTGAGCGAGAGAAGTCGATCAATAATTTTTTTGTTATCACCGCTATATTCCAGTTCGTTTGCAGCCATAATTTGTGGAATGCCGCTACCTGCTGCTTCTGGGGCATACAAGTGCACTATTAGCCAGGCTCCTACAAAAAACAGAGGGGAGAACAAAAAGACCACGTGGTACTCAGAGTTCTCTACAATATTTGCAAAGACCATTTCAGCGTAGCGAAATAATTTGGCAAAAATTACAGATACAAGTGCTGCAACAACAGCAGATGTCCATAGTCCAAGGGTTTGATAGTTGGCAGGATCAGATAGAATATTTTTAATATTGTCAGCTAATTTTTTAGGAAGACGATCGATGAGAGATTCTAATTGCGCTTGGTACCTGTTTTTCGAGCTGGCCACGGAGCTATGTTAGTGCAAAAAGCCTCTTAGGGCTAGGATTTTATCGATTCTTTTTGTGTTGTGAAGAGACGTAGGTCGAGACAAACGTGTGGTTCCTTGCTGGCATCAGTGGGTACAGTCCGAGGTATTTGCTATTTTGCAGGAATGCTCTTTATAATAGGACGTATGTCCTTTATATCCTCTATTTATGATCATTATTGGGAACGAAAAAAACTTTTGAAAAATCCACCCATTTTTCCGGTAACAAGTTGGCAAGAAACTGACGGATTGTCATCTATTAAAAAAATATACTTTGCGCAAATTCAAAACAAAAAGAAAGTACTTGATGTCGGCGCTGGTGATTTACGGATGAAAAATAAGTTTCTGTCTGCTGGTTTTAGGGGAGAATTTCATACTCAGGATATTGGAACTGAATATTCCTACACATACAGAACATTGCAAGATGTGCGAGGCAAGTACGAAGCTATTTTATGTTTAGATGTAATAGAGCATATGAGTCTGGTAGAGGGGTTGGAGCTATTGCAGACGTTGCTGGAGTTGTTAGATGAGAAAGGGGTTTTAATTGTGCAAACACCAAATGGTCGCTGTATTCGCCACCCCACCGGATGGGACATGACCCACGTGCAGTGCTATAATCTCGCTGATATTTGGGCCTGGTTTACAGTTAAGGGGTATATCGTCGAAGGATGGCGAGTTGTTTTTTTGAGACGAAAGGAAACTCTTTTACAAAAATTTTACACCTTGGTGGGGCGTTTTGTAATTACGCGACTTTTGGGTGCCGATTATGCCGATAATATTGCTTTGATTGTAACTAAAAAAATTTGATTAATGGAGTCAACTCATGTGGTGTCGCCTGTTTTCACTATGGCAAAAAATAAAACTTAAAAGTTTTAAAATTAACGGTGATGGACGTATTTTATTTAAGAAAGCAGATACATCCATTTTACATGTTCTGGGTTATTTTACGTTGGGTGCGAAAACTTTAGGCGAAATGAGTCGCTCTCTAGATGAAACGATTGTAGTTCTAGATGATCGTGCTCAATTGGCGGTAGAGAATGTTACTTTTGGACGAGGAACGCGAATGCACGTTTTTTCTGGTGCAAAGGTCATGATTGGTGATGGATCCTATATTGCTGATAACGGTTTTATTTCTGTTTCCACTTCGCTCAGTATCGGAAAACACTGTGCGATTTCTTGGAATTTTCAGTTGTTAGATAATGATGGCCACATCCTCAATGAGCAACAAAAACAAAAGCTGATTGTGATTGAGGACCATGTGTGGATTGGTGCCAATGTAACAATTCTAAAGGGTAGTAAGATTGGTGAAGGATCTGTGGTAGCGGCGGGCGCAGTCGTTTGTGGAGAATTTCCAGCTCGCAGTTTAATCGGCGGAGTTCCTGCACGCGTTTTACGTAGCAATGTGGAGTGGCGCTAATATGTATAAAATAAAGTTGCTGATGAATTGAATTCCGCTTACAAAGAGATAAGCGGGAGGGCTCATGGCGATTCTTTCTTTATTATTTGTATTCGTAGTATCGGCACAAACACCAAATTTTAATGAGACAGAAGTAACATTTCGTCAAACTCTTACGGATTTAGTAAAAGCCAAAACGGTGAATCGACCTGGAAATGAAGCACGAGCCGTAAAGATTTTAGCTGCGCGATTAAAAAAAGAAAAAATTCCCTACCTCACAATGGATTTTGACAAAAATCGTTCAAATCTTGTTGCTCGTTTAAAGGGAACGGGTGAGCTAAAACCCTTGTTGCTTTTGGCTCATACCGATGTGGTGGGCGTAGATAAACAAAACTGGACATATCCTCCTCATCAGGTAACAGCCAAAGACGGTTTTTTATATGGAAGAGGCGTTGTAGATGATTTGGGCATGGCAGTTGCGAATTTGGAAGTGTTTCTTCTTCTGAAAAAAAATAAAATAAAATTAAAACGAGATATTATATTAGCATTTACAGGAGATGAAGAATCTGGCGGGGCTGGAATGCGCGCACTTTTAAAAGAACATCCAGATTGGATTTCTGATGCTGAGGTGGGACTAAATGAGGGTGGCAGCCCTGTGACTGACGACAAAGAGAATGTTCGTTATATTGGTATGGCCACGGCAGAAAAATCCTATCAAGATTTTACATTAACAGTAGAAGGAGCAACTGGACATTCTTCTATTCCCCATGGTGATAATGCTATTTTTGTTATGGCTCAGGCTTTGGATAGATATTCTAAGATCCCGCCTGAATTTCGCCTGTTACCTGTGACTCGCGAGTATTTTCGCCAACGTGCTAAAATTGAAGAACCTGAGTTAGCAAAGTTTATGGAAACTATTGCTGAGAGTCGAGGTGCTTTGAATAAAAAAAACATCGCGACATTGGAAAAATATCCTATTTTAAAAGCATTGCTTATGACCACCTGTATCCCGACGATGGTTTCGGGAGGTAGCCGAGTGAATGCTCTTCCGCCAGTAACGACAGTCAACATCAATTGTCGTATTCTTCCTGATGAGTCGATAGATGCAGTACAAAAGCGCATCGAAGAGAATCTAGGAGATGCGAGAATTGCGGTGAAGAAAGAGGGAAAATTTAATTTGGGAGATGGTGCCTCGCCAATTGAGGGAGTGGTGCCTTCCGCATTAAAAAAATTAAGCGCCAAGTACTGGCCGAAGGCACCAGTGATACCAGTCCTACTTCCTGGTGCGACGGATTCCAGCTATTTGCGTGGAACAATACATATGTATGGATTCTCACCGCTATATAGATTAGAGCAAGATATCGGTCGCGCCCACGGAGTCGATGAACGCATTCCTGAAAAAGCTATACGCCGAGGAATTGAGTTTATGTATGAATTGGTTATGGAGATCGGCAATACGAGCGACAAATGAGTGATGTAATATGGTTTTGCTGGACGGTAAATAAGATCGCCTACACAATCTGATTGCGTAGGCGATCGTTTATTTTAGTCAAATGGCTATGTTCTAAAACGAATTTCGTAATTAGTAGAGAGAAACATTGGTAACATCATTGATGCCGTCGCAGTTTTTATCCACATCGTAATGTAAAAGACACCATTGTGGTACATCTTGAATGGGGATGATCGTTATACTGCCATCGCTGCTACCACTATCTGTTGAGTTGGTGGGGGCGGTCGTTCCGCCAGTGGTGCTTCCACTGGTTGGATCACTCGTGCCAGTAGTGGTGCCACCATTAGAGTCACTACCAGAGTTTGTGGTCCCATCAGTTGAATTTGAAGAGCTTCCGCCTCCATTATCCGTAGTAGATCCAGATGAGCCATCACTTGATCCCGCAGTGCTCCCATTATCTGAGCCATCTGATGAGTTGCTGCCTCCCGAATGAGAGCCATGTCCAGAGCAACCAGAGTGTGAATTACCAGAGTGACCGTTGTCATCATCATTATGTTTTCCCGCATGATGGCTTTCATGATCAGATCCATCGTCAGTATTGTCATCATCATCATCATTGTCATCACTTTGATGAGAGGATGATGATGAATCACACATGCCAACGGTATCTTCATCATCGTGGTGTTTTTGTCCGTGGAATAAATGAGCCATAGAGGCTTTAAGGGGAAGAATCATCTGTTTGCTATTTTGTGGGTTGCCTGGCGGACGGTGACATATAAAGACGCAAAGTTGTTTTTTATTTTTTTCGTTACAATTTACGACATGGGGAGCAATGTCATCACTGGTGGCGTCCATAAATGTGATATGACTTTTTTCTTGAGTAGTTGTTGATGTGCTGCCCACGCTATTTATTGTATTCGTACTTGTAGAAATAGCCGGTGAGTCGGCATTTTTAGATCCACCGCAAGCGGTTGTGATCGTGATTGTTAAGAGAGCGGTAAAAACCATCCGATAGTTCATTTTATCCTCCGAAATAATCCGTTATTTCTGCTCAGCTGTGGTGTTGTTCGTTCATCTTACCTCGAAAAATTGTCCGCCGTAAATACCCGGTGTCTATTTGAGAATGTCGGATATTTTGTCGAACTCTTTAACACCATTTTTGGATTTAAATCGTACTCATTTGCTATGGAGCACTAGTACGTAGCGGGTAGAGAGAAGTAAAATGTGGATCCTTTAAGGGGCTCACTTTTTGCGGCGACAGTACCATCATGAAGTTCTATAATGCGTGCAACAGATGCCAAGCCCAGTCCTGTACCTTGGAAATCCCTTTGGTCATGTAAACGTGCGAGGGGTTTAAAGAGTTCATTGGCTTTTTGTGGATCAAATCCAACACCGTGATCTTCTATATAGAAAGTATTATGGTATTGTTGATCTGGACATTTATCAAAACAGATCCATGTGGTATTTTTACGGCTAGAGTATTTAAATGCGTTGGATATTAGGTTTTCGATTGCGATTCGAATCAGATCAGGATCTGCGAAAGTTTCAAGATTTTTACCAACATGAAATTCGACACATCGGTGGGGATATTGTGCTTTAAATAGATCTAAAATTTCAGTGACAAGTTCAGAGAGATCAATACGCTTTTTTTCTAAGCTTTGGTTGGAAAGGCGGTAGAGTGCGAGGATTTTGTCAATTTGTCGATCCAGGCGCCGGCCAGTTTTTAATATAGATTCGATGTATTGTCTTGATTTCTCATTGTCATTATTTTTTGTTTGGATCTGTAGAAGTTCGGCGAGACCCATGATGGTATTGAGTGGACTTTTCATATCATGGGCTAAAGAGTGGAGCTGAACTTCTAGTTCTTGATGGCGATGAGTTAGTGATCTTTTCCAAACACTCTCTTGTAAAAGTTTTTCTTTGAGAAGGAAGTTTTCAATACTGGTGGCTGAGCTATTAGCCAGAATTTGTAAAAATTTAATTTCTTCAGCTGTTGGGGTGTATTCGTTTGACCAGTAAACGCCAATTGCTCCCACAGGAGCACTGGTAGAAATAGGAATCATGCAAAGACTTTTTACAAAGGTTGGTTTATAGACATCATGATGGATACGATCGTCTTGGTAAATATCCGAAATGGTGACCACTTTGTTGTGATTCATGCACCAGCCGCTAATACTATTTTCTACAGAAAAACGTTTACCCTTCCATAGTGGAGAAATAGCATCCTCGCTGACATAGTTGCATTTATTATCATTATCGCGAAGAACAAAAGTAGCTCCCTCCGAGCTCGCAATTTCTCGCGCGGCGTGGGTCACAATATTTGTGATCGATGGAATATCTGTAGCATGAGATAATTCCTCAACGACTCGAGTTAACATTCTTGATGCTGGCATAAGTACTTTTAACTGTAGCCAAGGAATTCGGCGGCGTAAAGTTTATAACTAAAAATTATTTATTTGACGAGAATGTTAATGAGGGTAAGCAATTATTAACTTGAGTTAGAGTGTGTGGACAAATACTCAAATAATCGTAGCAATAAAAACAAAGCCACAGCGAGGGGAAAGCAGAGGGGCGCATGACCATAATAGTTACGATGAAGAGGATCGGCTCCGACAGAGGCTTTATTTTGCTTGCAGGATAGACATGGCAATAGTCCTCGTGTCTCTAGCGTTGAACATTGATAGGCAAGCCGAATGCTCAAGCCAATGGTTTTTTACACACAGCTTATTTTATAAGCATTTTATAGTAGTTTCAGGGGTTTATTCAGAAAAACGCCACCATTTTTCTAAATCAATGTGTTGACAATATCCCTATAAAATATGAAAACCTTTGGTCTGCGTTGAAATTCGACCCGTTAGCTCAGCGGTAGAGCATCTCCCTTTTAAGGAGAGGGTCCATGGTTCAAATCCATGACGGGTCACCATTTTAAACGACAGAACAAAATAGCCAACAACCGTTGGCGTTTTTTTTAGGTCCCCTTCGTCTAGAGGCCTAGGACAACTCCCTTTCACGGAGTAGACACGAGTTCGAATCTCGTAGGGGACGCCACTTAAACTCCTGAATCGACTATCAATTAACGATCGATAGAAAAACGAAAAGAAGAACTCTCCTCTTTAGTGCCCACTGGTGCCCACCCACTCTTCAGCTCTGCCCAATATTTTTCGCCCTTCGACTGCCTTCTCCATAGTTGATCTCATGTGGTGGTCTTGCAAATGAAGATAATTTTCTGTAGTTCGCAGTGTTGTATGGCCCGCAATCTGCCGAATCTTTTCGAGCGACAGATCCTGAGCTGCCAGATAAGTCAGAAGAGTGTGGCGTAAATTTCTTGCAAGCATACCTTCCAATCCAACTTTTCTAATTTGCCTTGAGAGCTCTCGGGAAACATGTGTTGAGCTTGTGGGGTTTCCACTGGCATTTAAAAAAACAAAATTTTGGTCTTGGGCTTTGCCTAAGCCACGGCTCTTCTCTTTCTTTTGGATCAGAAACTGAAGTATAGGGTCGGGTAACGGAATCGATCGAAGTCGTTCATCTCCTGTCCCCTTTATCGAGGAAACGGTCAACAGTCTCTTTTCTAAATCGACATCTTTCCACTTGAGTTTACAGGCCTCACCCATACGAACACCGGTGTAGGTCAGCAGGAAAACGATATCTTTTAGCCAGTCAGCACAGCTTGAGTAAAGCCTAAAGATGTCCTCGTCACTCCAAACTTTTTTAGTGGTGACTTTAATTGGGAAATTCTTAACTTTCTTTGTTGGGATTGAGCTGATGTAGTTCCAGTCCTCACATTTGGAGAAGAAATTTCTGTATACGTTGAAGTATCGATTCACGGTTGCTGCTGTAAGATTGAATTTGCTCAGAAGGTGTCTTTGAAAAAGCTCCATATCTCTTAGCTGAATGTCAGTTACATCAATATTACCGAGGTAGTCGTAAAGTCTTTCGAATACCTGCCGCTCTAGAACAAATGTTCTTCGAGCCTTTCTTGTAGACACAAGATCCACGTACTCGTGGATAGCGTCTTTTAAACTTTTCTTCTCAATGGGGCGGTATCCGAAATCTCGATCTACTTTTCTCAACTGAATTTCTTTTAAGAAATTGTAAGCTAGTTGCTTGGCGGGAAATGATATCCTACTTCGCCGACCACCAATGCGGTAGTCCACCACCCAACCTTTCTTTCCATATTTTACTTTTGCCATAAATCTCCTTTGGTTGATCTACGGCTTTGGTTTTCCAACTTATTGAGTCTCTTAGTTTTCAAAGAACGCACTTTACAATTGTTTACTAACTGTTCAACGTCTCTAGGGTCAAACCTTATATATTTGCCAAGGCGTATCGAGTTGAGCTCTCCAGAGCTTACCCTCTGATAAACCCAATCTTTTCCGACGCCTAGGTAGTGCATGACTTTTCTAATATCCCAAAGTGAGTCCATGAATTAGAGGATACTGCATTTGCAAATTTTTCGGAGCCGACATGTTTGAAATTTTACCGATCTACTTTTAAGTTTGCTAAAGGCCAGTTTATATCATGCCACTTCAATAAATCGGTCTCATAAAAAGACTTTATTTCTTTAGGCACGATCGTTTGAACGAGATTGACATAAAAATCTAAAAAATAAATGCTCGCTTTGCGATGCTCCCTAGTTGACACAAATCTCATAAACTCGAAAGCTAAGTGATCAACATCGGTAAAGTACGATAGGCATGCAATATATTCTGAAAAGCCTATCGGGTCGTATGAATCTAGCACCACTTTTAGTAAAAAAGGAGTCTCAGCGTCGTTTCTTCGTTGAGCAAGGCGAGTAAGCTGTTCGTTGTCAATCAAAGTAACAAATGACTCATACGCTTTTCCTACAGACGCAAAATTAGGTAGGTCACCAACTACCGACTGAACTGCTGCTGACAATTCTAAGAAACCTATCATCTCATGAAAGCTTTTCCATTTTCCCAACTCCACGTGTCCACAAAATTTACTTTCAATACCTTCACCTTCATCTTTATCGAACAAAGGATGGTGAGGGGGATTAACAATTTTTTTTATTAAATTGGCAAAGTGTAACGGGTCGTTTTGTTGTTTCAAAGTTATTCGATAGAGATCAAAATTAAGCTTATCGTTATTTCTGAATAAAAATTCTGATGGGCCTGAGAGTTCTAAAGTATAGCTTGGTTTTAACTTAAGTGTTGGACCTTCTTTAATTGAGTATGTACGCTCTTGAAATAATGAATTTAGTAAACCATCAAGATTGGGGTCGGAAGGAGACGTAATCTTTTCAAAATATCGTTTATCATCGATGCGAGCGAAATAGACTTTTTCTGCTATTATCCCTCTAGCTCGTTCATCAGATTTGTATGGTTCGCGGAACGACAGGCCTTGATTCAAAACACAAGATAACAAGGTATTTCCTAGACCTACAGGATCGGGTTTTTCTTTTTTTAGCAAACTCATATCGAAATTTCGGCAAGTTTAGGCTAATTCTTTATAGGTCTGCGTAATCCCAAATTGAGACGAAGTCCGTATACAAACAATTTTAAAATCACCATGGGCCTTTGAAATTCAGCTCCCAAACATGGCAGACAAGTTAAGCAATAAAATAACTGACTTGTCGGCTCATTAGTTCCACTGAAAAAGCTACAGTTGAAGCAAGCTTGTCACGGATTGGCCGTGCTGGCGAACTTAAACATAAGGAGTCAATGATGATCGAAACCGATTACAGAACTATGAATCTACTAGCTTGGACAATTGCAAGGAGCCTTGTTGCAAAGAAAAGAGATATAAAGAAAGTCGTGCCGGACCTCGGAAAAGCACTAAAGCAATCTAAGAAAAATAGAATTTATCAATATCCAGCCACAAATGAGAAAATATCCATTTCAAATAAATTAATTTCTAAAAAAACAAAAGGTGGAAAAAATGAAAATGAGTAAAAATGAGATGCAAAGTATTCTTGCGCATGGGAACGGCATAACTACCACCGTGGCTATTGAGAAAATTAATATATCCAAGGACTTCACCTTAAGGGATGTAGATCTTGAACACGTTGATGTTCTTTTCGAGGTACTAAATGACAAAGATGAGTTACCTCCAATCAAAGTCACCCCACGCTTTGAAATAATTGATGGACGGCACCGATACGAAGCCCATCTAAAAGCAGAGAGAGAAACTATTAAAGTACAGATACTGGAACACGATAATTTTGAGTTCAAGTACCTAAATGCCATACACGCAAATACCCTCAACGGCTTAAGTATGACTTTAACACAAAAGAAAAATGCTCTCAGATCTTTTCTTGAGAAGGCGACATCTGTACCATCCGACAGGGCCCTTGCAAGAGTTTTTGGTCTTTCTCCAACCACTGTGGGTAGCATAAATCCCAAAAAGGTACGCCCAATCAAATCAACTAGTTCAGTGCCTCCTAAGAAAAAAGATGATGTGCCTAAATCAGAAGAGTTGCCTCAGATAAGTGTCCAAAATGGACAGATATTAAGTAAAGAAGATGAATCGCGATCTTTGGCTGTCAACAGTGAAACAAATGCAATCGGGTTAACTTCTGTCCAAGATGGACAGACAACGGCTGAAGAAAAAGAGGTATCGGATAAACCACAGAAAAGGAATATAGTTCGATCCACAGATAATGACCATCCTGCCATCCGTTTCGAAGGCTCAGTTGTCTACTCGCATTTTGCAAATACCGATATTCTACTAACGGGTATCGAAAGCTTTAGAATTATAGTCAGTGAGTCTGGTGAATTGCTTGGTGAACTTATTAGCAAAGATGGAGCAACGCGAAAGTATAGTTTGGAGGAAGTATGTTCATAGATTGCAATTTAAAGGCTAATTTATTTACCGATCCTCTAGATTCCTCCTCTAAGGAGGTTTATTCCATGGAGTGCCCGTTAATTGACCGGCTAATGTATGTTTCGTTTACGGGAAAAATGATTAGAAAAACGGTAGAAGAGTTGCTTCCACATATCAGTAGGAGAGATGTAAAGGTCTTTACGATTCCGTACCCAAGGCGCACATATAGAGCTTGTCCATACGCATTTGCTAAGTACCATAGCCCTAACAATGGGCGTGTTTTCATTTGTGTGCACGATAACCTGATGATCAAAGCAAGGAAATACTTTGAGCCCAATGCAAAAGCTCCCACTGTGAAGTCTTCGAGCCGTTACGAGGAAAGAAACTGTTTTGAAGATCCGAGCACCCTACAAAAAAGCAGATCAATTTATGATTGGCAGCTTCAGAAGGTTGAAGAAATTTGTCAGCGTTCGTCAAATCTACTTGGGGACAGTATACAAAGTAGTGCGGTTCTTTCGGTATCAGATATGGTCTCAACGCTGTCTGCTATTGAGTTCTGCATAGATACTGAATTTCCCAAAGTGAAAATCATAGATATCGCTAACAAATATCAGTCAGCATTTATACGAACGTTTCAAGCCTCGAGAATCAGCTTCATCGATGGAAAAGGGTCACCTAAAGGTACGAGTTGTCTGGATGGTTCAATAAAGCTTTATGTAAAAGAAAACTGTGATAGCAAGTTGAGTAGCTACCTCAGGTTCGAATCGTGCTTCAATAAAGAGAATATTGAGAAGCACCTAGATAAGTTGTTGCTGAGGCAGGAATCCGTGGAATTAAAAGATCTCATCAACTCGCTTCGGTATCAAGCAGTTCTCCGTTGGGAACAATTTAAAGAGGAGTTAGGCGAGCAAGCGCATCAAGAGGAAACAACCTACGAGGAAGCTTTATCAAAATTTTACTCAACCGTACCTAAAAGAGGCAATGAGTTCTTGAATGGCTTGTTGACTGGTGATGGCATTAAGAAGATCCGTAAAGAAGAGCGATACTCCGCGAAAAAATTAGTTGAGGTTGGCATACTAACCAAGGTTGAGGGTGTAACGTCTACCTACTGCCTAACGAAAAAGTATCGTATTTTAATTGGTGATCGTTCACACACTCAGAGTTACCTTTCAATCAGAAGGGAAAAGAAATTACCGGACAAGGATAGTTAAAGACGACTCAGCAATCATCAAGTGGCGGAGAAGTGTGTTTGCGCATTTCTCTTCTAGCATTCTATTCAAACAAAAGCTTTGTATGGGGTTGTAGAAATTGCGCGACTAATCCACAAAACTAACCCTCTTGATTGTGTCCCATGGAAGGGATTCATCTAGAAAATATTCATCGAACGTCACCACGCGTGGTGACAGGCAGAGCTGCATGAAAGACTTGAGGTCATTTATCTTTTGTCTTTTAACGACCGTGAAGTCAATTTGATTGATGGCCTCAAGCACCTGCCGGATGAAACTTGACCTTAACTCTCCAGCACGCAACCTCTGTGATTCTTCCATATCATTGATTGCTTGCCAAAGGTAATCGTTTGAATCCATATCGTCCTCAACGGCGCAGTCTGTAAATGTATAAATCATTTTTAAGAAATCAAACTCTTCATCTGAAAGTTGATTGGCTTCTCTAACTACATCCAATGACTGCTGTACAAAACAGATTTGTGAACCACATGCGAGCCCGAACACCAATAAAACCCTAGCGCGTGCATCTACCCGATTGGTGAAAGGGTCCTTATTGAGTATTCTTTCTTCAAAACGTCCTAATAGCGTCGATATAGCTTGTGCTCTTTCTACGTGTCGAAAGTAAGTATAGTCGAACAACTCGTCAAGCAGGCTTCGGTAAAGTAGCATAGCCTCGTCAAAAATTGGGTACTCATGAACAGCAATACAAAAGCACATGCGTGCGATATATTCCGCTTCTATCATGCATGCAGAGTTTGGCTTACCTGCTTTAAAATCAATTTTCTTTTTGATATAGGATATTGCCGATAGATCTTTTTTTTTCATAATTACACTTCTCTGACAGTGTCCAAGTTGGATAATTCTAGCTCACTTTACGTATCTCACCATCACACACGGTGAGGTCTTCAAAGAAGTCCTCCATGATGAGTGCCTCAAATTGAGGAGCAGCTTTCAAAAATGCCTCGAGTTCCGCATTTGAAATTGTTGGATCTTTCTTAGCTAGATCTATCACGGCTGCTGTGGCTCTCGACAAATTTAGACCATCTACATAAGCCGCACAAAGCATCCCAGCGTAACTAGGCAACGCATAAATTTCATCGCAGGAGTCGCGAGGTCCAAGTTCATACACTGCACGGCGCACAACCAAGAAAAGCTCAAGGATCGAGTCTACAGATTCCAAGTTAAGTCTTTTCGATATGTCCGTAACAGTTATCCCGTCTAATGGGTGGTCAACCCAATCGGTAGGCTTTAGCTCAATGAAATAGCCAGCGTCAGAAACTTCTAGAAGAATATTTTTTAAAACGACATTTAGCAAAGAGGGTCCGAATAAATTTGATAGAACGTAATATTTGTCTTTAATGATTTCCATCGCCGCATCCAATCCGATTGGTGCCTTTCCTTCTCTATTCATTCTGGAAACTGCGTGTAGAAACTCATCATCTGATTTAAAGTAATTCGGCATACAAAACGCATAGACCACACCATCCTTGTCTTTTACTCTGGGGCGTCTGAGTCTTAGTGCCACGCGACCCTCCTTTGGTCAAAGGCCACAAAACGCTCGTTTGTTGGCCGCCAATTTTTCTTATCGAATGTCACGGCTCGTAAATCGTAAACTATTTTAAAGCCAGCTTTTTTTTCCAGCTTATTGAGAGGGAACTGAATAGTCCTTAAACATCATCGACTTGCCAACACGCTCGGATATCATTCCATGACCCGTACAATATAATTTAGCCGTGATGAAACCTGCAGCCTCTCGTTTATAACCAACACACGGTCCGATCTTTCCGGGGCCCGCATTACCAAAAGACTTTGGTACCTCGACTGATTGTGTACCGGCCACGTTGCTGGAATCATCGATTTGAACGGGGTTGCCATCCATCGTTACGTTAAGAGGAAATACTTTTTTGTTCACCGCACTGGTCCCATTGACCGAATCTTTTCTGTAGACTAAATACACGCCATCTTTTCTGAATTCGTAAACCTCTTGCTCGCTCGTTACATCGTTGATCGGCACAAGAGTCGTAGTAAATGTTTGTGTCACGATATTTTGACTATCACGCACTGAGCTTACAGTCCGCTTTATGGTCCGATCATCAGAAAATAGAACGGTTGTTGGGAAAAAAATTATGTCTGCTACATTCGACTGGGCGTAAAAGTTTTCAGTGGGGACTTCTTGCGCAACAGATGCTGAACCGGTAGTAGCTGGCTGCCCTGTAGAATTGGTTCTCAGAAAAGCGAATGCCATCAACGCGACGCCGAGAACTATTAAAGATGCTATAATATATTTTATCGAATTCATCGTTATCTCCCGCAAACCAATTTCTTTGTAGTGTCGCTAGGCTTTCGGTAAACCTCTACAATCCTGCCTCGTTGGTTCTCTTCAATAATCTCGCACATAGCATCAGTCGAAGGATTCACTCCTTTGCTCTTCAGCTCTATGTTGATGGCCTCCTTTTTTTGTTCCATATTCAAAAACCATCCCTGTGGTGACATCCCCGCGATTAGGTTCGGGTACCGTCGAACATGCATGACCATAACAGCATAGTTGCAATACTCACGACGCTTATTCAAGATTTTGCATTCATCTGAGTTTTCCTTTCTTTGGATTTCCTCTTGCTCCCTAAGATAATTTTCTGTGGACGCTATTTCTTCCGGAACTTTCTTAAATATTTCTTTGAGGTCAGGGAAGTCTTTGATTTCACGTTTGCATTTTTTTTTAAAAGTCTCTATGTCTTTCAATGTCGTCAGTCTTATATTTATATGCTCAGACCGAAGATGAGGCTGGGTAGTCCAGTCCAAAAGGGCATTACGCGCTTTCCAGCAATCATCCGGAAAATCAGCCATTGCAGGATTGATGTAAACGATATTTGTAAAAAGAAGAGAAAAGAGAAATACTAGCAAGGTATTTATCTTTTGTGGTCTGAAAAGCTTTTTGTATTTGCTCATCTTAGATTCCTTTGTAGTTTTCAAGTTTATGGCTCCTTAGGCTCAAAATATTTAGTGGGATTACGAACGCACTCGTCTGTATTCGTAGGGACACTTCCTCGCGTGGAGGGAAAATGCTCTTGTACGGTTTTCATCCACATGGAATTGAAATCGTTCATGAGAGACACTGCGCTGTTACTCAGCACGAGGTACGCGGTTCGTTGTTGCTCGTCACAGGCTTCGTTGTAAGGTAGTGCGTTTCCGCTCTCATCTAGCGGTCCGATTTGCTCGTGAATTTCCTGTGGGTTTGATGTGATTGTTCTGTATCCTGACGAGGCCCAACCCGCTGTTGGATCTGTTGACGCGCAACCTGAAATCAAAATGCTCGGGGCAAGCAGGAGGAGTCTCATGTTATTTCCTCAACTTTAGCGGCTTTACTTCAATCTGATAAATCCCGCTCAGGATTGGATCACCTGATTTCGCTTCGAAGAAGTCTTCCAGCTTCGGTTGTTGCTTGGATCGATTGCCAGTAAGCAACCATTCGAAGTCTGTCTGAGTGGCTTGGCAGAACCGGTGAACCGCTTCAAGATCAAGTGGAGCAGCAGAACCATTCGACCACGCCGTGAAGGTCGAAGAAGGAACCCCAGCAAGCTTGGCACCTTGTTTGGCTGACAGGTTGCGATCATCAAGAACGCCTGCTAGATTTTTTGAAAAAATATTATTCGACTTTGTTTGTCTTTTCATCTCCAATTGGTCGGCTCCCTTCGATCCTAATTTTAAAAAAGCTGTACTTACGTTTTTTATGGACCAACAAAACGTACTTACGTTTTGTGTCTTTTGAGAATCTGCTGCACAGAGGCCCTTGATATTTCTGGGATTCGTCTTGCGATCTCCCTTACGGGTACACCACTGCGATGAAAATCGATCACTGTGTCGATGAGTTCTTGATTTACTTTGCTGGGTCTTCCAAGCCTTTTACCGCTCAGCTTAGCAACCTTAAGAGCCTCTTTGGTCCGCATCGAAATCAGTGACGCCTCGAACTCACTTAAAGCACCAAATACGTGAAGGAGAAGCTCACTCTGAGGGTTACCTACCCGTAGGTCTAGTGATTCCCTAACCGAGTAAAGGCCTTTGTTGGAATCTCGAAAAGTTTTTACAAGTTTCAATACGTGGCTCAGGTTCCGACCTAGCCGGTCCAACGCCGCCACCAAAACGATATCTGCTTCATTGGCTTTCAATCGGCCAATAAGCTTGCGGAGTTGCGGTCTATCTTCTGTTTTGCCAGAGACTCGGTCGGTGAGCACTGCAATGACTTGCATGTCGTTTCTCAGAGCAAATTCCTTGAGTGGCTCGATCTGATTGGCAGGTTCCATATCGATTAGGCTTACCCTCGCGTAAATTAGACATCGGAGTCCTTTTAAACCTGCCATATACAAATTCTAGCACGGAGCGTAAAATAGTTATGACAAATGTCATAAAATGTAATAATTTTGTAAATATTGTTTCACGTTGAGCCGATGGGAGATCATGAAGGCCACAAAACCTCGAAAAAGAAAGTTTAAAGGAACTAAGGTCACAACTTCATTGAGACTTCCGGAGGATCTTGTAAAGTATTACGAAAAGCTAGCCGAGGAACTTGGGAGAAACTTTTCTGAAGTCGTTGTTGAAGTTCTGGACGAGACCGCAGATTCGTGGGAAAAAGATTCTAAATCAAAAAAATAATCGATTGCACATTTTTGTAGCTTTAGGTTAAAGCTACCAACATGCAAAAACAAAAAAGAGTTCTGGGAATGCTTCTCGGACACCACGCAGGTGAGGCTCTCGGCGTTACGCTCGAGTTTGGATATCCAGTAAAAGACCTAAGTCATCGCGATATTATTGGTCGACCACCTGAGTTGAGAGCAGGTCAGGCGACTGATGACCTAGAGATGACGATCGCTGTGTTGCAAGCTATAGAAAATATCAGATCGATTGATGTTGAAACAGTGAAGAAAAATTTTATCGAATGGTATCTAAAAGGCCCTATCGATATTGGTCTTACGGTTCGTAGAGGAATTCAAAATTTGATCTCTGGAAATGCTGATGGTGGGACGCATGAATCGGATCAGGGTAACGGCAGCCTAATGAGATGCTCGCCACTAGCCATTCTCGAAGTGTCTGACCAAGAACTTTGGCAGATTGTCTCGCATCAGACTCGTCTTACACACTGTTCATCTGCTTGTGTTGAGGCCGATGTTTTATATTTGAAGCTTCTACGAAAAATTTTAAACGGGGCAACTCGTCTAGATGCTTTAGATTTTATGGTATCGTCAGCTGAGTGTAATACTCCCATCTCATCCGCAATCGTCAAAGGTTGGGAGTCTACGTGGGATCAACTTCCCTGCACGGGCTGGGTGCTCGATGGTATTTCCTCTATCGTCTGGGCTCTGAAAAATTGTGATAGCTACGAAGAGGCTGTCATCGCTATTGCTAACCGTGGTGGTGACGCCGACACGAATGCGGCGATTGTAGGTTCAGTCTTTGGGGCTCTTTACGGCGACGAAAGTATTCCAGAGAGGTGGCTGGTAAAGTTGGAAGAAACAAAAAAAATTGAGAGGCACCTCACCAAGCTAGCTCCGCACTTATAAAGTGCCTTTCTTTGTTAATGAAATATCTAGTCTTTTATGATACTACTTCTAGTACAACTGTGTGTGCTTCCTTTTTATATAAAAGAAATATCGATTCGCTCGAACGTATGTTGGGTATCAAGATAAACACCTCAGAGCCCCCGATAGCTCCCAGCGAAGGGGCCACGTTTCCTTTTCAAGCAGGAACAATCCTCAAAAAAATCGATGAAAAGTATTCGTTAACCTCAAGTCGATACTCTTTGACACCGCAATGGTCCAAAGAGGAAAAACCCAAGTTTGCCACTTATAATGCACGCCTCACTAGATCGAATTCGAAATCTGGAAAGCTAGAAAAGATTTACGAAGTCCCGTCATGGAAAGATTCTTTCGGTAAGCAAAACTGCATCGTGCCTGTCGATGAGTTCTTCGAGTCCTGCAGGGAGGGAGAAGCCGCTGGAAATATGGTTGCGTTTTTTCCAAAATCAAAACCTATATTGCTAGTAGCTGGTATTTGGAATGATTGGTTAAATCAGCACACTGGGGAGCTTATCTCCACTTTTGCCATCGTTACGACTGAGCCAACAGAAGAAATCCAGCGCGTGGGTCATGATCGCAGTCCCGTTATCCTTGATGAGACAAATACACTAAAATGGCTGTCTGGATTTCCTAGAGGTTCTGAGGCTTTTGATTTTCTAAACTCTAGATCGATAAAAGCGGATCTATCCTTTAGGCTAGTCCGTAAACTCAAAAAAGTTAAAATTTGAATTTTCGCAAGAACTTAAAACATTTGCTCTGGCCTTGCTAGTATTACCTGCGTCTAGGTAACCAAATTTAGAAATACAATAACTTGAAACAAATAAGAGAATCTACAAATGGACAAAAGAGATCAATCGATAGAAACCTGCTATGCGTGTGAAACACAATCAACTAGTAGAGAGCACTTTCCTCCAAAGAGTTTCTTTCCTGAAAAAGGAAAGGGATTACAGTTAAAAACAGTACCTTCTTGTGATTTACATAACGGAAAAAAATCCCTTGATGACCAGTATGTACTGACTCACATTTGTCTTAACACAAGTCGTAATGGTAGCAACTTACCCGCAAAAAGATTTTTAGAATCGGTGCTTCCAGCGTTAAACAGAAGTCCAAAATTCCGAAAAATGCTAGCAATTGGAGCGAAGGAACTTGATGCGGGTGCAAAAGCATTTCGTGTAGATATCAAAAGATTTGATAGTTTTTTCGATCAACTTGTACGGGCTATTTACTTTGATCGCTTCGATTGTCGACTTGATGGCACTCGATTTAAAATTCATCATCACTACCCAAGCTTTGAAGGCAATAAAAGCTCAGAAAGTATTTCAGAGACGATGGAAGGTTTCACGAAAGAGCATTCTCAATCTGTAACCACTGTAGACTCGGATAAAGTTGACGAAGATGTTTACAGATATCAATTAATAGCCTTTGGCGGATCTCAAGGTTCTATAACTTTGATGCATACTTTCTATGGCGTCTTCAAAGTCGTATCATTGTTAACGTTTCAAGTATCCATAAAATAAAATCATCAAATATTCTTGCTAGAACTGTTGTCTTGATTGCTGCGTCACGAACCTAAATAGCTGCAAAGGCTGGGTTAATTAAAATATAGGCAGTGGTATACAAAAATACATACAAATTTCGTATGTCATTTTGTATACTCATAACCATGAAGACGACCCTCCTTACCGAACAAGAACAAAAGACTCTAAAAGCTGTAAAGAAGTTTTTAGAAACAAATCGTGTGCCGCCTACATATAGGGAGCTACAAAATCTGCTTGGCTATGAATCGATTGGTTCGGTTCAAAAACTCATCAAACAACTTGTAGCTAAAAGTCACCTCCATATTTCTGGGGAAAAACGTGGGATCTCTGTTATTGGAGATCATCCGTCTGCAGCTTACCGAATTCCCCTATTAGGTAAGATTGCTGCTGGTCGCCCCATCGAAGCCATTGAGAACAAAGAGTTTTTGGATGTCCCTAAAGAATTTTTTCGTATTGGTCAGCAAGCTTTTGCTCTTCAGATCCAAGGGGATTCGATGATCGATGACCACATTTTAGATCAAGATATTGTTATTCTTAAAAAACAAAAGACCGCTGATAGCGGTGATACTGTAGCTGCTATTATTAATAACAACGCGACTCTCAAGCGTTTTTACAAAAAGAAAAATACCGTCGAGCTCCATTCTGCCAATCCCAAATATAAACCCATCATCGTAGATGAGTCGGCAGATTTTGAAATTCTTGGTGTCCTAACGGGTGTCATCAGGAGGGTCTAAGTGCATGGAGACCTCAGCATTAGAAAAGCTTCGACAGCTGGTGGCTCCTCCAGTTGCAAGGGAGACCTTTACCTTTACTTTACTTTCAGATGGTATTCCAATAGGAGCAATTACTGAGCTTTGTGGACGAGGCAAGACAGAATTCACCGTGAGATTTCTAGCAGAGCACCCTGAGTTTACTGTCGCTTGGATAGAAAAAAGTTTCTCTGCATATCCCTTTGCGTTTTTACAGCAAAACTTGGATCTCAAAAAAATTCTCTTTTTAGAGGGTTCTAAAGATATAGAGTGGTGTATTTATCAAAGCTTAAGGTCGCAGTCGTTTGATGTCGTGGTGTCTTACTGCGAAGATATAAGCCTGAGGTCTCTACGGCGAATTCAGCTGCAGGCCGAGAAGTCACGTTCCGCTTTTTTATGGCTCACTGATGGGCTCAAGAACTCGTGGCCTGTCTACCAGCGAGTCGCTATCCATCGCGATGCGGGCACCATCATCCCTACAGTTTTAAAAAATCGAGGAGGTTCGCTATGAGAGTGGTTTGCATTTTATTGAAAAACTCCAAACATGTTTCATTTGTGGCAGATCTCATGTTCCAGTACTCACCGCAGATCGCAACAGGTGCATCTTGGGTTTTCGCAGAGGTTGGTGCTTGCCGCGCTTTGTACTCCGAGGACTCTCTGAAGCGTCAGTTGGGTGTTTTGCTCAAACAGTTTTTAGTTGAAGCTAAAATAGAATTTGCAAGTGATCTGCCGTCAGCGATCGCTTACTGTAGATTTAATATCCGCTCTAAAGATCTTTTGCCTATCGAGGCGTTACCTTATTTCTTTAATCCTTTTCTTTTCGACCGACAGTTTCAAAAGCAAATCGATATTTTAAAAAAGCTCGGCTTGAGTATCTTTAAGCAGCTTGTGGATATTCCTAGGTCATCGATGACGTCGAAGTTTGATAAAAATCTTACGCTCACAATCGCACTCGTAAACGATGCATCCCATATTGTTTGGCCCCGTTACGTTCCCGACGAGCAAGTGACCGAAGCGTATGACTTTGAGCATACCCAAGAAATTTCAAATCTACAGCCCCTGATGTTCGTAGGTAAAAATTTGATTGAGCGATTGATTGCGAGACTCAAGGCACGAGGCTTTGCTGTTTCGAAACTTAATATAGATCTGCGGCAAGAGCCTTACTCAACAGTCCAAGAACCCAATCGCTCCTATGCTCTGGATCTTGCATATCCACAGTCTGATCCTTTAGTGCTTTCCAAAATTGTGTTTCAAAAGCTTGAGCGTGAACTCACAGACAAACCTTTAGAATCGCACATCAAAGTATTTTCGGTCTCTGTTTTAGAGAAGTCTCCGTTCTCGGCAAGGCAAAGAAGTTTTTTCTCTGGCCGAGAAGAAGATCAAGAAGCTTTACAGAGCTTCATTAGCAGAGTTCGAGAGAAGGTCGGAGATGCTCGTATTTTTTTTGCACAGCCTGTTGAGCACTATTTTCCAGAGCGCAGTTGGAAAAAGACGCTAGTTGAAACCTCGAATGTTTCTATGGAACTCGCTTCAAGACCTCTTCGTGTTTTAAAAACTCCTGTGAAGTTATTAAGAAACGATCCATGGATTGAGGCAAGCTCAAAAGTTCGTTGGCGTATAGATCAGATCACCCCTTGCGAGGTTCTATCTGGTGACTGGTGGCACGGTGATGATGAACGAGCGTATCATTCCATAAAGACGGCGACTGGCGATGAGCTTTGGGTCTATCAAAATAAAAGTGATAATAACTATTTTCTCCATGGAATTTATGACTAGCTATGTACGCAGAACTCAAGAGTCGAACCAATTACACCTTTTTAGAAGGGTCGTCGTCGCCCGAAGAGCTTGTTGAGAGAGCCATAGAGATAGGCCTCGAGGCCTTAGCGATTACAGATCGCAATGGAGTCTACGCACTGCCAAAAGCGTACTGGTTTGCTAAAGAAAGTCCACGATTCAAACTTATCTGCGGCTCAGAACTACTGGTAGAGGGCGAGCCCCCCATCACATTAATCGCTTCGAGTCGTGCTTCCTACGGTGTGATGTGCAGAATATTAACTGCAGCCCACCATAGTAAAGAAAAAGGCAGTGCGTTCATTACAGCTGAAGAGCTTAAAGTTTTTTCAAGTTTGGCAGGATTCAGTGGACTGTTTTGTCTGACTGAACCGCGAAAGAGTTCCCAAATACTAAAGACTCTTTTTGGTGATAAATTATATCTCACTTTAGCACGCTTCAAGGATGGTAAAGATCGGAGTCGCGAACAGAGCGTGTTGGAACATTCTCGTCTATTTAATATTCCCGTGGTCGCAACCAATGATGTCTTGTTTCACAAACCTTCGCGTAAGGATTTGCAAGACTGCTTTACCTGTATTCGCGAAGGCAGGTCGCTCGACCAAGCAGGGTTTAAGCTCCTTCCCAATCGTGAACGCTACTTGAAGTCACCGTTTGAAATGATGACGCTGTTTAAAGATATGCCTGAGGTTGTGCGAGCTAGTCAGCGGATTGCAGATCAATGCCAATTTTCTTTATCAGAGCTCAAGTATCGATACCCGACAGAGTGGATTCCTCAAAACCATTCGGCGCAGTCGTATCTTGAAGAGTTAACTTGGCGTGGAGCGCAAGAGAGATACTCAAACCGGATTCCAGAAAAAGTTATTCAGCAAATCCATCATGAGTTCGCTTTGATCAGAAAACTCGGATACGCGGATTACTTCCTTACCATCTTTGACATCGTCGACTTCGCACGCAAAAAAGATATTCTTTGCCAAGGCCGAGGTTCAGCAGCCAACTCTGTGATTTGTTTTTGTCTGGGTATAACGGCCATCGATCCGGTAAAAATGAATCTGCTGTTTGAGCGGTTCATATCGGAAGAGCGGAACGAGCCACCTGATATCGATGTGGACTTTGAGCATGAGCGTCGAGAAGAAGTCATTCAGTACATCTATCAAAAGTACGGGCGTGATCGTGCAGCTATGGTGAGTGCGGTGGTGACCTATCAAAAACGCTCTGCACTGAGAGAGCTCTTTAAAGCGTTCGGTATCGACGTAGGTACTTTGTCCGCAAAGAAGCTCGTAAAAGATTTTGATAACTATGTAAAGCAGAGCCCCGTTCCAAACTGTAAGGAGCATATCGACCGATTGTCGAGCGAAATGGCGGGCTTCCCGCGCCACATATCTATTCACAGTGGTGGCTTTACGCTTTCTGCAGATCCCATAACAGAGATCGTGCCCGTTGAGCCTGCTCGTATGGAGGGTCGCTCGATCATCCAATGGGACAAGTATGATTTGGATTATCTGGGACTTTTAAAAATAGATGTTCTGGCTTTAGGTATGCTGACGGCACTTCAGAAAACCCTCAAAGATGTAGGGATGGAGCTCTATCAAATTCCCCATGAGGATAAAGAGACATACAAAATGATTCAAGTCGCAGACACCGTTGGCACGTTTCAAGTGGAGTCGAGAGCGCAGATGAACATGAGTGGGAGACTACAACCAAAAACATTTTATGATCTTGTCGTTCAAGTCGCGATAGTGAGACCGGGGCCTATTGTCGGTCAGATGGTTCATCCTTATTTGCGGCGCAGACAAGGTAAAGAACCTGTTACCTATCCACACCCTAAGCTTAAAGAAATTCTTGGACGCACATTAGGTGTGCCGCTTTTTCAAGAGCAGCTTATGAAGATCGCAATCGATATAGGCCACTTTACAGCAGGAGAAGCAGATCGACTGCGGCGAGCGATCGGAGCGTGGAGAGCCAGTGGTTCAATAGAAAAGGTGACACAGAAACTGTATACGGGGCTGATCAGTGAGGGCATTCCTCGCGAGTATGCGCTGAATATTATCGAGCACATGAAAGGCTTCGCGCACTATGGATTTCCGGAGTCACATGCTGCATCGTTTGCACTTTTGAGCTATGCTTCGTGTTACCTTAAACGCCATCATCCAGCGGAGTTCGCCTGCGGTCTATTGAATTCACAACCTATGGGTTTTTACGCACCTCACTCGCTGTTAGACGATGCAAAGACTCACGGGGTTTGCGTTTTACCCGTGAGCCCGAACGAGTCTCAATTCGAAACCCGAGTTGTGAAAAGAAATACTTTACGAGTAGGGCTTAAGATGGTGCGCGGACTATCACAAAAAAATGCAGAAGCTATTTTGCAATCACGTCCCTATAGTTCTTTGAGCGACTTTCTTTCAAAAACGAATCTTCCTTCGGATGTTCTTTTACAGATGGCAATGGGGGACGCCTTTAGAGAGTTCGGCGAAGACCAGCGGCACACCCTGTGGCGGATACTGGAAGAGCGTATCAAGCCAGACACTCAAGCTGATCTTCTTGCAGGATCGTCGAGCGTTCAACAAAGTCTTTTTAAAGGCATGGACGAATTTGAACAAGTTCGCCACGAGTACGATGCTTTTGGTCTCTCTACGAAAAATCATCCGATAGCGGCTTTAAGGCAGATTGTTAGGCTTCCTAAGATGACTTCGTATGATGTGAAGAGATGCAAACCAAAGACAACCATAAAGACCTCAGGCCTGTTGCTCGTGCGGCAGAAACCACCTACAGCAAACGGTGTCTGCTTCGCCGCCATGGAGGATGAGTACGGGTTCGTGGACATGGTTCTGTTCAGTAAGGTGTACGAGCGTTTTAAAGATGTATTTCTGCATAATTCGTTCTTTGAAGTCACCGGCGTGGTGGAGCGGGATGGACACTCCCTATCTTTAATAGTTAAAAGCCTTAAGTCTATTGAGCTGCCGAACTCACAATCGTTCAACGCTGATCCTAGCCAGTATTTTTGGTGACCTTTGCCAGTATGGCAAATCTCACGATTAAACCAAAAAGGGGTTTAATGGCCGGCGAAACGAGCGTTTTTGTACATAGTACCAGAATACATAGAGCGATTCTGCGGAATATGAATAAATGCACTATTTCAGCTAACTCAGTTGCTGCGAACTCGTTTCGATCCCGTTTCTTTATCGGTTAAAGCAACAGACGATCCTTCCATTTTTAAAGCTGCGTTTCCATCGATCGCTGACGCCTCCATTGATTTTGTAACGGGTTTTCTACCCCAACGCCCCTGACGAACCTTTTGCTCTTGTTCGGGCTTGGTTTTCCAATCTTCTCTAATATTGTAAGCGAGCTGCAATGTAGTCTGCCTTAGTGAATCGATTTTCGTATCTACAGGTTTAGATTCTACAGGGCCCAATCTTTCAATACCTAGTTTGTCTAGCTCGTTGATAACACGCTTGATAGTCGCCTCTCGATGTCTAAAGTACTCACTGCCGCGAATACGAATGAAACTCCAACCTAGGCGTTCTAAAACCAGCTGGCGTTTTATATCGTCCGCAAGTTTTTCTGGTGGATGGTATCTATCACCATCGCATTCTACCGCAATTCTTTTTCCCGAGCCTTCAACGACCATATCAATAGTATACGCACCAACCTGAAATTGAGGAGTAACACGAAAGCCTACTTGCATTAAATCCTTGATTACCATTGGTTCGAATACAACTGATTTAGGGTCTGCCTTTTTTTGCGTGGCCTCGATGGCTTGGGTAAGGGCTTTAGGATTTTCGGCATGTTGGATCAAGCGAAGCCGTAAATCACCCGGTTTCAAGTCAGTAGCAGGATTCAGTGAATGGACAACCCAGAGTTGATTTCTTGCTCTCGAAACGGCAACATTAAATGACTTTTTAAAATCTTCTGTTTGTCTTATAGGAAGTGGAGGAGCTTCACAAGTATCTACCATTGAGATGATTATCACATCACGTTCGTCGCCTTGAAATTGGGAGGCGTTACCACATAATAGTTTATGTCTAGAATATGTTTCCGTTGGCAATTCACGCTGCAAAATACTGTCGATTAAAATTGCTTGCTCTTGTCCGACCATTGAAATGACACCAATAGAAGCATTCGAATACTCAGGTAACTTTGTCATAGCAGCTACTATCGCCGCAACTTCCGTCGCTTCCTCTCTATTAGTTTTATTTTGTGATATTGCTCCGCTGACTCTGTGAGCAACTAGGTGATTCATAAATGGGCTGCTCGCTGCCTCACGGAGAGGTTTTATTTCACCATTGTACGAAAGTCGATTTGAAAACTCAATAATTTCAGGAACGCAACGAAAATGCTCTACTAGCCGGATTGTTTCGCCAAAAGCCTGTTCCGCTAAATCATAAACAGATGTTTTTCCATCATACAACATTCGATTGGGAATTCCCTGTAATAGTTCATCAATCAAAGACTGAATTTTTCCTAGTTCTTGTCCTACTGCGTGCGGAGTTACTTGCTCATTGTCACCGACAACGATGACTTGTTTTGCAATCGCAAATGCCACAAGAGCTGTGATATCGCTTTGACTTGCCTCATCAAGCAAGACCACATCAAACTTGGTCTGTGCTAGATCAAAACTATCGAAAACCTTGGACAAGGGCATGATCCAAACAGGCACCGCGTTTTTACAGTCCTTAAGTGTTTTTCTGGCTTCACGTTTTACTTGTACATCACGAACTCCGCGCCCGGTCTTGGTAATTTTATTTTGAAGTTGTTGCCAACCAGTTAATGCCTGTTTTTCTTTTAGGCCTGTTCGTGAATGCTGAAATCGCCACGCTAGTTTTTCTACGTACTGAGCATTGATCCCATTAAGCTCAGATTTGAGTCGTTGGATTTCATTTTGAACTTTTCCGTAGTCTTCCGATATTCGTCTTTCAAGCTCTTGCTTCCACTGAGCAACATTCCAAGCTGTTCGGAAATTTACAGGATGATCTTCTGATTTGCGCAAATCTGTTCTCTCTTCGATTGCCTTTGCCCATGCAGGAGCAGCAGCACTTAATTTTTGAAGAAGAGCATTTCTGCGTTGAAAGATAACCTCTTTACTACGTAGACCTAAATATCTATCGAAACCTGCGTCGTAATTTTCAGGAATCAATTTTTCAACTGAGGAGATTAAAATATTAAGATAACTGCTCTGATTAGAAATTTTTTGATTGTTCATCTTAAGCTCTTGTAGGGTCCGATCTCTAACGGCCTCTAGCTCCCTCAAACGTACCCATTGTCGACGTGAATCAATTGCAGGCATCAAAACACTTTCGACCAAAGCCTGAATCTGCTCAATCGATCTATTGGATATGCCAGTCAGAGTCATTTTTTCTGCCGCAGACGCGATGTTGAACCCTTGTTCAACAAGTTGCTTTTCTATGGGTTCCCACACGGAGGCTGTCCAGTTGGTTGCTAGTTTAAGCACATGCACAAATGAGAAGGCTTGGATCTCAGGTTCTTTCTCATTTAATTTGGGTCCTTCAAGGTTAGAAACCTGACGTTCCCAGCGTCTCATTAGTTCTTTACGCAATTGATACGACTCCATAAAAGCCAAGATGGCCTCGAAGTGTTCAATTTTGGACGGATGCCCCTCGTCGACCTTGGTGTTTGTCATGATTGTCTTCCAAGAAGATTTAAAAACAGTTGAGAAGAAGTTAAGGGATTTTCCCGAACGAAGATGCTCTAGAACATCTCGGCATGATCCAATCAACTCAACCGACGCTTCCACTGATAATTGTGGTCCGTGCTTTAGTATTAGTTCGGACCGTTGTGCAATTTGCTGATTCGTCGATTCGACTAAATCGATCAAATTGAGCCAAGGCTGTATTCTTTCTTTTCCAAGCTTTGAATCCTCGACAACCCTTTGAATCCAGCTATTGGCGGTGAAAATCTCCAATGACTTTTTTAGATTCGAAGCAAGGAGATCTAGTGATTCAGGATTCTGACCTGAATGGCTCCAATGATCAGCAAAACGATTTGCCAAAGGAACATCAACAGACTTCAAGTTTGTAGTGAGCTCTTTAAGTTCAAGCGGTGAGAGAGCCTTTGAAAGATCGGGTAGTCCTTCAGCAAGACACTTAACGTCTTCGACGGATAATATCTTATCTGTTCCTAAAAGTTCAAACAGCTCTTCATCAGTCAATGGGATTGGTGCGCCAGACTTTAACGGCAGCGGAAGCCATCCATGCTCCGCATCCAATTCACAAACGCGCCTTGCTGCCTCCGAAGGAGGAATACCTTCGCCGAAAACTACTATGTCAGCATACTCACCTTTGCGAATGTCAAGTGCCTTTACTTCTAACTTCTCGAGCATTTGGCTGACCTGTTGTCGACGGTCAGAGAGCTGTTCAATTTCTTTATTGAGTGATTGCAAATCAGTTCTGGATAGGTAGCTAACGATACCGTTGATGGATTCCTCTAGTTGTGATTTACTTTCGAGATCATTACCTAATACTGAGACGCAAAGTGGCTGGAGAGGCTCTGCAACTTTATCTCGCACAACTTTTAGTGCCTTTGAGGTATGACTTGAAACCAGTACCGTCTTACCACTCGCAAGTAAATGACCGATGACATTTGCTATCGTGTGCGACTTACCCGTACCCGGCGGTCCCTGCACCAAAACTGAGCCCGTTTGCTCTAGCTGCTCGATGACTCGCTCCTGTTCTTTATTTGCTGGCTTTGTTAGCAGGAAATCAATCTTAGGTCTTTCTGAATCTACCACCACTTCTGAAGGGGCAAGTGATCGAGTAGAAATTGGTGAAACCTTCTCGTCTACACCAACTATTCTCAATAGAGCCTCAGGTAAGGTAGCAACCGTTGGTAGAGCATCAATAAGTTTGTCGAGAGCTTCAGCAAAGCCTTGAGCTCTTGTGCCAAGGAAGAGAACAGGGTCTCGGTAAAGAAGTGGATGTGTTCCGCCTGTTTCCGTGCGAGACTCACAAAATTGTCCATCCTGAAAAAAACGTTGAATAAAAAACTTTAAAAAATCGGCTGTTCTTCCATTCGCAAGTGGATGTGGCTCAGTTTCTTCAAGACGATCTTTGCAGGCAAGAATAGCTCCGCCCTCTAGCTCGTGATGTCGCAATAGATTTGTGTACAACTCGGGGCTTTCGTCGGTTTCGCGAATCGTAAATTCAGGCACTGAAGAGTCAAACTCTAATTCAACCTTCTTGAGAACAATGGGGTGATCCACTGGCTCTATTGCACTATTCCAAACTAGATGTCCGTCCGCTAGGTATAACTGATATCGTTCTGATTCTCTTTGAAGTTGACCGTGAAGCTTGAAAAGATCTGAAAAGACCAAAGCCGCTTCGCGAACAGGTTTTTCTGCCACCTGCCAATCGCGACGCTTTTTTACCCACACATCAAAAGATTCCACACGCACAGATTCTTGATCGAAGTGTTCTGTAATTGTAAATCCATTCGCGTCTATTTTATTTCGCGCATCGATATTTCTAACTTCACCATCAATTCGTTCCCAGCCGTTTTCAATCCATTCTTTCAAATTACTCGGAGGGGGAGGACATTGTGTTTCCTCGGGGCGTCGTACTCTTAATACAATACCTTCGAAGTCGCTCTCATCGTCAGGAACAGTAGTGGTTTGAATGCTTGGATAACTTGGAAGCGAGGAGAATCGGAGCGTCCATTGATAGGTACTAAGTTGAGAAACGGGAGGAGTCCTTAGTTTCGTTAATTCTCTAATATATGAAAACACTCTTAGAATTTTTGAGCGTGCATCACCCATAGACTGATCGTTCAATCAACACTCCCGCCGTGATAAGATCTTGAAAGTACATCGGTATTTATTAAGTGGGCCTCAACAGATCATGGTCGAGATCTCGACCAAAACTCAGTTAAAAATTATGCTGTAAGCCTAGTTCTGACGAGCTAGAAGGCAACCTGTGGATTTTCGGAAATGTACATTTGAGATCGTCCATGATCTTGTTTGATTTATCGGTTGTTTCCTAAGCAGCTTTTTTGTCAATATTCTCATTTTGCATTGCCACTGTTTGGCGATACTCTTTTGCTTCGGCTAAGAGGGTTAATTTGAATTCTCCATTATGGATTTTTCGTGATGCCTGCTCGATTTCAGATAGCGGAACTCTAAAAAATTCTTTTCGCTCATTCACTTGATTCACACGTCGATGGTTAAATGCCTCATGAAGTCTGCGCTCCAAATTGGGTGCATCTTCAGAGTGAATCATCGCGTGTACGTCAAAATCAAATGGCACAGATGCATCGCCAAGTTCCCAGACTCGATCCATTGGGTCGAGTCGTCGAGTCATTCCAATTTTGTAAACATTTTCTCCAAAGGACCCGATGTTTGAAATCACATAAACATAACCACGTTTTGTCATCTCAGCCTGTGACTTTGCGCGTTCTTTATTTTCATGTGCTTCCTTTAACTTATCTTCCAAGGCAGCAATTTTCAGCATAAATGACTCTTTCTCCGCATCGGACTTTTGCGTGAGATCTGCCCTTGCTTTTTCAAGAGCTTGTGCGTATCTTTTTTCCTCTCGTTCTGCTTCAGCCTGCACACGCTCTAGCTCCCTGCGAGCTTTCTCGTCGTCCCTCATCTGTTCTCGAATCTGCTTTTGTTCTTCTTTTTCTTTTTGAACTTGCTCTTGATATTCATAAGCTAAAAAAAGCTCTTCCAGCTTAAGTTTGAAAAATTTCTCTGTAATCTCACATTGGTTAGGTTCGAGTAATTTATTTACATTCTCACGAATCTTCGTCATTTTTTCCTCGGCCCTGTCTATATTATCGAATTTAACTCTAAGTATCTCATTGTCACATTGTACGTTGAATGCTGACAATCCAAGTTTGATAATTCTATCTGTCATCTTCTTTCCTTCAGCTTTGCTTCCGCCGACAGTCCATTCAGTTTTACAGATAATTGCCTCTTTTTCCTTAATGAGCTCTTTTTGTCTAGTTCGTATGCTATCGATTTTTTCCTCGTATTTGCTCGCATCGCCAAAATTATATTTAGACTTATAAAAGCCAGCAGATAAAAGATCGTGATCGTCATTTAATAACTGAACTTCTTTCTTAACTGATTCGAATGATATATTGAGTTTTTCGAGCTTTGACTTTATATCAGCCACTTGTTTCCCTTTAACCTCTATCTCTTTGTTGATATCAACAAGTGGACGATACTTTTTAAGCTCAGATGATGCTTTCATGTACTTGTGTGCTAGAAAAATTAGACCAACAAACGTTAGAAAAAGGATAATATAGACCATCGTGCCTCCAAGCCGAAAAACTTATCTATCGGAAGTTAAACTAATTTAATGTAGGTACTCACGTGTACCATTTTGGTATTAGTAAAGTTTTTATCATCGCAGACCTGAGCTAAAGTCTTTTTTTAATGGATAAATAAAACTTGCCAGACTTGATAAGTGCATCTAACGGTGCCCAATAGTGCCCACTCTTTCCCAAATGAGGCCACCCTAGGCCGATCTCAGCCGACACGCGCCAAAGCCATGAAAAGCCTGATCCTAGAGACTAACAAGAAAAACCAAAGCCATAGCAGTTAGTTATAAAATCTTTTAAAATGCGCTCTGTGCCACTTTCACGGAGTAGACACGAGTTCGAATCTCGTAGGGGACGCCAACTTGAATTTCTTCCACTTTTCCTCTAAAATTTCAGTGATTTTGGGTTCTACTCCATCAGAGGGGGAATTTTCATTTTAGCTAGATGTATTTTCTCGTTCGATTTATTACTCCATTCCATCCGCAAAGTGCAAGCACTCGCATTCTATAATTCTCAAAATTTCTAAATCCAAAAGCTCTCCGGCTTATCATCTCCATTTTATTATGCAGTCCTTCCGTAATCCCATTGGTCTTACTAAATCTCCACATCCTACCTATCTCATCTCGCCACGAATAAAACGTCTCTCCAAGCGTCTTTAATGCCTCTATAGGCGACTGTTTTAAATCATCTAACATCGGCAATAATTCATGGATTTTTTTCCATGCCCCTTGCTTACTCAACGTCTTTAACCTCATCAAATCATGCAGCTTATGCTTAAACTCCCACAATACTTTCAGATAAGGATATTTCGCAAAATACTTTTCCAGCTTCTTTTCCTGCTCTGGCGATAAATTCTCATAATGCCGTCTCATCAATGAGAGCAGCCCTCGATCCTGTCTTCCAATCGGATCAAACTGCTTCCAGGCTTTTAAAAACTGCTGATTGAGTAATCTCACAACGTGAAATCGATCCGCCACGATCTTTGCATTTGGAAAATACTTTCGCACTATCGACCTATATGTGCTCGATAAATCCATCACTACTACGCGCACACGATCCCTATCAGGCAACTTCTTTAAATACCCCTCAAGACTCTTCTCAGACCGTCCTAAAACCACATCAAACACTTTGTGATTCTTTAAATCCACAAACGTCGTTGCATAACCCTTCTTCTTGCTAAAAAAATGCTCATCAATACCGAGCACCAATGGCACTTTTCTACCACTAAGCTCACTTATACGATCTTTTATAAACTCCTTATACCAGCGCTCCACCGTCGCATGGCTAATATCATGGGTTTCGGATAAATACTTTTGACTGACTCCACCTCCATGACTCTCAAAAACCTCTAACCGAAAACTCTCACTCGATCGACGCTTCGGCAGTACTCCTTGGATCTTTAAATTAAAATACCTACCACAATTCAAACATTTGTATTTATGTGACCTATAGCGCACCACCATGACTTGGTTGCCGAGCCTGCTATGGTTTATTGATCTATTAAAACTATACTTAATGTGAAGTCTTTGACTCCCACAACGTATACAATTTGGACGTTCTCGCAAACGTGCCTCTACATAGATCTTTTTGTCATACTCAATTGATTTTAATTCCAAATCTGGTAAACCAATGACTGGGGGCATTAGGGTTCCTTTCGTTAATACGTTTTCTTCAACAAAAACATCTTAACTTAAAATCCTAATTCCCCCTATTTTGTTGTAGAGCCTGATTTTGAATAGATATTTGGTTCGAATGCGAAATAATTTATGGACATTAAAACATTGCCAATAACAGACTTGATATTGCCAAAAATAATTGAGGCCATCAAAAAAGAATTCTCGCCGCTTCGGGTTTTCCTTTATGGTTCTCGTGCGACTGGAACCGCCCGCCCTGATAGTGATTATGATTTTGTTATCGTCGTCCCTGGACCTCGAAAGGATACACGCTACGATATTATGTCGAAATTTTCCTCCCAGATGCGGAAGGATTTGGATGTCGCCGTTCAAGTGTGGGTTTATTCCAAAGAGGAGTTCGACGATTGGAAGGATGAGTTCAGCTCTATTCCTGAGACCGCATTGAATACAGGTATCGAGGTTCCACTTGGCTGATCAAGGGCGCATGGTGAAAATGTGGTTTCGAAAAGCCTCACAAGACTTACAAACTGCAAAGCTTTTGCTTGCTCAAAATTCGGAAGTCTTTTGGGGACCAGCAGTTTTTCATTCTCAACAAGCAGCTGAGAAGTCCATCAAAGGTTTTTTGGCGGCCCAAAAAATTCGTTTTGCTAAGACTCACGATATGGAAATTTTAATCAATCTTGTTTCAACCGCTGATCAATCACTGGGTATGGAATTGGAACCTGCCAAAATTTTAACACAATTTGCCGTGGCTTATCGTTATCCTGAAGAAAAAGAACCTCCTGAGCTGACCGTATCCCCTTAACGCGAGAGCAAACGATTTCCTTGTTTTTAGTTAACTAACATATCTCGACATTCTTTTGCAAACTCATTTGGCGTCTTCATTTTTAAAGATCTATGTGGTCTGTTCTCATTGTAATCCCGTCTCCATAGTTCAATCTCTTTTTGCGCATCCTCAATATTTATAAACCAATGTTGATTTAAACACTCATTTCTAAACTTCCCATTAAACGATTCAACAATAGCATTTTGCGTAGGCTTTCCTGGTTGAATAAACTTTAACTTTACATTGTTTCGATAAGCCCAGATATCCATATTCTGACTAATTAGCTCCGGCCCATTATCACAAACAATTTCCTCAGGAAGGGACCTAAATAATTTGATCGTATTTAACGCTGCCACTAACTTCTCTGATTTTAACGAACGATCTACTTTTATTAAAATACATTCATGCGTAAAATCGTCTACTAAGTTAAAACACCTAAACCGTCTACCATCGGCTAAAACATCATGCACAAAGTCCATCGACCATCTTTGATTGGGGCGTGTCACCGAGGGTAAAACTAATCTTAAATGACGTAGTTTACTTTTTTTTGGTCGTTTACGTATTTGTAAATTAGCTTCGCAATATATTCGATGCACTCGTTTGTGATTATCTATAAAGCCTTCTCGTCTAACTAAATTGAATAACATCGGAAATCCCCATCGCACACGCCTCTGCGATAACTTCACTAATCGTTGCTTTAAAGGCTCATCACTTCGCAAGCTCTGCTTTTTATAATAAAACGTTGATGTCTGTAGGCCCACAAGCTTTAAAGCACGATCTACTTTTAACTTCTTATCTGAAACTAGGTACTTAACGACTTCGCGCTTCTGCTGTGGGCTTACCACTTTTTTGCATTAACTTCTTTTAAACACTCAATGTCGTAGGCTTGACGTGCAACAAGACGTTTTAATCGATTGTTCTCTTCTTCTAAACGCTTATAGTTTTTTATATCTTCTACAGGCATATCCCTGAACCGACGGCTCCAGTTACCTATGGTTTTTGTGGCTATACCATACTTCCTAGCCACCTCTTTTATCGCTCCCTTGTAAGCATATGCTTCTTTCACAATCTCTGCGATTTGTTCTGCTGTGTATTTTGATCCTTGCATATTTAATCTCCAATCCAGGGTCTTTTAACCCACTGTGTTGGAAATCGCAAACTCTTCAGTTTTTGGGGATACGGTCACTCTCAGTTAGGATCTTTTATCTAGCTAAAATTCTTGCGCCACCTCCTTTTGATCGATAACGAATTTTTTACCTGGATAATTTAATTAATCCGCCCGAGATGCTCGATGTGCGGCCGTTTTGATTTCTTTACAGAGCTTGCTCAGTTCTGCGGAACACTTTTGAGTAGCAAGGTCTTCGATTGCCTTAGGGTCGCTCATCGTCGAATCAATATGACCGAGTACAAATTTTTTAAATTTAGGTTCAGTTTTAGCGAGCTTCGCAAAATCTGCTAAATTCGACCATTGTTTTGTTAAAAGCTTTTCTATTGCATCAGGGATTAATTCGCTTTCGTCGCAATCGATTCCATAGTTCTTATAGAAGGCGTTAAACTGTTGTTGGGTCGGCTTGATCTTCGAAAATGACCATCATTTTTGTGAGCTGTGTTTGTATCGCTTCAAATTTTGTATCTTGTTTTTTGAATCGAACATCAACAGATGCAAAGCCGGCCTTTATTTGGAGCTGCAGGTTTACCATTGTGCCGCCTCTGTTTTGTGAATAAAAGCTAGAGTTTTATTGCACTATAATTCATTTCCAGTCAGATTTAGTAATTCAGTACATTTTAGATCAGCTCTTAAGTAAAAGTTTTCTCTTTGCAATTTATGAACTCAAGTACGGTTTTTGGGTCATATATCAAGTGCATGATATCATGGCACACAAAAGCAAGAGTTTTATTGGTGTGTCCCAACAAGTATGGCAATGTGCTGTAAGGATAATATTCTGCTTTTTTGACAAGTCCAGCCTCGATAGGGTTTCTATAAATGTATCGATAAGCATTTTTCAGTGAGACAATATGTTCCAACTTCATAATTTCGGCCTTTGACTCAAATACAGGGCGAACAGAACCACGTCCTAAAATTTCTTGCATCTGTACGGAATGATTAAAATCAAAAGTGAGAGCTTCGTGAAACCATTCTAAATCAATGTCCCTCGATGAAGAAGAACAGAGCCAATGGTAGTGATTGCTCATAAGAACAAAAGCATGGGTTTTTATATGGTTTAATGACAACTCTTGGAGAGCTTGAACAAAAAGTTCCCAAACGTCCATAAAACTTTCTGAGGGCCATTTTTTATCCGAACACTTTCCGACGACATGAAAATAGTAGGGGTCAAAATTGTAGATACGCGTTTTCATATATAGGCAATAGGCTAGAAGCGTGCCACTTTTACTGTCCTTACAGAGTTAACAATGATTTGGTTATTCTCGTGACGTACAGTTTGTAAGGCTCTTATGCGATCTCATAAAATTTACTACTTGCTGATATCGATAATCGAAATTTCAGGGGGAACGAGAAATCTAACAGGTAATATACTAGTCCCAGTACCTGGGCTAATAAATATCTGTTTAGTGCCCTCAATCACGTGACCGATGGCGAAGCGCTCCCCATATTCAGACGGCACTATGGGTCGGCCGATAAACGGGATATACACTTGTCCTCCATGGGTATGCCCCGCAATAGTTAGGCCTACTCTATCAGGAATATCAACAAATAGATCGGGGTTATGGGTAAAAAGGATTACGGGTTCATCAGACGTAATTTTATTTAATGCATTCTTTAGGTCTGGGGTGCCAGCCCAACAATCATCAACTCCAACAAGCCAATAACCATTGAGATATCTTTCCCTGTTCGTTAAAACAGTTATACCCGCTGTCTCAATAGCTTTTGTTACGACATCTGCATCTAACCAATGATCGTGGTTTCCCAATACAGCATACACGCCCTCGCTAGCTTTCAATTTTTTTAAAGCCGGGATCATTAAAGCCGGTTCTACAAAAGTTCCACCTAATACTTCGTGGATTACAAGATCCCCAGTAATTAAGATGAGATCAGGTTTTTGCTCGTTTACCAAATGGACTATTTTTTCCAACCGACTGAGATCATTGAATGGTGAGCCAATATGAAGATCGGCCAAGACCACAACTTTATATTTGCCGAGCAGCCAATTTTTGATCTGAATTTTATAAGTCTTAGTATGATGTCGAAAACCAGGTTCAAATATAAAAGCCCATAAACCAAGAACAATTACCACGCTCCAAAATAACCAAATAGCTCTACAACGCATTGATTTGATGCTAGCACACGACTCTATATGTACGAAAAACTATTAAAATAATGCTAAAACATGCGTCAACTTCAGCATGGGCTAAGATAAACTCATTAACCCAGAAACACTACGTTGCTGCCCGATTTAAAGAGTCTTAGACTGTGTTAATAAATCCACGTAGGCATCAATGCTATACTCGTCGTCTTCAATGGAGTCTTTTGCATTAGAATAACAGGGCTGTGAATCGATGAAATCAGCGGAATTGCCAATAACTTCTTCGGGAGCATCCCAATCTTCTGGATACAATATGTTTTTTTTGTATTCACTGGTACTTGTTTTTGCATTTTTTGCGGACTTAATGAGTGCATCAATTTTTTCTTTACCAATGAGCTTGATTTTAGCTTTAAGCTCAGCAATTTCCTGTTTTCGAGCAGGAGTCAGATCATCTTCAGTATCATCTTGATCTTCGGTCTTATTTTTTGACGTTGTTTGTGGATTGTTCTTTGTTATAGATGATTTTGGAATTTCTTTTTTTTCCGAACGATCACCTTTATCATCGTCCTCCAGGTAAAAAGAATACGTTTCTTCGCTGGCTTTTTTGATTTCATCAATTGGTAAATTTGTTTCTGTAGAAATATGTGCTTCGTAGCTTTTGAGGCATTCGTTTGAGGCTTTTATGTAATTGGGATTGTCATCACAATGTTTACTGATAAGATTAATATTCTTAACCGTTTTGCAGTCTAGTTGTTTTAATGCGGCAAAAACGGATGGAGATGAGAGTATCAGTATAAGAAAAGCAAATAAATTTTTAATGATATTCATGGAGTCCTCCACCTTGTGATCGCTTATGTGTTAATTGTGCCACTCCAGGATGTTGTCTTCTTGCGCGTGCAACTCGGGATTGTTGTTTTCGGGGGAAGTCACAAGCTCGTCCGCTTGAGTGCATAGATTTACTGGCCGCGCGTCCCGCTTGTCCACGCCGCTCATAACACGCTCTTAATCGATTTTGGCAGGATTGACTGCGCACACAGGAAATCGGATTGGCTCCATAGCCGCGGGCTGTTCTCACGAAACTTCGCATCTTACCAGATAAGCCATTCATGCTAAAGCCACAGCCGCTATTGCACTTACCCCCACGGCGACGTCCACGTCGTTGGCTGCGACAATAGTGGTTACTTCGCGTACAGCGCACGCGGTTCCTGTTTACTCGGCCCCAACGTATGCCATACGTATTTGTTACTTCAGCGATGAGATAAGAACTTTTTGCCGTATCGCTAAAAGGAAATCCTTCGGGAAGCTCTTGGGCATTTATCTCTGGAAGGAGAAGCAGAATGATCAAAAAGAAAATGGCTGCTTTGGGTATATTTTTTGTCCAAATCATAGTTGGATTATTCCAATAAAAGAAAGATACGTAAATTCCTGTTTTCATTAGAACTTATAGATACATTATCACTACCAAAATGCGACCAAAGTCATAAGGGTTGATATTTTACAGGCAGCATATATTGTGTGTGAATATGGAAAACGCCCGAATCAAAAGGAATTTCTCATACAAAGGAGTTGGCAATGGACGGTGTTGGTAAAACGTCATTACTCACGGCGGCCATGAGAGCTGTGGAGACAAATCGTCGAGAGGTAGAGGGGCGCTTGTTTGTTGATCCATATGCGGAGCTTTTAGCTGGCGTAGAGGGTAAAGAATTATTACGCCGTGGGATTGAGGCTGCTGGCGATCAACCGGCTATTGCTCTTCGCACGGCTTTTATGGATCAAAAAATTTTAGCAGCCAATGCCAATGGAATTTTGCAGATTGTGATGCTTGCAGCTGGTATGGACACGCGTAGTTATCGTCTGCCTTTAGTTAAAGGAACGGTGATTTTTGAACTAGATAGGGCAGAGATTTTTAAATACAAAAATGAAAAATTAAAGAACATAGCGTCGCAGTGTCGTCGCCATGAGATCGTAGTGGATTTGCGTCACGATTGGATATTCACGTTGAAGCAAGCAGGGTTCGAAGAAGAAAAACCAACGTTGTGGCTCATCGAAGGGTTATTAATGTATTTATGCGAAAACGATGTGTACGCTTTGCTTGAAAGAGTGAGTTCTTTGGCTGCATCTGGGGACGAACTTCTTATGGATATTCTCAGTCGTACGTTATTAGAATCTCCTTTTATGGAAAAACAATTGAATTTTTTAAAAGATATTGGAGCACCCTGGCGTTTTGGTGAAGATGAGCCGGAAGTGTTTTTAAAAAAATATGATTGGAATGCGGATGTGATGCAAACAGGAGAGGTGGCACCGCATCGCTGGCCTTTTCCCATAACTCCGAGAAATGTTCCCGGTTTACCGCGTGGATTTCTTGTCCATGCAATAAAGCAGTAAGTGGAAAAATCTAAATATATTGTGCAGTTCTAGTTGGTAGTTCCGTCTTGCCATGATAAGAAAAAGCATGGTCGATCAATCTCATATGCGACTTTTTGGAATCGTCGAGCGTGTCACATTTCATAATGTGGAAAACGGCTGGTCTGTTCTTAAGGTCGCGCCGTTCAACGAACCAGGTCGTCTTGTCACCGTGATTATTCATCAAGCAAAAGTTTTTGCCGGAAGTTCCATGGAATTTTGGGGTACATGGACACAACATCCCAAACATGGTGAACAGTTTAAGGCGGAAAAGGCTATTGAGAAAAAACCCGCGTCGAATGCTGCCTTAGAAAAATATCTTGGTTCTGGTCTTATTAAGGGAGTCGGGCCCAAAACGGCCACGCGCATTGTAAAGTACTTTAATGAAAAAACCCTAGAAGTTTTCGAGGACAATATAGACGCGCTTCTTAAAGTACCCGGCATTGCCGAAAAAAAATTAATCGATATTAAAAATTCATGGCAAGAGCACAAAGCGATACGTGATGTGATGCTGTTCTTACAAGGGCATGGAATTAGCACGTTGTTTGCCGTTAAGATATATAAAACCTATGGTGATGAGGCCATTCAGGTGGTTTCCGAAAACCCTTACAGGCTTGCTAAAGATATTTATGGTATCGGTTTTTTTTCTGCTGATAAAATCGCTTTTGCAATGGGTTTTGAGCGAGATGGTTTGCCGCGCATCGAAGCTGGAGTTAAACATGTTCTCTCTGCTGCTCGTGAAGAGGGGCATTGTTATTTAACTGAAGAGCAAATTATCGAAAAAACAACCACAGTTTTACAAATCGAAAACACACCCAAAATTTTACAAATTCTTTCCATTTTACTTGGCAAAGATGAGATAAAAAAACGTTTAGTTGCAAACTCAGAGGATCAACCGGTACGAGCATACTACTCCAATGCGCTTTATTTCGATGAGCAGTATGTTGCGAATCGAATAAAACAGTGGGCCCGACAATCTCTTAGCGTTGATGAAATAAAAATCAAAGCATGGGTAGAAAGCTACTGTGAGAAATTTCAGGTTTCCTTAAGTGAAGAGCAAAAAGATTCGGTGGTAGGGGTTGCCAAGAGTTCTTTTTCGATTCTTACCGGTGGACCAGGCTGTGGAAAAACAACAACCACGAAAGTATTAGTTAAGCTTCTGCTTGCCATGAAAAAACGCATTGTGCTTGCCGCACCGACTGGACGGGCAGCGCAAAGAATGAGCGAGGTGATTGGGATGGAGGCAAAAACCATTCATCGACTTTTGGAATGGGCGCCCAATAAAGCCAATTTTAAAAAAGGAGCGGATGAGCCGCTCAATTTAGATTTTTTAATTGTCGATGAATCGTCGATGTTAGATGTTAATTTGGCGGCGTCTCTCTTAAAAGCTATACCAGCAAGCGCTCAGGTTCTTTTCATAGGTGACCCAGATCAATTACCCTCTGTCGGCGCTGGGCAGGTGCTCCAGGATTTATTGCAGGCCAGAGCTGTAAAACATTTCCGTCTAACGAAAGTGTTTCGCCAAGCAGAAGAATCGATGATTATTCGTTTCGCACATCAAATGAATAAAGGTCAGGTGCCCGAAATTGCTTCGCCAATTCATCGCCCGGAGTTGTGGCAAAATCAAGCGAGCTGCCTTTTTATCGACGCCGAAGAGGCCACCCAGGAACAAATACGTTTTATTCAAAAAGCAAAAGCGGTGATCAGGCAAACCATCGATTCTGGACAAGAGCATATTATTCAGACTGGCGACGTTAAGACAGGGATAATAAAAAAAGAGGGTGAGCAAATCATTATCGAAAACCTTCTTGTTCAGGAGTTTGCTGAAGCGAGCGAAGTACAAGCGCCATTATTCGTGATTCCAGAAAAATTTAAACATGTGGATTTGCAAAATTTTGGACACGCAAAAACTGATATAGAACAACTCAAAACAATTTTACATTCGGTACACCCATGGTCCACTCTTCATTATGGAATGACTGGACTGGATGCCATCTTGCGCTTGTATACGAAAACAATTCCGGAATACTTTGGTAAAAATATTGAGATTCAAATTCTTTCGCCGCAGGTGAGAGGTAGCCTGGGAACTGTGAGTTTAAATCAGAATCTTCAACGCGTAGTAAATCCAGAGCGGGCCGGTGTAAAGCAAATTAAAATTGGTGATCGTGTTTATCGCGAGGGTGATCGCATTATTCAAACGCGCAACAACTACGATTTGGGTGTTTATAACGGAGATATTGGGCGTATTTGTGCTATTGACCTAGAGGATTATAGCTGTGAGATTCAATTTGGCAAGTCCATCCCCGTGTATTACGAAAAAGAGGATCTCGCTGAAATTTCTTTAGCCTACGGAATTACCATACATAAATCCCAAGGTAGTGAGTTTGATATTGTGATCATACCGGTATCAACTCAACACTTTCGTATGCTTTTTCGTAATCTCATATATACAGGCCTTACCCGCGCTAAAAAATTATGTGTTTTTGTAGGAAGTCGAAAGGCACTGTCGATGGCGATTAAACAGATAGACAATCGCATGCGGCAGACGGCACTAACAGCTCTTGTTGATGATAGTCTGCCCAATCTGTATGAGATCGATATGTAAAATACGTAAGATAGGGTATTTCAATAACTTAGAGTTTTCGTGTAGCTTCTAAAGCCCATTAAGATATTATAAAATGGAAAAATTACAACATGGGGTTGCCTGGTGTTTCCCGTAGTCACAGGTCTTTTTTTATATTAAGTGTAGGATTAAGTACGCACCCTAGTGGATTATCGGGGTGTCTCATGGTGTACAACATAGTTGTTGTTGGTATCCATCGATCTGAGAGAAAAGTGATAATTTTAAAATGCAAAAAAAAGCGAGGAATTTTATGATTAAAAAAATACTATTAATGTTCGTATCAGGTTTGATGGGTGTATCAGCATCGGCCAATTGTACCTTGCCTGCAGAGGAGCACCCAGAGAACAATATCGGTTACGAAGTTGGGGAATCTTGTACACAAGTTACGATTGTAGGTTCTGCCTCAACAAATTTAAAATTTATCGGCTCACAAAATAATGAATGTAAAGTGGTGTCTTACCAACAGACAAACGGTAAATCAGTTCTGGTTTTGTCTATGGATGCGAGCAAAGAAGTGGATTTGGGAGCTGGTTGCAAAGTAAAAACAACCTTTGCGAATGGAAAATCTCGCATACTTAATTTTAGCGCCTATATGGACTAAAAAATTTTATAAATAAATCGTATAGAAAAAGGCGCTTCATAAGTTATGAGCGCCTTTTTTGTTGTTACTGTTTCACTTCGACATAATGCCAAACATTGCCAATACCGTCGCCAAGATCATCGCCTGGTTTTCTGTCAAGAGCATAGGAGATTTTACCAGCCAAAGCCGAAGCGGGCGCCAATGGCATCTTGGTTGGCACTCTTGGGCGCGCCAGTCCAATTGATAAATATATGAGTGTACTCCAATGCTAAGATAATTCCCGGACCTGGGCGCATGATTCCAAAAGACACCAAGTTGTGATGACCCTTATCAGTGTATGGACCGAAGCTACCATAGCTGTTGGTGACATCTGTTTTTACGTCATAGGATTCGTAGATATAAGAAAGATATGGAAGGAAGTGCTCATTTACCTTGTACCCTAGGCTTAATCCACCTTGGGCTCTGGCAACCTTTGATGTTGCGGAAGAGCTATTGCCAGACTCCACGTCAAATGAGCGGCCTTGGGAGCTACTGGCGTAGCCGGCCTCAATGGCCGCAACCCAACCTTCCTCAGCTCCATGATTGAGAAATTGCCAACGAAGTCCTAATAAGGAGTTATCCAGATAGACTTCTAAGGATTTCACCACACTTAACCCGGCTTCTATGCCAAGATAATTGATACCGAAGATATCGCCCGCATCCACATCTTGATTGATAAGAACAGAACTACGTGTCGGTGGATTGGCTGTGATATCGTTAACCAGAGTAACACGTGTATCACCGCCTGCGGATAGGGTTGCAAAGCCACCCCATTGCTCGTTGGCCGTAACGGGGGCGAAAAAGCGAGAGCCTTTAATGCTGATCGAGTGGCTGCAGCCGGTTGTAAAGAACATAAAAATTAAAAAGGTATAAATAAATAACGTCTTCATACTAAGAGGATAGAAATCTTTACTGTGAGGAGCAATCAAAATTATTGTGACCAAAAAGCCACGCGTAAAACAGACCCACTTGTTTTATTACAGCGGTTCAAAACGAGCAGTAAAGTGACGCAAGGCCTCTGGTTTATAAACCATTTTAAAACCACGGAGTTGAGCTTTCTCAGGAACAAGATCTCCAAGCCCCTCAATGATGTAGTCAAAGTGACTTTGTGTATACACGCGACGAGGAAAGGCTAGGCGAACAAGCTCCATGGCAGCATTATCAAACATCACGGAGCCAATTTCGCAAGTGCGAATACCTTCGCGACGATACAATTCAACAGCAAGAGCTTGTCCAGGGAACTGGTGGGATGGAATATGTGGTAAGAAGGACTTGGCGTCGATGTATACAGCGTGTCCGCCAGCAGGTAACACAGTGGGGATGCCTAAAGCGTTCAGTTTTTCCACCATATAGCGACTGACCGCTATACGGTATTCAAGATACGATTCATCGAGAACTTCTTTAAGACCTACGGCCATGGCTTCTAAGTCACGAGCCGCCAGTCCTCCATAGGTGGGAAAGCCTTCAGTGAGAATTAAAAGATTTTTTAAAGATTGCAGCCAATTATTTGTCTTTAACGCGATAAAGCCACCGATGTTGGACATCGCATCCTTTTTGGCACTCATGAGGCAACCATCGGCGTCTGCAAAAGTCTCTCGAGCGATGTCTGCAACAGATTTATGATTTTGATTCGTCTCTCTTTGTTTAATGAGCATACTATTTTCTGCAAAACGACAAGCGTCGATAATAAAGGGGATGTTGTATTTATGATATATATTCGCACACGCCTTGATGTTTTCTAGGGATACGGGTTGCCCACCACCTGTATTATTGGTGATGGTAATCATTCCAAAAGGAATTTGGGTTTGATGGGTGCGACAAAAATCCTCTAATTTTTTGAGATCGATATTTCCTTTAAAGGGAAAGGTATTTTTTGGATCTTTTCCCTCATCGATAACCAGATCAACAGCTTCAGCACCAAGGTATTCGATGTTGGCGCGGGTGGTATCAAAGTGATTATTAGATGGAACTTTATTGCCTTTTTTTACGAGATGACCAAAGAAGACTCTTTCAGATGCGCGACCTTGGTGGGTTGGTATAACATAAGGAAAACCCATCACTTCGTTTACAACATTCTGAAATTTTTCGAAGCTTTTAGATCCGGCATACGTTTCGTCGGCAATCATCATAGCTGCCCATTGTGCCGAACTCATCGCGGTGGTGCCGGAATCTGTTAGAAAATCAAAGGTTACATGTTTACTTTTTAATAAAAAGAGGTTGTATCCAGCCTCTATAAGAAGATTTTCTCTTTGTTCTCGAGTTAGAAAAGACAAAGGCTCGACCATTTTTATTTTAAAAGGTTCAATGATGGTTCTGTGCATGATAACTCGCTTTGTAAATAATTGCAGTTGTATGGCTGCCCATCACTAGAAGAGCGACGTCATTCCAATAGATTCTACGCGGTCTGGACCGACTGACACCACATCAATAGGAACACCCACTTCGCGTTCGATAAACTGAACATACTCACGGGCTTCGCGTGGTAAGTCGTCCATTTTACGGCAATCGTTGATTCGTGAATTCCAGCCTTTTAATTCTTTGTAGATAGGCTCAACCATAAGAGAGCTTGAGGTCGAAAAGGCATCCGTTTCTTGGCCATTGATTTTGTAGTGTGTACAAATCTTGATGGTTTCAAAGGAGTTGAGAACATCGAGTTTGGTTAATACTAAGCTAGTAATGCCATTCACACGCACTGAATATTTTAAAGCCACCAGATCAAGCCAACCACAGCGACGCGGTCGTCCTGTTGTAGCTCCGAACTCGGCACCTTCTTTGCGCAAGTGTTCGCCCACTTCGTTTTTAAGCTCAGTCGGAAACGGGCCTTCGCCCACACGTGTGCAATAGGCTTTAGCGATACCGATAACCTTGTTCACTTGTTGAGGCGCAAGTCCCGTACTTAAGCAAGCCGATGTACTGATGGTGGAGGAGCTTGTCACAAATGGATAAGAGCCGTGCATGATATCAAGGAGCGTACCTTGTGCCCCTTCAAATAAAATATTTTTCTTTTCTTTTGCCCATGTGTTTAAGACATAGCTCATGTTTTCCATAAGATAAGGACGAAAGTATTCAGCGATATCGATGAGTTTTTTGTAGAGAGCATCGATGTTAATTTTAGGAATATTATAAAGGTGTTCAAAGAGAGAGTTTTTCTCTTCTGCCAACAATTGCAAACGTTCTTTCAGTTGTGGCGAGAAAAGGTCTTGGAACAAAAGGGCTCGACGCGAGGCGCGATCTTCGTAGGCGGGACCAATGCCACGTTTTGTGGTGCCGAGATGGTGTTTGCTTTCGCGAGCGGCATCCAGCTCTCGATGAAAAGGAAGAACCAATGTGGCTTGTCCAGCGATTTTAAAACGCTCGGGTGCGATAGAGTATCCAGCAGCTTTGACCATTTCCATTTCATTTTTCAGTTCGAAAAGATCGATGACCACGCCACTGCCGATAAAGCACTGGGTTTTGTCGTGTAAGATGCCTGAAGGGATCAAATGAAGAACGATTTTTTTGCCATTGACGATCAAGGTGTGACCCGCGTTAGCTCCGCCTTGGAAGCGTACAACCGCGTCCGTGTTTTTGGCAAAGTAATCGACAAATTTCCCTTTTCCTTCGTCTCCCCATTGGGATCCGACAATAATCGCTGTGGGCATGAGTCTCCTTCGTTTTAACGACCTATCAGAAATACCTGACAGAGGGGGTAAACTCAACAGAACTTTAGAAGTTTTGTGAGCGCTCAAAAGACAGGGTGCTAAAAGCTAATTTTAACAAAGCACGTCACATGGAAATTTTTTTTACAACAGCTGCTCGGCCCAAGGGGTGTTGGGGGGAACGGGGTCGGAGATGTGGGCGGAGCGGAAGTAGTGAATGAGTTTATCGACTGCTTCATTAGAAGCGCGAGCAATGGATTCGCGGGTGGTGGCGCCGATGTGAGGCGTGGGGAAAATATTGGAGTTACGAATCAGTGCGGAATCAGAGGAGAGGGGTTCGGTTTCAAAAACGTCGAGACCTGCGAGGAAAGATTTGTGTTCGACCAGATAGTTTTGCAAAGAGTGGGAACACACCACGGCACCGCGTGAGGCATTGATGAGCACAGCATGGGGAGAGAGCCATTCTAAAGTGCCTGGTTTTATCATGTGGAAGGTTTCTTTGGTGAGGGGCACATGAAAGGTGATGATATCCGAGTGGCGAAAGACTTCTTCAAGGCCCATGAAAGTCACTTCAGGAAATTCGTCTTGTTCGAGATAGGGATCGTGAACAAGAATTTTCATTCCGAAGGCTTTGGCTAAGTGTGCGACGCGTGAGCCGATACGCCCATAGCCGATCACACCTAAAGTTTTATTGTAAAGTTCGGAACCTAAAAGAGGTTCGCGGTCCCAAACGCCCATTTTTATATTGTCACGGGCTAATCCGTATTTGCGAAGGGTGGCGATGATAAGGCCCAACGTGTGTTCGGCGGCACTTATGGCATTGGCGTGGGGTGTATGCATCACGGCGATGCCCGCATCACGACACACGCGAAAATCAATATGATTAAAGCCACTGGTTGCAGAAATGACGACTTTTAGTTTTGGCAATTGGGAAAGTAGGTGAGCGTTGATCTCTGTGCCACTGCGAATGAGAAGGGCGGTAGCTGCGGAAAAATGTTCTTTTAACTCTGAGAGGTGAGGGGCGCTGTGCAGGTCTGTTAATCCCGTTGCTTTCAGGCGAAGAAGGGATTCGTGATCAAAGCGGTTAGCGACAAGAGTTTTATGCACCGGTGAGTTCTCCAATGGAGGCGCGAATAGCTTCCGCAGTTGAGGTAAGTTGTTCTTTGGTCATCCAGCCCATGTGGCCAACGCGCAAAACTTTTCCTTTAAGCTGATCCTGCCCTCCCATGACGACGATACGGTGTTTGTCTTGCAGATGACTTTGTAAGCGTGTGGTATCAACACTAGGAATGAGTAAGCAGGAAAGGCTCGGGCTTGGTGTGTGTGGAAATAAAGTCACCTGCGGATTTAAAACAAGGCGACGAAAATGGGTTGCGCGCTCGGTGTGGGCATCGAACCAATTGGTTAAACCGATTTTTTCAATGTGCTCCAGCACCAAATCGAGAGCGCGAATAAGAGTTGTCGCCGAGCTAAAACGTGTTTGTGTTTTTTGGTTGGCTTTATATTCTTCAACGAGATTCCAGTAGTAGGTTTGCTCCGGGGCGACTGTTTTTGTTTTTTCCCAGGCTTTGTCTGATAAACTGAGGAAGGCCAGTCCTGTGGGAAGCATAAGGGCTTTTTGGGAACCGGCGATCAGAACATCGATGCCCCATTCATCCATGGGGATACTGTAGGCTCCAAGGCCAGTAATCGCATCGCAAATGAGAAGCGTTTTTGATTTGCGTGTCATCTCTGCAAGTTCTTTTAGGGGAAGCATAGCTCCCGTGCTTGTCTCGCAGGCCTGACATAAAATCGCCTCCGCATCGGCGTGGGCGAAGAGCATTTTTTTAAAGTAATCTAGATCCAAATCGTCGCCCCATTCGATCTCAATCGGCACAGAACGGTAGCCAAGGGTTTGTGCCATCTCATGCCAGCGCTGACCAAATTTTCCCGAAATAATCGAAATTACTTTTGCGCCCTTGGGCAGGGTGTTGGTGAGGGCAGCTTCCATAGCGCCTGTTCCTGTTGAGGTGAGAAGAAAGCAGTGATTTTTTGTTTGAAAAACAAGCTTTAAACGCTTGAGGCAGCGTTCTAGGATCGCTTCAAATTCATTTGTGCGATGATGAATCACGGGTTGCGCTAATTCATTAAGCACCCATTCAGGTAAAGGCACGGGGCCGGGAGTCATAAGCTGATAACTTTGCATGTTCACAAATTTCATTCTTGAAACGTCAAAAGTCAAAAGGTAGCTTATTGGGTCTATGCAAAGAACATGGAACCCAGTTGGGGAACGGGTCGCTTTTCTTTTCGCCCTAATCCGCAGGAGTATTGCGTGGATTTTCGCTATGCTATATCTGCCCAGTTACGTTTATGTCGCGGTTGGGTCAATGGCGGGCTGCGCTTATCATTTTGGACCTTATCACCGCGAGCTTCCAGGGGGTCTACATCGTATTTACGTTGCGCAGTTTGAGAATCGCACTCAAGAGGTGGGAATCGAGCCTGATATTACCGATGCGTTTATACAAGAGATGGCCCGCTCTGGCGTGGGCGATCTGACAACGGACGCATCCCAAGCGGAAGTGGTTTTACAAGGAGTGATTCACACGGTGGATTTTTTAGGAAAAACCTCTATTGAGCTGCCAGTGAGCGACAATCAGAATACACCGCGCCGGAGAAGTATGTTCACTGAGTATCAAACTCGTATGACGATCATACTAAAAGCGGTGAATAAAAAAGACGAAGAGCTTTGGCAAGGACAGTTCATGGGTGAGAAGAACTATAAAGCACCTCAACTGACGACGTATGGTCTGCGTACGGCCAACCCTTTATACAATCAAAATGCAAAACGACGTACGATCCGTGCCATTGCAAAAGATATGGCGACAGAGGCAATAAGTCGCATGACGGAGAATTTCTAATGAGTTTTGAACCGCGTAGTTTTTGGCAAAACTTAAAATCGCACATCGCACCGATGTATTTGCTCTACGGTGAAGAAGACTTTTTTATTAACGAGGCTATAGGTCTCATCGAGATGGCCGCTCTTGGTGATGGGGGGCGGGATTTTAATTACGATTCGTTTCATGCTAAAGAAACGACAGTGCCGCACATTCTCGATGTAGCAGAAACCCTTCCGATGATGTCAACGCGCCGTTTGGTGATCGTTCGCGATACCGATAAGTGGAATGAATCGGATTGGTCGCAATTTGATGGGTATTTGTCTCATCCTTCGGATACGACGGTGCTTGTATTGATTATGAAGGGTATTGATAAACGTAAAAAAACACATAAGCGATTATTAGATGTGGCAACAGCAATAGAGATGAAAAAACCCTACGACAATCAGGTGCCGCAGTGGATTCAGTACATTGCCCAGAAGTGTCGCTGCAAGATTGATCCCGATGCCGTGGGTTTACTCCATCAATTGGTGGGATCATCCCTCGCTGATGTTTATAACGAAATGCAAAAATTATCGCAGTATTTAGGAGACCATCAAACGATTACCGCGAAAGATGTTATTTCGGTAGTATCCAATATTAAAGTGCAATCGGTCTTTGATCTTTCGCGTGCTATTGGTGATTGTGATAAGGCACGTGCGCTATTGTGTTTGTCGCAACTGCTATCTCATGGGCAAAACGAAGTGGGAATTTTGGCGCTCGTGAGTCGGCATGTGCGCATTTTGCGTTCGGTAAAGAATGCCAAAAAAGAGGGTGTGTCGGGTGCGCAGCTGGCATCGAAGGTGGGCGTGTCTCCGTACTTCTTATCCGAGTACGAACAACAAGCCCGCCACTGGAGCGAGAAAAAAATCGAAAAAACATTTCGCGCCTTATTGGATACGGACCGTGCATTAAAATCGTCGCCGATTTCATCACACATTTGGCTTGAGAATTTCGTTATTCAAACTTGCGGGTAATACTCTTAACTTTATCTAGTGGCATGTCGTCATTTTGAAGTGTCATCCTGAGCGCAAGCGAAGGATCTCAAATAAAAAAGGAGTGCGTAATAGCACCCCTTGTTTTATTTTAACGGTCTCAATGTGAATGATCGAGAATTAACCCTGAAGTTTATTGATCATCAAAGAGAGTCGGCTGATTTTGCGTGAAGCCGTTTGTTTTTTCACAACACCTTTTTTAGCGGCTTTACCAACCGCACTGGAGTATTCTTTAAGAAGCTCAGTGGCTTTTGCTTTGTCACCAGCAGCAGCTGCCGTGCGCACTTTCTTTTCAGCAGTGCGAACAGTTCCAGTTGTTTGATTATTACGAGCGCGGCGTACAAGCGCCTGTCTAGCTTTCTTTTCTGCGGACTTTATATTTGCCAAGGTCATTCCTCCAAAGTAGTCTAAAGGTTGAATACTTAATACATATCGTCGAAATTCTCAAGACTTTTAAAAGGGCCACTGTGCAATCAAAGCTGGCAAAAAAAACTGAACAATCTGTAATAAAATCAGCTATTTATTTTGCTTTTGGCACCTTTCTGAGTCGTTTCGCGGGTCTTTTTCGTGAAGCGGCGCTCGTGGCGGTCTTCGATAAAACCATCTCCGATGCTTGGCAGGCGGCATTTCGTTTCCCCAATTTGTTTCGCCGTATCTTCGGTGAAGGGGCTTTGTCGGTGTGCTTTATCCCTGTTTATGTTGAGCTCAAAGAGCGTCATCAGGAGCGAGCACGGGCAGAGCTGACGGCAGGAATTCTTGGTTTGCTTTTGGTGATTCTTATTCCCTTATCGATTGTGATTATTGGCACCATGGATCTGATTATACCGGTATGGGTTGGCGGAAAAGGCTTTTCAAGCGTACCGGGAAAGATTGAACTTACGATTTTGTTAACCAAGTGGATGTTTCCATTTTTAATTTTGGTGAGCATTTACGCCTATTTTATGGCGCTTTTAAATGCGCATAAAAAGTTTCTTCTCACATCGGTGGCGCCGAGCCTTTTAAATATATCGATCATTGCCTCTTTTGCTTATGCTCATTTAACTGGAAAAGTTTCTGTTCTCATTCTTCTGGGTGGTGCTGTGCTTGTTGGTGGGCTACTACAGATTGTGATCATAAGCCCGACTTTTTTAAACTGCAAATACCCTATGCGTGGTCATGGGCTAATATTTGAGTCCACCGGTTCGTCGAGTACTCAAAACTTTTCTACCGAGTGTTCTTGGTCTCGGTATTATTCAAATCATGTCGTTTGTGAACACCTATTTCGCCACGAATCTTCAGGAGGGGGCGGTTACGTTTATTGCCCTTGCCGATCGATTGTTGAGTACCGCTTTCTCTCGTCGGAGTGAGTTTGGGTACTGCACTTTTACCGACGCTTTCAGAACATTGAGTCGAGAAAATCATGCGGGGTTTCAGCACGAAGTGCAAAAAAAATTTACGGGCTCTTCTTTTTTTTATGTATTCCAGCTTCGGTGGGACTCTATAGCTCGGCCTATGTGTGTGTGTGTCGGTGCTTTACCAGCGCGGGCGTTTTCAGGCGGAGCAAGTAGAGGTTGTCAGTCAGATTGTGCAAATTTATTCGATCACACTCGTTGCCGCAGCGATGACGCGGGTGATGAGCCAAGTCTATTACGCAAAGAAGAACACGTTATTCCCAGCTGTGGCTTCGGGATTGGGACTCACTGTTCATTTGTTTTAGCCCCACAACTTATGAAAATTTATGGTCTCAATGGTTTGGTGTTATCGACTGCGTTCGCTGCTGTCTTAAACGGATTGTGTTTGATGGTGGTGTTGTTGTGGACAAAAGCGTTGGTGATCGACGCGTCGTTTTTACGATTCTTAGCGGTGAGTGTTGTAAGTTCCTTCCTATCTATTTTACTGCCGTTGGTTGGGGCAGAGTTATTATGCATCCGATTTTTTCAGCGGATATTGCTTTTAGGGGCAGTTGTTGTAGGTAGTGTGGGGATTTATTTTTCTTTTATGTATGTGTTAGGTGTCCCCGAGAGCCGCACTCTTCTTGTGATATTAAAGCGAAAAATCAAACGGATATAAAAATGTGCTATAGGCATCGGTACGCATACCATGGCGATACTTTACACTCATCGAAATAATTAGTACATGCCGGCCATGAAGTATCCACAACACATTCTAGTAATCCGGGATTAAAACCAATAAACGTCCAGTTGTACGTTGGAGGATTGACTATACACTGTCCGTTTTGCAAAGTGTATCCTGCGTTACAAGAAACGGCTTTACAGTAATCCCAAGTGTAGTTGGTGCGGCAATATTTCTGGCCGGTCCCATTAGGTACAGCACATGCTGCGGTGGTTTTGGGTGTGCAATCATTGGGGTTGATACTTAACCCGTTAGGCTGATAGGCGGTGGGGTCATTGCTTGGCATGATCGGATAATTCATGCAGCAGTCTTGGCTGGCGGTGGCGCTACTGCAATTCACAAACACCATCCGGATTTCCAGCACCAGCTTGCAAGCAAAAACCAGATATGTTCATTCAAAGGTCCACTGGCGGTGTTATTCATGTTGTAATCATCAAATGTACCGTCGCCTTTAGTGGCGTTTCGACAAAGTCGATTGCCGGGGGCCATTTCTTGAATGTACTCACGGAATTCACTGGAGCGAATGTTGTAGCCTGCATCGACTTCAGCCACCTGCATGTGGATCTCACAGCCGCCCGGTAAAGTGTTAAAGCGCATGTGATAGCCATCAAGAGACATATTTGTGGTTGTGTAATCTCCGGGAATAAAGCCATTCACTTCGATGGTTCCTGTTCCACATACCGCCGTATTGTGTAGTGTTTCACAAGGCACCCAAGGTGCCGTCGCCGTAGTAGCGCCATGATCTGAAGGAAAATAGCTGCGGGCATTGCCGTACTCTGTTAAAACTCTGTTGTTGGACCCGGTGGTTTCACCGGGGTCGTAGCGTTCCCTGATGGGAAACGCGGGAGAGCGCGGTTGATAAGTTCTGTAGCGGGTAGTTACACCGCTACCGCCACAGCCGCGTCCTGTATTGCAATAGTATGTACCGTCTGGATAATAAAGACCAGCGACGAAAAGATCTCCGGGAGTATCCACGCGATCTTTTGCATTAAAATAGGCATGTTGCATAAGTTCTGTCGAATAAAAGGTTGTTCGTTGAGGTGCTTCATTGCGAAAGTAGAAGCCAATTCCTGTACCACTATTTGCTGCAGTGCCGACCTGCCGGTAAAACCATGTGGCAGCTGGTGCAGCAGCTGTGTTCGCAGCATCAGATGCAGGAGTTCCTTGCACTGGAGAACGTTGGGCCGAAAGATTGCGACACATATGAATACTTCCAGAGCGGGTGCGGGTAAGCCGCATGGTCACCCTGCGTGATGGAGGTGTTGCATTGCAAAGGTTGTAAATTCCTGGATGAGCAGAGTTGTTGGCTTGATCATAATAGGGTTTTTGTCCTGAACTCCATCCCGCAGTATTAGGTGTAGTTGAAATGACAGTATCATTGATGTTTTCTGGAATGTTGGTGTCGTCTTGATTGTTGGGGATAGCGGGCGCGCCTGTTGTGACGTAATCTTCATACTCAAGAGTTAAATTGTTCGCCGGTTGTGCCCGTATTGAAATTTTTCCTGCACACGGCATTCTTGTGTCTGCCCTTTGCGGTCGAGATAGGTTACCGATGCAGTTACTAAAAAACCGGCATTTATAGCGGCTGTGCTATCCTTGTTTGCGATACGATAATTGACGCTGTTGGGATGCATATCACGGTATTTGGTTCCGTTTAACTCAGGAGGATCTTGTACGTTTGTACCAAAGTTAGCTTCGTCGGCACCAGGAGGGCGAATATCAAAAGCGGTACAGCCTCCGTATGTCGCTCCGGTAGTTGTAGAAAAATGCTGTATTTTTAAATAAGAAGTACTGCTCGTAAGGCTATCTGATGTCGTATTGCCGATAATTGTACCATCGCCGTAGGAACTCAACCCTCGTGTATTGGAACAAAAACCCAAATTTGAATTGTACAAGGCTTGCAGTGTATTCATATAACCCATGGATAAAAGATAAGGGCGAACTGTATACACAGTCCCCGAGAGTTCATAAATAGGGTCGGTGGTTGGCCAGCGATCTGAAAAAGTAACACCGGCCTCTTGATTGGAGTTCCCCAATTGGTCTGTTCCTGCAGCAGTAAAATTATAGGGTGGTGAGGTCGTTGACAACAAAGACACGGGCATGCTCAAGCGAACGCGGGCCTGTCCTTTTTGCTTTATGTTTTCAATAATTTTATGCGCTTCAGACAGACAAGCGTCGTTAGATTCTATTTTTGTTTGAAATGTTGTATTGTGCCCTGAGGTGCTCATGATGGTTAATGTGCTTCCCACAATAATCGCTAAGATTGCTGCTGCAATCATGATTTCTACTAATGAAAAACCGGCTTTTCCCAGGTGCTTAACCATTCCTCTACTTATCGGCAAAATAATGTAAAAATTCAGGAGGATACATTAAAAATTTGTATCAAAGCGAAACACAAAATAAGGAGGCTGTAAGAACCGCACGGGAGCGATGTTTGTTAAGAGAATTGCCAAATATTTTTCTGGAACACCTAAGAAGACGGCGTCCTTTTTTTGTACGGATTTGAGACTTTTGTCGAGGAAAATGATTTCCGATGAGATGTCTTTCTGAGTGAGAAGTTCCATGGTGAAGGTGTGTGGCTTCGCCGGAAGGGCCCAATAGTTGGTGCCATTTATGGGGTAGGATTTGGTAAAATATTTTTTATCATGATCTACAGAGAAATATTCACCTGTAACCCAGACATTTTGTTCGATAGGGACTTTGTTTTGTGTAAGGTATTCTTGAATTTCGGGCTCAAGGTAAACAAATTTAAAAGTCATAACGATAAGATCGGGATTGATCTTTTGGATTTGATTTATGATGTTTCTTTTTTGTGCCACTTCGCTAGGGCCAACAAATAAGAAAATTTTATTTTTACGAGGTAATAAGCCTATGATGTCGTAGTATAAAGTGTTGGGATATTTTGTCAGGTAATTATCAAAAGTTTGTACGGCAATGAGTTGGGCACTGTTATTGTTGTAGGTCATGTTTTTTTGATAAAATAAAAATGTCATAAAAAACATAAAGCTCAATAGAATACTTGAAAGCAAAAATGTTAGAGGATGATAAAATTTTTGTAAGCGCATGACTGCAGTGCGAATAGAGATGGGGTTGGATTTTAGAGCCCGTCTAAGAGCGGTTTCTGCGTTTATTGTACCGGGTGCTGGGAATATTTTTTGATAAGAGAGGATGCATAGCAAGCCGGTATAGGCAATGAGCGGAGAGAAGTAAGGCCCGATAAAAAAGGGCAGTTTTTGATTATGTAAAATGACAAAAATAAAGAGGAGTCCGAAATAGACGTTCCAAGAAGAAAGAAGGGTATTTTTTTGCTTTTTAAAGGTGAGATAAAAATAAATCCCTAGGCCAGTGGTTATAATAAGTGCATGTAATGGGCTGTTACCTATAAATTTAAAAACATGGGCAAAATCGTTGATTGAGAGAAATTCACTGTTAAACAATCCGGAATCAAAAGATTTTAAATAAAAATCGATTGCATAGTGAATGGGAACAATCAGATCTGTTTGTCCGCCCCACAGATGGGTTACTAGGGTTAAAAAAGACGCCAAGATGAGTGGAGATAGGTGCGAAAACCAAATCCACAGAAAATAGCGTCGTGATAAATGGGTATTTTTATAAAGAGCGATTGCAAAGGCGACCTGTGCTACAAAAAAATAGATCGCTTTTGGCGTGGATAATAACAGAAGTAAATTAAAGACGGCCAAGTAAAAGTAGTGTCTTAGAGTAATGGGTTTAGTTCGCAAATAAATAAAAAGCCAAAGGGCCATGCTATGGGCAAAAAGACTGAGGATGTCGCCACGGATACGAAACCCTTGATTAAAAAATGCATTTGATGTCATGAGAATAATAAATAGAGGTAGCAGGAGTTTCTGTTGCCCCACTGATTTGGCAAAAGTTCCAGCTAAAATGATTTGCGTAAGAACTGCAATCAGCGACCACCCAATGCGTGCGTAGTCATATACAGATGTTTCGCTTGGAGCCCAATGTGAAAACAAATAGGTTATGATATGGAACATGTATTTGTAGTAAATGGATGAGAGTCCTTGTGGGTTTAGCGCTTTTTGTGAAAGTGTGAGGAGCCATATTTCGGAATCCGAAAAATAACAGTGAATGGCTAAGTGTATAAAAAGAAAAGTCGTAGCAAATGCTAAACAAATCTGGAGAATTAATAAAGGCGATAGTTTATAGCGTGTCACGATTTTATTTAAGTAGAACCGTTATTGAAAATGGTTTATCTTTTATGTCATGGCATCCGTAAAATTTAATGTTCGTGAAACCAGTCTAACCATAGGAATTGTTCTTTACAACGAAGAAAAACATAAGGACCAGATTTATAGTAACATTAAAGCTCTCAGTGCATTTCATCAAGTGCGAGTTATTGTTGTTAATAACGCCTCAACGGATACAACATTGTCCTACTTAACACAGTTAAAAAAGCAGTTTGATTGCAAAATTATAAATCGCACCTCAAATCATTTAGCTCGAGCCCGCCAGGACGTGATGACTCTTGCGCAAACAGAGTGGGTGGGTTTTATCGACGGAGACTGTCGCATTACAGAGCAATGGGTGAGCAGTGCTCTTAAAAAAATCGAAAGCCTGCCACAGGCAGTGGCCGCTATAGGTGGAGGATGGATTCCTGCGGGCCGCTGGAGCTCCTTATACCAAGACTTCTTTGCCAGTTATCTAGGGCATTTTTCTCTGCCACAGCTTCATTTGTCACAAGATATGGCCGTTGAGCATATCCCAACAGCTAATATTATTTATAATAAGCGGGCTGTTGTATCCGTCGGTGGATTTCGCGAAGAATTTAATCGTGTCGGTGAGGATTTAGATCTCAGTTATCGTTTGCGACGCGAGCGGTATATATTGCAAATGAGTGGTGATTTAAAAATTCAGCACTATTTACCTAGTAGTTTTTGCCAGTGGAGTCAAAAAATATTTATTTACGGTTATGGAAGAGCACATGTCGCTAGCCAAAATCATGATCTTCTAAATCGTATCCTTATTATACCACTCGGCTTTCTTTTTTGTTTTTTGCTGTCGCCGATCTTTTTTCATCAGTGGTTGTGGGTATTCTATGCGGCGGCAGTTTTAGTTTTCGGTATTATAAATGCACGAAGAAGTCCGTTTTGGCAATTGGCGTGCCTCTTGGTGATCACTCAATTTAGCTACGCTTTAGGAATGTTTTTTTATTTTCTACGAAGTATGTTCCCGCCATTCGATAGAAATAAGCAATTCGTCCTAAGGAAAGAAAGACCAGTAGAAGTGGGGCAAACTTCATTGTTGTGAGGGGCGTCTGAATTATTTGCAGGAAGAGAGTCTGCATGCGGTTTTGGTGCATTTTTTCTTGGTAACTATGTATTGCGGTGCCGTGATTCCAAGCTTTTTTTAACAGTTGTCGGATATTGCAATTTGCATCATGGAAAATATCGAAATTTTGGTGATAAAAAATTTCGATATTTTTAGATTTCAAAATATTACAAAAGGTATATTCTTCGGAAGCTTTGAAGGTCTCTTCAGAGAAAAAAGCGCGACTTTGTTTTAAGAGGGATGTAGGGAGTAAAACGCATCCGCCAAGTACCATATAACTATTGCGACCACTGCGAAAACTGGCAAGCCAAAGGTTGCATAGAAAATTATAAAAAGCCGATGTGTGGTTTAAGTATTGGGGATTTTTGTATTGGCCAATATGCACGGCGACTTGATTGCGAACTTCTGTGTATGCACGTTCTAGGTATTGCGGCTCAGGAAGAGAGCAGTCATCATCGAGAAAAAAAATAATTTCACCTTTAGCATAAGTTGCGCCTAGATTGCGTGCGTAACCAATTCCTCGCGGGGGTGTTTCTATTATATGTAGATCTAGCCACAGAGGCGTAGGTAGGATTTTGTTTGTTATTTGATTGAAATTTTCGGAGGTGAGGCAGAGTAAGAGTTCACTCTTTTTAGTAAAAGCCTGTTGATGCAAACTTTTTATCAGTTGATTGATATTTTCAATATTTCCCCATGAGGGTACGACAATAGAAAAAACAGGCATTAGCGGCGCCCTACAGTTTTTAAAAAGAGCCATCCCCATCTGCGAAAAAATAAAGTTGTGCCTACTTTAAGGCGTGTGGGTAGAGGTTGGTTGCGGATGGTTTCTGGTAATTCAAATAGCAGAGCCATAAAGCCGAAAGTAGGGCCGTATATTTTCCAAAAAGATCTATGTAAATAGCAAAAACATATTTTATACACAGATAGTGAGATATCGCATGTTTCAACATATAATGAATCAACTGAGTTTAAGAATTGATTAAGTTGTTCATATAGAGTCTGCATCCAATGACTTTGCGGTTTCAAGTAGAGATGATGCAATTTTGATAAAATCAAAAGGAATAAAGCCCGGCGTTTTGGATTTTTTCCGAGAAGGGAAAAGTGGGATCGGTAAAAGGCTATATTTGGCTGTGAAAAGAAATATTCTTGAGCATGGCTTTGTAGATGGTCCCATTGATATTGTACAGACTGATTTAAGTTTTTTATTAAAATGTTTTCATTCTTAACAAATTGATTCCATGTAAAGTGATTTACGTGATTGTTGTAGGTAAGTAAAAAATGGTCCCACGTTTTTTGCGGGACGGCAACAGCATCGAGAAAGTGGGTAGGTTGAGTTTTGTCAATATAGCGTTGTAATTTTTTTCTTTGTGTAGATTCATTGGTACCTATCCATTCGTAAATTTGGTTTTCTGAGATATTTTGCGGAGAAAGGGTATTGAGGGACTCGATGATATCTGTAATGTGGTGATATTTATTTGATAAATGAGAATCAAATAGGATTACAAAGCCAGAGTTATGGTGGATATCTAAAGAGTAAACTAAAGGCGCAGTTTTAAAAGAGAAAATATTTGCAGCTTCGATGGAGTAGAAGTCATTTACGTTTTGTAAATTTTTGGTCAGTTGATCGGGAGATAGGGCAAATGGAGACTCTTTTTTAGATTCAATGTAAAAATAGCTCATAGCCAGATCTTGTGGTGTCATTTTTTTAAGTGCCATCGCCAGAGTATTCTTTCCATTAATGGGTATGGGATTTTTGGCTATCGATGCGCATTTGGGTAGCAGAGGTGACGTCGTGGGGATAGAATTTATCCTCAGGGTGGCGTGTATATCGGAAATAAATTGGATAAGAGGTTTTGTGTTACGCAGAAAAAATTCTTCAGAGATAGACAGCAAGGGATGCCGACGTTCATAAATAGATGTGCGATAGCCAACCATAAAACAAAAATCATATAGGGAAATAAGCGCCGATATTATTACATTTGTTGGAGTAGATGGGTGTAAGGCGTCTTGTTTAGCGTTCTTAGGGTAAAATTTCTCTATAAAAGCCGCGCCCATACCTTGTAGATAGGATTTTTTAATAAACTTTAACAAGCTGATAGGAGATTGGTGTCGCACGCCTAGCGCTGGCACAAAAACATGAGGGCCATGTAATGAGGCAAGCTGTAAATTAAGCGGTGTTTCGCTGCCTCCATAGCGAATGCCAGGAGGAAAGCGAGTGTCTCTAAAGGCGTTTTTTTTATAGGAGGCATTCCCTCCGAGGAGAACATCAGTTTTACATTCACTTTGAGCGCGGTTGGTAAGCCATGCGCGCATATTGGTATGATAAGCCTGTTGAAGAAAAGAGGGGAGAGCGCTCATCTCATAGGGACCGCCAATCCCTATGGTATGAGGGTGCTCTTGGTGCTGCTGAATAATTTGCTGCAAGTGATTTTTTTTAAAAAGTCGGCAGTCATCATCAAGGAAGTAGATAATGCTCCCTTTTGTATTTATGATGCCCAGGTTGCGAGCTTGGTTTACACCTACATTTGGTGAATAGAAGGTGCGTACATTTTTAAGCTGCGTACAAAGCGTTTTTGGTGGCTTGCGTCCATTATAGATCAATAGCACTTCAAATTGGTGTGCAGGAAGCTCTTGGGTTTCAATGCTTGCCAGTAATGGCTCTAGCACTTGATTTGCCGATGCTGTTGGAATAATGATAGACAGCGTTGGGGGAGCCATATTCGATAAAATACGAGGCAGAAAATAGGGTGTCAACATTGAGCATTCGTCAATACCATGTTCCAATTCATGACCAATACAAAGGTTACAATCACCTTTGGCTTCGTTTTAGTGGTGGTTTGCGCGATAGGCCACTCCAACAAGAAGAGTTTTTTCGTATCTTAGAAAAAGCAAAAAAGGGAAAATATACTCACCTTCTTTTTCCTGAAAACAGTTTGGAACATGAATCCTTTGCAAACTTTTTAGAAAGCGCGTTGACCCACGGTTTTTCTGTTAGGCTACAATTAAGTGCATCGGGTTTATTATTTTCGATGGAGAAGGCATCATTTTTGTTAAAGAGATATCCTTTGGGAATAGACTGTATTTTGGATACGATGCCTTATGACGATACGTCTTTCGCTATGCTAGGTCAGCATTCCCCTGTCCGTTGGGTTTTGCCAGGGCTACGTTCACTGCCTATTTGGCGTGAGCTGAAGCAGGTACCGCTGACGTGGCTTGATCAGTTGTATTGTTATTTTCCCTATCTGGGTGAAAACAAGTATATTTTCAAGCCAAGACAGGTTCAGGAACAGATAAAGCAGCTTAAAAAATATTTGCCGTCTTACTGTCCGCGTCCACTTCCTGGGATGGAAATTTTTGAGCCTCGTTTGACAACAGATAGTGATGTCGAGAGTCTTGTCGAACCAGTGATTTATACGAAGCGTGAGGTAATCCCAAAAATTTCTGTTGTCATTCCAACCTATAATAACGCTCGTCACATCTTAAGTACTTTACAGCATTTACAAAAGCAAAAGGTAGAATTATCGTGTTTCGAAGTGATTCTGGTAGATGATGGAAGCAGTGACTCCACCAGTGAATTGATCTTAAAAAATTATGAGCAGTTTTCTTTTCCATTCACTTATATTTATTATCCGCGTTTACATCCAAGAACCATGGGAGATCATCGGTTTCGTGCTGGTCTTGCCCGTAACCTTGGGGTGAAGTGGGCACAAGGCGCCATTCTCGCTTTTCTCGATGCCGATATGATTGTGCCTCCAGATTATATTGAGGATCTTTTAGATTTGCATAAAAAATACGATGTGATTCAGTGGCGTCGGGACTATCTAACCGAGTCTGCAACATTAAACTTTGTATCTTATGAGGATCTAGATAAGACAAAGGATTGTTTTATTCCCGAAGGCGGCTACTGGGCTGATTTTTATGATCGCGCAGCAACCCATGGTTGGTCTGAGCTAACAGATTATTGGAAGTATACATGTACCTATGCACTTTCCTTGCCGCGTGATTTATTTGAAAAAGTAGGCTGGTTTCGTAAAACCTATTGCTTCTATGGGTTCGAAGACACGGACCTTGGGTTACAACTGATGCGTGCAGGAGCGAATTTTTATTTTTACAATAAGTCTGTGTTTCATTTGTTTCACAAAACGGAGCGCTCCGAGTTTCGCAATTCGTTTTTTCATCGTCAGAAGTTGCTAAAAAATACGGCGAAAATTTTTTATTATAATACCTTAGATCCTGATGCCTATCGGGTTTTTAAGTATTTGCTCAGTCCTTTTTTTTAGGGCGTGCTTTTGTTTTTAGCTGCTTCTTGGCCTTTTCCCAGAGAGCCTCTTTTTCATCTAGGGAGAGACGAATATACTCTTTCCAGGGTAGGCCAGAAATTTTATGCGCGAGCCGAATGCGATCTACCACCTTTTTGTTAGACATGCGCAAGGCCTTTTCGGGATCGACAGATAGGTGCCGCGCCACTTGTACTAGGGTAAATAGGCTATCGCCCACCTCTTCCCACTGGTTGACTTTATCTTTCTTTTTGATGGCTTGTTTGAGTTCATCTGTTTCGGTCAGGAAGTGGGCAAAAATTTCTAGTGGTTTATCCCAATCAAAATTGATAGAGCGGGTTTTTTTACCAATCTTTAAAGCAGCCAAAAGAGCTGGAAAATTTTTGGGAAGAGTAAAGGTGTTGGTTTCATCTTTTTGTGCCGACTTGTCTTTTTCCCATTTATCTTTTACGTCATCAGCATTCATTTTTGCCGAGTTGTTTTCAAAGACATGGGGGTGACGCGCCACCATTTTTCTGGATAAAGAATCAATGACATCATCTAAAGTAAAACGTTTTTCTTCTGCCGCGATCTGGCTATGTAAAACCACCTGGAACAGCACATCGCCCAGCTCATCCATGATGTCCGCGTCCGATTTGTGATGAATGGCGTCCTCTAGTTCTAGGGCTTCTTCGACCACGTAAGGGGTGAGTGATTGTGCCGTTTGCTTTTTATCCCATGGACAACCATTGGGGCCACGCAGGGTGGCAACAATTTTTTTTAAATCTTCGATATTTTTTCTTTTCACAGAAACTTCCTATGGCTGGTATAGTACCCCTATATGAACGTGTATCTTGTGAATAACACAAACTGGTCCTTGGAAGAAGAGTTTTTGTTTTGGCTTTTCGACCAACTCAAAAAACATTTACTGGATGCAAAGGTGGAGACACTTGCGCTGGAGCAAGAGCTGGGGGTTATCCTGGTTGAAGAAGACGACATGCGTGCCCTCAATCTGAATTACCGGGGACGACATTATGCCACTGATGTTTTAAGTTTTGCCATGGAAGCGCCCGTTTTGGGCGAAATTGTCTTGTGCCCTGATGTGATTGTAAAACAGGCAGTAGAGCATGAACTCCATCCCAGCCAAGAGTTTACCTATCTTTTTCTGCATGGCGTTTTGCATCTGCTTGGCTATGACCACGAGAAAGATGTGGCCGATGCTGAAGAAATGTTCGCCATTCAGGATAAAGTGTTTGAAAATCTCATGGCAGAGGATATTGTCGAAAAATTCGTTCATCGACAGCAGGGAAAGGTTTAGTCTTGGAAAGTAAACGCAGTTTAGTGACCCATTACAATGAGATGAAAAGTGAACTTCACGATATTATCAGGCAAGTATCGGAACTTCGGGGGTCGCTTTGACCTGGACAAAAAATTTAAACAACTAGAAGAGCTGCGCCACAAATCAGAAAACCCTGCAGTGTGGAACAATCCAGAACAAATGCAAAAGATCAATCAAGAGATTGCCATGCTCGATAAGGTGTGCGCGCAGTGGTCGGCTTTAAAAAATAGAGCAGACGATGCGCTTGTTATGTTGGACATGGCCCACGAAGCTCAAGACGAAGCGACTTTTGATGAAGTTTTAAACGAAGTCAAGGCCGTGCAAAGTGAAATTGATGAGCTGGAGCTTAAGCGCTTATTAGATGGTGAGACCGATATGAATAGCTCTTTTCTATCGATCAATTCCGGCGCTGGTGGCACGGAAGCTTGTGATTGGGCCAGCATGCTTTTGCGCATGTACACGCGTTATGCTGATAAGAGCGATTACAAAGTCGATGTACTTGAGATGACCGAGGGGGATGGCGCTGGGATTAAGTCGGTCACCCTTCATATTCAGGGCCCCTATGCCTTTGGTTATTTAAAAGCAGAATCTGGAGTGCATCGTTTGGTGCGTATCAGTCCGTTTGATGCCAATGCTCGTCGCCACACCAGTTTCGCCTCCGTTTTTGCTTGGCCCGAAGTGGATGATTCGATCGAAATCGAAATTCGCTCAGAAGATCTTAAAGTGGACACCTATCGTGCGGGCGGTGCTGGTGGTCAGCATGTGAACAAAACAGATTCCGCTGTACGTATTACCCATTTGCCGTCGGGGATTATTGTTCAATGTCAGAATGAGCGTAGCCAACACGCCAATCGCGACAAAGCCATGAAGATGTTAAAAGCAGCTTTGTATGAAAAAGAATTGGAAGAAAAAAACAAAGCAAAAGACGAAATGAATTCGCAAAAGAAAGCCAATGAGTGGGGAAGTCAGATTCGTTCTTATGTGATGCATCCCTACCAAATGGTGAAAGATCACCGTACATCTTATGAGACGAGTCAGGTGAATGATGTGATGGATGGCGATCTACAGCCGTTTATTAACGCCTATCTTCGGTTTCAAAAGCAGGGAGCCAAATGAGTTTTAGCTTTTGGGTGCTTGTTCGCTACATAACCGCTTGGCGACGCTTTTTTGATATTTCCATATTGCTTACTATTGGTGGCGTGGCTGTGGGGGTTGCGGTGTTGGTGGTGGCGATGTCAGCCTTTAGTGGTTTTGAGACCACTTTAAAGCAAGCGATCATCGAAGTGGTCGGCCACGTGTCTGTATACAAGCGTGGCGGGCGTATTGATAATGTGGATGAGATTAAAAAAGAAATTAGTAAGTACGCCAAAGACATCGTCGACGAAATGCGCTTTTTGCAACAAGAGTCGTTGGTTTCTAGTAAAGGGAAAATTTCTGCGGTGCTTTTAAATGGTATCGAAAAAGAAAAAGCGCAAAGCCTTTTGAACATTAAAAAAAGAATTGATCAGGGAGCCGTGTCATGGGTGGAGCATGAGGGATTGCCACCAGCCTACATGGGCAAAGAATTAGCTAAAAAGCTCAGTCTTAAAATTGGTGACACGTTTAATGTGATTTTTCCGCGTGCCTCTAAACAAAGTGTTTCGGATTTAAATCCCATAGTAAAAAAGTTTTATTTGGTCGCTACCATTGACCTAGGTAAATACGAATACAACTCGCGCTTTCTATTTATTGATTTACCGCTAGCACAAGAAATTCTTTCCACATCGGCGATTACCGGCATTCGTTATAAATTAAAAAGTGCAAGCATTGCCGAAGCCTGGGCGCGCAAAGTGCAGGAAGACATTGGTTGGACGTATGCCGCAGTCGACTGGAGACAGCAGAATAAAAATTATCTCTCAGCGATTGAATACGAAAAATATGTTATGTTTTTTGTGGTGTTGATTATTCTTATTACCGCATGTGTGAATGTAACAACATCATTGTTTGTATTGGTGCTCAAAAAATATCGCGACATCAGTTTGTATCGCACACTCGGAGCTTCACCGCTCATGATTGTAACATTATTTTGCGTGCACGGACTTTTTTTAGGATCTGTGGGGTTGGTTCTTGGGTTGATTCTTGGTTGGTCGATGTGTATTGGTTTTGAAGTGCTGCAAATGCTCTTTCCCCTTATGCCATCAGATATTTATAAAATTTCGTTTATTGCGACGGAGTTTCGTATTGATGATCTTGCCCTTATTTCGTTGACGACCTTATTGATTTGTTTTTTGTCGACTTTGATTCCCGCTATTCGTGGTGCTAAGATGTCTCCTATTGAAGGGCTCAAGTATGAATAATCAGCGACTGCTGCTCGATGTAAAATGTGTGACTCGCTCCTACCAGCGTGATGGGGCGAATATGGATGTGGTTAAGGGTATCGATCTGCAAGTTTGGGAACGGGATGCTATTTGTATTTTGGGTGCATCGGGAGCTGGTAAAAGTACGCTCCTACATATTTTAGGAACACTGGATAAGCCAACGCTTGGTAAAGTTCTCTATGAAGGTGTGGATCTGTCACGCAAATCTCCCTCCGAGCTTGCTGAATTCCGCGGCAAAACAATTGGTTTTGTATTTCAGTTCCACCATCTATTGCCTGAGTTTACAGCACTAGAGAATGTTATCATGCCCTGTCGTATTGCTAAGATGTCTCTCAAAGACAGCGAATACAAAGGAAGGCAGCTCCTCACGCGCCTTGGTCTTGAGCATCGGTTGGACCATTATCCCTCGCAAATGAGCGGTGGAGAGCAACAGCGCGTGGCGATCGCAAGAGCGTTGATTCGTTCTCCGCGTCTCTTGTTGGCGGATGAGCCCACGGGAAATTTAGATAGTGCGAATGCGCAAATTATTCAGGATTTGTTTTTTCAACTTAAGGAAGAAGAAGGCTTGACGCTTATTGTCGTAAGCCATGATCGACAGTTCGCCAGTCGTTTCCCGCGCCGTCTAGAATTAAAAGACGGCATGTGGGTGTAATCATGGGTGAATCCCGTTTTGACTTGTTAGAACTTAACAGATACTTATAAATTCAATCGTTTAGAGAGGGTAATGAGAGCACCACGACTAGTTGCTGCAGTTTTGATTTATTTCTTCGTTGGCAGTGCGTGGGCTCAGTCAGCTATTGGTACTATCAAAGTAGATGGCAACAAAAAGATTGAATCCTCAGCTATCCTCGAAAAAATTTCTTTAAAGCCAGGCATGAACATCGATAAAAAACAGGTGCGCGAAGATATTCAAAATATTTTCGATATGGGTTTTTTCGAAAATGTGCAGGTTGAGAAGCAAGGTAATGATCTGATTTACAAAGTGGTGGAAAAACCGACCATCTCCGCCATCGAATACAAAGGCAATGGTGAGCTCGATGAGTCGGATCTCAAAGATAAAATTGGTATCAAACCTTTTGAAATCGTCAATTACGGTAAAATACAAAAAGCGATGACGGAAATCCAACATGCCTACGAAGAAAAGGGCTATCTGTTGGTGAATGTTACTTTTGAGTTACAACCTGATCCAAAATCTCCTCAATCGGCGCGTTTGGTTTTTACTATCGATGAAAAAGATAAGGTCCGTGTGCAAAGGGTTGCCTTTATCGGCAACAAAGAGATCAAAAGTGACGAGCTTAAAGCATTTATGATGACTCAAGAGGGTGGGCTTTTTAGCTTTCTCAGTGGGGGCGGAACTTTTAAACAAGAGATTTTTGATGAAGATGTGCGCCGCATAGGAATTTACTATCTCAATAAAGGTTATGTGCAGGCACAGGTGAGTCGTCCAGAGGTTTCGGTCACTCCAGATAAAAAAGGAATTTACATCGCGGTTCGTATTGATGAGGGCGAAAAATTTCAAGTAGGCGAGGTGGATTTTGCTGGAGAGTTAGAGTTTGATAAAGCCGAATTGCGGGAGCTTATTCAGGTGGATAAGTCAGTGGATTTTTCCTACGAGACGATGCAAGGGGATTTGCGTGCGTTGGAAGCGAAATACGGCGATTTGGGTTATGCTTATGCGAATATCATCCCGCGTACAGCGGTTTTACAAAATGAGCGTAAAGTTAATATCACGTACGAAGTTGAAAAAGGACAAAAAGTCTATTTCCGTAAAATCAATATTACAGGAAATAGCAGCACTCGTGACAAAGTCGTTCGTCGCGAGCTGCGTATTTACGAGGGCGAACTGTATAACGAAACCCAAAAGCGGGTTTCGCTTGCGAACATTAAACGCCTTGGATACTTCGAAGACGTTCAGTTTTTAACCAAAACCCCGCCAGGGCGCGAAGACCTTATGGATATCGACATTGTGGTGAAAGAGCGCAACACCGGGCAATTCCAGTTGGGTGCAGGTTATGCTACGGCCCTTGGACCACAGCTGACGGTGCAGTTGAACGAAACAAACTTTTTAGGTTTGGGCTATCGCACGGGCTTGAGTGTACAGTACAACGGCAAAAATTATCAAAACTACAATCTCAATTTTACCGATCCTTATTTTAACGATACGTTTTGGACAGTGGGAACCGATTTGTACTATTCGGATTCGAGCATTGTGCAGTTTGTGCAAAAAAATATTGGTGGTACCTTGCATGGCGGGCATCCCTTATTTATGGATTACTTCCAAAACAATAATTTTTATGCCTACTTAAGTTATAAATATGATGACACCTTCGTGAGTTTCCCGGCACAACGGGATTTGTCGGATGTTCTTGATCCACGCACGGTCAACGGAATTACAAGCTCCACGACGTTTACTTTAGAATACGACAAGCGCAACGACCGTTTGATGCCCACGGCCGGTTCTTACGCCAGTACTTCTTTTGAGTACGCTGGGATTGGTGGCGATATCAAATACATGCGTTCGACTGCGAATGTGCGCTACTACAAAAATATTTTTTGGGATGTGGTTTTTCGTAATAACCTAAGCTACGGCATTATTAGCGCGGCAGGTGGTGATAAGGTTCCATTTACCCAATTGTTCCGCCTAGGTGGACCGAACAATCTGCGGGGGTACTCGTTTCGTCAGGTGGGAACACGCGCGTTTTCAGACCAATATTATAAGTACCTCACTTGCGATGGTCAGCCGAGTACATGTAAACCTATTAGTGATGCTTCAGCGAAGCAGTTGGCAAATACCGTGGTCGGTGGTACTCAGCAAGCTTATTACATGGCGGAGTTAGAATTTCCCCTGGCGAAAGAAGCGGGGATGCGGGCTGTCATGTTTTATGATGTGGGGATTGCGGAAGATGATCTGGTTGCCAGTCGTTTACGCAGTGATGTAGGATTCGGTATTCGTTGGTTCTCGCCCATGGGACCATTGCGGTTTGAGTTTGGATTTCCGCTCAAGCGGCAATCCGAGTTTGGCGAGCGTAGCAACAACTTTCAGTTTGCCGTGGGCAGTCCGTTTTAAACGGCGTGAAGTAATGAAAACAAAAAAGTGTTAATGAGTTGGAGGAAAGAAATGAAAAAACTAATGTTAATGATGATAGTGAGTCTGTTCGCAATGGTGGCATCGGCAGAATTTAAGGCGGGAGTGATTGATATGCAAAAAGCCATTCAATCGACAAAAGCCGGCAAGAAAGCCAAAGATGAACTGGAGAAAGAATTTGAAAAAAAGAAAGTCGATCTAAAAAAGAAAGAAGACGATCTTAAAAAACGCGCGGAAGAATTCGAGAAAAAGAAAATGGTTTTAGCCGATAAATCACGCGAGGAGCAGCAAATCGCTCTGCAACAGGATATGATGAAATTCCGCGAGGATCTCAATAAAAGCCAGATGATGATTCAACAAAAAGAGCGTGAACTCACTAAGCCGATTTTAGATAAATTGCAAAAAGCGATTTCGGATGTGGCTAAGGAAAAAGATCTATCTGTCGTTTTAGAAAAAACAGAGCAAAGTGTAATGTGGGCAAAAGCAGACATGGATATCACTGAAGAAGTGATTAAAAAGGCTGACAAGTAAAAACTTGGTTCGTGAACAAAGCCTATAAATAGAGGAGCGGATGTTATGAGCGAAAGCAAACCCTACCTTAATGTCTTAGATATTTGGAAAAGGATTCCACATCGATATCCTTTTTTGCTTATTGATCGCGTAGATACTTTTGAAAATGGGCCTGATCCGAAAACACGCGTAGGGCGGAAGGTCGTTGCTCGTAAAAACATCACGGTAAACGAACAGTATTTTCAGGGGCACTTTCCCCACATGCCCATCATGCCGGGAGTTTTACAGGTAGAAGCTATTGCGCAAGCAGGGGCTTTGGCTTGTGTTGTTGGCGAAGACGAAAACTTAGACGTGCGCATTGCTCGTATCGAGAGTGCGCGCTTTCGTCGGCCGGTAGTTCCCGGGGACACACTAGAGATTCATGCGGAAATCACCAAAGAAAAAGCGGGTATTTTAGCGTTAAAAGGAGCGGCTTACGTTGATAAAGAATTGGCAACGGAAGTGGAAATTATTGCGAAAGTTTTTTCACGATCGGAGGGATAATGTCCAAGATCCATCCTACTAGCATTGTGGGTCCTCATGTAAAACTGGCTGCATCGGTGGAAATCGGTCCATTTTGTGTTCTTACGGGACATGTGGAGATCGGTGCGCATTGTCGTTTGTTAAGTCATGTGGTTATCGGTGACGAAGCGACCAAAACGGTTATTGGAGAGAAAAATGTTTTTCACTCCGGTGCGGTACTTGGTGGAGCACCGCAGGATCTTACTTATAAAGGCGAGAAAACCGAACTCCACATCGGTGACCGCAATACCATTCGCGAGTTTGTTACGGTGAATGCAGGAACACCAAAAGGTGGCGGGATCACGCGCATTGGTTCAGATAACTTGCTCATGGCGTATGTTCACATCGCCCACGATTGTCAGATTGGCAACCATGTTGTCATTGCTAATTCCAGTCAGTTTGCTGGACATGTGGAAATTCATGATCATGCAAAAATTAGTGGAGTTTGTTTATTTAATCAGTTTGTGGTGGTTGGGCGCCATGCTTACATTACCGGTGACAGTGCCGTTAACAAAGATGTGCCGCCCTTTTGTATCGCTCAAGGAAAATATGCGGTGGTGCGCGCTGCAAACGAGATTGGCATGGAGCGTTCGGGAATCCCTAAGGAAGATATCGAAAATGTGCGTCGAGCCGTTCGTATTTTAACCAAGAGTAAACTGACTCTCGATGAATCTCTTCAGCGTATCGATACCGAATGTAAACCCTGTCCGAGTCTCAATGAATTTATCGCCTTCATTAAATCTCCAGATCGTAAACGAGGGTTAGCGCTGTGAGCGAGCAAAAAACACGAATAGCAGTTATTGGCACAGGTCATCTTGGCCGTTTCCATGCGCAAAAGTTTTCACAAATGAACAATGTTCAGTTTGTCGGTGTGGTGGATGTGGATGGGACACGCGCCGAACAGGTCGCCAAAGAGGTGGGTGGAAAAGCCTTTACCAAATATCAAGATGTTGTGGATTTAGTCGATGCGGTGACAATCGCCACGCCGACCACCACCCATTTTGAGGTGGCAAAATTTTTTTTAGAAAAGGGAAAACATGTTCATATCGAGAAGCCGTTAACGGCTTCCGTACGTGAAGGTGAAGAGCTTTGTGCATTAGCAAAAAGTAAAAATCTTATACTACAAGTTGGGCATGTGGAGCGCTTCAATCCAGCATTGGTTGCAGCAAAAGACAAATTGGGTATTCCCCTTTTTATCGAAGTGCATAGACTTGCACCCTTTAAGCCACGCAGTATCGATGTGGACGTGGTACTCGATCTTATGATCCACGATTTGGATGTGGTGATGTCATTGGTAAAAAGCCCGGTGAAGAGTGTGTCTGCTGTGGGAACTCCAGTGCTAACAAAAACGTACGATATCGCCAATGTTCGTTTGGAGTTTGAATCCCATGCGGTTGCGAATTTAACCGCCTCGCGTGTTTCATTAAACGCCACTCGTAAGTTTCGTGTGTTTCAAAAATCGCAATATCTTTCCATCGATTTTGGATCGGGAGAAGTCCATCTCACAACAAAAACCGGAGAGTGGGTACCTGGAGAAGAGCCCCCGCTTAGTATCGAGAGCTGGAATTTAGAAAAAGGGGACGCTCTTATGGCAGAGGATTCCGCCTTTGTCTCAGCTGTTCGTGGTGAGGCGCCTTGTTTAGTGACGGGCGAAGATGGACTAAATGCCCTTCGCGTGGCAGAGCTCATTCGTGAAGACATCAAACGCCGTCTTTAAGACGTATTTAAGAGATATATCCGATTGCGATTCTAGCAAACCTCATAGCTATAGTTTTTTATTTTGTAGGGGTTTCTTGCCAAATACAGAGCAAAGGTTTTTTCAATGAGCACTCAAAAAAAAATCCTCATCGTTGCGGCTGAAGCTTCCAGTGCGGCTTATGCCAGTTGGCTTTTAAAAAGTTGGAAATCGTCCAATTTACCTATTCATGCATTTGGTATTGGCAGTCGTGAAATGGAAAGTTTAGGATTTGAAATTATCGGTCGCTCAGAAGAGCTGGCTGTGGTCGGCCTTCAGGAAATCATTGCCCATTGGGGGGATATTAAGGGTGCCTTTCATCGTCTCATCGACAAGGCCGAAGAGTATCAGCCTGATCTTGTATTGTTGATGGACTACCCCGAATTTAATCTGCGTTTAGCGCAGAAACTAAAATCGAAAGGTTTTCGGATTGCTTACTACATTTCTCCACAAATTTGGGCTTGGCGCACATACCGTGTTCATAAAATTAAACGTCTTGTAGACCATATGTTTGTGATTTTTCCATTTGAAGACAGTTTTTATAAAAAGCATGGCGTACCGTCGACCTTTGTGGGGCATCCGCTTTTAGATTTAATGGAAACATCTTTGCCCACCGATGAAGTCGTACAAGAAACACGTGACAACCTTTTTAAAGAACACACAAACAAAAATAAAATTTTGGGATTGATGCCGGGAAGTCGTCGCAGCGAATTAAAACATAATTTGCAAACACAAATTGCCAGCGCTGTTGAAGTGGTAAGTAAAGATTCCTCCATACTTCCTGTAGTGTTTGTGGCTCCCTCGCTGGATATGGATTTTGTAAAAAGTCTTTGTGCAACCTATTCTTTTCAAGGTGCTTTTTTGCAGGAAGATCCGTTTAAAATGATTCGTACAGCAGATGTGATCCTTTGTGCTTCAGGCACGGCAACTCTAATGGTGGGTTTGTGTCGTCGCCCAATGGTGATTATGTACAAGATGAACAAAATGTCGGGGTTTTTAGCCCGTTTTTTAGTTCGGCATATTTCTTTTTTTGGCATGGTGAATTTAATCATGGAAAAAGAGATTGTGCCTGAGCGTTTTCAGCAAATGGCGAATCCCCAAGAGCTGGCAAAACTTCTTTTGGATTTGTTTCATAACAAAAATGGTCAACGTGATATAATGCTCAAAGAGTATGATCACTTACGAGAAAAATTAGGTTCGCGCGGCGGCCTTGATCGCTTATCCCAAGGGATTCTGCAGATGATGGGATGGTCATGAGCTGGCTTTTAGCGCCGTTATCATGGCTTTATTTTTTAGTGATCAGTGTGCGAAATTTTTTATTTGATAAAGGTTTTTTACCTATCACGCACGTTTCCGTACCGGTTATTTCTATTGGTAATCTCTCTGCTGGTGGCAGCGGCAAGTCGCCACTGACAGCATGTGTTTATCAAACTCTTAAGGAATGTGGGTATTCGACAGCCATTATTAGTCGTGGCTATGGTGGAACATATCAAGATGCGGCGATAGCAGTGGATGTTCATCATGTTTCTGCGGCCGAACGCTATGGTGATGAACCGGTGATGCTTGCTGCCACATTACAGGCACCGGTCGTGGTGGGAAGAAAGCGAGTGCTTGCAGCTAAACTTGCGCTGGAGAAATATTCTGTAAAGGCTATTGTTGCTGACGATGGTTACCAGCATCGTTATCTGGCGCGCGATATCGACATTGTTCTATTTGATGTGACTGAATCACGACTCCATATGCTACCGTGGGGACGTCTGCGTGAACCGTTTTCTTGTTTGTCACGAGCGACCGCAGTGGTGCTGACACGCACGGATCTTATTTCATCATCGGAACTAGAACGCTGGCGTACTTTTTTTACCAAGTATGGGTTTTCTGAAGAAAAGAAAAATTTATTTATTTCGCAATTTCTTTTGTCATCGTTTACCGAATTAAAGAGTGGTCAGTCTATGCCATTCACCTCTTGTTTTTTACTTTCGGGAATTGGCAAACCACTCATTTTTGAAAAAATGATGAAAGTAGAGCATGAGGTACAGAGGCACTTCGTATTTCCTGATCACCACACATGGACACAGGGTGAGTTAGACGATATCATCAAGCAATGTACATGTCAGGGGGGGTATCATCCACTTGTGGTCACCGAGAAGGATGCAATTAAATTAAAAAATATGAATACGAATGAGTATCCAGTTGTCGTAGCGACACTCAACGTGAGTTTTAGTTCGACGGATTTTAAGCAGTGGCTATGTCAGCACATGGAGCGTATAGGTAAATGACCCGCGCGCTTCTCTTTTTTTGTTACATAATATTTCTTTTGCCCCGTTGTCTCAGGCGTTCGTGGGGACAGGGAGTTGGTTTCTTATGGTTTGATGTGCTTCGTATTCGTCGTCGCGTTGCGATGGAAAACATCAGAGCGTGTTTTCCCGATTGGGATAACAAACGGGTAGAGCAAACCGCTCGTCGCTCCTTGTTTGAAATGGGAGAAACATTGAGCGAATTTCCTGAGCTTGCTTTTATTAGCAAAGACAATTTATTAAAGCGTGTTCAGTTTCAAAATTTACATATTGTAGACGAAGCTCTTCAGCAAAAAAAAGGAGTCCTCTTTTTAGGACTTCATTTAGCAAATGGGGATTATGGTATCGCCGCTCTTTCAGCTCTTGGCTATGATGTGCATTTAATCTCGAAGCGATTTACCAGCGCCTGGCTGGATAAGTTGTGGTTTACTATTCGAGGTCGATTTGGGACACAGTTTATTGCTCCCCGCGATAGCAGCTATGACATCCTTAAAGCACTTAGAAAAAATGGAATTGTGATTTTTGTACTGGATCAATTTATGGGGCCACCGTTAGGCGTGCGTACCACTTTTTTTGGTCGCCCCACAGGTACTGCTTTTGGTCTAGCTTTGTTCGCGCGTAAAACACAAGCCCCAGTCATTCCGTGTTATTCTCATCGTAAACAGAATGGTGATCTGGAGGTCCATTTCTTACCACCAGTTCCTTTTATGGAAAAAGAAGATAAAAACACGACTTTGCAATTTATGACGCAAAAATATACTGATACGATCGAATCTATAGTACGATTGTACCCAGAGCAGTGGATGTGGATACATCGCAGATGGAAACCGTTTAATGATTAATAGGCATAAAATATTTTTTGTTTGTCTTTTAGGTGGGGTTGCTTTTGCAACCGCATGTTCGTCGCTATTTAAAGATTACAATATGAAAGACCTCGAAAATAAAGAATTTGATAAAGAGGTGCACATTACCGAAATACCTGCACCCCCAGTTCAAGAGCCAGGAGTAGAGCCAATTCCACCAGAAAAAAAATTAGAGCCTGTTCAAGAAAAGCAAAAATCAAAGATTAAAATTAAAAAAGAAAAAATATCCAAAGTTGAATCTAAGAAAGAAGAAAAGGCATTAGAAGATAAACAAAAACATTATCCAGATCTTGAAGATGGCGAGGGATTTGTTGGTCGTCAACCCATAGAAAATCCATTCGTTATTGGTGAAGAACTGCAGTTTAGTGTGCGTTATTTTGGGGTCGAAGCAGGTAAATTCACTCTTACCACTAAGCCTTTCGTCGAGGTCAACGGTAAAAAATCTTATCATTTTTCCTATCAGGCACGATCAAGCTCCGTGTTTTCCTTATTTTATAAAGTAGAAGACAGTGCGGAGTCTTATATGGATGCTGAGATGTTGGTCCCATATAGTTATACAATTACAGCACGAGAGTCCAAACAGGTGCGCGATGTAAAAAGTTTTTTTAATTGGAAAACGAACATTGCCAAAACATGGGATAAAAAAATTAAAAAAGGTGAAGCAGAGCCAGTGATTAAAGACTACCAATGGGATATGAAACCCTACGCACAAAGCGTTTTTTCGGTTCCCTTTTATTTGCGCTGTTTTACTCTGCAGGTTGGCAAAGAGCTTGCTGTGAATGTGGCTCATGAAGGCGAAAATATCATCATGCGGGCAAAAGTGGTTAGAGAAGAAAAGTTGAGTACACCCTATGGTAAAATCGATACATTTGTGATCAAACCTTCTTTTCAGATCGATGGTGTCTTCAAACCAGTGGGTGATATTTTTCTATGGTTGAGCAAAGACAAGTACAAAAGAATTGTCCGTATCGAGTCAAAAATTAAAATCGGCACTATTGTGGTAAGTGTTGAAAAAGTTCAACCATGATCTTGTTTGTTCAGACAGCCTTTTTAGGCGATCTTTTATTAAGCATTCCCACTCTGCGTGCACTTAAGGTACAGTATCCTGATAAAAAAATTCATCTTGTTTGCCGTAAAGGTTTGGGGAAAGTCCTTCTTCATTTGGGAGTTGTGGATGAAGTTTTTGATCAATTTAAAAAGACAAAACCCTCTTTGCAAGAATGGCGTGCATTGTTTAAAAATCGCTCTTATGATCTATTGATTTGCCCTCATGAGTCTTTGCGCTCCAAGTGGATGAGTGCCCTTGTGAAAGCAAAAAAAAAAATTGGATATCGTTCGGTATTGGGAAATTTTGTTTTTGATGTAATGGAAGAGCGCCCCATGCAGTGGCCGGAAGCGTTGCGCCAGCTCTTTTTGATTCGTGCTCTTGCACCGGAATTAGCACAGCGTTTTTTAGAACTTCCGAAAGTGTTTCAAATTTTTCATACCATTCCAGATTGGGCATCGATGAATTTGTATTCTCTAAAAGAGAAGCGAGCGGTGCGGGAGAAATTTTTTTCTGATTATAACCTCGATACACAAAAGCCATTGATCGCCATTGCTCCGGGAAGTGTTTGGCCAACTAAGCGTTGGACATCAGAGGGTTTTACGGATGTAGCAAAGCATTTTATCGACAAACAGCATCAGGTGGTCATTATCGGCAGTCCCGATGAAAAGTCCATCGCCGATGCCATTGCCGAAAAAGTACCACGAGCTTTAAATCTTTGTGGAAAAACCGCACTTACAGAACTCACGTCAGTTTTAGCAGCCTGCGATCTCCTGATTGGTAATGACTCGGGTTCTATGCATTTAGCAGCAGTTGTCAGCACTCCTGCGGTGAGTATTTTTGGTCCTACGATTCTCGAATTTGGTTATCAACCGTGGATGGATCATTTTCAGCTCATCGAAGAAAGAGGCTTAAAATGTCGCCCCTGTTCTTCCCACGGGGGGAAGGTGTGTCCCATCGGCACGCACGAGTGTATGAAAATGATACACTCATCTCGTATTATTTCTGCTTCTGAGACACTTCTTGCTATCAAATAGGGAAAGTTCTATCCTCTATGATTATGGGGATTTACATCTTTCTTTTTATTCCCTTTCTCCTCTTTGCCCAGCAACAGCAGGGTGGAGGACCGAAAACAGCAGAGCAGTTGTGCATCGAGCAGGTAGAGGCAAAAAAACAATTAGTTGCCAGCAGTTCGTGTGAATGGCAACCAGTCTCTGGTGCCACTGCAAATAATTGTGGTTATTTTAAAAATGCCGTTTTACCTGGGGGCGGCTATGAGGGTGCACTTGCATGCCGAGCCTCAACGGGAGAGAAGAATCTCGATTATTATTTTGCCTGTTCAAAGTGTTATACCATGCCATCAGCCGATGCGACGGATCCACAAAAAAAACAATCGGATCAGAAAAAAGGTGCAAGTCCAGATCAGAAGTGTCAGGAATCTATGTATGAACAAGAGATAGCACAATGTAAATGGAAGTTTAACACAGACATGCATTATCGTCATAATATTGGCGGATCAGTATGTGCCTCTGAATGGTGCGAAAAAGGTTCTGAGCTCAAGGAAGATAAAAAGACACCAGGGCCGGGTGTACAAAAATAAAATATGAAATATATTTAAAATATGAAATACCTTTTTTTAGTTCTTTGTTTATTTTCTTCTTATTGTTTTTCTGCTGATACTACTGAAATTACGGTGGGCGGTAAGATCATCAGCTTTGATGAAAAAGTGGTTGTGTTAAAACAAAAATCAGGTGCAACGGTAAAAATTCCGCGTAGCAGTCTCAAGCAAAAAAAAGGTATTCGCGTGGGACAAGATATTTTAGAGCTTCATGTACAACCTGTGGATTTTATTCGCCTCAATCCAGACATACTCAAAAAACCAAAAGCTCAATAAGTGAGCCCATGGATGTATCAAAAACTAATATAAATAAAGAGAGTTATTTAAGTCTCTTATTGAGTAAAGTTTGGTCGCCTTTATCAACAGATGAACATAGATTTACTTCGTAACCATCCTCTAAATCACCAGTGCAGTCGATTCTTTGCACTGTGTTTGGATCAGGAACGGTTTCACATACCTTAACATCATAGCCATCACCTAGATCTCCAGTGCAATCCATTGTTTCACCAGTTGCGGGGCTTATTGCATTTTGGCAAATCATAACTTGGTATCCATCCTCTAAATCACCAGTGCAGTCGATGGTTTGAAGTTTGCTGGTGTCGATAAGGTTTGAGCAGATGTTAGCCTCATAGCCATCTTCTAAATCTCCAAGACAGTTAAGTGTGTTTGCTGAAGACGTCTGGCTACTAAATGCATTTGATGAAAAAGTAGCAAAAACGATAAGAGGGAAAACAAATTTACGAAGAGTCATAACTTAATCTCCTTTTTAATTTTAAAACGAATAAGTCATTTAATTTTTAAGCCAAGATAATTGATAAAGAGGGTTTTTTAAAGTTTGTAGCGGTAAGTGTGAAGTAATTACTGGTATGTCAAAGGATTCTTCATTGGCTAATTTGTAGACAGTGTTGTTTCTTTTGCATGGGTCGAGGAAATTTTATTTGTATGGGGTAAGATTTTGTTACTATCACTCCTTCTAAAAATAAGGAGTGCCCGCGTGTTCAAGTCTTTACTTCTTTTTGCATTAACCTCAGTTTTTTTTAACTCAGTCTATGCCGAACCTCAGATGGTTCGCTTAAGTAGTAAAGTGGCCTCATTGGGTCTGGGCGGAGGTTCTATTGTTATCGACACGCAGGCACGGCGATTGTATTTTATTGTTTCGGCAAATGAAGCCATTCAATACAAGGTGGCAGTTCCGCAAAAATCAGATGATAAGGATTGGTACGGCTATACTCAGGTTGTAGATAAACGTTGGATGCCAGATTGGGCACCACCGGCGTCGGTAAAGGCGGCCCATCCCGAGCTTCCTGATTTAATTCCTGGTGGATCGCCCCATAATCCAATGGGGCCAGCAGCGATTTTGCTCTCCCAGGATCAAGTGGCGATTCATGGAACAACTGCTAAAATGCGCACTTCGGTTTTAAAAGGACAGGCGGCTTCTTTTGGCTGTATTCGTATGCTCAGCGAGGATGTTGCCGATCTGTTTCAGCGTGTGGGCGTGGGTGCTGTTGTCTTAAAAATGTAGGGTGTTAAACACCCTAGTTGTTCAACGAAAAATTATTTCTTCGCATAGTCCTTAGGATTAATATTATATTTTTTGATCTTACGTAACAAAGTATTTTTAGGAATATTGGCATTGGCCACAGTTTGATTGATCTTTCCACTATTGGCTTTTAGGGCATCGATAATAAACTGGCGGGCAGAATCATCTTTGTATTTTTCGTAATCCAATGGCGCTTTTAAAGGTGTGGATTTCACACTTTCCGTAATCTCCCCCGGCAAGTGTTGGGGAAGGATGACAGGATCACTGTGGACCACAACGATACGTTCAATCACGTTTTCAAGCTCGCGGATATTTCCCGGCCATTTGTAGGCGCGCAGCGCCGCTAGCGCCTCCGGGCTTACTGTCGGAACTGGGCGATTTAAAGGTTCACAGTATTTTTGTAGAAAATGCTGTGTGAGGCGTGCAATGTCTTCTGGGTGCTCGCGGAGTGGTGGAAGAAAAAGCGGAATCACCTTGAGGCGATGGTAAAGATCTTCGCGAAAAGTACCTTCGAGAATTTTTTTATCTAAATTTTGATTGGTGCTGGCAATAATACGCGCCGATGTTTCGAGCTCACGATGAGAACCCACAGGAGAAAATTTCTTTTCTTGGAGTACGCGCAGAAGCTTCACTTGAGTTTCCATCTTTAATTCAGCAACTTCGTCGAGGAAGAGTGTGCCATCATTCGCCAGTTGAAAAATGCCGATTTTTCTTTCGTCGGCGCCAGTAAAGGCGCCTTTTTCGTGGCCGAAGAGTTCACTATCCATAAGATCTTCTGTGAGCGAACCGCAATTGATGGCAATGAAGGGGTGGAACTTGCGATAGGAGTTGTAGTGAATCGCGCGCGCCACCAATTCTTTGCCTGTGCCACTTTCTCCGTGAATAAGCACCGTCGTATCGGCTTTACTTACTTTATAAACCATATCAAACACTTCTTTCATGTTGTCGGAGGTGCTTAAAAGGTCCGTGTTGATATCATCATCAAAGATGGGTAGCGATGCGGCCACGTCGGCCACTAAATTTTTTGCTTCTTGTGACTTGCGATAAATCTCCACCACCTTTTCACGTAAGATGGGTTTTTCCAAATAATCATACGCACCTTCTCTTATGGCTTCGATGGCATCACGTACATTGGAGTGGGCAGTGAGAATGACGACAAATATTTTAGGATCGATCTCTTTAATTTTTTGTAGGGCAGTCAAGCCGTCCATCTCTGGCATTTTGACATCCATGATGACGAGGTCGTAATTATTTTTCTCGATGAGGTGGAGAGCTTCTTTGCCAGTTGCGGCCTGATCACAGGTAATAGGATCAGTAATTTCTTGCTCTAAAATAGCTACCAATGAATCGCGCAAAACGGGCTCATCATCAACAATCAAAATACGTACAGGTTTCATCATAGATACTCCACTGGTCTAAAGCTTAAGCATTCATCGCGAACCGATATCTTAATGAATTTATAGGGATTTTTCGATCAGAAATACGCAAAGTGATCATTAAGAAGTGGCGCATCATGAGGATACGCCCTAGATCGGTAGGCGAAAGCCAATTTCAGAGCCTTGGCCGATAGCGCTATTAATAAAAACGGCGCCACCGTGGACCTCGACAAAATATTTCACCAAGAAAAGTCCTAAGCCTGTGCCTTCGTTTTGCTCATTGAGCCGTGAGAATTTTTCCCAAATACGCTGTTGGTCCTCTTTGGAAATACCTTTGCCATGGTCTTTAACGCAAACGATCACAAAATCCGATTCTTCCTTAGAGGAAACATGGATTGGGCTATTTGCGGGAGAATACTTAATGGCATTTTCAATAATATTTAAAAGAATTTGTTGCAGAAGATCCTTGTCGAGTTTCAGTGTGAACAAGGGCTCTAGTTGTGTCGTGATGCTGATATGCTTTTCGTCTGCCAGTGGTTGCAGTGTTTTAATGGCTTGGACGATAAGTGTATTCAGATCACAGTTTTCTTGTTTGAGTTCGAAGCGATTGGATTCAATTTGTGAAATTTTAATAATATTACGCACGTGCTGGTTGAGCTCGTAGGCGTAGCGGCGCACGCGCATCAGTCCTGAGCGTACTTTTTCCGGGTTTTGGTAGTCGCGATCAACCACATCGACTTGGCTTAGAATTTTGGCGATAGGAGTTTTTAAATCGTGGCTAAACAGACTCAAGAAATTGCGTTTGAGCTCATCCATTTCTTTTTGGTTGGCGGTTTCTTTCTCTAAACGCCAAGCTGTTTGTTCTTTTTTACCTAACTTGTAAATCAAGAAAACAAAGTACGTAAAACAGATGTGGACCAAAAAAACACTTAAAGGAAGCCAGTAATAAAATTGATCAAAAACGAAAAAACATAAAGAGCTGATGGAAGTGGTGATAATAAATAAACCAACGAGAGCAATATTGGTGGGAAACGCAAGCACAGTAGCCCCGACACCCATTGCAAGTGCAAGTAATAAAAGAACATTGATAAAAAAAGGCACCGTTTTTATCCATCGCTCAAGAAGAACGTTGTCGATCATATTGGCAAGAATTTCAGCGGGACCTAAATCACCAACGGGTGTAGCAAAAGGTTCACTTTCCTGATCTTGTAGATTGAGAATTACAATTTTTTTACGCAATGTTGAGGGGAGAATCTTTTGATTCATCAATTCGAAGTAATGTACTTCTGGGAAAGATTGGGTGGCGCCGCGAAAGTTAATCAAAGCTGTATCCGCAACATCAAGGGATGTCGGGATGGCCAGGAGTTCAAATAATTTTTTGGGTAGGTGTAGGGAGCGAATGACGCCGTCAGAGTCGGGTTTAAAACCTTTACGTGGAATGAGAATAACATTCGGTGCATCACTTAAGATATACGACTCTCTGCGGCTGACAGGGGCCAGTATAAGACGAGGGTTCATTTTGTTCAGTTCACCCACGGCGCGAAGAATGTCTTCATGGCTACTGGGAATATTGGCGAGGGCTATATCGGGACTTACAACCTGCTTTCCACGCCAAGAAAAGTGTAAATCGTAATTTTTAAGCTCAAAAATGAATAAAAACGTAATACCAGTAAACCAACAAATAAGCACACGGTTGATAAAAGACTGATTCTTTTGATACAACGTTTTAAAAGAAGAGAAGAGTTTATTCATGTTCTAGGTTTATAATAAGATCAATTGATAGAAAGAGTCTATCATGATCCTCTCTTCGTTGGTGTATTGCTTAAATCTCAGGATTTAAGCTTTATACATGGGACTGAATTTGTAACAGGGGTATTTTTTTGCATGTTCTACGTTCTTTAGAGGAAGTGAAGTTACTGGGCTACCAAGAGAGCCATTTAACGATGGGCCGTTTTCAGGGATTGCACCGTGGTCATCGCGCACTTATTCAGGCCTTAGATAGTGGAGACAAAAAAGTCCCAAAGGTCGTGATTAGTTTTGATCCAACACCAGAGGATGTGCTATCGGAAACGCAGCATAAAAAACTATTTTCAGTAGAGGACAAAATTACCTGTTTAAGAGAATTAGGGGTGGATTGTGTCTTTCTGATTCCTTTTTCTAAAACACTTGCCAGTCTTGACCCCGAAAGTTTTGCCAAGCAATACATTTTTGCAGCCTTCAACCCTTCCTTGATTGTTGTGGGTTATGATTTTGCTTTTGGGCGGAGCCGCCTTGGAACAATAGAAACGTTAAAGAAAGTAGGTGGTGCCCATGTCCATTACGTGCAACTGGAATCCATCAAAAGTGGGAAAGATGTGATTTCCACATCTTTAATTCGCTCAGAGATTCAAGTTGGAAACGTGGAGCGCGCCGGGGAGCTATTGCTACGTCCTTATTATGTGGATGGGATGGTGGTTCATGGGGAAAAACGGGGGCGAAAACTCGGGTTTCCGACAATCAATCTATTGTATAGCCGAGATGTGATTCTTCCCGCATCGGGAGTCTATGTGGCCGATGTTGTGATTGCAGGGGAACATTACAAGTCAGTTTGTAATATCGGGACCAATCCGACCTTTTCGCAGGGGCAAGAGGTAAAGTGGGAGTGCCATCTCTTGGACTTTGATCGAGATATTTATAATGCCTCGGTACGGGTCCATTTTTATAAAAAACTGCGTAGCGAACGAAAGTTTTCCTCGCAAGAGGAGCTAATTGAGCAAATCCAAAAAGATGTGACTAGTGCCAGAGAGACGTCCCTCACCTTGCCTAACGGCTAGATGATCTAACCCTGATGTGAATTCAGACTCCTCATCCCTTCTTATATTAGCTACTATAAACAGAGTTATTTAATCGTAAATAATGGAAATGAAAACGATTTATTGGACCATGGCAGTATCAATTTAATCAGAATAATGAATTTAAAAAATTAGGCCATGACAGATAAAAAGATATTTACGATCAAAATCAAGAGGCTCGGTTTTATGGATTACGAGCTGGTTGGTCGTTTTTTTTAGAATAGAAAAAGAGGTGTTATTTTGTCTAAAACTGGTTTGGCGAAAATAGAAAAATCACAGCCCGCTGGAGGTAGATTAGCGCAAATTCAGGCTGCAAAAAAACCTGGTGAGTCCCTGCATGCCACAGCAGAACGATTAGGTATTGCAGAGCAGGAATTAGGGGAATATCTCAGTGAATATTATCAACTGCCGTTTATTGAACTTGATGGCTTTGAGATTGATAGTGCGGCTACGGCGGCATTAACCGGAGAACAATGTCGTAAGCATGTCGTTCTTCCGATCTCGAAAGCAGGGAGTACTTTAGTTGTGGCTTTCGCGGATCCATCTAATTTATTCGTACGTGATGACATTGCCTACGTTACGAAATGTAAAGTAGAGCCGGTGGTGGCAACTGAGAAGAGTATTCGTAAAGCTTTAGATAAGTATTACCCTGTTGTTAGAGAAGATGCCGGCGATATTTTAAGTTCTATTGAAACTGTAGACGAAGATGAGGCCTCTAAGAATTTGGGGATGGCTTTAGAAGAAAGTGATGCGCCTGTAGTTAAGTTTGTCAACGTGATGCTCACCGAGGCTGTTCGTGAAGGGGTTTCCGATATCCATGTAGAACCCTATGAAAAATCAGTGCGGGTACGGTTTCGTAAAGACGGTCAGCTCATCGAAAAATACAAGCCACCAGTTTCGATTGGGGCGGCGATTTCTTCTCGCATTAAAGTGCTCGCGAGACTAGATCTTGCTGAACGACGCAAACCGCAAGATGGACGTATTAAATTACGTTTTAAAGACAAAGGAGATGTGGATTTTCGTGTTAACTTTTTACCTGTAGTTGATGGAGAAAAAGTTGTTTTACGTATTTTAGATAAAACAAAAGTTACAAATATAAAATTAGAGGACTTGGGCTTTAATGAAGTACAGTTAGACCTCTTAAGAGTGGCTATACATAAACCACAAGGTCTGATTTTGGTTACCGGACCTACGGGAAGTGGTAAAACGACAACTTTATACGCATCACTTCAAGAAATTCACGACACAACAATTAATATTAGTACAGCGGAAGATCCTGTTGAGTTTAAATTACATGGTATTAATCAAACTCAAATCAATCCGGACATTGATTATACTTTTGCAGAAGCTTTACGTGCTTTTTTGCGTCAGGATCCTGATGTGATTCTCGTGGGGGAGATACGGGACTCTGAAACGGCGGAAATTTCCTTTAAGGCGGCATCGACAGGTCACTTAGTATTAAGTACTCTGCATACGAATGATGCGCCTGGAACAATCTCTCGTTTGATCGAAATGGGAATTCCTACCTATATGATCACGTCGACCATAGAACTTGTTTTGGCACAACGTCTTTTGGGCAAGGTTTGTCCAAATTGCCGTCAGGAAGACAAAATTGATATTTCCGTTATGGCAAGGTTAAATCTAAAAGAAAAAGATGTTGCGGGAGTTAAATTTTTTAAAGGTAATGGTTGCGATGAGTGTGCTGGAACAGGAATTAAAGGACGTATAGCTGTGTACGAATTTATGGTTATGACGGATCTTTTAAAAGACGCTATCGGCAAATCAGCCACACCGTTAGATTTGAAAAAAGCCGCTATTAAAGGTGGTATGCGTACATTGCGTGCTAATGCGATTGAAAAAGCAAAACAAGGAGTTATTTCTTTAGGTGAGGTATTAAACGGAACAATGCAGGATCCAATTATATGATCACATTATTGCAACTTTTGAAACTCGCAACGGAACAAGGTGCTTCGGATGTCCATATCGTGGCAGGAAGTCCCCCGTGTTTGCGTGTCGAAGGTCGCATTGTGCGTGTGAAAACACCCAGCTTAACTCCAGAAGATACACGTCGTCTTTGTTATTCAGTGGTAAGTGATCAGCAAAAGGGGCGATTCGAAGAAACAAAAGAATTAGATTTTAGTTTTGATGTAAAAAATCTCGCGCGTTTTCGCGGAAATTTTTTCTTTCAACGCAATGCTGTGTCGGGCGTTTTTAGGCGCGTGCCTGTCCATATCCCGTCTGCTGCGGATTTGGGGCTACCGACGTCGATTATAAAGCTTACCAATCTTCCCAATGGACTTGTTTTGGTGACTGGACCGACGGGCAGCGGAAAGTCGACAACCTTGGCTTCGCTTATCGATATTATTAACACAGATAGAGAGGGGCATATTGTTACCCTTGAGGATCCGATTGAATTTGTCCATTCACATAAAAACTGTATTGTGAACCAAAGAGAGATGGAAATTGATTGCACGAACTACAGTGAGGGGCTGAAGCATCTGATGCGGCAAGATCCCGATTACTGTCTTATAGGTGAGATGCGGGACTTAGAGACTATAGAAACAGCATTGAAGCTTGCAGAAACAGGACACCTCGTTTTTGCCACTCTTCATACAAATTCAGCAGTACAAACTATCAATCGTTTAGTGAGCGTATTTCCGGCAGAACAGCAGGAACGTATTCGTATTCTTTTAAGCTTTACATTACAGGCTGTGGTGAGTCAGCGTCTTATTCCGAGCGTAACAGGTAAGCGTGTGATGGCTATAGAGTTTTTGCAATTGAACGCGGGTATTCGTAACCTGATTCGCGAAGGAAAATTGCATCAGATTCAGAACATGATGGAAGTAGGACAAGAGAAATCTGGAATGGTAACTTTGAATCAATCGTTGACCGAACTTGTGCGCAATAGACGTATTTCAGAAAAAGAAGCTTATTTAGCAACAAATAATCCCGATGAACTTTTTAAACTTCTGCAACGGGGAGCATAGTGGCAGTTTTTTCTTATCAGGCACGATCAATGAATGGCACTATTGTCGAAGGACAAATAGATGCTGCCAACGAACAAGAAGCTCGGGTCAAGATTCGTGCGAACAGATTGTTGCCCATTAAAGTATCTGTCGGTGCTGGGGGTTTATCCGCAGGCGCAAAAAGTTTTCAGTACAAAGCGCGTGCGAGAAAGGTCAAGGGTAAGGATTTACAAAATTTTACCCGTCAGCTCTCAGTACTTATCGCCGCCGGGGTTCCAATTATTCCCTCTTTAGAGGCTTTATCACAAGGAACAAAGAGTAAGTCTTTAAAAGCAGCCTTATATGAAATGGCGCAAGATATTTCTACAGGTAAAAAATTAGGTGAATCTTTTGGTCGACAATCCCACGTTTTCGATCGTTTTTACGTAAATATGGTAATAGCAGGCGAAGAAGGTGGTGTGCTTGAAGGTGTTTTAAAGCGGGTTGCGGATTACATCGAAAAATCGGTAAAAATCCAAGGAAAAATTAAAGGTGCGTTAGTTTATCCCATCGCCGTTTTGGTGATTTCCTTCTTGGTGATATCAGGTTTGCTTATTTATGTTGTACCAAAATTTGCTGAACTTTTTAATTCCAATGGTATGGAATTGCCACTTCTTACCAAACTTGTTATGTCCGCCTCAGAGTTTATGCAAAAGGCATGGTATATTATTCTCGGGGTTATTATTGGTAGTGTGGTTGGTCTTCGCCAATACTATGCCACGCCCAATGGACGCGCGACAATAGATAGCCTACTACTGCGCGCCCCACTTTTTGGCAATTTAATCATAAAAGGTGGACTTGCCAGATTTACTCGTACTCTTTCCACTTTGCTTGGTGCCGGTGTTCCCATTATGGATGCGATGGATATCGCAAGCCAAGTGTCTGGAAATTATGTTCTGGAAAAATCGTTGTTAAAAGCAAAAGAATCCATTGCTGCTGGAAAATCCATTGCTGCCCCTTTTGCTCAAGAAAAAATATTTCCTCCATTGGTGGTGCAAATGATGTCGGTGGGTGAAGCGACAGGAGCGCTCGATCAGATGCTTGAAAAGGTCGCCGATTTTTTTGAAGATGAAGTGGATAATATTGTTTCAGGTTTAACTAGTCTAATTGAACCCATTATGATTGTGGTTCTTGGAGGCATCGTAGCGTTTCTTGTACTTGCTATGTATATGCCGATTTTCCAAATGGCAGGAGCCGGTGCCGGAGGTTAGTGTGGAAACGCAGGATGTGCGTCGTCACATCTTCGATTTTTCTCGAAGTAATAGCCAACTCATGACAGTCGAAGTTGTACGGTTGGCTTTTTTAATAATTGTCCTTGCCGTGACAATTATTTATCAAGTTATTAATTCAGAGTTTCTGTCTTATGATGTGTTCTTTTCGATCTACATGATCCTCTGTATATCTTTTTTGTTAAATTTAGCGTATTTGTTTCGTTTAGAACAACTTAAGAACTATTGGTACATTACAGCCGCGTTATTTGTTTGGGAAACTATTTACATCACGAATCTTATTTACTTTATCGGGATTAACCAATCGTTACTCGTATTTCTTTATTTAATAAATATTATTTTATGTGGTGTTGTCTTTCAGCGGAGTGGTGGACTTTATTTAGCCCTATTTACGTCTGTTTGTTTTAGTATTCTGCTGAGTATAGATACGCGTATTCAGGGAAATTCACTGTATTTAGCTGTAGGGGTTAATAACTTGGCTTTTTTTACAGTGGCCTATCTTTCTGGTTATTTGAGTGAACAGTTAAACTTCATGGGACTTGAGCTGCGTGAGCGAGGTCGAGATATTCGTATCCTTAAAAACCTGAATGATATGATTTTGGATAATATCGCATCAGGTTTGATCACAGTTGATAACAATGGCCAAATATTACAGATCAATAAAAATGCACAGCAAATTTTGCATGTGAATGCGGCGACATTAGGAGCAACAATTCAGTTGGCCCCTCTGGATCAATTGCAAATTTTCTCTCTTCCCACACATGTTGCAGTGGAAAGAGAGGTGGATTTTGCCGATGAACGTAAATTACTACGCATTAATGCATCAGCCTTAAATGATGGAGCAGGCAACAAGCAAGGCACTGTCGTTGTTTTTGAAGACATCACATCGATTCGACAGTTAGAAGGACGCGTACAACAGAGTGAAAAAATGGCAGCCATTGGTCAGTTGGCGGCGGGGATTGCCCATGAAATTCGAAACCCATTGGCCAGTATCAGCGGAAGTGTAGAAATGTTGCGTGCAGATATTGTTAAAAACGAGGATGATGCCAAGCTCATGAATATTGTAATAAAAGAAATTGATCGTCTGAATAAATTAATTACTGAGTTTTTAGATTATGCACGTCCTCAGGACGTACGATTGGAGCGTACTAATATTAGTGATTTGCTGTCTAATCTTATTGAAGAGGTACGTTTAAATCCCATTTCACAAGGTGTACAATTCGACGTTAGTATTGCTCCGCAGATATGGATTCAGGGACATCGTGATAAATTAAAGCAAGCTTTTTTGAATATATTAATGAATGCTCTGCAAGCCTTTGAAAATATTGCGCGCAAGACGATTACTATTTCCATCGCTGAAGGTCCAGATAGTGTACAAGTTGAGATTGCAGATACGGGAATAGGTATTGATGAAAAAATAGTCAGAAAAATTTTCGAACCCTTCCTTACCACGAAGAGCAAGGGTACTGGACTAGGTCTAGCTGTGGTGCATTCAATACTAACTGCACACAAAGCTCAGATTGATGTTCACAGCGAGAAAAATAAAGGGACAAAATTTACGATCGTCTTTCCCGTATAATCTATAGTCGTCTCCCATTAATAAGTACTTGCCGAATAAGTCTAGCTATCAGATGATAAAAGGTGTGACCTGATTTTAAATTTTGCGAGACAAAGTGGGCGAAATTTTTTTAACAAAAAATGAAACGTCAACTCCTATGAATTTACGAAGAGGGTTAAAGATGAAGGGGCGCATACCGCCAGAAGTGTTTCTGGATGGGTGTAACTCGAAATCTTTTAGACAAAGGAAAGGTCTGCTATGAAGCCGCGTATTTTAGTTGTCGACGACGAGGAATCAATCCGTGAGTTCTTAAACATCATGCTTAAAAAAGAAGGTTATGATGTGACATGTGTTGAGGATGGTCAAAAAGCAGATGAGATTCTAAAAAAGAAATCTTTTGAGATGGTGATCTCAGATCTTCAGATGCCGCACATAACAGGTCTAGAGCTTTTAAAAATTGTTAAAGAAAATTATCCCAATACGCTTTTTATGTTGATCACAGCCTTCGGTACCACGGAAACGGCCGTTGAAGCCATGAAGATGGGGGCCTATGACTACATTACGAAACCATTTAAACTCGATGAAGTGCGCATCAATATTGCCAATGCGCTTCGCAGTAAAACATTAGAAACTGAAAACGTAACCTTAAAACGTGAACTGACAAAAGAGTATAGCTTTCAAAATTTGGTAGGAAACTCGCAAGCCATGCATCAAGTTTTCGACCTTATTAAGCGAGTTTCTGATACGCCGACGAACGTGCTTATTACAGGTGAAAGTGGAACGGGAAAAGAGATGGTCGCTAAAGCGATTCATTACAATGGCCTACTTAAAGACAAGTCGTTTATTTCGGTTAACTGCGGAGCTATTCCTGAATCTCTTATGGAATCAGAAATGTTTGGTCATAAAAAAGGTTCCTTTACTGGGGCAATTGCCGACAAACCGGGGCTTTTTGAGGCAGCTGATGGCGGAACATTATTTTTGGATGAAGTGGGTGAGTTACCGCTTACGATCCAGGTTAAATTACTTCGTGCTATTCAAGAGCGTGTGATTCGCCGTGTGGGATCCACAGATGATACACACATAAATGTTCGCATTATTGCAGCCACAAATCGTGATTTAGAGCAAATGGTGCGCGAGGGGATTTTTCGGCAGGATTTGTACTATCGCCTTAACGTCATTCAGATTCGCACACCTGCGCTTCGCGAACGTCGCGAAGATGTGGCTATTTTAGCTAAACACTTTTTGAAGAAGTATAATGATCGATTGAATAAAAATATTTCTGGTATCAGTCAAGAGGCCTTGGCGATTTTAAAAGGCTATGATTACCCAGGAAACGTACGCGAGCTTGAAAATATTATTGAGCGTACAGTGGCGCTTGAAGCGGGGGCTTCGATCCTGCCTGAGAGTTTGCCACCCTTTGTAAAAACCACTTCCGGACGACGAGAAATGGTTTCTAGCGAGGGTATTGAAATTACTGATGATGGAATTGATCTAGATAAGATTGTTGGGCAGATCGAAAAGGAACTTATTATTAAAGCGATTCATGCAGCAAACGGCGTAAAGAAACGTGCGGCGAAATTGTTGGGAATCACTTTCCGCTCTATGCGCTACCGGGTAGAAAAGTATAATTTGGGATCTATCTCTGAAGATGAACTGGACGATGAGGGTTAAATGACGAAAATTTTAGCTAGTTGCATGGTTTCTTTTATTTTGTTTGGTTGTGATGGGTTGAATGCCTCTTTTAAAAAGAATAATGCAACTGCTGGAACACCACCTCCGCCCATTGTGCAAAAACCAGGGGTGTGTAAATTTGATTTTAATAACACCTGTTGGGCACAATCGATAAAAAAAATAACGAGCTGTTTAGGTTCTGGTGCTCAGAACGAAATCTTTAGTGAAAATAAAGAATTTTGTACAAGTAGCGGTGGCAAGCTCACGGCTTTTTCAGCTCCACAGAAAATGTTTTTACAACCATTTGATAGCAATTTTAACCCGATAGATTTTCGCATTTTACCAGATAGCATTAAAGAGTGTCTTCATGTCCAAGGTACTGCAAATAAATTCCAAGTGACTTTGACGCAAACTAAAGAAACCGTAGAGTTTGATTTTTCTGGGGACACCATGCGTTTTACCTGCCTGGATGGACAGGCGATTGAGATTCCCTATGAGGCCTTTTCTGGTTGTGTAGCCTCTGAGGGTGAGAAGTTTATATCCACAGTTCCCGGTTTAGATGTGCAACTGTTTCAAGATAAAAGTCATTCCGTATGGAAAATGCGTTTTCGTGGCTCGCCCGAAAGTCCCGATCTTTTTTCCTGTGAAGTTCCGTAGCAAGTCGTAACTATTCTTTTACTTCTTGCAGTTTAACATCAATAGTGATTTTCTTTCCTTCGCGCAAAAGAACGACCTTGACCGTATCGCCAACCATCTTACCGTCGAGAACGTTTAAGATATCATCCAAACTATTAATGTCGTGGTTATCAATGCCCACGATGATGTCGCCCAGCTCAGGTTTACCATTGCGATTGACTTTAACAGGACGCAGGCCTGCTTTAGCTGCGGAGCTATTTTTAGAAACAGCTTTAATAACAACTCCCGCACTTACCCCAAGATAACGTGCCAATTCATCACGAAGAGTGGCGATGCCAAAGCCAGGCTGTGACACTTTTCCGGTTTTAATAAGTTGGGTGACAACGCGTTTAATCGCATTGGAGGGTACAGCAAAGCCCACACCAGCAGATGTACCACTTTGGGAGTAAATCGAAGAGTTCATGCCAATGAGGAACCCGCGACTATCCATAAGCGGTCCTCCGGAGTTACCGGGATTTATGGCCGCATCGGTTTGAATCATATCACGATTTGAAAGACCAGGGACGGGCGAGGGGACTGTGCGTTCTAATGCGGAGACGACTCCTGTAGTTAAGGTGTGGGAAAGTTCAAAGGGATTTCCAATAGCAATGGTTTTTTGCCCCACTTGTAGCTGGCTAGAGTCCGCAAGACGCGACGAGAATCCTTCTGGCAAATTTTTTACATTGCTGGTGAGTTTTAAAACAGCGATGTCTTTGTGGGGTTCGAAACCAACAATTTTAGCATCAAAAGACCTGCCGTCTTTAAGTGTCACACTTACCGGTTTTCCGCGCGCATTGCCTTCGACAACATGGAAGTTGGTCACAATATGTCCATGGTTGTCCCAAATAAAACCGGTACCGGCGCCTGCAGGGACTTCGTACACGTCGCTAGAGAAAAAATCGCGTACATAAGCTTTTGTGCTTACGAAGACAACAGAGTTAGCATTGTCATTGAATGTGCGAATGGTGTTTTTCTCATCTTCGAGTAACCACGGTTTTTCAACGATTGTTTTGGGTTCTTCATTTAAGTCCGCCTTTGATGTTGCAAAAGAAACGGCGGGGAGAAGTAAAAGAGTAGATAATAAGCCGATAGATAAAATTTTTAGGTTCAATGGCACAACAACCTCCTATGATAAGTCTTAGGGCGTGTGCTCCCTTTGGAGCACTACCCGTAACAGTGAGCTCGCTTTTTAGGAATATGACTACTGAATGGTATCTGTCTACTTCGTTTTAGCGTACCTATTCTGAATGGAGTCATTTGCCTACTCAGTTGGCGGATGCTTCCAGTCCTGTACAGACATTTACTAAACCAAGATCATGCTTTTATTTAAGGCATGACGCTTAATTTCCAAACCGAAGTCTGACAATAAGATTTTTGAAACGGCGAAGTGAACTTGGTAACTTTTTCTTAGAAGAAAAAGTGGATGTGGGCTTATAAAGGTCCGCTCTTTTTCAGAGACGTATTTATTAAAGACGTGGGGGATATTGTGAAAATAATCATGGTGTTGTTTGCTTTGATGGTTGTGCGTATTAGTTTTGCTGAACCGTTTTTTCCTATACCCATCAACCCCAGCGAGAACGAAACACCCGGTGATTTTTGTTCTGAAGAAGACAAGGATTTTCATGAATATAGATATCCAGAAAAAATGGTTTACTGTCGTCGCAATGTCACCTCAGGTACAAAGAATAAAATTTATGTGCAGTACAAAGTGGAAATCAAGTGTAAGCATCGCTACACAATTGATCATTTGGTGCCATTAGCTCTTGGTGGTAATAATTCTCCTGAGAATTTGTGGCCAGAGCACGTATTGGTAAAGCAAACTCGTCAAGCGTTGGAGCAGCAACTTTACGAGGAAGTTTCACAAGGAAAAATGACCAGCGACGAAGCGGTGCAGATTATTCTTTATGAAAAACGTCGCTTAAAACTTGATCTATCTCATGTGAGTGGTTGCGGTTAGTTTATAACGCAATCGCTAACCGATTGATCACAAGAATCAATTTAATAACCCCTCAGAAGAATTTTTAATAAATTCTCTCCTCCTTCATTGATCTTACAGAGTGAACTCGCTGTAATACTTTGGGGACGATATTATCTCAAGGAGGAAGAGATGGGGAATTCTTTACGTCGCAGTCTTGCGACTTTATCAATACTCTTGTTTGCACAAACTGTTTTTGCGGCTCAGAAAAAGTACATTGTTACTTTAAATCCAAGTGCCTATAGCTCCATGAAAATAGCTAATCAGCAGCGCAGTGGAGGTTTTTTAGGGCTTCGCGCGCAATCAGCAAAATATTTAGATCATTTGCAGATGGCAGTGGTGGAGATGGATGAAAGCCAACTGTCTCAGTTGCAAAATCGTTCTGAGATAGTGGCTGTTGAGGAAGATCGAATGATTCCACAACCTGTTTTTCGTTTATTTATGAAATCAGCTTATGTAGCAGATAGAAAAGTTCTTAAAAATGCTGAGCCAACATGGGGTATGAAAGCCATCGCGGCTGATAAGGCATGGAATATAACTCGTGGCACAGGGGTTCGTGTGCTTGTTCTTGATACTGGGGTGGACTCAGCCCATCCAGACCTTGTAGGACGTCTTGAAAAAGGTGAAAACTTCGTCGGTGGAACAGATTTTTTTGACGATGTTGGGCACGGCACTCACACATCGGGAACGGTGCTTGCTGATGGTGCAGGCTCAGGTCTTCTCGGCGTTGCTCCGGATGCACACTTGCTGATGGCAAAAGTATGTGTTCCAGCGGGTTGTAGTACGACAGGAATAGTACAGGGTATAGAGTGGGGAATTAAAGAAAAAGTAGATGTTATGAATCTTTCCCTTGGTGGGCCATTTCTTTCTTCGGCAGCACAAAAGGCCTATGCCGCAGCTGAAAAAGCAGGAGTGGTTGTCGTTGCTGCAGCAGGAAATGATGGGACAGCGACAATTTCTTATCCTGCAGCGATTGATACGGTTCTTGCTGTTGGGGCATTAAACCCAGATTTAACTAAAGCACCCTTTTCGCAATGGGGGCCTGAGTTAGATGTTATGGCGCCGGGAGTAAATGTGTTTTCTTCTGTACCTCAAGGTACAGGGCGTGAAGGTTTGGTTTCCGTAGATTTGGGTAGTGGTGTCGAGGAGCTTACGAATACAGTATTCCAAAATTCTCAAGCAACGCTAAATACAATTACTGGGGAAATTATCTTTGTTGGCTTGGGTAAGGTCGACGATTTTACCGGTAAAGATTTAACTGGAAAAATTGCCCTGATACAGCGGGGAGAGATTGCCTTTGCAGAAAAAGTAGATAATGCGATCAAGGCAAAAGCAAAAGGTGTACTTATCTTTAATAATGAACCGGGTCTCATTACCGGAGGATTGCAAACTCCAGTCAATATTCCCGTTCTCATGATTGAACAAGCTCCTGGTCAAGCGCTTGCTGCAAAAACAGTGTCCACTAAGGTCGAAATGGGTGTAGTAGCCTCTGATTATGCGGCTATGGCAGGAACATCGATGGCAAGCCCGCATGTTGCCGGTGTGGCAGCACTTGTGCGCTCAGCAAATGCTTCTTTGTCGCCAGCACAAGTACGCGATGTTATTAAAAACACATGCCATGCACTTTCACCCAACACGGATAACCAATTTGGCCGTGGTGTTGTGGATGCAGAGGCCGCTGTAAAATCGGCTATGAGCGCCAAGTTACTTTAGTCAGCGGTTTTTAATTAAAAAAGGACGTGCTTACCGCGTGTGTTAGTAAGCACGCGCGCTAATAAAAGAAAATGTACAGGAAAATAAAGAGGGAAATTCGTAACGAATTTCCCTCTTTTAGTTGTGCATTTTTTAACAGTTAAAATTTTTTTTAAAAACATTCGGCATTGGTGATAATTTTTTCGTCAGACTTTACGATTCTTTCATCGCCATACATGTTTTTAATAAACTTAAGAGAAGCTTTCTCAGAAGCGTCTGGTGTTTTCACAAAATTTGAAGCGATGGCTTCATAGTGACCAGATCGACTCATGTATAATGGAATATAGCGAACGCCGTTGACCCATGTTTTTCCCTTATTTTTACTGAGCCCAACGTAAAGTAGTAAGCTACTTTGTTTTGCGGTGGAGGTTTGGTTGCTCACAAAATTTCCCAAGGAATAAAGGATAAGACCCTCGCGTCCATCTTTGGTGGTGTATTTTTCCCAAGGTTGTGGAACATGAGGATGGGAGCCGATCACCGCTTGCGCTCCATCTTCGATCCATTGACGAGCATATTTTTTTTGTTGAGCATTGGGAGATGTCTGATACTCAACACCCCAATGTGGAGTCACGATGACAGCATCGACAGATTTTTTTAAAGAATGAATCAACTGGCTGACACGACCATCAAAACAATCTAAAACTAAATCTTCTTTGTCGGGAATTCCATTGGTATCAAAAGCACAGGCAATCCAGCCAATTTTCCAATTTTTGTTTTCCATTACAGTGAAGAAGTCTTGGTTTTTAGATTTACGCGTTCCAATGTAAGGGAGTCCGTATTCGTCAAGCGCCTCAATCGTTTTGCGTACACCCGTAGCCGTACGATCCATGGCATGATTATTGGCAGTAGATACAATGTCGACGCCACTATTCTTAAGGTCACGCACAATCACTGGGTTATAGTTAAACAGTGGATACCCCGAGTAAACGCTGCCATCAAAAACCAAACCTGGGTCTTTGACCGCTTTACCTGACTTACTTGTGCCTTTAGCGGCAGGACCTTCGAGGTTTGCATACATAATGTCGGGATCTTCCATTAGAGGTAGAAGGCCCTTCCACAGGGACGCAAAACCACTCTTGTACCCTTGTTTTTGCAATGGGCCATGTAATAAAACATCACCTACAGCACCGATAACTATGGCATCTCCGCTATCGCAAGCTTTATCAAAGCGGAGGGCGAGGGCATTATTTGTAAGTAGCACTAAGAATAACAACAAAAGAGTTGCTGGACTCATAGACTTCATATAATTTTCTCCATAATCTAAAGCCCATTTCAAAAAATGAAATCGTAGTTTGTTCTACGTTTAGGCTGTAGAGATAGTGTTAATCGCGTTTCAAATTCGTAAGAAACAACTTCTCCTAATTGGATAACGCTTATTATCAAAGATATATTTATAGCTTTGTGTTATAAGCAGTTTCCACTTTTAAAAAGTACTATGTAAAATCGTAAAAACTTGTAAAAATGTTGGTTACCAATTTTTTGACAGCAGTATTGTCCATGTTAGTTTTTTGAAAAAAATATGTTTCAGAGTCGTTTTAAATTTTACCTTGTTCCTGAAAAAGACCTGATAGATGAAGCCAGGGACTTACAGATACGTATACAACCGTATTTGGATGGATTTGATCATCAGCAGTTACATGCTGCCGATCTTGTTGTGTGTGTACTGATGGAGATTATGGAAAAAAGGCGTCCTGGACAGTGGTATATGAAGCATTCTGCGGCGACTTTTCAATCCACTTTTATTAGTCATTCTTTAGCCACCAGCATATGCAGTGATCGCCCTTTATTTCGTAAGTTGGCAATACAAAATCCTGGGGAATATTTTCAGCGCTATGCTTTTAAAAAATTGCCGGGCGAAGTCAGTACACTGCTGCAGCGATGGAGTCGTAATGAGGTAAATCTTTTTTTAACAGAAAAAGCGGTACCACCTTATGAAATGTTAAAGTTACAGGCGAGCGGTCATCGTATTGTGACTCTTAGTCGAGAATCTTTGTTCAGCGGAGCCTTGGTGGATGGAAGGCGGGATGCATTTGAATTTTTGCTCCATGATTTGGTACATGCGGCTTTATTTTTCTCTAAGACTCACGAAGAACAAGTACATTTTTTTAAACTGCTTCTGAATGGCTACTCTCTTTTTGAAGAAGATATGAAGCGAGATAGGGAGTTTACTTATGCTCTTGAGTACACGATGTCGGATATGAATACCAGTAAGGAGCATTTGGTGCATTCATTAAGAGCGGCATGTATTAATTTGCAAAAACGCGAAGAAGGATTGGCAAAAGATCAAAGGCTCTCCGATGCCGGAGAGCAAAAATGTAGACTTAAACTGGATATCTTTATGAGCCTATAAAGCAAACCTGTAAAGGATTGCTATCGGTTTCTCCCTTATTCTACGTCGAGATAGTTTGTGCTTTCAATAAATGGAAGTACGGTTACCTCGCTAAAAATCGGATCAAACTCGAAATGAAAAAGACCGCCAAGACTCATTAAAACATATTCTCCAATGAGGGTGCCTTTGAAATCACCGGTATAGCGACCATGTATGATGGGTGCATTAAGAAGAAGCCTTTCGAAAGAGACTTCTCGTCCCTCACTACGGCAGGCGGCATCGTATAAAGGTCCCGCTTTAGCTTCAATAAGTGCGGCATCATCGACAACACTTTGTCCATAGGCTTTAGGGTCTTGGCTACTGCGAATAAAAGAGTAAGGCGTTGTCCAAATATCAGTGAAACGGGTTTTAAGTGACGATCCAGCAGCGTAGTCAGCCGCATTTGAGTTTTGTGCCCAGCGTGAGGTCGATTCGCAGTAGGAACCATTCTTTTTTGCCGCCCCAAGTCCCATAGCAATCGCTTTTGAGCTGGTAATTTGTAAATTATAGTTTCCATCTTTGTTGAGATAATTGATCGGACCATAAATAAAAACGGATCCCATAACATAGATGCGACAACCTGTTTTTGATTGTAGGGAAAGATTATCAAGATAAAGTGGGCCACGCAGAGCTAAGTCTCCTTCGCAGGAAAGAGGGCCGTCATTTCTAAAAAATGTGCCTTCGTCTTTTAACCCAGAGAGTGCAACTGCGGTATTTGTTTCTCTGAAGTAGCGATGGCGTTGGGACGAAGTAAAATGAAAGGCATTAAGAATGGTGTTTACTTCTGGTGCTCCAATATAGATTTTGGATTTTTCTACAACCGGAGTTACTTTTGTTCCCGCATTTGCAGATTTAGAAAATTGATCGCGAATATACTCAGCTAAGGTATTAAAGCCAGTTGCATTGTGAACAACAGTTGGTACAGCCTCATTCTGTGGAACAAAAACCGAAGTATTGGCACCCATGTTGAGGGTATTAAAGCTTTGCCCATGATCTCCGTAAGGAGAGCCACCAGCCCAATGATTGCCTTTTGGCGAAACTCCAAAGGTGTAATCAAAGCCTTGCCCATTACCTTGCGAGCCAAAATCAGTGACGATGTTAGAGGCTACATTGGAGTGACACTGAATACATCCCATTCCACGCACAGCTAAAGACGGTTGAATCGTGCTGAGGGTGGCACCAACATCGACAATAATTTTTAGAGTTTGCTGGTCGCCATAGCTGTCTCTTATTGTAGCCACGGCCTCCTGTCGGCCACGAAATCCAAAAGCAGGCGAGTACTTGATTTTGATTGTAGCTAAATCTTCAACAGCAAATGAGCCATTCTCTGGTGTGGATGTGTCGATTGTTAGGGTAATGTTTTTGTAATCGATAGTATGATTAGCAATAAAACTAACCGGTACATTCATTTGCGTGGTCACAAAAGTTGTAGTGACCGGATCGCCAAACGATGCGATTTTATCGTCTGCGAGGACAAACTTTTTTTGACCACAATTTTGAAATGAAATTAAAATACCGGAAAAAGAAAAAAGAAGTAATAATATATAAATAATTTTATTGCGATTCATACGTCCCCCATCTTATTACGTCTGCATTATTATTTTAAGATGGTTGCTATAAGTGCACAATAAATTAGCGAACAAAGTGATTTATCGCCTCTAAATGATACTTTTATCAATTTATTTTGGGTCTAAATGTCTTGTTTAGAGATATAGAGTTCTTTCCTCTATCGATGGGAAATTCTGTGAATGACGCATTTGAAAAGACCACTCGGCGTCATAAAGAGTCTGAAAAGAATCTGAAAAGAGGGCTGAAAATGTATATTGTCACCGGAAAGGGACAATTTGTGCTCATTAATAGTGTGAAATAGAGCTTCTATGGCTTCTTATCAGCGTCAACTTCATTATTAAAGAAATGAGATCTTTAATGATGTTGGTCTCTAATTTGCTTAGACGCAAAAAGAGTAAGTTGTTCTAAAGGAGGAACGTATGATGCCACTACCAGAAACAGCACTATTAATTGTTTTTTGCTCTTTAATTGTTGCCGGCTCGGCTCTTATGAGTATTTAGAGCCTGTTCAGGAAGCTCTTAGAGTCTATAGCAAAATCTTACGGGCCTGTTCATGAATGTTCGGGCCCCTTGTCTTTGGCTCTCTCTCAACCGAGGCTCATATTTATACTAATACCATCACAATGACTGCTGTTATATTCTATTTATCCAGACTATAGGCGAGTTGAAGGTCTAAAGTTGTTATTTAAAAAGCAGGTTATTCTTATATAATGACCAATCTCCGAAAATTCTCTATACGCATTTACACTTGATCATCGTCGTAACATCGTGAAAAATATCAATAAGCAAGCAAATCACCTAGGGAGTACGACATGTTAGTGCGGCTGATGAGTTTTTTAGTGATGTGTATTCTGACCACACCGGTTTTAGCACAAAATATTGACTGGAACCAACCAGAGGTGGTTTCCGAAAAGCTCACCCGCGAGAATCGTCGTGTTTTGCGGTTTTCTGGTACAGCAACACCAGGAACGCAGATCCGCGTGCGTGATAACAAAGTTAAAATGATATTTTCGTCTACCAATATTCGTTGGGCCCGTCTTCCCAAAAAACACCGAGTTCAATTTCCAGTAATTGCCAGCGAGACAGGATATTTCTCTTTTGATTTGTATTTACCAACAACTGCCGTTGAAATTCCGTTGGAAGTTTTTAAAAATGGCAAATGGGTTCCATATAAATTTAGTTTTGATGTACCTCAAGAGGGTACTGCAGATACATTTGAATTTATCGAAGATAGTTTTAAATATAAAAAAGATGAAGAGAATGTTAATGTCGATGATTTTTTAGCGGAGTACGATAAATCTGCAGATCAAGGTCAGGTGGTGAACGATCGTGGAGAGTGGAAATCTTGGGCCACGGGAAAAGTATTTGTTTGGGGCGGACTTGGCGGGAGTTATTATTCGATTACAGAAAAGTTGAGTCAAGGTAATGATCTTGGTACATTTAGCGGATTTGTTTTTCCGGCTTTTGAGTTGGGGGTGGAGTACCGTTGGAATGATCAATGGAAAATCGACGGTATGTACGTGAATCGTGCAGGTAAGACGACAGCTAACAATGGCACCTATCAAATGCAAAACGAAGATTTTAATTGGACGGAATTTCGTTTGACGGGTTCCTACTTTCCCACTTCTTGGGAAAGTACAAACTACCGCATTGGAATTAAAGGTGGACTAGAGGTTCACGATCTTCCATTTGTGAAGAGGGTCGGTGGACCTGCGGCTTACAGGGTGTATAACAGTAGTACGACGTTTTTAGCGGCGGGAGCGGCCTTAGAAACCATGTATTCCAAAGCGTGGAATTACGACGTATCGGCATTACTCATCTATCCTGTTTTGGCAAACGATGAGTTTAAGGTAGATTCAGCCTATGGTATTCACCTGACATTTTCTATGCTCAAAGAAATTATTCCAGCATTATCTATTGGTGGTAAAATCGATGCTCATTGGATCAGTATGTCAGTGAATCACGCTGAAGTGAGTGTGCCCACTCAGACAGTCAGTGTAGATGATAATTTATGGCATCTAACACCTAACTTTATTTTAAAAGCCGAGTTCTAATCGGAACAGGCTTTTAGAGTGTACCTCAATTTGGCGCTATTATTTAGACGAGGTAAACCCAACCAAATCCTAATGTAGGGTATGGGTGGCATTTTTTAGAGTTAAATCACAGTTTTCACAATATAATGTTTCATTTATTTTTAATGTTTGATAATCCACTTGGTAGGTTGCGGCTAATGGGGTAGTACATAGGCAACAGGTGGTTTCGGCTTGGACCATATCTAATAGGGTTTGCTCTTCTTGTAGGTGAGTCCAATCATCTTTAAGTGGCATAAAATTCCTTTTGTAAAAGCTATGGCGCGCTTTAACGCACAAGATTATCATCGGTAGAAAAAATATTTTTTTTGAGACTGCGTGTAAGCTCTGGACGTATGCAAAGGGTAAAAATAACCTAGCGCAGATTACGAGGCAGCATTATGAAAACGAGCGATTATTTTACTTATTTAAATGAAGGTCTTGGTTTAGATCATATTATTTTACAGACGTCTCATCCGCAAATTTGTTTTTACTGTGTTGCCGCCTCCGGAGAATTGCAATTTGCAGAAAACGAATTATTGCAAAAAATGATTGCTGCAATGAAGATACCTTCTGGCCGTTTTCGTATTGCGATTGTTAAAGAAATACCAACTTCTTTTTCAGAAGCTATCAATGTGGTATTAGCGGATCATGCGGCCAAAACAGAAATGGGAATATGGTCGGTTCACGACTCTTCACAGGTCATTTTGACTTATGGCTTGCAATCCCTGTTGCAGGATGCGCATCTCAAGAAGCCCTGCTGGTCGCATTTACAATCCGTTTTAGAACGCATATAAGCACCTCATAGGCGGGTTCTTGGTAAAAAAATAGTAGTGCTCCTAGCCTTCCGACCAGGGTCGAGGGCTTTCCAGATGCTTCGTCTTCTTACGACGGGCACACTATTAAGTGATGCCTTCACTACGCAATAGATGTTTTCCCAGAAAGCTGTGGGCAGTAATGATGCCAGCGCTGAGTACTATCTTTATTAGTCTTCTCTTGAGTCCTTATGCTTGGTGTGATCAGACAATTCGTGTTTTATTAGATGAAAAAATCAAGAGTATAGAGCTTTATTCTCAGTACCCTATTCAAATCCAATCACCACATAAAGAGAATATTTCGTTAAATAATGGTAAAAGTACTTTAAAAATTCATAGGCATCAAAATCAATGGCAAGTAACAATTGCGGCACATGGTAAACAAGAACACTTTTATTTGACCGGGCAGAAGCTCCGTTTACGTAGTACAAATTTTAAGTGGCAAAAAAATAGAATTGATTTTCCGGTGGAGATAGTAGAGACCCCGAGTGGGTTATTGTTTCTTGGTGTAATGACTCTCAATCGCTATCTTCAAGGTGTTGTGCCTCATGAAATGCCAGTCAGTTGGCCCTTGGAAGCCTTAAAAGCGCAAAGTATCGCTTCGCGCACATACGCACTTTGGAAAATAAAAACATCTCACCATATGTATTATGATATTCGCCCTTCTGTGTTGGATCAGGTTTTTCGTTTGGATCGTTATGGTGCAAGTGCATCGGTGTTACCTAAGGTTATCGAAGCATTATCGACTACGGAGGGAATGTACCTAGGTAATACGCAGAATGATATTATTAAAGCCTACTTTCATTCGGATTGTGGTGGGGGAACTGAATCCGCGACAGCTATCTGGGGGGAGGGCCGACGGGAAACAGCCAGTGTCCAAGACCGAGCCTGTGGCAAGAGGCGCAGTAATTGGAAAAGTGCATGGTCGCAAACCTATTTACAAAGAAAAATCAATACCGCTTATTTTCTTCCTGCCGGCGTGGAATTACAGGATATTATTGTCAGAAATCAACTGCAGAGTCAGCGCGTAGAGTTTGTGGATCTTCTTTTTTCAAAAGGTATATTTAAGCGTATTCGAGGGGAGGATTTACGACGTCTACTGGGTTACGATAAAGTAAAGAGTACGTTATTTCAGATCACGCGTAGTGCGACGGGCTGGGTCTTTTCTGGGCGCGGTTTTGGTCACGGAGTGGGGATGTGCCAGTGGGGTGCACGCGAGATGGCGAATTCAGGAAAATCTTTTCGTATTATATTAGCCCACTACTACCCCGGCACAGAAGTGAAATCATCTCAGCCCAAACCTGATGTAGCAAAAACCAATGCTATCTCCGCTGCAACGACTCTTTAGAGGGATTATTCTAAGTACACTCCTCAGTGTGTAAAATTCTTGAATAAATATTCTTCGCTTCATTTACACTTCGCTTTATTTGCAGCACAAGAGACTTATTTTGGCACGCTGTCGAAAAGAAGAGTGACAATCAACGTACTTTTTACAGATGGCAAAAAAATAATCAATTTATTCAGTAGGTTACAAAATGAGTTTTTGGCACGTTCTTCGCTCTAGTGGCAAGCGAGTCTAAACGAAGGAGATTTATATGTTAACGTTCAAAAATTTTGCAAATGCAGTCGCAGGAGCTTCTATCGCCTTAACCATGGCCGGCTCTTTAGCCTGTGGAAAAAAGGGTGGTGGAGGATCAAAGACCACGGCGAATCCTTCGTCTGTTAATTGTACGGTGGGTTCGAGTTGTGAGGTCGGACATCAATATGCTTCAGGTGTATTTGTTGCCAGCGCAACCGGGCAAACCAATTATGGCAATAATCAAAACATGGTTATGAAGCTTGGTTTTTTTGCTAAGAACTCGGCTGGTCTACAGCTCAATCAAGTGCCTGTAATTTATAATGGTGTCGTGGAAGCTGTGGGAACTGTGCGCATGAGTGATGGTCGTTATTATGGAGTTTCTACCGCCAATCATCGCACGGTCAGCTCAAATGATTATTCAGTAGATATTGGATTTGGTTATTCTGCAAATGCATCTGGATATTCAGATAAATCACTTAATGACAGTTATTTTTTACCATGTGGTTATGAATGCCTTGGCGAAAAATATCACGAGTATTCTAATAACACATACCAAGAACCACACGAATGTACATCCACTAAACACAAGCATAAGAAAAAGCATAAGCATAAAAAACCTGTTTATACAGAGCCATTAATTCCTTGTCCAATTCCTACTGGTGATTACACTGTGGAAACTGTGCAGGGTGGTCAGTGGACGAGTACAGAGGCATCAAGCAGTAATAGATCTTCGTTTTCTAATTTAAAATTACGCTTTCGCAATTCATCAAATATAATTGTAGAAGCTATTTTTAATCGCGGATCTGTTGATAACTATGCAAATCAACAACAGATACAAAATAGATTGCGTGGAAGCATGACAGTAGTGAGTGTCAATGGCAACCAATGTCATCAGACGGTGAATTTCTAATTAAAAAGTAGATAATTCTTCTATCGAAAAAAATAGGACACAATGAAAGATCGGAAGTTTGCGCTTCCGATCTTTTTTATTTAGAGTTCATTTGTTTGGTTGTGGTGAGATGTCCCCATAACGATGGGTTCAGTTGCATTGCTTGCATAATAAGCAAAATCTTAAAAGATCAATGAAAATTCCGGTGGTTTTACTCTGTGACAAATGCCCATTTTTTAGATGCGCCTTTAACTGTGCTCGTATTTTTTCAGAGTTGGTTTTTCTATTCTTCTGTGTAACAATCCTTATTATGGGATTGCCATACTGGGTTGAATTTTTTGATGACCTTCAGCATGTGCGGGGACGATCGCTCAATACTGTGCAAGCGTATCGCCGCGACTTAGAGCTATTCGAAGAGTTTCATGCCAAAAATAAAAATCTCCAAGATCTGTATCATTTTCTAGAGAAAAAGAAACTTTCTACACGATCGCAGGCTCGTGTGATTAGTAGCGTGCGTACCTATTTTCGTTATTGTGCTGAGCATGGGGATAAAATTCCAGATTTAACTCATTTACGTCCGCCTCGAGTGTCGGTAAATATACCAGAGGCATTAACGGTTGATGATTTTAATAGGCTTTATGGCGCTTGTGCTGTCGAAGATGTTTATAAAACGGCACGCAATCATATTACTCTGTTATTATTATTTGGCTTGGGTTGTCGTGTATCGGAATTGATTCAAATGGATGTGAAGGATCTCTATCCCAGCGAAGGATGGCTCAAAGTTACCGGTAAAGGTGATAAAGAGCGCATTATTCCTTTAACTCAGCAGTTATTAAATGATTTAAAGGTGTATTTACAGCATGTGCGCCCTCATTTGGTGAAAGACACAACCCCATCTATTTTGGTTAATGACCGCGGACACCGCCCCAGTCGAGTCGATATATGGCGTTGGTTGGATGCGTGGTCGAAGAAAGCTGGTTTTTCTTCCACAGTGAATCCGCATAAATTTCGTCATGGATGTGCCACTGTACTGCTTGAGGCGGGAGCAGATTTGCGTTCTATCCAAAAACTTCTTGGGCATTCGAGTATTCAAACAACACAGATTTATACGTCGGTGAGTACAAGTAAAATGCGCGACACTCTCGACACCCATCATCCTTTATCTGGGGTTTCCGAGCCTGCGGATCGTGACGGCGAGATTTAGGCAAAAGGTTTTCTTTTTTTTGTAAAACAGAGTTTATTTTTGCTCTTTCTTTGCATTATCCAAAAGATATGATTTTGCATTCTTTTGTGCGTGGTCCATTTGGTTTAAGCGTTGTCGAAGTGGAAGTTCTTTTACAAAGAGGACTGCCAAAGATTGAGATCCTGGGTTTACCAGATCGCGGTTTGCAAGAGAGTTCCACGCGAATTCAGTCGGCCATTGCCAGTCAAGGATTTCAATTTCCCAAAGCACAGAGGGTGGTGGTGAATATTCGTCCTCTTGATGTGCGTAAATCCAGTAATGGCTTAGAGTTGGCTATTGCTCTCGCGATTCTTCACTTAACAGGGCAAAAATCTTTTCCTGAGGGAGGTCCATACTTTATTTATGGTGAGTTATCCTTAGCAGGGGAGGTCTATGTACCAAAAGATATCGAATTACTGCCTAAAATGAAAAACACTCTCCTAACCGGGCATAGCCCGGATGCACAGATACCTCCTATCGGTACGTATTGTAGTTTGAGTGCCCTCAAAGAGGAACTCCAATGGCGGGAATCTTTCTCTAACGTATCTTGGGTGCGGCCCATGCCAAAAGTGAATACTGTACCAGAGTCGGTAGCCCGTCTACTTGCGCTTACAACTGTGGGGGAGCATTCCTTGTTGATGGCGGGACCTTCTGGTTCTGGAAAAACAACACTTGCTGAAAATATTAAAACCTTCTTACGTCAACCAAGTGAAGAGCAAAAATGGGATATTCGTCGCAATGGTCGTCTCTTTGGCGAAACCAGAACCTGGCGACCAGAGATGGTACCACATCATTCTATTTCTGTGTCCTCAATGTTGGGGGGTGGAAATTTAGCTGCTCCAGGGGCGATTGTGAAAGCCCATCACGGCGTATTGGTATTGGATGAACTTTTAGAATTTCACCAGGAAATCCAAGCGGCATTGCGTGAGCCGACGGAGAAAAAAACAATTACAATTAGTAAAAATACCAAGCATCATACGTATGATGCGCACTTTCTTTTAATTGGAGCTACAAATTTATGTCGTTGTGGTGCTTTTGTGCCAGAACAAAACAATCGTTGCCGTTGTAGTAGTATTGAGCTCAGGAAATATATAGATAAATTATCCGGTCCCTTGCTGGATCGATTTACCTTGTTTTCGTTGACCCATGAGTGGCGTCAAAAAAGTGAGAAGATGGTGAGTATGGAAGAGGTTGGGATACAGATCCAAGCGGCACAAGATTTTGCTGATCAACGAAATAACGGATGTAATGAATTTTTATCTGAATCCGATCTCTTACAGCAATTAGTCAATAAAAGTGATCGGGATTATTTTCCAGAATTTGCTTCGTGGCGGCGTTATCTCAGTTTTTTGCGGGTGGCTCGTACATTTGCTGATCTGGAGCAATCGCAGTCTATACAAAACAAACACCTATTGGAATCCTATCAACTAACCAATCAGAATCATCAGCGTTTAGAAAAAATGTCTTTTTTCTTTTAACTTGCAACATGTTGTTTCTATTGTGTGGACCACTAAGAAACTGCTAGGGCCCACCCCTAGCAGAAGGGTTGCAAGTGCCCATTATTTTTTATATTAACTTTCAGGTAGGCTGTACTCTTATCTCCTGGCAATGCTGCAAATACATAGATGTTGGGTGGCAATGTCATGCAGAAGATGCTGTGTCTTACCAGAGATAAGAACACAGCCTACCGTAGCCTGTTATCGTACTAGCTTAGTAAACGGAGTGCTTGTCGTGGAACTTCGTTTGCTTGGGCTAATACATTTGTTGTTGCGTTCATAAGAATATTGCTCTTCGTGTATTCAGCGGTACTTTCCGCAATATCAGCGTCACGAATACGAGAGTTGGCGATGGAGATATTCTCGATCTGTGTACCTAAGTTTGCAGAAGTTGACGCTAAACGGTTTTGCAAAGAGCCAATATTGGCGCGGAAGCCATTTACTGTTTTTTGCGCGTCATCGAGCATATCTAGAGCGCCTTGCGCACCTTCTTTGGTAGTAAAATCGATACCTTCTATACCCAAATTATCTGTAGTTGCATGGGAGTTGGATGCATCAAAGGAAATAACGTTATCATTGTCACCAACAATACCCACTTGGAAGTCAAAAGTTCCACCTTCACCATTGAGAAGAAATTTTGATCCGTATTTTGTTGAATTAGCAATACGATCCACTTCATCCTTTAATTGGGTTAATTCTTGATTGATAAATTTACGTTCGTTTTCACCTAGAGTATCCGTAGCGGCTTGAACGCCAAGCTCGCGCATACGAGTAAATATGTTACTAATCTCCCCGAGACCACCCTCTGCTACTTGCAGTAAAGAAACACCATCGTTTGTGTTACGAGCAGCCTGTTGAAAGCTACGAATCTGCGATTTTAATCCTTCAGAGATCGAAAGCCCTGCAGCATCATCAGCAGCTTTTGTAATACGACTACCAGTAGAGAGTTGACTCATACTGCGATCCATAATTTTTTGGTTACCCTCTAATGCTCGGCGAGCTGTAATTGATGGTACGTTTGTAGAAATTCTCATGCTCATGCGTTCCCCCTTTTGTTTTTTGATTGCACTTGCACCTGTACTTTCGGTGGTTACAGACTTGCCGCGAGTCCAGTCTGGCTAGATCCGACTTTTTTCCTGCAATTCAGTAGCAAGGTCGAGTCCAGTCGTGTGGTGTTTAAAACGAAGGCTTTTTGGATAATTGTCGAGTCGGGATAATAACTTAGTCGAGTCTGGATAAAGTCTTCTGGCTAGTCGGGTAGTAAAAAGTTCGACACTATAGCTACAAAAAATAGCGCTATCCGAATGCTTATATTGATTTGAGCACGTACGCTGATCAAATTGAGGAAACGTTCTAAGTTAAAGAGATCTTCAAATATGCATTAACTATCAGAAAGTCTGATCAGTAGTCCTAGATTTACGTATTAAAAATATAGTTGTCTCAACTTGAGAGCAGTCTTTAAAAAAGAAATTTGCATCTCAAAGTAGAACAAGAAGTGTTTTAAATATAGAAAATTTTTAACTCCTGTCAAATGTCTGTCGATATATAAAACGTAAGTCCCGTGGGAAAACCCACACCACCTAAGATGTGATTTTCTTAAGAACGTGTTGAGAGATTTGTAACAGTAGAAAATCACTCTAGAATTAAACGTGGAGAGGATATTAGCTTGTTGCGAGATGTAAAGGACATTTACAACTCATTCGTCTTGTTGTTGATGCGCTTTCTTAAGGCCATTGCGTTGGGCATTGCTTTATCTTCTTGCGTCGCTAACGTGCAAGAGCCCACAGCACAATCGGAAGCACATCTTATTTTTTCTACAAGTTCTAATGTGACTGATCAAATTGAAAGTTATGACTTTTTGGTGGCAGCTACGGGTGGTTATTACGATAAAACTTTATACGTGATTAACTCTGGTAAAACACTTGCCAGAGAAATTGCAGACATGACTGTCTCTGGACAGAGATTTTTATTTAAGGGTGGAGTTTATCCAGGTACTGGTGGTACGTGTGCGACAGAATTAAATGAAGGTGATTTTTGTACAATTGTACTGCGTTTCTCTCCAGATACGAACACCATATTTACCGGCGAGTATATTTTAAGTTTTAGTGATAAAGTTTCCGGAACCAAACAATCCACTTTGTCGGTAACTGGTAAAGGCGGTTTGCCGGCATCTCTTGCGATTTCTGACGGGCCAACTTATGATTTTGGTCCCACACCTATCGGAACATCATTGGATTATACATTTACGGTGACCAATTCGGGAGAGGCGCGTGCCGTTAATGTAAGTGAAATAGGTTTAGCCACTCATTTTGGTTTAAAAGGTGGTGTCTATCCTGGAGATGGTGGAACTTGTAATTTAGAAATTACCGGAGGAGGATCGTGTACGATCGTGGTCAGTTTTACTCCAGCAAATGTGGGAACACTCACCGATACGATTGATCTTCTATACTTTGATGGAATCAACTCGCAACATGCTCAGCGCGACGTGCAAGGGGATGGGGTGCTTCCGGCAGTTCTTGAAATCTCCGACGCGCCGATATACAGCTTTGGTACGGTCATCGTTGGTCAAGCGCCATCACCGTCACATGTATTCACAGTGACCAATACGGGTGGCTTACCGGCAACAGGTATTTTTATCGGTGGTCTTGCAGCACCTTATACATTTACCGGGGGAACGTTTCCTGGAACACTTGGCACATGTACCGCAACTGTTGGTGTGGGAGCAAGTTGTACTGTGGATGTTAGCTTTACGCCAACAGCTCCAGGTGTGTTAACGGATACAATTAATATAGTTTATAATAACGGCGTTCTTATGGCGTCAACAGATCGCGATTTAACTGCTAATGCAGTGATGCCAGCATCCATTCAAATTAGTGATGCGCCTTTATATGATTACGGTACTGTTGCTGTAGGTTCTATTAATTCACATTCGTTTACGTTGACCAACACGGGTGGTGTTGCGGCAACGGTAATGAGTGGTTCAGGACTCGCGGCACCGTTTGCTTTTGCCGGTGGTGTTTATCCTGGTGCTGGTGGTACATGTACACCCGTTTTAAATGCCGGCTCGAGTTGTTCTGTAGTGGTGCAGTATTCACCAGTGGGAACAGGGGTTCTTACACAAACTATGGATATTACCTATAATAATGGTTTGGCGGCGGTGACCTCATCGCGCGACGTGCAAGGTAATGCTCTTCCTCCAGCGAATTTATCTATTTCTGATGGGCCGACTTACGATTATGGCAATCTAGCGATTGGTGCGACTGTGTCACATACGTTTACAGTCACCAATTCAGGTAGTGTTTCTGCAACCAGTGTGAATGTGACAGGCTTAAGTGCGCCTTTTGCTTTTGTTGGTGGTGCTTTCCCTGGAACGGGCGGAACATGTACGACAACGATCATTGCGGGAGCATCTTGTACATTAGTTGTTTCCTTTACTCCTACAGCCACTGCTTTAACGACATCAAGTATAGACATGAACTACAATGATGGTGCTAATAACGTAGTTTCCAGTCGTCCCGTGCAAGGAACAGGTGTTGCACCAGCGGTTCTCTCTATTAGCGATGGCCCTACGTACGATTTTGGAGCTGCGGTAATCGGCACAACAGTGAATTACACATTCACTGTTACCAATACCGGCGGTATCGATGCCACAACGATTACCGGAACTGGTTTGGTTGCACCATTTACTTTTACCGGTGGTGCTTATCCTGGAACGGGTGGTACATGCGGTGCCACATTAGCAGCAGGTGCTAATTGTGCTATCGTTGTTTCTTACTCGCCAACTACCCTAACTACTGACACAGATACCATTCAATTAAACTATTATGATGGCGCAGTAAACCAATCTGCATTCCGCGATGTAACTGGGCAGGGGATTCCTCCAGGTTTACTATCGATTTCGGACTCCCCTATTTATGATTTTGGTACTATCGCCAATAGCGCTACACTTACATATGTATTTACTGTGACCAATATTGGAGGCGCCACAACCACGGCGATGGCCGGTAGCGGTTTGGCGGCGCCATTTACGTTTCTTGGTGGGCTTTATCCAGGAACTGGTGGTACCTGCGGACTCAGTCTTGCGCCGACAGCTTCGTGTACAATTGTTATTGAATTTGCTCCTGTCGCTACCGGCGCCTATGTGGATACAATCGATATCAATTATAATGACGGCATTGGCGCACAAGTTTCGAGTCGTGATATTCAGGGTTCTGGAGCTGTGCCAGCACTTCTCTCTATTAATAGTGCACCACTTTTTGATTTCAGTCAGCGGGCCATAGGCTCCTCGA
>JACKAL010000004.1 GCA_020635085.1 Pseudobdellovibrionaceae bacterium
TGAAATATCACATTTTTCAATAGAAATGTGATATTTCACAACAAATGGGGCTGGTGTGAAAAGTAACATTTCTTTGGAAAAATGTCGCTTTTGACTGAAAGCCCTAGCTAAAATGGCCAAACCCCACATTTCCCCCTCGATAATGTGGACTTTGACCTAAGGGCTTTTCCAGGATTTAATATTAATATGAAGCCCAACGAGGCTCGGCTTCAATAAAATCAAGGGGTTAGCGGCAAAAAAATACCTCCACCATTTTATCAGACGCATTTACGTCCGCAGTTTGTCCGTCAGCTCCAAATTAGAAGGAGCTGGCGGCGGTTTCTGCTTGTGCGTCTGTTGTTGCTCCGTTAACGAGACGGAGGGAGTCGAACCCAAAGGGAATGGTAGCTATGGCGTTTCCGTGCAGAAAGTCGCCTCGAGCCCCAGGATCGCGGCTTTGATTCTCATTCTAAGTTCAGCATCTGTATCTGCGGGTTCTTTCTTCCGGGCGCCACGGTTGTTTACTTCAAGCAAGATATTAGGAATTCCAACAGCTCCGAGCAGAAATCGAACAGCGTGGTGAGGATTCGAGAGCGAGAGGCTTCGCTTCCGTATGTGAACATTTAGCGCGCTTCTCAAAAGGACAAAGTGTTTCGAAAAATTTTTGCGAAGGAAAGATGTCACCACGCGATCATTCGATAGAACGTCCGATAGAATCGCTGTCAAAATCTCGCGATGGTCGCGCGAAAAAGTGGCGATTTGAAAAAGGACATCGTTGAGATCACCGGTTTCGTCATGAGCCTTTCCAAGATCGGCAAGAAATCCAAGATAGATCTCATTTAGCGCCCGAAGGATGAATTTTTCCTTCGTCCCAAAATGATAGGCAAACATTCCCAGGTTCGCGCCAGCCTCGTTGGCCACGTCTCTCACCGAGAGGTTTGACGCTCCATGCTTCTTCAGGAGTTTGATACCAGCCTCGATCATTTTCTTGTCTAAATTATTGGATTTTCTAGCCATTTTTCACCACTTTATATAACTATACGATCGTATAAAATCAGTTGATTTTTATTATACATACGTATAATAATGGACGCTGAGCATAGGAGTCAAAATGAAAGCAGTAAAATATTTATTACCACTCGCGATTGGTTCCTTAAGCGGGCCTGCGTTTGGAGAGATGGGGAACAAGATGAAGGGTTCGATTTCGGATTCGGTTCAGTTGAAAAAGGAAGATAAGTCGGTGGCGTCTCTTTTCAGTGGCTCATTCAAAGTTATGGGAATTGGTCTGATGAAAGGCCAAAAGCTAGAGAAGCATTCGACGCCGACCTCTGCCTTTCTCCATGTCCACAGCGGAGCCGTTGTCTTTTCAATGGGAGACAAAAAAGAATTGCTGCGCGCGGGTGATTACTTCGCGATCCCTCCTAAGGAAGTGCATGAAGTTGAGGCGAGCGAAGATTCCAGGCTGATGTTGATAAAGTGAGGTCTTTATGAGCGCGGACTTAGTAATTGCTTCCTGCTCCAAAGAGAGCAAGCAGATCGGAATGAAGAATCTCATCGTAGGCCTATGGACGATGGGGGTATTCATGTTTCTCGGATTCGTTCTCGTTTACTTGCGAGACTTCGCCCCGAATGCTGCAGAATGGGCCGCGCAGTACGGGATCGGGAAGCACTTCGAAACTCGCTTGGCCCATGTTCATGGAACACTTTTCGGGTTTCTGAATGTCGTAATTGGATTCTTGCTGTATCAGCTGCCAGTATGCGCTCGCGGGACAAGGATTGTGTCGTGGCTGAGCCTGGGCGGCATTCTGATGCCCGTTGGAATCCTTGGTGAAGTCGTGCTTGGTAGCTCCCCGATTTTTGTTCTTCTTGGAGCCGTGAGCATGACGCTGGCTATGGTTCTGTATGGGGTTGCTCTCTTCAAGCACAGGAATGGTTGAGAAAGGATCTATATGGAAGAAACCAATTTCAATTCAAAGTCGGTCAAGAAACAGAATGCAGGGGAGCGAGCATGAAAAATAGATTGGGCCTAGTTTCTTTGGCGCTTTGGGTTTTAACAATTGGGGTATTCGCGTTTTTTTTCGTAAGGGGAACGACTTCAGTAAGTACCGATCAAAGAAGATCCGTGAATTTGTCTCCGGTCGAGAAAGATCTTGTTCTAGGTGAAATGCGCACAATGCTTAAAGCAATTAACGGCATGCTAGGGGCTTTGAGCGATGGTGATATGAGCAAGGCCGCTGAGGCCGCTGCTTCGGCAGGAATGGCGATGGCCGTAGACACCAGTCCGATATTGATGGCGAAGTTGCCATTGGATTTTAAAGAACTGGGAATGGGCACTCACAAGGCATTTGATGACCTTTCCTCCGAAATCAAAAAGGGCGCGACTGTGCCTCAGGTTCTGGTAAAAATGCATCAGATCACAAACAGATGTATCGCTTGCCATGAGACAAACCGGCTTGGTTCTATCACTCCGACGTTCGACGGGCTTACTGCACAATTTGCGTTTCATCGCTGGGATATGCCGACGGCCCCCGGATTAAACGGAAAAAATTCGCAATGATTAAATATCTGATACCGGGTTTCATCGTTTTATTTGGCTTTATGACTCTTAGAGAGGGCGGTTCCGTTTTGTTTTTTGATGGAGTTGCCAGGCAAGAAGCCGGAGCCTTTGTGCCATTTGTTCTATGGTTCAATTTTCTGACGGGCTTTGCGTTGGTGACGGTAGGAGTGGCATTATTCAGGAATGCGAAGTGGTCGTTCCGCGTTTCTGCTGTGGTGGCGGCGCTTTCTTTTCTGGTTTTGGCGGCGTTTTTGATTTTTGTGGCTTTCGGCGGACGGCATGAAGTCCGAACCTTGATTGCGATGCCGCTTCGAACCCTGATTTGGGTGGGGATCGCATATTGGTGTTCGCGAGTGCGGAAAAAGGAATTCAAGGGAGCATTAAAATAAACAATTATTATTTAGTTTCCAGGTTGCAAGATCGCTCAAAGATTCTCTTTTTTAAGATCGATCCTGGCCTCGCTAGGACCCAGAAGATCTTCCAGGAAAAATGCCGCGAGCTCCGAGCGGCCGGACAGACCAGACTTCTCGTAGATGGCGGTGGATTGCGCTCGTGCGGTCTTTTCTGATGTCTTTCGGATCTCCGCGATTTCCTTAAGGCTCAATCCTTTCAGGAGAAGAAAGGCGACTTCTTTCTCGGAGATTGTCAGTTTCCAGGATGTCAGCTGCCGCTCGATTTCTTGAGAGAGGCCTTCAATGTGGACTCGGGCTTGTTTTCTCCACTGTTCGGCCTCTGCTTGGAGACTGCTCGACTTGAGAACTTCAGCCGCCAAGGATCGCTTCAGTGCGAATGAGCCTCGAAGAAGGAAGACAACGCCGGCGAGAGCTGCTAGAGCCACAAATCCTTCAGCAGCCAAGTGCCACCAACGGGCGCCCTCGCTGGAGTCGGTGATAAGGTCCGTCCCAACGAAGACGGCGGTTCCCAGGAGGATCGTGATGATGACCCAGCGTTCTCGGTTGTTCATGCGGGCGCCTTTCTAGTCGTCGTCGTCTTCGTGTTCGGGGCCATCCTTCGCGTTTCCCTGATGTTCCGCGGACTCATTCTCTCCAAGTTGGAGTTTCACACCAAAGACACTGGTCGTTGCCTGGGCGGCATCGTAGTTCTTATAGACGTGAAAGGCAAATAAGCCAATGATTCCCGCCATTCCCATAGCAACGAATCGGTGGGAACTTGCGATCGGTAACGCCCCCTCTTCGTTGTCTTTCTTGCCATGAACCATACTGAGGGCGATCCCGTCCCGGTGACGAAGGCTGTGCAGAACAATGCCTGCCACGTGCGCCACCACGACAAAGGCAAATGCGTCCGCCATGAGCTCATGGATATCTTCAAAGGCCTCCTTTTGACCCGTAGCCATGAGATAGCCGGTAGCGCCAAGCCCGAGCGCGAGGCCAATCATCGCGACCGCGGCCCAGGCCGAGGCTGGATTGTGCGCGAAGTAGGTTCGCCCTTTGGTGCTTAAGATTTCGCGGAAGTACTCCATCAGCCGCAAGGGGTTCAGCAGGAACGATGAAAAGCGGGCATAGCGAGATCCAACGATCCCCCAAACGAAGCGAAGCAGGGTTGTGACGAATAGAATCAATCCCAACAGCATGTGCTGGGAAAACCAGGGCGATTCGTCATCGGTGAGCTGTGCGATCGCATAGGCCGCGACGAACAGGCCGGCAAAAAGCCAGTGAAAGAGCCTGGTGGGTAGATCGTAAACCTTTGATTTATTCATAGTGCCTCCCTTTAGATGTCTCAATGATGGGGCTGGCTCAGGGTTTTGGCTATGGGGCAAATGCCCAATAACTAGTAAAAACAATGGCTTAAGGCTTATGCCCCATGGCCAAATCGAGCCGTCGGAAGCATCTTTGGTGAAAGGGCACGGTGCCCTAATCAACCAAGGAGTGTTTTATGAGAATCGTAACCATGCTAGCCGCCCTGCCGCTTTTGCTGAGTGCCCCGGCGTTCGCCAAAAAGAGCTGCACGGAAGAGCCCAAATCCAAGTGGATGAGCGAGGAGGCCTTCAAGAAGAAGGTCACGGATGAGGGCTACAAGATCAGAAAGTTCAAGCAACCAGGCACTTGCTATGAAATCTACGGCACCGACAAAGAAGGCAACGATGTCGAGATTTATTTCAATCCCGTGGACGGCAGTATCGCGAAGAAAAAGTGAAGTCACATGCGGGGGTATCGGCCCCCGCCATTTTCCTGAGGAGAGATTGTTATGTTGATCGCGATTTTTTTGGGGTTGTTCGGAATCTGGGGCGCTATCCTGACCGCGATTCGAATTTCTCTTGAAGGCGGTTGGAAACGCGAGAGAGGAGGCGAGGTGCCTGCGGTTCAAGCGTCGCCGATAAAAGAGCGGGCTGGGCTGAAATTGCATTCCGCCTCGAACCCCTCCGTTAGGCAGGCATTCAGCGATCTCTGGAAGGAGATCCTGAAAGGCGCGTAGCGGAAGGTTTTTCTCGAAGCAATAACGCCTGGCCCCACTTGGACGACTGCGAGTCCTTGATGAGCTGAAGCTGCGCGACTCTGACCGTTTGGACAAGGCGCGGGAGCTGCCCTGCCGCTGCGGCGATCAGGACGATGATTAGAGCTGCCTCCACTAGTTTATTAAGTCCCATTAGGATCTCCTTCGGATTGTTGTTTTTCTTCCTGATAGCGTTTGACGATCGCTCCGATGGAGCTGTGAAACCATTTCTTGCCATTTCGCGTGGGAACGCGTTGGTCGTTTAAAGCGCAGGCGATGGCGGTTAGGCTCTTCCCTGCCTGCCAGAGGCCGATGACCTTTAGGACGGTTTTGTATTCGCGGGGGTCCTTGACGAGCTTGCCTTCAAGCCAGGCGAAGCCGTAGGGGAGGATCGGTGAGCGCATTCTCACTGGTTGCTTGGTTTTAGATGCTTTGGCTTTCGAGGCATTTCTAAGCGGCAGCCCGCGGCGGTTCAGCGCCTCGCGAATCGAGGATTTTGCGAAGCCAGTTTTCTCTTCGATCTCACGTAAAGAGCATCCGGCTTCGTAAAGAGGGGCGCAGACATCGAAGTGATCTTCCCCAGAAAAACTGGACACAAAGGGTTTAAGAGGCTATGCATCAAAACGAAGGAGAAACGATATGCATAGGACCTATACGGAAGAGTTTAAAAAGGAAGCTGTGGCACTAGCAAAAGAGATCGGTATGTCACAGGCTGCACGCCAACTGGGTATTAATGACTCCAATATCCACGGCTGGAGAGCGAAATTTGAGGGACGTACTCCACAAAGCGGTAAACAGCAAACTCGTCTTACAGAAGACGAACAGAAAGAGCTAAAAGCCTTACGTAAAGAAGTGGCAGAGCTTAAAAAAGTAAACTTTATTTTAAAGCAAGCGGCTGCTTTTTTTTCACAAGACCAAATCAAATAAAATTTGAGATGATTAAAATGCTCCACCAATCTCATTTTATTGATGTTAGTACATCCTGTCGTATTTTAAACGTCAGTCGTAGTGGCTATTATGACTGGTTTCATAGGGAACCGTCCCAACAGCTATTACGTAGAGATACTCTAACTACAAAAATACGTCTGATTCATTCAAATAGTAGAAGCACTTACGGCTCCCCTCGGGTCCATAAAGTTCTATTAAGAGAAGGAACCAAATGCAGCGAAAACACAGTCGCTAAAATAATGTCGTTGAACAAAATTTCAGCAAAGTTAAAAAAACGATACCATGTTGTCACAACACACTCCTCCCACGCATTATCTGTTGCTGGTCGTTTATACCAGACGACGCAAACCGAAGTCGCTCGACCAGAGCAAGTATGGGTAGGAGACATTACTTACATAAAAACTAAAGAGGGATTTATGTACTTATCCACAGTTATGGATCTCTACACACGTAAAATTGTAGGTTGGTCATTACAAAACCACATGAAAGTAGATCTTGTTATAGATGCATTTAAACAAGCCTGGGGTCGACGACTGACACCGGCACCCCAATTGATTTACCATTCCGATCGTGGGAGCCAATACGCAAGCTGTGACTTCAAAGAGTATTTAAATAAAAATAACATTACCCCTAGTATGAGTAGACGGGGCAATTGCTACGACAATGCCACGATGGAAAGTTTTTTCCATACATTAAAAACAGAGCTTGTTTACAGAACAACGTTTTTTACGCAAGCACAAGCCCATAGAGAAATATTTGAGTACATAGAAATTTGGTACAATAGACAACGACTTCATTCTTCGCTTGGCTATTTGTCACCACTGGAGTATGAACAACAACACATCGCCTCTTAATTCAAGTGCTGTCCGTTAATTCTGGGGAAGATCACTTTAACCGTTTAGCTTGATCGACTCGTAAGCCACCGTATTCTCTTTTCCAGCTATTTAAAGTCTGTAAAGTCATACCAATCTTACGTGCTGACTCTTCCTTACTCATACCATTACCAACGTTTAACTCATGTGTTCGTGGGTGTTGGATGATCTCCTCTGTCTTATGGATCTTTCTACCCATTTTGCCTCCTTCTTGATCACATGTTGAGTATACCACATGGATCGGATTAGGCCGGTTGGGTCATATATCAATAAACCGATGATATTTAGAAACAAAAACGATATTAAATTTGAAGCAGGGGCATCGGGTATCATTTTACATACTGAGGATATGTAATTTTTGCCTAACCCAAGCCAGTAGTCAGGATTTTTAATACTCAAAAAAATCAAAGTTAAGGCATCGAATAGTTTCAGACTCAGATGGTCCTACAATTTTATGAATTGATTCGACAAACTGAGGCAATAGTTTACGAATCTTGTCGGCATCCTTATTTGATAGTGACATCGGGAATGTAAAAAATAAATCTTCTTTTCTTCGCTGAACCATCTTATTGAAACCCTGAACTCTCCAATTTTGATGATGCTGTACTACAAACGGAGACTCGGCATTAACATGAGTACGCTGAGCCCCAACATTCAATTTGCCACCATCTTGTGTGCAAAGGCCTACTTCCAATAAAAAACGAATAATCTCTTGCACAGTTTTTCTGCTCATCCCAATTTTTTCAGAGATAGACTCCACGTCTTTGAATTTCTCTATGGCTGTTAAATTTCTTATTCCTGAATAAAGCCACGAGGAATAAAAAATAGCTTTTGCTTCATCGCTCATACTGCCAGTAACTTTGAGGCGACTACCGATATTTATTGAATGCTCTTGCTCTTGCTTGATCTTTCGTTTGAGCTGATTTCTTAAAGAAGCAGTTCCAGCTCTTGAATACAAAACGAGCAGGGAAAAATAATCAAACTCAGCGTCGCTGAGCCCAATGGATTGAGAGATTTTTTCCGCAACTTCTAAACTCATATCTTTTTTCTTTGCCATAATCTGACTTAGAAGAGTTGAATGGACCGAACATTCAGATGCCCATTTTTTTAAAATTCCGCGACCATTATTGGGCTGGGCAGCGATCCAATTGCTAAGATAGGCTCTATAGTCCTCGTAATCGTAAATATTCATGTTTTATCCACCAAAATTGACTTCTAGTCATTTATTAAGTGACTAAATGACTACTTTAATCTTTACCAATGTCAATGTTTTGATTAAAAAAGAGCAGTACAACGGAGGCATATGCATACTCTAAAATCTTTCGCTTCAATATTTTTGATTATTTTTACTGTTACAGCCTGCTCACAGTCGTCCAATCATGACAATAAAACAGCAGATGGTACTGGTGATAGCGGTGGAGGCAACACGTACCAAGGAAAACCATTAGAATCCTATATTAAAAAACCAGCAGAACTTGAGGCGTTCAAAAAATTTGTAAAGTCGATGATGGATACTGTTGATCAAAATGAAGTTGGCTATGTTTTTAGGGGATTGTTTTTAAGCAAAGCTTGGTATTTTGTTCCGGGGCCGCTTAAAGGTTTACCAAATTCAAAAATTGGCTCAACTGTTCCGACAGATCAAGTTGCGTTACAAGATTTTGATTCAATTTGGGTTGATTCCAATATTTTTGATTCCATGGCAGTTGAAGATCAAGCGAAGTTATTAATTCACGAACTTCTAATGGGAGCCAAACTACTACGTTTTGATTCATATAAGCACGCGTGCTTGATAACTAATACTAGATATCCAGAGAAAGAAACTTGCTCAGAGGCATCGAATATTCCTCTTGGATCGCCATCTGATTTGACCCCTAATGACTATACAATCATTAGGCAAACGGTAGCTCAAATTTTCTCTAATTATCAAAATATGAAAGCAGGAGATTGGGAACAACTGCTCGGTGAAAATGAATTTGATAGCCCACCAGCCATTGTTTTTGAAACCCAGTACAATGTAAAAACGATGTCTCTCAGTGAAATTGCAAACTCATTTTCAACCTCCCTACAAAATGGATATAAGCCGAAATACGGTTTTGATTACAAACATTTACTCGAACAAAATCCAAATCTAGGAAAAATTTCACCGACAACAGACGTATATTGGAATAGCCATGAAAGCTGTAGCATTGATTTTTCCGTAAAAGACAGGGAGTACACATTTAAACTCCAAATGGGAGATCAATCTATCGTATCTACCCAACTACTAATGGGTGACGAGATCAAGCTTCATAAACGCTCTGAATTTGCAGATGCGCCCGTTTGGAATGCAAGTCTTTGGATGTTTGATCCATCGATTTTCAGTGGAGAGCAGCCTTATTATGTTGAACTGAATTTCGAAGATTCAGGAAGACTAAAATATGTCTCTGTCAGAGGTACAAAGTGCTTCAATAACGATTGCGCTAGCGCACCAACGCCTCTGCCAATTAATAGGCTTGAGTATAAGTGTTCAATTTCATCACAGATTAAATTTAATTAAACAAAAATAGGGGGAAACATGAAATTTTTTATATGTGGAGTAATAGGTTTATTTTCGATGTGTGCGAGTGCTGCGCAAGTTTGTCAGAATGTGCCGAGCCAAATTTCTTATTCAAAGATTTCTAATAACTATGATGGTTCTGTCTACATTCAAGATCCAAAAGTTTTTGTTGCTGATGAATATCTGCCAATTATTCCTCACGGAAATAATTCTTACAATTATAATTCACCGGGCGAAGGCTTTTGCAAAATTCTTAAAAAACAATTTGTAAATGTTGAAGAGTCACAAAAAACATATAATCGCACGGTATGGATCAACTCAGACTCAAGTCTTGGTAATATTTATTCCGATCAGCCTTTTACAGCTATTAACTGGATACTTTGCAAATAGGCTATTTACAAAAAAAGATTGTATTGGGTTATGAGCGTTGCTTTCTATCTTGTAACAAAATAAGTTTATTTTTTAAAAGGTAGAAGGAGCGGTTTTCCCCAATTACTGCTTTGTGATTCCTTTAAAAGTTTGTATTGAGCCACATGAATGGCTTTTACGAGATGAGGTATGTGGCCCGACGCTGCGGCCATACAAGCGATTATAACGGCTGACTCAATAAGTTTGTTTGGGATCATTTTATTTTCTCCTTTTTTTATTTAGTTCACGATCACATATTCGTTTTATAATTTCATGGGTCCATATTTTGCCCATTCTGGTTCTAATCTTTGTACAATTGAATCCACGTGCGATGGATCTATAACTCATTCCTTTTTTAAATTGCTGAAGTATTTTTAGGACGTTTTTGTATTCGTGAGGATCAACTACGAGCTTGCCATCAAGGTAGCAATATCCGTAAGGGATGGTCCCAGCTCTCATACCAATGGGTGAAGCTTTCAAGAAGGATTGGCGATCACGGTGGGATCTAATTTCAATTCCATCGTTTTTTAACACCGAGAGCGTAGTTGATTTTGGGATATTGAGCTGACGCTCGATTTCCCTAAGCGAGTTGCCAGCTCTATAGAGTTCGGCTATTCTATCCCTCGAATGGACTTTTGCCAGAAATGGAAGTTCAATAATTACATGGGGTTGGGGCCGTTGCTTATTGGTTGGTTCGGTCCACCACTGCATCATTCACGGCAAGCTCGTAGAAGTTCCGAAAGAACAACAGACCGTCCGGCTCGTGATGCGGCTCAGGTCTGAAGGAAAAAGCCTTACGGAAATCGCCGCCCACTTGAACAACCACAAGGTGAAGCCCCGCAAGGCGAAATCCTGGGATCACTCTATCGTCCGTTCAATTATCCAACGTCAGCAAGCCACTACAAAAGGAGACCATCATGCTTAACCGACTCATCGAAGCCGCTCTCGTCGTCGTCTTAGCCGCAGCCGCCGTCGGGCAGTTGCCCCGCCTCGTGCAAACCGTGCGCGTGGCGCAGCTTCAGCTTCTCAAGGACTCACAATCGTCCAAGTGGGGCCGCCCAATGCTGATACCGGTCCACAAATAAGATTCGCTTCATTGGAAAATGTTCGAGGCGGTCGGCCAAGAACGCCGACCGCCAGCATTCTCTCCCATTTATTGGGGGTAAATTATTCTATCTTTGATCAAGTTTCTGAAGCGCGAGTACGTCAAGGCTTCCCAGCTAACACGTAGAGATGCCCCGATTCCTCCTGCGCCCGAATAAACTCGTAGTCCTTCCAGAGTTGATTCTTGTCTTCACTTACGAGTTCGATCATTCCCGGCATGGTAAACATATCTACCGTTTTTGCGAGCTTTGTTCCTGGAGAAGCAAGTCGAAGACTGTAGCAGGAAGGAAGTGCTTTGATCTTCTCAGCCGCGTCCGCATTCACCGTGTGCTTGTCATCACTGGAAATGAAGTAGACCGCGAGACCGTGCTTCTGAATTTTGTAAGGCTCATGGTGGTAGCTTAGAAATTTACTGGGTTCGAGTAACACGTCCATCATGATGTCGAGTTGACCACGCCCAACACATTCCCGGTTCAGAATCGGAGCTGCGGAGCCGCCCATGCGAGCGTTGATTTCAACGAGCATCGGCCCCTTTTCGGTCATCATCACTTCATTGTGCGCGGGACCGTTCTTTAAGCCCACGGCGTCGAGTGCCTTCTTAGTGTATGCAATCAATTGCTCTTGGATTTCTCCCTCAAAGGGCACGAGTTCTTTAGTGTCATAGACAAACTGCGCTCCGTTTATGGCTACTCGGTTGTACTGATCTTCCCCAGAATTAACGGACAGCTCTTGAATTAAGAGGCGATGTGTTGTTGTTCATACTCCAGTGGTGACAAATAGCCAAGCGAAGAATGAAGTCGTTGTCTATTGTACCAAATTTCTATGTACTCAAATATTTCTCTATGGGCTTGTGCTTGCGTAAAAAACGTTGTTCTGTAAACAAGCTCTGTTTTTAATGTATGGAAAAAACTTTCCATCGTGGCATTGTCGTAGCAATTGCCCCGTCTACTCATACTAGGGGTAATGTTATTTTTATTTAAATACTCTTTGAAGTCACAGCTTGCGTATTGGCTCCCACGATCGGAATGGTAAATCAATTGGGGTGCCGGTGTCAGTCGTCGACCCCAGGCTTGTTTAAATGCATCTATAACAAGATCTACTTTCATGTGGTTTTGTAATGACCAACCTACAATTTTACGTGTGTAGAGATCCATAACTGTGGATAAGTACATAAATCCCTCTTTAGTTTTTATGTAAGTAATGTCTCCTACCCATACTTGCTCTGGTCGAGCGACTTCGGTTTGCGTCGTCTGGTATAAACGACCAGCAACAGATAATGCGTGGGAGGAGTGTGTTGTGACAACATGGTATCGTTTTTTTAACTTTGCTGAAATTTTGTTCAACGACATTATTTTAGCGACTGTGTTTTCGCTGCATTTGGTTCCTTCTCTTAATAGAACTTTATGGACCCGAGGGGAGCCGTAAGTGCTTCTACTATTTGAATGAATCAGACGTATTTTTGTAGTTAGAGTATCTCTACGTAATAGCTGTTGGGACGGTTCCCTATGAAACCAGTCATAATAGCCACTACGACTGACGTTTAAAATACGACAGGATGTACTAACATCAATAAAATGAGATTGGTGGAGCATTTTAATCATCTCAAATTTTATTTGATTTGGTCTTGTGAAAAAAAAGCAGCCGCTTGCTTTAAAATAAAGTTTACTTTTTTAAGCTCTGCCACTTCTTTACGTAAGGCTTTTAGCTCTTTCTGTTCGTCTTCTGTAAGACGAGTTTGCTGTTTACCGCTTTGTGGAGTACGTCCCTCAAATTTCGCTCTCCAGCCGTGGATATTGGAGTCATTAATACCCAGTTGGCGTGCAGCCTGTGACATACCGATCTCTTTTGCTAGTGCCACAGCTTCCTTTTTAAACTCTTCCGTATAGGTCCTATGCATATCGTTTCTCCTTCGTTTTGATGCATAGCCTCTTAAACCCTTTGTGTCCAGTTTTTCTGGGGAAGATCAGAGTTCGGAACAGCGACAATGACGAAGGCAATTTTTCCCACTGATAAAACTTCAAGAAATTCACGAAGAATTAAGTCCTTCGTGAAAAATAGGACCGACTTCACATCGTCAAAAAGGTCAGTTGTCATGAAAAAAGATTTAAAGTTGTCAGGACTGACAATAAGATTTTTGGGGTCTTCTTGAAGCAATGATTTTAAATCCAAAAGAACTTCACTTCGTTTTTTATCCCTCAATAGACCTAATAAATGAAGACAGTTTAAAATTCCGATAGAAGCACAACCTGTGTGCCTATGGTCCGAATCATTTTTCAAGATTTCGGTGAAGGGTGGCTCCTGATAGTCAATCTCACTCATGCGAATGAACTTCATGACTCCCTCCCGATGTTTTTAAGTTTTTCATCACCAATGAATCAGGCGAAAAAATTTTGTGGATAGTTGCCCTAATGTCTTCGGATAAAACAGAAGATAGTTCTGTTCTCATTTTGTCATTGGGGGTGTGTCTGTTTTTTATGTGGAAAGCCCAGTTTATTTGGAGATATTGAGATCAAAGTCGTCCTGATGAAAAGACCTACCAAAGAGCTGAAAGAGGTTAAGATATTCAGCTTCAAAATTAATTGTTTTCATTTTGTAAGCTTAACACGCTTCCTAGATCATTGCTGTTTTAAAAAATTATTTATTTTCTTGTTTACAGAGGAAAGATTTTTCCCCCTCCTCTACAGACTTAATTTCAAGATTATATGTTCCGTCTTCGTTTTGCTTTAAAATTTTAACTGTAAGAACATCTCCACGATCATCTTTACCTGTAAGCTTGCCCGCGGTTTCAATCAATTGGTAATTATATTCAAAAATCGCCTGATAAAATTGATATGTAAGTGTCATGTCGGCTGATTGTGATGAGGTGGTTTCAAGGTGAATTTTATAATCATTACTGCTCATATTTGTTAAATGGCATGCTAAAATTAATCCCGCAACTAACATAATAACTACCTCACTTAGTGTGTATTCGTTGCTACCAATACTAAAAATTTTAACACAATACCACAGATGTTATTAACAATTGTAAAATTGTAAGGAGTGTAAACTATGGTAACAACAGCACGATACATATCACACCTGTGTTACCAAACAAACCGTTAACCTTCCCTCAAAAATGGGATCGGCAGAGCTTTAAATTAGCCGGGGTTGTGAAATAACTCCTCAAGAGTAACTGCCCGTCCCTGATAACGACAAGATATATGCTTGGCCTGAACATCTTCTGGTTTTGTTAGTCCCGCCGCTCCCAAGAGTTCCACCAATGATTCCATGGTTCTTGTGTGATAGTTAAAAACGCGCACTGATTTATCAGCAATGTTGATACCAGAAACCAACGATGGATTATTGGTGGCAATGCCCGTTGGGCACATATTGCTATTACAGCGGTAGCTCTGAATACATCCCAAAGCCAACATCATTCCCCGCGCGGAATTACAAAGATCCGCTCCCATGGCGAGTTTTTCAAAAAGATTAAAACCGGTAAATACTTTACCACTAGCTATGATTTTTATGTTCTGACGAACATCAAATTGCTTCAAGATATTGTCCACAAAATACAATGCATCTTTTAAAGGACTACCAACAAAATTGATAAAATCAAAGGGGGCCGCACCCGTGCCACCCTCACCACCATCAATGGTGATAAAATCAGGATATATTTGTGTTTGTTTCATGGCCTGACAGATTTCGATAAACTCTTCTCGCCGACCAATACAGAGTTTAAAGCCAACAGGCAAGCCACCACTCAGCTCGCGCAGTTTTTGAATAAATTCACATAGACCCAATGGATTACTAAACGCTGAATGTCCAGGTGGAGAAAGCACCGTCTTACCCACTGGTACATGACGAATTTTTGCAATCTCCTCATTGACCTTTTCCGCTGGCAACATCCCACCATGGCCGGGCTTTGCACCTTGAGAAATTTTAATCTCGATCATTTTTATTTGTTCATGCTCGGCGACTTTATTTTTAAACAGCTCACTATCAAAATTGCCTTTGCTATCGCGCGCACCAAAATAACCCGTACCTAGTTGCCATACTAAATCCGCTCCGGTTTTTAAATGATAAGGGCTTAATCCCCCCTCACCAGTATTATGATAAAAACCACCCATCTTAGCCCCATTCCCCAGGGACGTAACAGCTGCGGTACTTAGCGCGCCGTAACTCATTGCAGAGATATTTAACAAAGAAGCATGATAAGGCTTACTGCAGGCTGCATTACCAATTTTGATACGAAACTCTGTATCTTTATCTATATGCAAAGGAAAGGCACTATGATTGACCCACTTGTAATCGTCTGCATAAAGATCAAGTTCGCTTCCAAAGGGCACGGTTTCCAGCTCGTTTTTAGCCTTTTGATAAACTACAGAACGATAAATGCGCGAGATAGGCTGACCGCTAATATCGGACTCAATAAAGTATTGTTGAATTTCCGGACGAACCATTTCGAGCAAAAAGCGAAAGTGCCCAAGAACTGGAAAATTGCGGAGAATCGTACGTTTTTTTTGAGTAATATCATAAAAGGCTATACCTAAAAGCACGATAAATACAAAACTCCAACCCCAAAAAAGTAAGCCCAAATGATTTAGACCAAGACTAACCAACAACAAAACACTAAGTATTAATAAGATTTTAGACTTCATAGTAATAGCAATTGTCCGTCGCATTGGCCAATTATTCAAACTGAAATTTTCTTGGAGACTGTGGATTTTGACAAAAATGTAGATATCAATTTACCCACATGCTTGATACATAAACAAATGTCTGCACAACATCAAATACTGGATACTCCTAGGCCAATAGAGCAGCTTATTACTTTTGCTAAGTTGTATAGGAAATTCCTTTTTCTTGATGTTCGCTATGCCTTCGGAAGCAGGGGGTTGAATGACCTAAATGGCTTCGTAGATTACTAAAGTGGAGTTTGCTTTTAAGTCGCTATAGCAACTTAGTCTGGTAATTATGTACCCGCTAAACATTGAAAAATATCCGCTCATTACCCCCTTGTCTTTTTATTTTAATTTGATCGTAAAGCCTAGTGCGATGAATATACAATATAAATAAAATTTATTTAAGCGACCCAATGTGAAACTTACGGCTGTCTAAGATTTGGCATCCATCTCATTTGGGTCATTTTTTATTTCAAAGTGATAAGCAAGAGAAAAAAATTAGATTTTTAGAAGATACGGTTTTAAAATTAGAGTGAGTGGTACGTTTAAGGAGCATTTGTGTCAGGAATATTACTGATTTCTAAAAGTGATCTATTTGTCGACTGCGCTAGATCGCAGATTAGTGAAAAATTACCCTCCCAGAAGTCTGTGATAGTGCAAAGTCCAACTGATATCTCGGCTAAGATGTTAAACCAAAACTTTGACCTTATCCTTTCTGACTCTCGAAGCATTCCAATTAAACATCAAACTATGAAACTATTCGAAGATGCAGCAAAGACTAAATCTTTCATTTTTTGTGAAAATTTTGGCGATATTTCACCTGAATTCAGAGATCAAGATCATGTTCATATTATCAACTGTCCCTTTGTATCCGAAACCCTTTCAACTAACCTGAGTAAAGCAGTTGATGAAAAGATGCCATGGAATGATTTCTTATGGGGAAAGGGCATTCAAGAAGTACACTTAAGAGCCAAAGAAATACTTTTTCCTGCTGGTGCCCATGAATCAGCAGTGTATCTCGTAAAATTTGGTCGTTTAAAACGCATCCTCTCCGATGGAACACCCGTTGATGAGAGCATCGGAAATGGACAAATTATTGGTGAGCTCACATATTTTGAGCGCAAGCCAAAACCTTGGTGTGTAATTGCCACCGAAGACTGTCAACTGGTCAGAATCTCTTACAACGTAGTGGACCGAGAAATTTCCAATCTCCCTCCTTGGGTAAAAGCCATGTTTGCCACTCTCGCTTCAAGAGCTCTTAAGTATTCGAAAGCAGAGTAAGTTAATCATCCGATTCTGACTCAACTTTTCAATTTGGTTATTGAGCTTGATAGCAACTTAAGACAGAATTTTTTACCTCAACATATAGTGTTAAAGTGGAATAAATTACAAATGCATCGGAGTCTCTACTCTCCACTTTTTCTTCCTTCCCAAATCGATTAAAACCTGAGTTTCGGTATTAAAAAACGTTACATTACCACCTCCACTGTTTACGACAACTGATAACTCTACCGCTCTTTTAAGGGGAAAAAATATGAAAAAATTTATAGGCCTATTATCTAGCATGTGTTTCTTTAGCCAAATATCATTGGCTCACCCTGATGCTGATCAGGTCCGAAAATCCTTCACTGCTGCCGGAGTTTACTCACTTCAAAAAGAAAAATCGTCACAAGAATCTCCAGATCTTGTGGCTCTTGGTCGACATTTGTTTTTTGAAAAACAATTATCTGGCAACAAAAACATCTCCTGCGCCACTTGCCATCACCCTCGTTTCGGCACTGGAGATGCACTACCCGTTTCTCTTGGCACCGGAGGTACAGATATTGGGCCAAATCGACAAAAAAACTCAGGGCATCTGATTCCACGCAATGCACCACCCGCTTTTAATCTCGGATTTAATAGTTTTCACACCACTATGTGGGACGGACGAATTGCAAAAGATGCCAAGACAGGCGCATTAAAAACTCCGGATGCAAACCTCAATGGCATTAATCCTGAAGCAAAAGAAATCGCACAGCAACTAACGACTGTTGCTGCCGCTCAAGCAATGTTTCCAGTGACATCGGCCCATGAAATGCGAGGCGACGCTGGCGAAAACGAGATCGCCGATGCCTCCACTAACCTTGAAGCTTGGAAAAATTTAGTTATTCGTCTGCTTGGTAAAAATAATGGTACAGTCGGTGGTATTACCAAATATAAAAAGATGTTCCAACAAGCCTACCCAGAGGTAAAAAATCTAGATCAAATAAACTATGGCCACGTGGCTCGAGCCGTCGCTGCATATGAAAACTTTGCTTTTTTAGCTGATAATTCAAATTTTGATAAATTTTTGCTTGGCAATGATCAAGCGCTGACAAGTGCTCAATTACGAGGAGCAAAACTCTTTGTAGGCAAGGCCCAATGTATTACATGCCACTCTGGTCCGCACCTTACAGATTTTCAATTTCACTCTTTAGGGGCGCCTCAGCTTGGTTTAGGAAAAGGTCAAGAAAATGGAGAACCACAAGGAGAGGATCGTGGCTTAGCCTTGCTCACTGGTAAAGCCGGTGACAATTATAAGTTCAAGACTCCGACACTACGTAACGTTGCTTTAACTGGACCGTGGACGCATAGTGGTTCCGTGCAAACTCTGGAAGATGTCATTTTACTACATGCACAACCTGTATTGTTTTGCGAAACCTACAGAAAGAATCCAAAAAATTTCTTTTACACGGAATTTTATGAAAATTTTGTATCTACCATCGATGCTGATACTGATCGTTTTGCAAGTCGAATGAACTCTGTATCACCCGAACTCAATCAGCTTGGCCTAAGCCAATCAGAAGTACAAGATCTTGTCTTATTTCTGAAATCTCTTACTGATAAGAAATTCCTTTCGAGAGCAAAAGCACCAACCGGAGATGAGCTCTAGATCAATGCGGTTGCTCTCTAATAAAGAGCATCTGCGTAAGCCAGTAAAAAACAAATAACATGAGCAAGAGCCAATCGTATCCATGGTGCGAACCTACTTCTTTAAATAAAATATAGGAAAACAAAGTGCCTATGGCATAAAACCACCAAATCTCCACCACATGAGATTTGTCTTTATTAGGTTCCAGCAGAATGAGAGGAAAAATAATACTGCTACTGCTAGCAATGAGACTACTGCCGAGCAAAATAATTCCAATGCGAAATATATAGTTATCAAAATATAAAGAAAAATAAAAATCAGCATCTATTACCAACCAAATAAAAAGAAGCACAAGTGTCGCTAAAGGGCCAATGAAATACTTAGTGTATTTCAAATGCGCTCTCGCAATTCGTGTTGAAATCATAGAGCCAAGCAAAAATCCGGAAAGAGTAGCAATAAATACAGTATCAGGTTCGCCCCAAAAATGAGAAAAAGTGTATATTGATAAAGTTTGTAGAATAAAAAAATTAACACCAGCAATAAACGAAACTAACTTATCCCGCAAAGAAATGCAGTTAGATTTATTTAAAGAAGCTGATGCTAGTTTTTTTATTAACAATGATATTATAAATAAAAGGCTAAAGAAAATATAAAATAATTTGGAAAATGGGTAGCGCGCACCCCAGTTGTTTAACTCCATACTATCAGTAATGTGATCTGGACGTTGCAAATTGAGCGCTTCGCTTGAAGAAAAATTTTTATAAAATGGATAAAAATCTGTTGCTTGCATTTTAAAAGAACCATCTTTTTCATGATTTTTATCGCAAAAATTGATCAGCTCTCTCGGCCACTCTGTATCTGGAGAAAAAGTGACTTTACGATAACCACCATCCATTCTTGTCTTAATAAGTTTGATTTCTTCGGAGCTGAATCCATTTTTTTTAAATAATAGCGTAATCATGTGCTCATTTGCTGGTACGGGCTCGACCATAACTGTCTTCTCTCTATATTTTTGTCTTCTAGCCATAGGCAGACTACAGAACCACTGCCATAACCTCCCGCGCGATAGCTGGGTGACAGCCATGATTCCATCTGGCTTAAGCAACTGCACATAACTCTCTAGTGCTTCTTTAGTAAATAATGGTGTGAGTTCAAGACCTGACGAGTAAGAATTGATGGTATTTGCATGAACAGAGTATATTTGCAAAACATCGAATTGCATTTTCTTTTTTATGAATTCTCTTGTTACATAACGACCATCTAATGGATAAAAAATTATTTCCGGACTATTTACAATATAATGACCCCCTAATATTTGTGCTGCAAGATCGAACGCCTGTCTCGCCACATCGGCAATAATTATTGAGTTAAAACCAAAAATTTTTGCAGCCATGGCTTCTTGGCCACCAAGCCCACCGATAATAAAAGTAGATTTTGTACCATTTTTTAAAAGGTTAAGTTCATACGGTAAAAATACTTCTGGCCCCCAAAATGGAAAAGAATAGTTTGCCCCTATGTTTGCTCGTGCCTTTTTGACATCGCCATCAAAATCAATTAAATTTGTACGTGCAGTACCAGCGTCAAAATCAACAATTGCGCCATTCGAAGTATCTCTGGATTGCAATATTTCGAAATAACCTTGCGCCGTCCACTGCGAAGCTAATCGATCATTTTGCTTGTGTATTTGATAATAATCTCCTCGATGATTAAAAAAAGGCTCTATATCATAATAATAAGATATATTCATAATCCCAAAAATAAATATTGTTAGAGAAAATAAACTTATTAAAAAATTTATTTTTGTTCTTATGCGAATCAAACTGTATATAGAAATTATAAAAGCTAAAAACAGAAATATCATTATCGGTCCACATAACTTGAGTAAATATGGATATATACAAACTGCAAGTAAACCACCTAATAATTCACAAATGAGTGTCAAAAAAATTGAATCATTTTTAATCAATTGAATTGAAAATAATGTGGATATTAAAATAAACAAAGTGACAACGTATCCTAAATAAATGAGCGCCCCGTAGTGAGCATTCAATTTTAAGGCGGGAATTTGTGGAATAATAAAGGCTGAGCTCAGTAAAGCAAAAATGAGATATCTTTCGAGACATAACACATCTTGAAAGTTTCGTTGGCCAAGTATGATACCCATACTCATCGAAAATAATCCAAGACAGATAATAAATGATGTCATTATGGGAAGCAAAAGATAGTCACCCAATTTGAGAGATATCAACTCAACAATAAAAAATGAAAACCCGTAGACTATCGCGCCCATCAAATTATTTTGAACAAATTATTTTGTTAAAGCAACTAGTTATGCGCCTACATATCATTGACGATCAATAAAGGCATCGAATTACTAATTTGAACTCTCTTAAAGGGATACCGTCTTGTTTACTGAAAAAATTCATACCTGATTAATTACAATTTTTCTTTCATTTTTTTTACCAAAAAATCGGATAATACCTTTACTCTGGTTGGCAATTCTTTTTGTTGTGCATAAATAATTTGTATATCGGAAGCCCCTGAATGATATTCCTTAAGAACTTGTACAATGCCACCCTTAGAAAAATCGCTATTCACAATAAACTTTGGCAACAATCCTATACCCATTCCCTTTTGCACAAAACTATACACAGATAAAAAATTATTTACTCTAACCGCCGGTTGAATTTCTACTTTTTGCTGATGCCCCCGACACGTTAAGTTCCAATAGGCTTTTTTAGTGCTTCTCTGAAAGTATATCGTTGGAAGGGTTTTAAGCTGATCCACACGAATTATTTCTGGCAGTGCCTCATACAATGATTTAGAACAATACAAGCCAAACTCGAGTTCTCCTACCTTTTTCATTTTTAATGAGCTATCTTTGAGATGGCCCAGGCGAATAGCTAAATCAATTTTATGGGCAACCAAATCGATAACTTCAATCGAAAAATCTAAACTATAGGTAATCTTCGGATAGATTTTAGAAAACTCTTCGAGAAGAGGAATTAACATAATTTGTCCAATATCTTCTGGACAAGTTATGGCAATATGACCAGCAATGGTTTTTGAGCTCTCCGAGGTCTCTTGAATAGCCTCATTTAATATTTCAAAACTAGCATGGGCTTTGTCATAAAATTTTTGCCCCTCAGTGGTGAGGCTAAATTGTCGAGTTGTTCTATAAATGAGCTGCGTTCCGAGCTCCTGCTCCAATAAAGCTAAATCTCGGCTCACCTTTGATTTTTGTAAGTTCAATAACTCAGCAGTTTTCGTGATATTACCCACCCGCACAATTTCTAAAAAGAGCCGTATACGATTTAAATCCACCGCTGCATCAAACATGATCGGAGATTACCATATAATTCTATTTTTTAGAACTATAAATTCTAATAATCTTATCTAACAGTACATTTAAAATTCACCGAAACTATCTCTGTGACATAAACACAATCTTCCAAAGGAGAAAACATGCGTCATTTCAAGTCTATAATAACTCTGTCTTTTTTAACTTTTTCTCTGGCTTCTTTTGCAGATGACAGCGGTCTATACAAAATAGATCCCGTTCACTCTACGGTCGGGTTCGAAGTTCCCCACTTAGTAATTTCTTCTGTTGAAGGGAAATTTATCGACTTTAGCGGTGAAATTACTCTTGACGAAAAAAACTTCGAAAAATCAAAGGTCAGCGCTGTGATCAACGTTCAATCTATTGATACCAGTAATCAAAAGCGCGATGAGCATTTAAAAAGTAAAGATTTTTTTGAAGTGGCACAGTACCCAACTATGACATTTACCAGCAAAAAAATATCCGGTAACAAATCGAACTTTAAAATGACTGGCGACCTAATCATAAAGGGAATTAAAAAAACGGTTACCTTTAATGCTAAATTCCTTGGCACGGTTAAAGATGGCTACGGAAATTTAAAAGCAGTTTTTCAAGCAGATACAAAAATAAATAGAAAAGATTTTGGATTAAAATGGAACTCTATGGTCGAAGCCGGTCCTGTTGTAGGTGATGATGTAACCATTACTCTCAAAATTCAGGCGGCAAAACCTAGCTAATGTGACTGAATACGTAGTCGTGTACTTACTATATACGTTTTGATGGGGTATTGAGCCAGATCTGAGTATGCGCACGTGTGAACGTCCTGTATGGGGTTCTGGCGCCCGTCGCAGGCGTCAGATTTTTTTAAATTAAAAACCTCTCGGACACGATGACCGGGAGGTACCCATGTCAGGACACATGAACTTTCGCATACTCAGATCTGGCTTCATGTAAATTCATAGACACGAATAAAATTTTCCTCCTAGAATAGGATCTAATGGCAACAAATTTTTAAAAAGAGGTGAACTATGAACAATCTAAACGTCTCTAAAAAAATTCCTCTTATGCCAAGCCTTTTTGTTGGTCACGGTTCCCCAATGAATCTTGTCGAGCAAAATGAATTCACCAAAGCCATGCAAAAACTTGGAAAAGATTTTCAACCGAAGGCAATCCTGGTGATTTCCGCTCACTGGTTGGATTCTTCGTCTCTTATCCAGCAGTCTGAAGAGCAACATATTATCTACGATTTTTTTGGCTTTCCAAAAGATTTATACGACTTGCGCTACCCGGTAAAAGGATGGGATAACGAACTCATAGAAGAATTGAAAACATTAGATATTCACAATCTGCGTTTTACAAATCAACACGGGCTAGATCATGGAACATGGGCTGTCCTCTATCATATGTATCCAAATGCTAATATCCCGGTGATTCAGCTAAGCATTCCCAAAGGATTATCTCTTGAGGAGCATTTTCAAATTGGACAAAAATTAGCACAGCTTAGAAAACTGGGAGTTATGATTTTAGGTAGCGGTAATCTGGTTCACAATTTATATAAAATTGACTGGAACATGCAGGCAAAACCTTTTGAGTGGGCCATTGAGTTTGACCACCTTGTAGAGAATTTATTAAATGCAAAAAAATTTGAAAAATTAATATCTATTGATCGAGACCATAGTGAGTTTTTTACATTGGCCCACCCGACGCCAGAACACTACATTCCCCTCGCTTATGCACTGGGGGCCTCTCAAACTACAGATAAAGTCTCCTTCCCGTGTCACTTTATGCAAAATGGATCCATATCCATGCGCTCGGTTTTGTTGTCGTGAGGAACTTAGCACCCAGAGCAGTGCAGGAGACCAATAAAAAGGCACCATAACCAAAAGATATTACTCGCCTTCTTCCAGCTTCAATCCAAAGAATCTTGCTTTTGTGCATCATATACCATAGATAATGCCTATTGGTTGAGCTAACACTGAACTGAGTAAAAAATAGGGTTGCATCTACATCATGTCGTGAATGTTTCCTCTGGACACATTCCGTTTTTAACATATGTAACTCTCGAGCTAGTGTAAAAATCAACCTATAAGAAAATGTGATAAACACAATTAAGATTTAATTTTTCCCAACATATTTGGGACTTAACAAAGGAGACGCTCATGTTTAAATCTCTACTACTTTTAGCATTACTTGCTCTAAGTCCACTGGCCAGTGCAGATAGCCTAAAAGACATTATGTCGGCTATGGGCAACAACGCAAAAATGATCGCGTTAGAATTAAAAAATACGCAACTGACACAACAATCCCTGGATGCAGCGAAAACAATTGATGAAGAAGTTGTTTTAGCGGATATGATTGTTCCCAAAACAGCCAATACTCCAGACTTAGAAAATCAATACCACCAATTGATGACTCGCCTTAAAGAGCAATCGAGCCTTCTAGTGATTGCTATTCAAGAATCACTTAAAACAGACGGCAAGAATACGACCGATAGCGCTGCGATCTTTAAGAAAATGATGGCCATTCGCCAAGAAGGCCACCAGCTTTTTAAAGACTAGCTCTGAATACATACATGCTATGAAAGGCAACTATGAACATAGCTATAAATGTAATAGTGAGTTTGGTAGCACTATTACATATTTACTTTCTGATTTTAGAAATGTTTCTTTGGACTAAACCGATAGGGCTTAAAATTTTTTAGAGGGCGATAGGGTTTTTGCTATTATGACTTGGGGACAAATCGAAAAAGAAAACTGGTTTCACGAACAAAAAATTCAACGCTCGTATCAAGATGAGGTTGTCAGCAAAATTCAATCGTTAAATAAAAACTACGACGTCATCTCTTATGGTGCCCTATCGGTAAATCCTGAGCGCTATCCCCTCTTTTTAATACGATCGAAAAATTTTACGCCTACCAAAAAAACCATTCTCATCACAGGGGGCGTTCATGGCTATGAGACGAGCGGCGTCCACGGTGCCTTGGGCTTTATGGAGCAGGCTGTGGATTCTTACCAAGACATGTTCCAATTTGTCTGCACGCCCTGTATTAGTCCATGGGCTTATGAAACCATCAACCGCTGGAACAATAAAGCGATAGATCCGAACCGCTCATTTCGACAAAATAGCCCTGCTGAAGAGTGTCGCTTATTTCTTGCAGCGATGTCTCAGTTGGCTGTTACCCCTGATGCCCATTTTGATCTGCACGAAACCACCGATACCGATAACACGGTATTTCGTCCCGCACTCGAAAAACGTGATGGCGTCCCCCAAGAGCTCTGGCCCATTCCCGATGGTTTTTATCTTGTCGGTGACACCGAGAACCCACAAAAAGAATTTCAAAAAGCGATCATCGCGCGTGTAAAACAGGTAACACACATTGCGCCTCACGATGGTAAAAACCAAATCATCGGCGTCGACATAGAACAAGACGGAGTTATTAATTACCCGTTAAAAGAACTGTCCTTGTGCGCTGGATTCTCCAATGCGGAGTACACCACAACGACAGAAGTTTATCCAGACAGCCCGAAAGTAACGCCCACTTTGTGTGTTGCTGCGCAAATTGCCGCGATCCAAGGAGGATTGGACTATCTCAAGAATAAATAATACGGCGCACAACCCTCTGATGCTGGACACCTGAGAGTTGAATATCCCAGGCTTTTACGTTAGTTTTTGCCGTGCCTCAGCAAGACGTAAAACTTTCCATTATTATCCCCGTTTATAACGAGGAACTGGTGCTTCCCATGCTCTTTCAGGAGCTCTTCCCGGCGCTTACAGACCTACCCTGTTCTTACGAAGTGATTTTTATTGATGATGGCAGTCACGATCGCACCAAAGAGCTCCTGCTCGGTGAAGCTAGTCGGCAAGACAAAATGGTCGCGGTGATTTTAGGAACCAATTTTGGTCAGCACCAAGCGATTGTCGCGGGATTTTCTGTGGCCCGCGGAGACTACGTCATCACCATCGATGCGGATTTACAAACACCGCCTCAGGAAATTTTAAAAATTTATAACGAAATGGAAAACGGCTACGACTACGTCGGCTCCATTCGTAACGAAAGAAAAGATCAGCTGTGGCGACGTGCTTTTTCGAAACTCAATAATAAAATTCGTGAACGCATCACCAACATCCATCTGACCGATCAAGGTTGTATGTTACGTGGATATCACCGTCGTATTACGGAGCTCATTGTAGCCAGCCAAGAGGCGGCTCCCTACTTACCTGCTTTAGGTTATAACTTTAGCAGTCGCCCAACGGAAATTGTCGTAGAACACCAAGAACGCCAAGCGGGAATTTCAAAATATTCTTTATACAAATTATTTCGCTTAAACTTTGACATCATGACGGCCTACTCCTTACTACCACTACAGTTTTTTTCGATGCTCGGTATGGCAGTTGCAACCATCTCGGCGGGATTTTTTATATTATTAGCCGTTCGCCGTTTATTCCATGGTCCAGAGGCAGAAGGTGTCTTTACTTTATTTGCACTTGTCTTCTTCTTTATGGGGATTTGTCTCTTCGGCCTAGGTCTTCTTGGAGAATACGTTGGACGTATTTACGCAGAAGTGCGCAAACGTCCGCGATATGCCATACAAACGGTGTTTACAAAACACAAAGTGGCTAGCGAGGCTCAGCATGAACACCCCTAAAAAAGCCATCGTCTTTGGCTACGGTGAAATGGGCATCCTGGGCCTAAAAGTTTTACGAGCTTCCGGCGTCGATGTTCCTTTGGTGATTACGTACAAAGATGCCCCCAACGAAAAAATTTGGTTCGATAGTTTAGAGAAAACAGCCAAAGAACTTAGCATCGAAGTGTTAACTTTAGAAAACCCTAACGGGCCTGAGCTACTACAAAAAATCACCGCACTTCATCCCGATTATATTTTTTCTTTTTACTATCGTCATCTTTTGCCGGCAGCACTTCTGAACCTCACCCCCGATAGAGCCTTTAATATGCACGGATCACTGCTACCGAAATACAGAGGGCGTGCACCAACCAATTGGGCGATTGTCAATGGCGAGAAAGAAATTGGCGCCACCCTTCACATGATGTCTCCGCGGGCGGATGCGGGAGATATCGTGGATCAAATACCTGTGCCAATCCTCGAGAATGATACCGCTCACGATGTTTTTATAAAAACCCTGTCTGCAGCAGAGCAGATTCTAAAGCGTTCGGTTCCTCTTATCGTCAAAGGCTCTTTCCCGCGACACAAAAACGACATCACTCAAGGCAGTTATTACGGAAAACGCACCCCTGCCGATGGGGAAATTCACCTCACCATGAGCACGCGACAGATCCATAACTTGGTTCGCGCCGTTGCTCCACCTTTTCCGGGAGCATTTCTAATTTTGCCGAACCAGCATCGCTTTTTTGTTTATCAGACGGTGGTGGAGGCGACTCAAAACGATATAGGAAAACGTCCACGGCTTTATTTTGAAGGCCCCTCTTTGTTTTTACAAAATGAACCCGCACTGAGATTAAAAATTTTAAAATGCGGCTTTAATTTACAAGAACCGCAAAGCCCACAAGAAATTCTCAATTTAAACGCAATCGACTTAAATATAAACTTACCAATGGAGTTGTAATATGAAAAACGTTTTGATTTTAGGAGTTAATGGTTTTATCGGTCACCATCTGAGTGAAGCTCTCCTTGCAACTGGGAAATATCATGTCTACGGCATGGACGTAAATAGTGATCGCCTCGAGAACGTTCTCGAGCATCCAAACTTTACCCTCTCTGAGGGTGATGTGATGATCAACGACGAGTGGATCGAGTATCATGTTAAAAAATGTGATGTCATATTACCGCTTGTGGCGATTGCCACGCCGGCTTCGTATGTAAAAGATCCCCTACGTGTTTTTGAATTGGATTTCGAATCCAATCTCAAAGTGATTCGCCTTTGTGTAAAATATAAAAAACGCCTTATTTTTCCTTCTACTTCGGAAGTGTATGGCATGTGTAAGGATGAAAGCTTTCATCCTTACGAATCCAACTTGGTTTATGGACCGATCGAAAAACAACGCTGGATTTATGCATGCATTAAGCAACTTCTCGATCGTGTGATTTATGCCCATGGCGTGCATGATAATTTTGATTACACACTGTTTAGACCGTTTAACTGGATTGGGCCAGGCCTGGATAATTTATTTAGCGCCAAAGAAGGAAGCTCGCGCGTAGTGACACAATTTCTCGGACACCTCGTACGCGGAGAAAATATTTCTCTCGTCGATGGCGGACAACAACGTCGCTGCTTTACCGATATTCGCGACGGCATTTCAGCTTTAATGAAAATGATTGAAAACGAAAACGGAATTGCAACCCGAAAAATTTATAATGTCGGAAACCCAAACAACGATTTTTCGGTAAAAGATTTAGCAGAAACCATGAAGTCGTTGGCTCTCTCTCGGGATAGCTATAAACAGCAAGCCGAAAAAACAGAATTGGTCTCCCTAAGCAATGAAAACTACTACGGTAAAGGATTCCAAGACGTACAACATCGTGTACCTTGGATTGATAACACTAAAGAAGAACTCAAGTGGGCGCCTGAGTATACTTTAAAGGATTCTCTAAAAAGTATTTTAGATTTCTACGAGTCCCAAGCACAACAAGCTCTCCAATTGAACACATGAGAACCATTGTTTTAAAAATTGATGTGGACACCTACCGCGGTACCCGTGAAGGTGTTCCACCTCTTATTGACCTCTTCCAAAAACATAATGCCCAAGCCACTTTTTTATTTAGCCTTGGTCCTGATCACACAGGTTGGGCTTTACGGCGCATTTTTCGCCCTGGGTTTTTTAGCAAAGTGCAACGCACCTCTGTGGTTTCCCACTATGGCATTAAAACCTTACTCTACGGCGTTTTGTTACCAGCCCCCCATATTGGCAGGCAGGCGCAAACCTACATCCAACAGGTCGCACAGACAGGCTTTGAAGTGGGTATACACTGCTATGATCATGTCTATTGGCAAGACAATGTGATGAATCGCTCAGTGGAGTGGACGCAAGAACAAATGAATAAATCTGCCGATGAGTTTAAACGCATTTTCTCTCGAGACGCACAAACCCATGGGGCTGCCGGCTGGCAAATGAATGAAGCTGGATTTCGCTGGCTTGAGCGCTTCCTCTATTCTTCGGATACGCGCGGGCAAACTCCTTTTTATCCGCTCAATGCCGACAATACTGTCTCCACGTGCATGCAACTTCCCACAACCCTTCCCACCATGGATGAACTTCTCGGGCAAAATGGTGTGGATGAAAATACTATTGATCAAGCGCTATTAAAGCTCACCGAAAAAGAAAGCGAGTGGGGCCATGTTTACACCCTTCATGCGGAGCTTGAAGGGATGAAGCTTTTACCCGCCTTCGATCGTTTTTTAGCGGGCCTTAGATCTCAAGGCTACGAGTTTCTGTCGATGGGAGATTATTACCAGAGGGTAAAAAGCAAAAATATTCCTTCAGCCAAGATCGCTTATGGGACTCTTGCTGGTCGCTCGGGCTCTTTATGCCTGCAACAAAATTAGGAGTCTGTCGAGTTTTCGAATAGGCTCTTAATTTAAATATCTTAAAACTGTCTGACAAACACGCTCTACGTCTACCTTTGTCATCGCTGGAAACAATGGAAGTGTCACTGTTTCACGACCAATACGTTCCGCCTGAGGGCAAGAATACCCCATGTCCTTATACGCCGTGAACGTGGTTAAAGCTTGATAATGAACACCGATACCAATTTTCTCGTCAGCCATTTTTTGAATAAACTGCGGGCGTGTCATTCCTAGTTGGGTAAAGTTAATGAGTGGCGAAAAAATATGCCAACAGTGCCCATCATCTCCTCGTTCTGGAAGGTTCAGTAGCGGATGATTTAATAATTGGTAATACGTATCGACTAACTTGAGTCGCTTACTACAAAATTCATCCAAACGTTTTAACTGAGCAATACCCACAGCCGCGCTCACATCAGGCATGTTAAATTTTCTTGCTGGCATAAGAACATCCATATTGCCAAAGGCATCTTTCTGTAGTCCATGGAAACGCAAAAGATCCACTTGCTGAGCTTCTGCCTCTTTCCATAAAACAAGGGCGCCGCCTTCGATGGTGGTCATATTTTTATTAGGATGAAAGCTAAAAGAGATCATATCGCCAAAGCTACCGATCTTGCGATTTTTATATCTTGTACCAATTGCATGAGCGGCATCTTCGAGAACACGAATATTATGTTGTTTGGCAAGCTCATAGAGTGGATCCATATCCACTGGTAAACCGGCAAAGTGCACAGGCATGATACACTTGGTGCGTGAGGTAATGGCTTTTTTAACTCCCTCGATGGTTAAGTTGCGCGTTTTTAAATCCACATCCACTAAAACAGGTTTAGCTCCCACGAGCGCTACTACATTCGCTGATGCAGTAAAGGTCATGGCTGGCACGATGACCTCGTCACCCTCGCCGATTCCCATTACTTGTAGAGCAGTCTCCAAAGCACCGGTGGCCGAAGTAAAAACCTTCACATAAGGAACTTTACCTGTATCGGAGCTCACGTAGGCAGCGAGAGATTTTTCAAATTCATTTACTTTAGGGCCAGTGGTAATCCAACCTGAACGTAACACTTCGGTTACCAAACGAATCACTTCATCATCAATAGTGGGTCGAGTAAAAGGTAAAAAGTCCATATGTCCTCACTTTATTGTTTTTTAAGTACAAGGCGCCGACGATCTTTATATAACACCTTGTAAGAAATGTCTTTAAGAAGAGGTAAATTTACCTCTTCGGTAATAATAATAGCATCTGGGTTTTCCCTCTGCCATTGTTTTAAAAACTCTTCCACACTAATTTGTCGTCCTCGGTCTTCTTGTTGGATACCAAACTCAAGCTCCCCCAAATAATCGACAAGTGTTACAAAACGTTTGAGATAAAAAGGTAATTCTTGTTCGTAATATCGCACCATATAAATCACAGTATTTGGTGTGATTTGTGGACCAAGTTGTCGCGCTAAATCCCGACTAGACAATGATGGGCCCAGTTCCCCATAGGCCACAAAAATACCTTGATAGGATGTTAAAGCTATAAAACTTATGACCACAATTTTTAGTAAACGGGTCAATGGCAAAAAATAAGTTGTGATTGCGCCAATAACGAGAAAGAACCCGGCGTAAGATAAATAATGTAGAAAACTATCAAAGTGCTCCGGAGCCACTTTTGTCGATACTAGGGGTGAGGCAAAATAAGACCCAGCACTAAGTACCAAACCCAAAAACGCAAACGAAAAAATGACGATAGCTATGTCCCATTTTTTTGGAAGATTTTTAAGAGAATCCCCAACCAAAATAGCGAGCGCAGGCCATATTGGTAAAATATAGGGTGTCAATTTGGAAGACGAAATGGAAAAAAAACCAAACACACTCAAGCACCAAATAACTAAAAAAATGGTTTTATCCGTCCATTGACGTTTGCGAAACAAAAAGAAAAGCCATGGGAAAAAACCTAAAATAAAAACAGGAATAAAATACCAAATGGGCCCTTCTCTCCCATGTACCTTGGTCAGAAAACGTTCGAAGTGTTCATGGACAAAAAAGAAGTGGGCAAATTCAGGATTTCTCAATGAACAGAGAATCACCCATGGGCTCACGATAGCTAAGAAAATTAAAATCCCACGCACCCACCACAGGCGTTTAAAAATAGAAAAATCCCGTCTAACGACACAAAAAACAGTCGCGGCCAACCCTGGCAACAAAATAGCAATTAAACCTTTGGATAAAAATCCTAAACCGATAGCGATCCAAAATACCATATTGGCAATCGTGTATTCTTTTTTTGTACTGTAGCGATCTAATAAAATAGCCAAACATAGAGTTGCAAGAGTTAGAAAAAAACTTAAGCCCATGTCTAAAATATTAAGATGTCCAAGGCCCACAAAAAGCAAAGAACTACTCAAAACAGATGTCGCAATAAAAGCTGGTTCACTTCCATAGTAGCGATTAGTAAAAAGAAAAATAAGAATAAAGCACAAAAAACCTGTGAGCGCGGAATAAAGCCGAGCCGTACCATCGCCCTCACCAAAAATCTTATAAAAAACTGCCGTTCCCCAATATTGGAGGGGCGGTTTCTCAAAATATTTTATATCATTAATGCGAGGGGTAACGTAATCTCCCGATGCGTTCATTTCTCTGGGGATTTCAGCGTAACGGCCTTCGTCAGGTTTAAATAAAGCCGGGCTATTCAGTGCTGTAAACCACATCAATGCTAACAGCGCGAAATACAAAAGAGTCTTTTTTTGCATGTCGTTAAGTTAAAATTAATCCCCACATAAGTAAAGCCTTTGACACAAGGGTAAGGGACTGATCCATGGCTTTTATTACTATTTAGATCGTCAGAGTTTGTCCTATAATTTAAGCAAAATATTGTCGCGGCACTATAATGGGCGGCTATGTCATTACGTGGCAGATGCCTCATGCTTGTGAGCATTTTTGTGGATCACAAAGAAAAAAAGACCTAAAAGCCCAAAAAACAGCTGATAAATTTGGAAAATACTTATACTCAATACCCCCACCTGACTCTCGTAACCAAGGAAGATATTGTACAGGGAATAAAAAGCCAATTGCCCAATCCCAAGACCGCCAGGTGAAAGGGGAATCGCCATAGCGACAAAGCCTATGGGAACTGCAAAGAAAAATAAACCCCATGGCAACTCATTGCTCCCCAAGGCTTGTGCGACAAAAATAAAAAAGAATACCGCAACACTCTGCACCACTACACTGAGTATAAGACAGCGCAGAACCAGCGATTTTTTTTCGCCAAAGGAGCTAATACTTTGATACACATGCATGAATGTTGGGCCCAGAGGTAAGTGATTGATTTTATGAAATCTGGAATGAGATAAAAACTTCGAAAAAGCCGCAATAGTAAATAAACAAAGAAAAACAAATAATGCGGAAATAACCAGGGCAATGGAGCGCAACTGAAGATTAGCGCTGATCTTATCATAATTCCAAAAAATGCTTACAATCGCCAAACTGAGCATGGCTAACAATCCAAGCACTCGATCGACAAAAACAGAAATCATTGCCTTGGACTTAGATAGATGCGCATCTGCTCGACTGAGATAATAGGCTTTTAATACATCGCCACCGACACTACTTGGCAGAGCGAAGTTAAAAAATAACCCCATTAAGCTCAGCTTTAAGGTAAAGAAAAAGCTATAACTACGACTCTGTGAACTCAGAAGTAAATGCCAGCGATAATTGCCGATCACTGTAACCAAAAAGAAGACAAAGAAGGCGGTAACTAAATAGATTGGCTGTGGACAATTCCACAGCATGGAAAAATCTAAGGCACCATTTTTATAGAGCCAAAATAATAAAATACCGGAAAAGATAATTTTTAAACTGTAGGTAAATATCTGTTTCTTCTGCATGAATGTTTTGCAGCTTACCATCTCCCGCAGAAGAAACGTAACAAATCCTTTACTTCATGCGCCGTTTCTAAAGGCAACATATCCTTTAAAAAAGAGACGTACTCACTTCTTCGTATGATGGTTCATATACAAACAAGCCTTTCTCAATACTATTTTGCACAAGGGGATCTAAGCCATCAGCCCGATTTCCCCACAATTGCATGGATATTCTAGTAAACGTTTTTGGTGCAAATTTACCCGTAGAGATAAAAGCTAGCGATGTTTCCGTAAACACATCCAGACTTCCTCCTGGTGAGGAAATAGAAATTTCGCTACCGTCTTCTAAAATCGCCTTGACTGAACCTATAAAATCAAAAAACTCGAAGTGCGCTAAAGAGGAACTGATAAATGTTACGTTCTTCGCAGAAAGCGAAGCTTCAATGAGCTTTACCTTGTGTTCAATTCCACAAAAATCTTTTCTATAAAGAGAACATTTAATTTCATAAGATTCTGGTCTGTATCTTAGAAGTGCACCCCCATTATTTTGCATTTGAATCGATAGCTTTACGTTCTCTTTATTTTGGGAACTATTCATCTCTCCTAGACTCACTTCTTTCGCCTGAGCAAAAGAGAAGAAGAGCAGAACCATTAAAAACATCGTTTTTTTTATCATCGTATTATCCTTTGTAAGTTTAATTTTACCAAGATCTCGTTCAGACTATTAGCGCATTTCAACAACAATGCATAATATACGATAGGTATCACTGCTATAGTTTATTTTTATAAATCAGCTCTGAGTCTCATTTACAGTAAGAGACATATATATTATTCATTTTATAAAGAACTGGTTTTATTGGCATTCGGTTACAATATTATATCGACCCCTGCTGATGCTGTTGAACTGCTTGCATGGCCTCAATACCATAAACGACAGATGGCCCTCCACCCATGAGAATAGCTACTCCAATTGTCTCAGCAATCTCTTCTGCTGTAGCCCCACTCTCTAAGGCATCATGCACATGGTACGTAATACAACCATCACAACGAACGGTAATAGCAATAGCCAGTGCAATGAGTTCTTTCGTTTTAGTACACAATGCACCTTGAACCGTAGCAGCAGCATGAAGTTGCCCAAAGCCACTCATCGGCCCGGGGATTGTTGCACCTAATTTATCCATCCATTCATTGAGCTCTTTGTACTGAGCTACGAAATTTTTCATGTTTCTCTCCTCGTTAAGCGGGTTCGACAATAATCTATGTATGAAGTCTGCTGATCCGTGACGATATATATCATATTTTTAGAACATGAACACTCTTTCTGGATGCACAGAGCCAGCAGATCCATTCAGCAAAAGTCCATAGATCATTAGTTTACTATTAAGCTCTGGCCACCTACATTCATAAGAAAAGTACATTCCATGATATGGCATTTTCCCAAGCTCTGTGGTACTTCCCATCTAACGGAGGATTTTTCATGATTGAACTTATTGTTTACCCCAAACCCGAAAGTGCTAAACTTATTAACAATAGCCCCTTTTGTGCTAAATCTGAAATCTATCTTCGCCTCAATAATATTGAGCACAAAGTCACAGAATTTAAAGGAAACCCGAGCCAATTTCCCAATAAAAAACTACCTGTTATTAGTCACAACGACAAAATCATTCCTGATTCCAGCTGGATTCAAAAGTATGTAGATAATGCATTTGATATTGATATGGACTCTCACCTTTCCAATTCGCAAAAAGCCCAAGGCTTTGCCTTTACTAAGATGTGCGAAGAGTATCTTTATTGGAGTCTGCTCCACGAACGTTGGTTTATAGATGCCAACTGGAAAAACCTTGTTGCGAGTTATTTTGACCACATTCCGGCTCTTATCAGAGGACCCATCACCAATATGATTCGTAAAGCCACTAAAAAATCAGCCATTGGACATGGTATGAGTCGACACACGGATGAGCACATTCATACAATGGGCACAGAGTGCCTTAAGGCCATCTCGGATTTTATGGGAGACCATAAATTTCTTCTCGGTGATCGTATCTCCTCTTATGACGCTACAATTTATGCGTTTATTTCTTCTGTTTTACACTCTCCGCTAGGTCCCAAACTAAAAGCGGAGGCCGAAAAATTCGACAACCTCGTCGCCTATGACAGTCGAATGTACGCTCTGACTTTTCTTAGCTGATTAGCAAAGCATCTCGCTATAAAAAAATGAGAAATGTAAGGCCACTCATGAGAGCTATCTCTTTTTAATAGGTCCCACTGCCCCAAGAAGAAAACCTATAAGGGAAAGCACCATCAACATAGAAAACTGAGGTGGTGAAATCATAAAGATTCGTGAGAATATAGGAACATAAGAGAGCATTGCTGCAATCAACAATAAAAGAAGACTTGCCACAACTGTGGACCACGAACATTTTGTCGCACACTTAAAGATCCCTCCCTTTTCCCCTAAGAGGAGTCCTATATTTCCAGTAATAATCATTAAAACCGCAAGACTGCTTCGCTCTAATTTTTTCTCATCGGCATAATAAAAAACCAACACGCTTAAAAGGGTTAGTAGAATACCCCTTGTGGCGGACCAAAATAGTCTCTCTTTAGATAAAAATGAAAATTTCGTATTTTTAAAAGTTTCTGATTCTACAAATACAAATGTCGAAATAGGATGGACAATTAACTCTAAAAGAACAACATGAATAGGGTATAAAATGGGCGCATTTAAGAAAAAAGCCTGCACTAATGCAATACTAATAATGGGTATATGAAATGCAATTAAATAGCCAAAACTCTCGCTTAAGCTTTTTAAAACGTTTTGCCCCTCAATGATGGAATCTATGATCCCGCCAAAATCATTTTTTAAAAGTACAAGTTGTGCTGCAGAGCGGGCCACATCTGTCGCACGCTCTCCCATACTAATTCCCACATCGGCTAACTTAAGAGCAGGAGCATCATTAATACCATCTCCAGTCATTGCAACGACGTCCCCTTCTTCCTTTAAGGCTTTTACTAATTCTAATTTTTGCTCTGGTTTAAGGCGCGCAAAGATAGCTCCTTTTTGATACGCTAATTTTTTATCTTCTAGAGAAAGTTTTTCTAAATCTGGACCAGTAAACAATTGGCTATGTTCATGCGGTAAATCTATGGCATCGGCAATAGCATGAGCCGTTAGAAGATGATCTCCTGTTAACATTTTTAAACGTATATTTCTTTTTTTGCACTCATCAATAGCCGTCGGCACAGAGGGACGAATAGGATCGGTAAAGCTGAGAATTCCTAAAAATGTAAGCTCAGATTCATCACTCGCACGATCTCCAGTAAAGACACCTTCCTTATAAGCAACAGCCAATAACCGTTTTCCACCTCTAGCTTCTTGGGTGGCAATCTTGAGAATTTTCTCTTTTTGTTCTACACTTGTTTTGCATAAAGCCAAAACACCCTCCAAGGCCCCCTTCATCGCCAGAAACTGTCGATCCGACTGGTTCTCTTGCCACACGTGACACATATATTTCTTTTTCAATTCAAACGGATAATCGTATTGCAAATTCCAATGTGCGTGTAAATTATAAATTTCTTCTTCTCCCCATTTGCTACGTACCCATTCAAAAATGGAGGCCTCCATCGCATCCACCGCCTTGGGTTCACAGGCAAAGACCAGGACCTGTTTGCAAATTTCAGAGGACGCCTGGGGCTCTATTGAATAAATCTGTTCAAGATGAAACTTGCCTTCTGTAAGAGTTCCCGTTTTATCTGTACAAATAACATCTACTCGTGCGAGGCCCTCCACTGAGGGAAGAGATTTTACTAGAATGCCTTTTTGCGATAAACGATATGCGGCCAAGCTCAAATAAAGAGTAAAAACCAAGGGGAACTCTTCGGGAATAGAGGCCATCGCCAACGTCAAAGCAGAAATAAGACTTTCCCCAATGCCATGATTGTTTAAAAGGCTCACTGCAAAAACGAGTGCGGCCAAAATAACCGCGATGATAAAAACATAACGAACCACTCTCTTAATAGTTTTAAGTAGCGGGCTCGGTTCCGCTTCAAACTCACGTAAAATTTCTGCAATCACTCCCAGTTGAGATGTGGCTCCTGTACGTAAAATTTCACTGATTCCGCCTCCCGTTACAATCGTTGTTCCCGATAGTATTTCATCACCAACGGCTTTCTCCACAGGAATGGATTCACCAGTAACAGAGGACTCATCGATCGTAAGATTGGTGGTTTCCAAGAGCTTACCATCAGCAGGAAGCATCTGTCCCTCTTCTAAAATAATAAAATCACCGGGCACGAGATGACGTATAGGAATGGAAATTGTCTTACCGTCTCGAAGAACATAACAAGAGGTTTTTAAAGATTTTTTTAAAGCACGCAGTGCTTTTTTAGATCTCATCTCTAAAGCAACATCTACCGCAGCAATTGGAAAAAAAGCGATCAATAAAACAAGGGCTTCACTATACTGACCTAAGAACCAATATACAGCACTAAGAATGAGTAGCATTGCGCTCATGGGATCAAAAAGAATTTTAAGTAAATTCTCAATAATGAAATTAGCTTTACGCTCATCAATTTCATTAAAACCATGTTCGACAAGTCTTTTTTTAGCTTCAGCCTCTGATAGTCCCATCAGTTGCAAATGGGAATTCATTTGTTATCATCCTCCGCGAATTGGGATAAACACCCTGGGCCATTTGAAAAAGCAGCCTCTTCCTCTTTTACAGATCTTGATACGTAAATATATCACCATCAATTAAAACTACCATAAAAAAAGGACGCAATTAAAAGTGCGTCCTTTTTGCTCATTTTAACACATTTACTAGTAGTTTTTTCCAGATATCTTGTGAGAGTACCGTATCTACTAAAATCCCGAAGATAATGTCGGCCCTGCAGGCGCGGTATAGCTTGGAAAACTTGTATCAGATGTTAAATCCACGAGATCATTAGTCGCCCCGTCTCCAGAATGCGTCGGCCAGTCGTATGTAAAACTTCCGTTGGTATCATTACACGAATTCGTGGGCGCATAGGTGATGCTAGACGACGTGGGAGAAAAGAAAGTAGCTGACGTTGTTTTAGAAAAACATTGCTTCTGTGCCAAATGGGTTGTTGTTGCCATACTGTGATTACCTCCAGGTCCAGCCCAATTACAGATAAATCCCGTAATTGAATTTGTGTTAGAGGTTAATGTGGTACTAAATGCATCACCAAAACCAAAAAATCCGCAACCATCAAATTGACTCCCAGATTTAGTTGTGTAGGCATTAAATACACGAGTATTGCTGTCTCCGCCTCCTGCCTGCCATGCATAGGAGAGCGTCCCGGTTTCTGAACTTAAATCGTAGTCTAAAACAGCGTGATTCATATTGCCGCTCCAACCACTGAGCTTTAAATCGCCATTCGTTTCAAACATTGCTGATTCTGAAGTCGCAAGACTCCACGTCCCCGCATAATACTGCATAGAAATATCATTCGATGTTTTAGTGAAACTTGCTGAAAATGCATCGCGATTGGTTGTTTCAAAGAAACCATATAGACGACCCTCTTTTTGTGTGGTCGTTTTATTTACTTTTGAAACAACCTTAAAAGCTTTCGCTCCATCAGTCGTTCCTTCAAGCGTTAGGGTAAATGATCCATCAGAGTTTCTCGCCATATTGGCCGTGGTTATAGTCGCAGCCGGAGTATCTTCTTGTACCACATCCTGAAAGCTGCTGGCAAAATCCACACTACTAGAGGAAGTTGGGATCACTGTACCACCAGTAGTTAAAACACAAATAGCACTGGCTTGTAAACCCATTGCAGAGTCAAAATAGTTTGCAGCAGATTTAACCAGTTGGTTAATCTGAGCAGCCGCACAAGCTTCGCCACTCACTTCTGTTTGATCCCAAATTCCTAAATCACCACCTGGCAAAGAACCACTGCCGCCACCATCTTGATGATTGGTATAATTGATTGTGGGGCCGTAACAATTCGCTCGCCCTGCAAACCCCGACAAACTTGCAAAAGATATACGACAACCCGTTGCTGCTTTACCTGAAGCTAAATCAGTGAGTGTTGTAATTTTTGTTTTGACAGACTCATCACCGTGTAAAGAAAAGGCGCTAACGTTACGAGACAGGGCCGGCACAAATGAACTTGTACCTACAGTGCCTGAGACTGGTGACGACACCGCCACGCCGGCAAAGGCATCTTGCCAAGAAGTAGAGGTTCCGCTATCAGATGATGAGCTACACCCGGCGACCAATAACAAGCTTAAAGAAGTATGAACTAAAAATGCTTTTCTCATTTTCTCTCCCTGCCTAATCATATTTTTTTGATTTTTCTCAATTAACATATGACAAATGACCTTTGTCACGAAAAGATAGCGTTTATCTACTTAGGTCCTAAGATGTATTTAATAACACACCACTTCTTGGACAGGCTCTAAGACTTTGCAAACTCTTGACTATGTAACCAAGCTGCTTGACGTGGAGGTTGTTTCGTTCGACTCCATTCCTCAAGCATGGCTGGCGCAATATTTTTTAATTCCTTCATCTGTTCCGCCGTACCCGTAACACAAGTCAACTCAACACGATGACCATTCGGATCAAAGAAATAGATTGAGCGAATAATTCCATGTTCCGTCACTCCAATAACGTCTAACCCCTTTGCTTCGAGTTCCTGCTTTGCTTTTACCAAAGCATCTGAATCATGAACCTGGAAAGCAATATGCTGCACCCACTTGGGTGTATTGCGATCACGATCCATCGGCGGGTTTCCGGTAATTTCAAAAAAAGCGAGAATATTCCCAGCTCCCGCATCTAAAAACACATGCATATAAGGGTCTGGCTCTTTTGTAGACGGGACTTTATCTTCAGCAATACAAACGAGCAAATCCATGTTGAGATATTTTTTATAAAACTCAACCGTTTCTTTGGCATCATTGCAGCGATAAGCGACGTGATGAATTTTATCGATCTTAATCATAAATTACTCCCTTTTTTATTCTCTGCTTTATTTTTATTAAGCTGATGTGCGCGCATCTTGTTCCACACGCGCACATAATTCTGGCAAACTTCTATAAAGCTGCTCTGGATTCTCTAAACAAAATAATATTTTTTGCATTTCATCAATACGAAACTCTTGCTTACGAATGTGGTCAATATCAAAAGGATAAACAGTCGGTGCATCACTCAAAGCATAATCACACTCACCCGTAGACGAGGCAATGCCGGCGCCAAAAATGCGTACACCTTGCGTGGTTTTTACCAAACCAAATTCCACTGTAAACCAAAAAAACCGCTCAAACTGTCGTAACAATTCTGGTCGGTCCGCGTATCGTGAAGCCGCTTTACCAAATTCATAGGAAAAGTCCGAATAAGCTTTATCTGTATAAAATGGTAGGTGACCATAAAGATCATGGACGATATCAGGCGCAGGCGTATAACTTAAATCTTCGCGGCTGCGAATAAAATTTCCTACGGGAAACTGACGCTCTTCTAGCATGTGATAAAAGCTATTTCCCTCTTCAAGGCCTTCCACCAACACACCCTCAAACCCCGTTCTCCGCATAAGAACTTTATTGATCTCTTCTAAGTCGGGAATTTCATCCTCGTTGATATCAAGAATTTCTAGACCCTTTAAAAAAATATCACAGACCTGTGAATCTCGTTTTTTGCGGTGCTCGCTTAAAATCACGCGCCACGTTTCGAGATCCTCAGTTGTATATTTTTTAGGGGCAACGGCTTTCACTACAGTACCCCTCGCTTCATTTGATCGCGTTCTATAGAATCAAACAGTGCTTGGAAGTTTCCTTCGCCAAAGGATAGATGATTGTTACGTTGAATCATCTCTATAAAAATAGGACCAACTAATTTTTTAGTGAATATTTGTAGCAAATAACCTTCGTCATCACCGTCAACCAGGACATTTAAGTCTTGGATCAACGTGCGATCTTCCTTAACGTCGGGAACACGTTTGAAGGCCTTTTCGTAATAACCAGGACTGATATCTAATGTTTCAATACTTGTACCTTTAAGCATCTGCAAAGAACTTAGTAAGTCATCCGTAAGGAAAGCCAAATGCTGAACGCCTGGTCCGTGGTACTCTTCCAAGTATTCATTAATTTGTGACTTGGCCTCATCAGCTTCGTTGATGGGAATACAGAATTGTCCACAAGGCGAACGCAGAGCATAGGAAGTCAGACCAGTTTTTTGTCCTTTAATGTCAAAGTAACGGACTTCCTCAAAACCAAAAATATCTTTATAAAAAGAAGCCCACTGCTGCATAGTTCCCTTGAATACATTGTTAGTTAAGTGATCGATTGTTAAGAAACCTTTATCGGGAGCACGGATAGGATCTTGAACCGGAATAAAATCAAGATCGATATCATCCTCTTTCTTTACAAAATAGATGAGACTATCGCCAATTCCGTAAATCGCCCGTACAGGAGTTCCATCGTCATGCGTGTAATCTCCTTCGGTACAAGCCTTCGCACCTCTTTTGATCGCTTCCTGAAAAGCCGCTTCAGGATCGCTGAACATCCAACCCATCGCAGAAATAGAAGGGCCATGCTTTTTTTGAAATTGTGCTCCAAAAGAGTTGGGCTCGTAATTGAGTAAAAAATGAATTTGGTTTTGACGATAATGATCAATATGTTTCTTTGTGTGTTTAGAAAGCTTTGAAAAACCAAAGTCTACAAACAAGCGGTGCAACACATTGGGGTTGGAACTGCTAAATTCGACAAATTGAATACCGCTAAGACCTAAGGGATTGGAACTCATAACTTTCTCCTTCTTTTTTTATCCATTCCCCAGGGGATTTATAAGGGGGTCTATTTAAAACCCAATCTTATAGACCTACCCCTAGGGAGCTTTTCCTTAACTCTTTTATTTTACGAGATATATTGTCTAAAAAAAGATCATTTATTAGATGTAATATGTCAGTTTTTCTGACATATTAGAGAGGTACATCAGAGGGTATCTCTCACCAATGGTTCTGTCAGAGGTGCTCGTAAATAATGCATAGGAGTCCCCATGTTCGATATAACCATAGAACAGGCTAAAGCACTAGAGGCTGTCGTACGACTTGGTACCATTCAAAAGGCGGCCACCGAATTAAACAAAGGCCACTCCGCCATTCTCTACTCTTTAAAAAATCTTGAAGAACAGCTTAAGGTAAAACTCTTTGATCGCAGCGGCCACCGCAACAAAATTTCTCTAGAAGGCGAGATGGTCCTTAAATACTGTCGGAAAATTTTAGACACTCAACGAGAACTGGTTGAAACCTGTAAAAAGATGAACGAAGGTTGGGAGCCGTCTTTAAAAATTATCTATGATGAAATCGTCGATTTTAATTTTATAGGTGATGCGCTATCAAAACTCAGCCAAAAAAATGCACCCATTGAAATGCGCGTGCAGTCTGCCCATCTGCATGAGGTGGAAGCTCTCTTCAGCGATGAAGAGGCGGATATCATGGTAACGATACTTCCATTACAAAAGCTCCAAATTCCATCACTGCAGCTGGCCCCGATTCACATGCACTTGGTCGCACATCACAAGCATCCCTTGTGCGATCCGCACCTCAAACACTTAACTTCAGAACAATTAAATGAATATACATTTATCACGATCAAAAGTGCACCGACGCAGGTGGGACTCAGCACGGAGAGAATGAAGTTTGACTCCTACTTTCTGGTTAATGGTTTCTTTACTAAAAAAGCAGCCATCATGAAACAATTGGGATTTGGTTGGCTTCCCGATTATCTGATCCAAAAAGAATTAAAAAAAGGTGAACTCAAGCTTTTAAAAACACAAATTGATCATTCACACACGGTATTCCCGCGCCTCTATCATCGCCCTGAGGAAAAAATTGGCAAGTCGACGCGAGAGCTTCTGACATTGTTTAAAAAATAGAAGCCCATACCAGATTGAAAGCAAACTTCGAAAGTCGCTCATTGAGGGCTGTCAATAGTCAAAATTGACGTACAATCTAGATGTTACCACCTTAAGATAAGGCCGCCAGCTACACTTTTTATGCTTTTCTAACAAACTCCGACTTTAAGTTGATCGAACCAATACCATCTATTTTACATGAGATATCATGACCATCGCCTGCATCGACTAAGCGAATGTTTTTAACCTTCGTACCGCTCTTAACAACAGAAGACGATCCTTTAATCTTTAGATCTTTAATCACGGTTACGGAATCACCGTCTTGCAAAACATTACCATTGGCATCACGAATTTGATTATCTTCTTGAGACTCCGCATTTTCAGCTGAAGCATATGGGCTCCACTCATGCCCACACTCTGGACAAACCCAAAGATTTCCGTCTTGATAAATATGGGGACTTTGACATTTCGGACACAAAGACTCATCACTCATTGGCTACCTCCAGCAACAGGACTAGTTTCATTTAAAAAATGGCGCAGGGTTCTCTCAATGAGCAGCGAAATCCCAGTTGAGACATCTACTACTTGGCCCTGATCAATAAAAATTGTCATCGGTGTTGCAACGACATCGAATTTGTTCGCCAGAATCCCTTCATGATCTATGGCTAAAGGAAATGTGTACTCCCTTTTTTGCGCCGTCTTTAAAATGACATCTTTCTCCTCATAAGAAGAGACCACCAAGATATCCTTTGGCGAAACCTCCTTATTCTGTATTAGCTTTTGAACTCGGGCAAGCTCCAATCGACAGGGCCCGCACCATGTCGCCCAAAAAATTAAAACTTTCTTTTTATTAGGCACCACTAATTGCTCAGGATGAATAGATCCATCTGGGTTCAAAATATTAACCTGTAGGTCTTCTACAGATGTTCCTTTTTGTGCGCTACTTTTTCGCCAAAGAGAAACTCTCTGAACAACGACCGCAACTAAAATCGCAACTAAGATGATATTAAAAATTTTATTTAATACCAAACTCATAAACTATTAATAGCTAACTCGAGCTTCTTCTCTGCCTCTATCATCTTCTCGTTCGCTTTAATCTCTGGCAAAAACTGCATCATGGCGGAAGGACGCATGGCCTCAATGAGAACTTCGCCGTTTTCTTTTTCCGTCACGACAATATTGCAGGGGATCAATAACGCCACATCCGTTGCCTGCTGATAAGCATCGTAGGCTAAGCCAGGATTGCAGGCACCTAAGATAACCGTTGGTCGCATATCTTTATTGAGTTTTTCTTTTATTTTTTTATCAAAATCGATACGCGTAAGAATACCAAACCCAGCGGGCTTGATCGCTTCAATAAGTTGCTCAATAACTGTATTCATATTTCCAGTAACATTTTTTTTAATCGCTAGCTCTTTCATATTATTCTCCAAAATGACTGCGTCCTTCGTGAATGGGTTCACCATTTAAAACTATTTTATACGTAATCGGCAAAGCCTTACTTAACATGGCACTCACCCCACAATATTTTGTCTGAGACAATGTAACAGACTGAATGAGTATTTCCTTATCGATATTACCTTTTAACAGGTATGTGAGAGTGGCACTTGAAAAGACTATCGGATGCCCTCCGCTTGATTTTTCGATATCAACCGTCATATCGAAAGACTCTACAGTTTGTTTATGTTTTTTAAGAAGTGCCGCAACATCCATCGCTGTACAACCACCGAGCCCAACAGCCACCAATTCTTTTGGCGTCATCCCTTTATCGTGTCCAAGGGGTGTCGCCGCATCCATCGTGACAGAATGCTCACCGCTACTTGCCGCAAACTCCATTGCGCCTTTCCAATTTAAACTCACTTTCATAAAATATACCTTTCTGAAATTTTATCGAGCCAGAGAGCATCTCACATACGCATGCTATAAAGACGTCTTTTTAGGCCTTATTAGATCACTCGATAAATTGTATTGTATTTTATATGATAAAAATATAATATGTCAATGTAAGGTGGGTAAAAAGAAATGAAAGTGCAAATACCTGTTTCAATAAAAAAAATGGAGAGATCCTGTGAGGATGTTAGCCAAGTGTTAAAATCTTTGGCGCATCCGCGTCGACTCCTCGTTCTCGGCCACCTTTCGAATGGAGATAAAACGGTAAATGAACTGGTCGATTTATGTGATGTTTCCCAATCGCAAATGTCACACTTTCTCATGCGACTCAGCTATGAAGGGCTCGTGAAATGTGAAAAAAATGGACGTTATCGTGTTTACTCGATTGCTGACAAACGTTTAAAAAAACTTCTTGAAACGATTCAAAAAGAATACTGTGTAGGGTGACATGATGAATCAGACATGGAATGAACGCTATAACACAGAAGATTATTACTATGGCAAAGAAGCGAATGACTTTTTAAAAGAAGCTTCTTCATACCTGAAGTCTCACTCAAAAATTCTTTGCCTCGCAGAGGGCGAAGGACGGAACGCCGTATTCCTTGCACGTCTCGGCCATCATGTGACTGCGCTTGATTATTCGAGCGTTGGGCAGCAAAAAACACAGAAACTGGCCAAAGAAAACAACGTCCACGTCGACTGTATCGAAGCGGATTTAACAACGTATAAATTAGAAAATGTGACATGGGACGTGATTGTTTCCATATGGTGCCATATCCCAAGTGAAGCGCGTCATCGCCTCTATCAACAAATTGCCTCTTCGCTTAAGCCCGGAGGCTATTTTATTCTTGAAGCCTATACACCTCGCCAAATTCCCCTGAAGACCGGGGGCCCTAAAGACCCTGATTTCCTCCCGACAGAAGAGCAATTGAGAAAAGATCTTGCCTCCTTGCATCTTCTTAAATGCCAGGAAATACAGCGAGAAATTCATGAGGGAAGAGGGCATACGGGCTTCAGCGAAGTGGTCCAAACACTCGCACAAAAAATGTGAAGATTTTTAAACACTTCTCATCGTGCCATCAGACAACAAATAATTTATAAGTAAATTATGGTCTTTAAAAAGGAGTGTTACAATGTTTGAAAAAATATCTACCGATAAAAAAGATGTCATAATTATTTCCGCGAAAGGCACAATAACTCCAGAGGACTATAATACCGTGCTGATTCCAACGTTTGAAAAATTGCACGCCGAGGGACATAAAGCCAGAATTCTTGTTCAGTTCGGACCCGAGTTTAAAGGTTATACGGTTGCTGCAGGATGGGAAGATTTTAAATTTGGTATGCATTACCTCACGTCCTTTGAGCGCTGTGCTCTCGTTACTGATATTGCCTGGATAAAAAATGTAACAAAAATGTTTCTTCCACTTATACCCTGCCCCGCCAAAATATTTGCCAATAACCAAATAGATGAGGCGAAAGCATGGATACAGTCTAAAGACATGCATCTTAGCTACGATCTCGATAAAGCTACTGGTGTCTTAAAAGTAGAAATTTCGGCACCCCTCACTGCTGATGACTTCGAGGCCTTAGCACTAAAAGTAGATCCTTGGATACAAAAGAACGGAAAATTAAATGGCATTGTCATTCACGCCAATCACTTCCCCGGATGGAAAGATCTCGGTAGCATGATTCAACATATTTCTTTTGTAAAAAACCACCATCAGAAAGTCGCACGCGTGGCTCTTTGTGCAGATGGAATTTGTCCAGAATTGGCCCCTATTGTGGCTAAACATTTTGTAGATGCTGAGATTAAACAGTTCGACTACAAAAATATTGCGGATGCCCTCGCCTGGGTATCTACAAAAGGGACGCATAAGAAAGAGCTGGAGCAGTCGAGAGCTCATTAGACACTTCTTAGAAAAAAATCTATGTCACAACGTTTTGGTAACGATTGACTGAACCGTTATTCGTCATTTACCTGAACCTCAACGAGTGTTATATTCAGAAAATTATAATACTTCGTTGAGGTGCATTGATGATTTGGTCTGTATTTACTGCTACTTTCGTAACCATTTTTTTAGCCGAGCTCGGAGATAAAACACAATTTGCGGCTCTTGCCATCTCCTCTCAATCAAAATCAACCCTATCCGTATGGCTTGGTACAATCATCGCACTTATGGTGGCGGGCAGTATCGGTGTTTTGTTCGGCTCTTTTCTTGGCAAACACATCGATCCACAAAAAATGAAATACGTATCAGGTGGAGCCTTTGGATTTTACTTAAAAAAAATTAGAACCAATATATCTTTGACCCGCATATAGCTTTCTAAAACACGCTCTAAGCATGAAACGTTTGCCGCACAAGTGAGTAAACGGATGGTACGATTTTATGAGAAACATGTGTTAAAAATTCCCTCCGTAATATCCTAACACGACTTTCTATGTTTTTTTGAGAATGTATCTTCTTGCTGCTTATTTTTGTTCTTATATGTCTCTATGCTGTCAAACGCAGAATCTGATCTCCGAGAATAAATAGACCCACTAGCAATACAAAAAACCCAAACCCCTGCTTAAGGCGATGTTCTTTTACATATGGCGAAAATATATATCCTACAAATAATCCCAAGAAACCCAGCAGAGTTACTGTAATTAGCAGTTGCCAATTTACAACAAGATCTTCATTGATCGAAATAAAAAAACCAAACAACGAATTGGCTGCAATAATAGCTAAAGATGTTCCCACTGCTACACGCATGGAAAGATTAAGAAGTAAAACCAAGGCGGGAATAATTAAAAAACCCCCACCTGCCCCCACAAAACCAGTCGTACAACCTACTAAAAATCCCTTTATAACGATATTAAAATTGTACCCCTCTCCAAGAACAATGCTTTGTTTTTTATATTTTCCTGATTGAATCATAGAACGCGCTGCAAGGATCATGAGAATAGAAAAACTCGCTAAAATAAGAATCGATTTTGTAACCACCAAATCCATCGGTAAAGAAATTTGATCCGGAATAAAAGGTAAAATAAATCGTCGAGCGACAAAAACGCCAAAAAAACTCGGTACCGCAAAAAGAATTCCTGTTTTAAAATCAACCAGCTTTCTTTTTATATTAAGGGCCGCGCCAAATAATGCAGTTGCACCGACAACAAATAGAGAATCGGTTGTCGCCGAAATACCATCCAAATTAAAAAAATACACCAAAATCGGCACTGTGAGTATAGAACCACCACCCCCAATAAGTCCGAGAGAAAGGCCCATCGCAACTGCTGCAAGATATCCTAAGTACTCTATCATGTTATCAAAACTACTATTTAATTATGGGATACTTTAATTCATTCCAATAGAGCATTCCGCCTACCATATTCGCAGTATGTTTATACCCCATTTGCAAACTTTGCATTGTGGCCTGTCCTGAACGTCCACCGCTACGACACACAAAAACGATTTCTTCGTCACGATCACTGTGCTCTAAAAAGCGCATTAAAGGCTCTCCAAGAGTGACCAATTCTGCTCCTTCTATATGACCAAGTTCGGCATTGAATTCTTCCGGCCGACGCACATCAATGAGTCGTACTCGACCTAAAACTTTTTGCACATTTGCGGCAGACACTTCTGGAACACCATCATTTTTTACGGGATGCAATACATGTTGTTGTTTGGCCACTCCACAAGATAAATTTGCTGGCACCGCCTCGTGAATTTTCTTTGGATGAGCAAGTTTTAATTCTGACATTGTTTTAACAAACTGCTCTTTTGAAGTTCCCTTTTCAATGCGAGGATTATAATGCATCTCTAAGCCAATGGTTGATTTTGTTTGTCCGCGATAATCGTGGCCAGGATAAACCTCTGTTGTTTCTGGCAGTGTGTAAAGTTTATTCTGAATGCTATCATATAATTTTGCAGAAGACCCTTGCTGAAAATCAGTACGTCCGGTTCCGCGAATAAGAAGAGCATCACCAGTAAAAACTTTCCCATCAAAGACAAAACTCATACAGGAATCAGTATGTCCTGGTGTTGCAAGTGCAATAATTTTTTTATCACCCAACGTTAACTCCTGACCATCCTTTAAGGGAATATCGACACAGTTGACTTTGGCCTCTTCGCTCACTGCTGTTTTCGCATCTGTTCGTTTTCTGATCTCGCCTGCTGCCGTAATATGATCAGCATGGATATGGGTATCAAGAACATATTTTAATTTTAATCCTAGTTCCTTAACTAAATTTAAATCCCGATCCATAGTTTCTGCGACGGTATCAATCAACGCAGCTTCTTTGGTTACTGGATCAGCAATGAGATATGTGTATGTAGATGTTTCACTCTCAAAGAGCTGATAAAATAAATTTGATGACATTTCCTTCCCCTTTATAATTATTTTAAACTTATATATTACGATATTGTCATATGTAGAGCAAGCATTATTTTTTATCTTATTTTTTTAAGAGTCTGTCCAAGGAGTGGTGTGTTATTACAGGCCACGCAACCGCTTAAAATGAGTTGGTCGAATATACAAATAATAAAATAATATCCCGGTAAACGCTCCGCCAAGGTGTGCTCCGTGACCTATAGGTAAACCACCACCATGGGCTTGCGCAGAAAGTCCCCATAAGTCTAGACCAACAAAGATGAGTGCACCAAATATTGCTGGAAGCGGAATAAGTCCGAGCAAAACAATTTTCTGTTTTGGATACATTAAAGAAAATAAAAGAATAACTCCAGCAATCGCACCCGAAGCACCTAATGCGGGTAGTTCTGGTTTATCTAAAATATATGCAGAAACCACCACGTGGCTTAGTGAGCTTATAATGCCCGCAAGTAGATAAAAAAAGACAAAGCGGGTTGTTCCCAATGTGGCTTCCATAACGCTACCAAAACCTATAAAAATATACATATTTAAAAAAATATGCCAAAACATATTGTGCGAAAAAACACTCGTTAACAATACCCAATAATATCCTTGCTCAAGATGATCCCAACTGACGAGAAAATTTTTTGCCATGAATGCTAGCCCTTCTCGATTCAGTTGTGTATAAAACCAAGCAGCAAAAACAAGAATATTAAGAAAAATAATTATTGGCATGGCTAGCGCTTTTGGTGTTCTAGCAGATTCAAAATCGCGTATGCGAATTTGTCGAGGTAACATATTATCAGACATAGTCGTTTCTCTCTCTGCTCCTTTAGTTTAAAAGACCGGAGCTTCTTCTCGGCTACTTATACGCCCATCCACTAAAAAGATCTCCCTCTGCGCGCGTGCAGCGAAGTCTGGCTCATGAGTTACTAATACAATCGTTGTTTTTTCTTTTTTATTGGTCTCTTCTAGAATATCCATAACCAAGCCGGCATTGTATGTATCTAAATTGCCCGTTGGTTCGTCGGCAAAGATGTATTTAGGTTTCATTACTAACGCACGCGCAATAGCAACCCTCTGTTGCTGTCCCCCAGACATCTGCCCAGGAAGTTTGCCTGCTTGATCACTAATATTTAGTTTTTTGAGCCAACTTTGAGCTATTTCTTCATACTTATCAACTAAACCCAAATTACGCGCCGGCAACAAAACATTTTCTAAGGCGGTTAGTTCAGGTAACAAATAATGAAATTGAAAAATAAATCCCACGTGATAATTGCGAAACATATGAATTTTTTTAGAACTCATTGTTGCTAAATTGTTTCCATCAATATGCACTTCTCCTGTAGACGGCAAATCAAGAGTGCTCACGATATATAGTAAAGTGCTCTTTCCACTTCCCGAGCGACCCGATATAGAAACAAATTCACCATCAGAAATATTAAATGTAAGTCCATGGAGAATTCTTTGTTTACCGAAATCTTTCGTAATATTCTTACATTCAATCATTTAATCCTCGCGAATAATTTCCATCGGCGTCATGCGACTCGCTCCCCATGCGGGAAACAGAGTTGCAATTAATGCAGAAACATTAGCAGTAAAAAATGCTGTTACATATATAGATGGCGTATAGCTGACAAATAAGTGATTTGACCCACCCAACTCGATACCTAAATCAATACTTTCGATCCATATACAAATGAGATAGCCAAAAAGTAACCCCATCACCCCACCGGAAAGACCCAGTATTAGCCCTTGATAAAAAATAAGCTCAAGAATTCTTTTTGGTCCGTAACCAATAGCACGCAAAATAGCTATTTCTTTTTTCTTTTGATTGATCATAATACTTAAAACATTGTAAATCCCAAACGCAGCGACAATAAGAATGGCAAATGTAATAAAGTATCTTACAAAATCTTGCACCTTAATCACTTCCATAAACATGCGATTAGCTTCTTGCCAATCTTCCACTTTGTCCCGGCTGGTCAGTTGCCACTGATCCGCCACCTCATTCGCCATATCGATATCAGTTAAAGCCACGGCAATTTCAGTAACACGGCCAGGACTACGGGTAATTGTTTGTACGTCGTTAAGATGGGCGTAGGCAATGCTGTCATCAATCTGCTCATTGCCGAGCTTAACCACGCCAACCACTTTAAACGGTCGATTCTTATCACCAGTACTCACATTAACGAATTGATCAAGACGAACCCCTAGCTTTTCGGCAACCCCACTTCCTATAACAATTTGGTTGCCTCCTTTTGCCAAATTGGCAAAGTGCCCTTGCTTCATATACTTTTCGATGGATGTAATACGGATATGTTTCTCGGGAATAGTACCTATTAAATTGACCGATGCTTTAAATTTACCCGATGTGAGCAGTGCATTTGTATTCAAGCGGGGCGCGAAATCGATAACATTTAGATCATTACTAAGACGCTCGTACCAACCTCCATAGTTTTCCAAACGCGTTTCTTCCCGGCGGCCCATTGGGGGAACAATCCAATAGACAGCGTTCTTTGTTTCCCCATAAAAAATATCAGTAATTTCTTTGTTGTCGATCAGCTTTTCATCTCCCGAGATTAATACATGGGCTGTATTATTTAAGAGTTGCTCGGCAAGATAGGCGCGCATACCCAACTGAACACCGCTGATGCCTACAAAAAGCAGTGTACCAATACTAATTCCCATTAAAATCAAAAGTGTTTGTTTCTTTCGCGCCATAAGTTGACGCCAAGATAAAAATAACATCTTTATTCTTTCTGGTTTTTAGGTAGAAGGACTGTGTCTCCCTCGCGAAGATCATTGCCTTTTACTTCGGCCCATTGACCATCCACATGACCAATAATTAATTTCATCTTTTCTCGTTTTCCATTAGCGTGTTTAATGAGAACCTTGCCCCCCGTTACGGCCTTAACTGGGATCAACAAGGCATTGGTAATTTTTCCAACTTCTACAGAGACATCTGCGGTCATCCCCGGCAAAACACTTTCAGCCAAATCATCAACCTTTACATGGGCTAAAAACTCATCATTGCGCGAAAAAAGCGCAGTCACCTTTCCTGATAAAACTGTTCCACGCAAGGACTCAAATGAAACCTTAGCTGGCTGACCCACTTGCACTCGCAGAGCCCCCTCTTGCTCCAATGTAAGTTCAATATAACGATTTTGCACATTGTCCACTCTCAAAAGGGTCATTTGCGGTAAAGCTGTTTCACCATTATGACTAGCCACCCAAGTGACAATACCATCAAAAGGAGCTCGAAATAAAATATTGCTATCCAACTCTATGAGCTGATCTCCCTTTTTAACGGACTCTCCTTCACTGACATAAACATTTTTCACCGTAGATATTACACCGATCTTAACCTCAAAGTGCTGATCGGTAATAACTTTTCCCAAAGCATACACAGCCTCGACAAGATCACCACGATGCGGCTCTACCTCAACAAACCGACTACTGAAATAATAATATCGAGCACTGAAAAAAGAGATAGCTAAAATAACACTAGCGACCATCGCTAAAAGAAAATGCTTCGATGACATAGGTACACTCCCGATTCTTACCCGAACACTATGATTTGTCTCGGAACCTGTCTAAGTTCCTGCCCAGCGTAATACAAGCCCTTTACAAAGGCAACATTTGCGCAAACAATCTACTACTTAATGAATAGAACCCTGCATGCTTTTTTACCTGACACCAAAATTTTTCCTGAAAGTGATGAGGACGTGTAATCATCTTATGCCTTCAATCAATTGTAGAAAATGTTGCAAGACTTTATCTGAAGTCATATCTGGATCCAACGCACAATGGGCGACATATTCAGGCTCAGTTGCAATGGTAATAAGACCTGCTTGACGGACAAGATCTTTTACTACGGTTACATCTCTTGGCTCTAAAGATTTCCATGTATTAAAATAATCTAAATCAATATCTAAAATATATGGGGTGTTTGGTATGAACAACGCCCCCTTCTCGTGAAACATGTTCCTAAAATAATCGAGTTGTTTAAGTAAAAAATCACTTTCTAAAACCCGATCACATTCTTCGCGAACTACACTTGACGACATCGCGGCACCACAAACAATATGGTACTCATTTAAAACATTTATATCTGTGTCACGAGCATTGTGCGCGATAACACATGCATAACAAATTATATCTGCAGCAAGAGCTGCCAAAATATGTTCATCATTATTAAGTTGTGCAATAGCTTTTTCAACTGATAAAGCATTTTTAAAATCTATCGATTTAAGCAAGGATTGACGTGATATCTCTCCTGCTTCTTTTGCCAAATGTGTTTGCTGCTTTATGAAATAACGAAATGGTAGACTGGTATCCGTGTGATGATCCAAAGTTAAAAGTAATGGTGCCGAATCTAGCTGCGACCTATATTTCGCCCAAGCTGCCAGTACTTTATGATGACTATCCACAATATACATACCAACGCAATATTACAAAAAAACAATCGAAAGTCATTGTTGTTGATGAGTATTAGAGTCCGTCTCCTAAATAAGACCTACTCCCCTCCAAAACTCTTTCACTAGACCCCTATTTATGATACTTACACATATCCCAATCTGCAGATTTGAAGAAATAAAGAGGATGAATGACTACCCGCCGCCTACAAAAATGGAAAGAAATATTACGCATCGCTTGGCCACTCATCATAGCCAATAGTTTTTGGAATTTACAACTTACTATAGATCGTATTTATCTTGGCAGCCACTCTACCGAAGCTCTCGGTGCCGCCATGGCCGTTATGGGTATATTTTGGACTCCGATGGCTCTACTTCAGCAAACAGCTGGCTATCTTATGACATTTGTTGCTCAATATTTTGGTGCGAAACAAAATAAAATGATTGGGCCCGCAGTCTGGCAATCACTTTATTTAAGTGTTTTTGGCGGCTTTCTATTTCTTTTTCTTATTCCAATGTCACAATGGATCTTTTCTGGCGTAGGCCACTCTGCTCATATGCAAGGCCTCGAGGTGGAATACTTTAATGCCATTTGTTATTCCGCACTCCCCACAGCACTGGTTGCCGCCACCAGTGGATTTTTCACAGGTCTTGGAAATACGCGCATGGTGATGTGGATTAATGGTACGGGGCTTATTTTTAACATTCTTTTCGATTATCTATTAATTTTTGGTAATCTTCATTTTCCCGCCCTTGGCGTCGCCGGTGCAGGCTATGCTACCGCAATCGCAAATTATGCTAGCGCGCTATGTGGCCTTTATCTTCTATTGAACAAAAAAAATGAAGTAAGCTATCATGTTCTTTCGGGTTGGCGTTTCAAGAAAGATCTTATGTTACGCTATTTAAAATATGGACTCCCCAGTGGCATGCAGTGGGCCCTTGAAGGGCTCGCCTTCACAGTTTTCTTAATTCTAATTGGCCGCTTCACTCATGGTGATGCTGCATTAGCAAGTAGTGGTATTGCCGTCACCATCATGATGCTTGCAATATTACCTGCCATGGGCATTGCACAGTCGGTTTCCATTCTTGTAGGCCAACACCTCGGAGAAAAAAAACCACAATTAGCTGAAGAGTCCTCTTGGAGTGGGCTACAAGTTGCCGCCATATATATTATTTCTGTAGGAATTACTTTGTTGATATTCCCAAAGTTTTACTTAAATTGGTTTTATAATGATAAAAATATCTTACTCTGGGAACAAGTAAGTGTTACCGTTCCTTATCTTTTAATGTACATCGCCCTATTTACTGCCTTTGATAGCATGAATCTGGTTTTTTCATTTACACTTAAAGGTGCTGGTGACACCCGCTTTGTTAGCCTCGTGGCACTCTTGCTTCCTTGGCCGCTCATGGTCTTGCCTACTTTCCTTATAAAAGATTGGGCTGGTGCCATTTACTGGGCATGGGCGGCAGCAAGTCTTTTCATTATCAGCCAAGCCCTAGTCTTTTGGAAACGTTTTACTGGAGGCAAATGGAAATCAATGAGTGTGATTGGCCCTCTGAAATAATATTAGAGTGCGTGCGCACCCTAGCGAGACTGTAAAAAGCGACGAAGATTTTCGGCTCTATCTAAACGATCTGCATCTATTTGTACAGGATTACCAACTCCGCTCCAGCGCATCGTTTGATAAGCATGATCACGAATTTTTTTTGCCTGTACATTGACATCTACTAATGCATTGCAATTGTTTCGTACTGCTAAATAAGCAAGGCGCATAAGGGTATCTTGCTCATCCAAAGCATTGTCTGTGGTAACTTGTGGAAAAGTTCTCTTATACTGACTCGTCTCTTTTCCTTGCGTTCGATAAAAAACATATACCTCTTTTGTTTTTTCAACATCTTCGTAGTAAGAATTGAGTAAGGGCTGAACCTTTTCAGAAAAACATGTATAACAGTAACAATCTTGTGTTAAAAAAGGTGGCGTATCCTGCATATAAAGAAAAGCCTCTGCATCTAAAAACACAGCACATTTTTTACAAATGCTTTCTTTACAGATCCCACATTCTAAATACGCTTTTTTTGACTGACACTGTTTACACTCTAAACTCATAAACCACCCCAGTACCACAAATACCTACTATTGGTGAAGATCTTTAAGTTTTTTTGTTTTTTCTACTTCTTTTGTAAATACTGGATGCCGACGAAAGAACCTAACTTATTGATTTTACTCAAGTCGTCTAGTCGCAATAATAACACCGCTCCCCTTAAAAGGCTCGTAAACATAGAGCCTTTATTGGGCTTACCCTACACATTCCGCACTCGTCATCGCACCTCTCTTCTTTTTTGCTTTATCATTACCGTCTCGCTGATGGTCTAGACCTTACAGTCTCGCCTTGGGTTTATAAAGAGAAAACCGATAAGCAGCAGAAGAGAAAAAGAGGTTTTTTATGAAATTTATTAAAATCGCATTATTAGTCGCTACAAGTTTATTTTTTATGAACTGCTCTTCTCATCCAGAAATTAATTCTGATGAGTCCGTAGAGCAAAAAGAAAGTGCATATGAGGATACCGCAACGGAAGAATCTTTACCCTATGGGCAAGCTATTTCTGATTCCGTTTTTAATGAAGAATCCTCTCAAAAACAAGAAGCCGATGAGTATGAAGATGATTCGTACGAAATGGAAGACGCTCGTGTTGCAGAAGATACAAACGAAAATACTAATGAAGATATAAATGATGAACAAGTTCATCAATCAGTAGCGCTCGAACATGAAGAAACAAAGTTACCCGTAGTAAAACGAAATGTAGCTTCAGTGAAATTTAAAAACGGATTTTACACCTTTTCTAATAACTGTACGATGAAATCTCAACCCAATGAAGGCAGTGCGAGTGCAGGAAATGTTTCAGCTGGAAAAAAACTTTGGCTTGATGTTCACTCCACACAGTGGATGAAGGCCTATAAAAAATCAGGCACCGTCTATATACCTAGTCACTGCTTACACTAGATCGACTTGGTCTGTTTCATGCCAGATGCCAAATTGCATCGGCCTTGTAATTAAAAATTTTTTAAAAGAAAGTGGGTTGAATAACCCACTTTTTTATTTCTTTGTTGTAGTTGTGCTTTGATCTTTTGTTTCCTCAGAAGCCGGTTGATTTTCGAGAGCGATTTTTTCTATTTCTTCGTCCACGACCATATTTTGTGCATCGTCTGCAGTCATAATAAATAAGTCATCATCGGTATCAAAATCGATATCTTCATCAATTCCATTGAGCTCTTCGATAAGCTCTTTTTGCGAAGCGCTGGGTTGCACTACTGTAGGCGCAGTAACTTTGGCATGTACAGAAAAAATAAATAACGTAAATACAATAAATAAGGGTGCTTTCATGACCACCTCCACTAGCGAACATCATCCGCAGAAATAGGAACAATAGCAAGTATTTCCCTCTATATTGCGCCTTGTGAGAGAAATAATCGATCCTGTAAAGCCCCCGCACTCGTCGGATGGCCTTATACCAAGAAAAATCTTCATTGGACTCAACACCAGAATCGCATTGTTACGAAGGATTACTAGATCAACATCCAGGAAATGACATTGAGTTTTAAAGTGCCATTCCGATGAGAATTATATGAAAAAATCAACGTTTCATGAAATCCTTCTGGAAAAAATGTTAGGAACTGCTGTATCCCAACCTTTCGTCTCCCCTCCGACTTTAACAGGAATTGAACGGGAAATTCCGGCGTCTTTTCGTGTTTCAATAGATTTTATACATAAAAGCGCTTTAAATGCTTACCCAAAGAAAAAACTAGTAAAATTAGAACCAACACCGCCAACTACACCACAAATAAAACCTACTGTTTGGATTGAAAAAGAAAAACTTAATGACGAAGAAAAACAAAAATGGAATTTATTCGAAAAAACGATCGGAGAAAATTTTAATGGTCGATTAACACGCTCTCTTGCAATGAGTCGATTTCGCACATTTATTAAAAAAATACATCCTGATACTGGTCACAATACACAAGCATATAATTTTGCAACACTCATTAAAATTAAAGATGAATTCATATATGTGATTGATCAGTACAGTAAAAAAAATATCTAACCTGACTCTTTTAATTCTTACACAATCACTATTCTATTCCGACGTATCTAGATCGCATGGCAAAAAAGACACAGTGTGCGTATCGCACACAGACAAATTTTCTGTCGTTTTCTTACCACAATAAAATGTAGTTCTCTGATAATTTTAATTTAAAAAAAATAAAAAACTGAACGGTAGTTATTTTTGTTTTAATTAAGTCACAAAAAAAATCTTCGCAAGACCTTCATTTTTCTTAGTTGCTTTGTTTTACTTTATAAATTTTAAATGAAGATATGCCGTCATTTAAATAATGATAAGGAGGCCATATGTTTTTTAATTTAAATCCGACACGGATCTTTCTGTTATTTGCACTTGTTTTTTCGAGCTCTCTCATTGTGGCATGCTCTTCCGACACCGTTGGCTCTAGAGATGTAAATCCCAATGCCGTTCATCAGGAGTATTCTGTAGAATATCAAGAGACTTCTAACTCTTCCTATATCTCAGCACAGTTTCGAGTTGGTGGAAGTACGGGAACGACGGTAGAACTTGAACCTCCCTCTTATTTAAAAATTAATGGCACCACTCCTCACAAAAGTTCTTTCTTTGGAACTAGTTATTCCTTAGACCAAGGGGGCTATACATCTTCTGTTACCTTTGAATACTCTGATGATAGTCAGCACTCTTATGTGAACTCTGTTATTGTTAAAACTATACAAATTCTCTCAGCACCGCAAAATCTGACAATTGGACAAAGTTATTCAGTCGTTGTTTCTACTGAAAGCCTAAATCCAGGAGATACTGTACGTGGATATCTGCGACAGGACCATTTTGACCAAGGAATAAGTCAATCTGCATATGTCGAGGGTGTTTTTGATGTTGGCACACAAAGAATGATTTTTTCTTCTTACGATACCAGTCGCCTATATGAAGGAAATGTCGAATTGACACTTGTTCGATCCCATTACCAAGCATTATCGCAGTCAACTAGTCGTGGTGGAGGCAGCATAGGCAGTTATTACAATACACGCCCTGTAATTCTCAATGCTTACGGCACACATACACACTCAACAGCACTTACTCCTTTTTAAGTCGTAGATAAAAGCAGAAGTGGCATAAAATGCTGTAGATTTCCTCTTCTTGACATCTGGGTATGTTTTGAATAGCTTTTTCAATTCATGATTCCATTCTACAGCCTATCTTATCAAGATCTGCGAAAAATGTGTGATCAAGCTGATCTGGCTCCAGCCACAGCCAATCACCTTTTTAATTGGTACTACAAAAAACGAAAATTGGATTTTTGTCGCGCTCATAATCTATCAAGCAAAGCTAAACAATATATTTTATCCTCTTTTGATTTTGCATTACCTAAAATCCACTTTGTGCAGGAATCTACAGATAAAACCGTAAAATTTTTAATGCTCTTACATGATGGAGCGACCGTAGAGACAGTACTGATCCCCTTCCAAGGTAAATACACCCTTTGCCTTTCCTCTCAGGTTGGCTGTGCGATGAACTGTTCGTTTTGTTACACGGGAGCGCAGGGCTTTAAACGTCACTTATACACAGAAGAGATTATTGGGCAATTTCTTAGAGCACAAATTTGGTTAACGGAACAACGCCCAGCTGATGATCGTATTTTAAATATTGTTTTTATGGGCCAGGGAGAACCCCTCCATAATTTTGATGCAGTTAAGAAAGCATCAGAAATTTTTATTTCTCAGAATGGTTTAAGTCTCGCTGATCATAAAATTACTATTTCTACCTCTGGCTATCTTCCAGGTCTTTTACGCTGGAAAGAGGACATGCCCAATGTGAATATTGCTTTGTCTCTGCATGCGGCCACCAATGAAAAACGAGCACAACTGATTCCATTAAATCGCCGCTATCCCCTGGAAACTATTCTTCCGATTGTCGATGCCATACCACAAGGGAAAAAACGTTTTGTGACCTATGAATACTTACTAACAAGCGGATTTAATGACTCTAGTGAGGACGCGCACGCACTTGGAAAGTTATTGCAGCACAAAAAAGCCTACATTAATTTAATTCCCTTTAATCCCTACCCCGGGTCTCAGTGGAAACGTCCAGCTGACTTACAGATTCTTGGTTTTAAACAAATTGTTGAGTCCTATAGCATTCCCACCCTTGTACGAACAACAAAAGGGGCACAAATTCTCGCAGCATGTGGCCAACTCAACACATCCAGCAGAAACATGCAAACGTGTTCTCATTTACCTGCACAAATATCTTAAAAGATATTTTTTCTCTTTTGAAAATAAGCTCTTACTTCCTCAGGATTGCATAGCTCTGGATCGTAATAGATTCCCACAGGCGTAGGAACATTAAACTGTAGCGCCCTGTCCCAACCTTCTGGGTCTTTCTCCTGAGACAGATCCATAACATCCGGATACTTATCTCCTAAAAGTTGATTACCATAGTAGTAAACACTGGTATCAAATTCTCGCGCCATATAAATTTTTTTACTATTAAGACCATCTTTTACTAAAATCTCTCCCACATGTCGGGAGGTTTTCTCATCGACCTCGCTATCGCTAAAGGCTTCAGCCATTTTATACAGATTCATAGAAGGAAGATGGAGTAAAACAGCTTCTGCCAACACCATCATGGTTGCTGAATCCCAAAGATGTTGATTCGTGTCATACTGCACAGATTGAAAAATAGAGGAATAATCGCTTTTGTTTATTAATCCATTAACCGTTTCTCGCGCGTCTAATTTTCTACCGAGATTCATTTCAGCTGCCAATTGATACAAATCATAAATAAGATTATTTGGGGAACTTTGACTCAGTCCTTTTAATAACTTGAGTGACTTCTCAGGATCCAATGGTTCTTTACGGTGTGATACCGTAAAACTACCCTCAACCATAGCTTCAATAAATTTTTGCTGTTCTGTTGCATTATCTATCGATATTTTTTTATAAAGCGGTCCCTGCACACCAAATAAATCTTTGTACTGATCCAAACCAACATGTTCAAAAAAAGCATCTATAAATACCGGACTCTGGTCATCATGCTTCATGCTGTTGATAATTTTTGCCATTCCGCATACATCATCTTTTTTAATTAAATCCTCAATTTCCGGATATGTTGGTCCTCTGTTAATCGGCTTTATGGGTAACTGTTGCCCCGACTTCCCACGAGAGCTTTTAATCTCAGTAAAAATAGGTTTATTTTTATATGGGTTTCTACCAGGAGCTGCGATCACCTTTGCGGTTGGAATTGAGATCGGTGCGGCAACAACATTCTCTTTTTTAGAAAGATAAAAATATAAAATACCAAAGACTACTATAAGGGCCAATAGTTGTTTCATCGAGTCCTATATTAGCAAGTTTCAGTAAAATAGGTAGACCGTCCAGTGTTATAACCCATCCAAAGGGTTTGCTAGATCTATTTTAGGGCTTATTAGAAGCGATCGACGAAGTGACGTGCTCTTAGGACCTTCAGTATATCTTTTTTTCATTTAAAAGAGTGCATTTAGCCCCTTCTCAAATGAGGCGGTCATCATGCACTCAGTTGACTTCCGAGGCATTTCGATTGACCCTAAAGGCGGCAATAATTTAGATCGGAGACTTTATGCAATGTTACTGTGGTAGTCACAAAGAGTTTGCCAATTGCTGTGAACCTTATCTCAATCAAACACAGTGGCCCGAAACGCCTGAGACTCTCATGCGTTCTCGATATTCAGCCTATGTAACAGGAAATATAAAATATTTAAAACAGACTTTACTCCCTCACGATAGGGCCCAATTCCAGGAATCCGATACACAAGACTGGGCGAAATCAGAATGGCTGGGACTAAAAATTATAGAGACCAACGGAAACACGGTCGAATTTGTGGCAAGCTACAAAAAAAATGGAAAAAAATTTGAACACCACGAGATTTCGAAATTTAAAAAAATTGATGGTCGTTGGTATTTTTCCAGTGGTGATTCCCATGTCCATGAAGAGGGGCACGATCACCATCATCACCACGAGCCCGTAGCTCCCATCCAAAGAGAAGCTCCCAAAATACAACGAAATGATCCGTGTCCTTGCGGCAGTGGTAAAAAGTATAAAAAATGCTGTGGAGCTTAAACAGATATTATGAGTTTTCCTAAAAATAAATTTTTAGAAGAGGCGAGAAAAATTTTAGTTGGCAAAGAACACGAGTTAGAATTGGCTCTTGTATGCCTTCTTTCACGCGGCCATCTTCTTATCGAAGATTTACCGGGAATGGGGAAAACAACATTCGTTCTTCTTCTTTCCCAACTCCTTGACCTCCCTTTAAAAAGAATTCAATTTACCAATGACTTGTTACCGACCGATATTCTTGGTTTTCAAACTCTGGACCAAGATCGTAAAACATTTACTTTCCACCCCGGCCCTATTTTTTCAGAATTAGTACTTGCTGATGAACTGAACCGTGGTACCCCGAAAACGCAAAGCGCGTTACTGCAAGCCATGGAAGAAAAGCAAGTCACTATAGATGGCGTAACCCATCCTTTACCTGAACCCTTTTTCATGGTCGCAACACAAAACCCACAAGAACATTCTGGCACATCACCCCTTCCGGAGTCACAACTCGACCGGTTTATGATGTGCCTACAGTTAGGTTTTCCCAGTAAAAAAGATGAGATGGAAATTTTTCGCCGAGGAAATTTGCGCGATACTATACATAAACTACCCCCTGTAATGGCACGTCAGGAATTCATTCAGGAGCAGAAGCAAGTAGACCAGCTATTTGTAAGCGACCCGATTCTCGCCTATATTCATGATCTTTTACAAATAACTCGTGGCAATCCGAAATACCCACAAGGCCTATCCTCGCGTTGTGGGATTCTATTACTGCAAGCTGCTAAAGCACGGGGCTATCTACAAGAACGAAATTTTGTCATTCCCGAAGATGTTAAATATGTAGCCCCATATTGTCTATCGCACCGCTTAGCAAACAGTACAATGACCGCGAAACTTTCGACCCATGAAAACATACTCGATCTTATTAACACCATTCCCATACCAGAATGAAATTGTGGCGCCTTTTTTCTTATCCATCTCAACGCATTTACATGATTCCCAACCGCTATGGACTTATTGCATGCTGTTTTTTCTTACTATGTACAATCGTTGCAGCTCACTATGCAAATAATCTTATTTTCCTCTTGGCATTTATTCTTATAAGTTTCCTACTGATTGCAATTTTACAGACGGCAAAAAATTTACGTGGTGTACAAATTCAAAAAATTTACATTCACGATGGATTTCCTGATAGCCATTCTATCATTGATTTACAGATTAATAATCTAAGAAATGTCTTTAAATTTGGTCTTGGTTTTCAGATTAAAGAGCAAACATCAGTCACTTATGCAAATGAATTAAACCAAAATGATCAGATTCTAACAACGGGTTCTTTTGTATTGCCAAAAAAACGCGGTCTTTATTCAATAAACAGAATAAAGGTTTTTACCGATGCTCCTTATGGGTTATTTCATGGGTGGCAATATCATTACATTTCATCAAGTTATGTTGTATTTCCCAAACCGCGAGGCTTTTCACTCTCCTTCTTAAAGCAGCTGTCTCCTGGAAACGAGTTCTCCGGACTTCGCGAGTATATACCAGGAGATTCCCTTAGTCGGGTAAGTTGGAAACACTCGGTTAAGAGCTCTACTCTCTTACTCAAAGAATTTAAAGAGCAAGAGCCACAACAACAGATCTTTTCTTTAACCGACTGCCCACAAATAGACCTGGAAAACAAGTTATCGCAGCTATCACTATGGATTATAGAAGCTGAAAACCATCAATTACGGTATGGCCTACATCTTTTAAAAACCGTTATCCCCATTGGACATGGTCCTCAGCACCTTAGAAAGTGTTTGTCTTCATTGGGAGCGTACCAGCCATGAAACACGTTAAACTCTATTTTTTCTTCATTCTTTTTTGCATACTGCCCCACACCCTTTTTCTACCATGGGATTGCACTTTTATCTTTGCAGGATTTTCGGCTTGGGTTGCTATTTCCATGTTCCAGAAGCAATTTATACCGCATCCTTTATTAAAGCGGTCCGTGATACTTCTTATTCCCGTCTATTTTCTTTATCGTTTTTCTACTCTTGCAGATCCAGACGCCGCATCTGCTCTGTTGTGCTCAGTCGCGATTTTAAAAATCTTTGAAGTCTACTCTTATCGAGATGCTATGATCACACTTTTGATGAGCCTTTTGATTGTAATGTTTTTTTTAATTCACTCGTATTCTTTGTATGCGGCTATTTATATGTTTGCGACTTTTATAGTCTTTATCTACTTATTAATGGACCTGCAACGCAAAAAGTATCGCTTAAGCCAATCTTTTCTAAAATTGCGCGAACTTTTTTCATATGAAATGTTAATAGCTTTACCACTACTTGTTTCTCTTTTTATTTTTTTTCCTAGATTTTCCACCTCTTTTGGTTCAGGTGAAAAAATAATCTCAAACATAGGGTTTACGGATCGTATCGATCTCGGACAAATGATGAGTTTAGCACAGTCGGATCGTACGGCATTTAAAGTACAATTTTTAAGAGGACGGCCATCTTCTATGGAGAACTTGTATTTTCGCGGAGCGGTGCTGACAATAAATCAAAATCTTTCTTGGAAAAAAGTCGATCAAAGTAAACAATTGTATTCTTTCCCTGAACGGGACGCTCCTAAAAATTATCGGATATTACTTTTTCCTCAACAAAAAAAAAGTCTCTTTCTCCTAGATAACTCTATTATTACCGAAATAAGTCCTAATCATCTGCTTTTTTTTAACAAAGACGAAAGCACTTTTTCTTTAGGAGATGTGCCTGATGATCTTCTTCAGTATTATGCAACCATCCAAAAAAAACAAGATTTTCTCCCTCCATCCCAATGGGACGAACAAGTAAATATCCCCCCGCCCTCGAAGGAGTTGAAGACACTTCTAGTTACTTTAAAAAATAAAAATCCTCGCGACACGATTGAAAATGTTCTTAATTATTTTCGTTCACATAACTTCTCTTATTCCACACAAGCACCTGAGTATAAATCTATCGATGACTTTTTATTTCATAATGCGGGAGGATACTGCGAGCACTATGCGTCTGTTTTCACCATCTTGCTACGTTTGATGAAAATTCCTAGTCGAGTAGTAGCCGGATATCTGGGGGCTGAGTCTAATCCCTATGATGATACCTTCGTCGTACGTGATCGCTATGCTCATGCGTGGACAGAAGTCTACATTGATGGCGAAGGCTGGATTCGTGTAGATCCAACAGCCATCATCTATCCTCAAAGACTACAAGCTTTCCGACAAATACCATCTAGTTCTCTTCCTCTTCTCGGTAGCTTATTTAGTGATAGTGCTTTATTTTTTGATTCATTAAATAATCGCTTTGAATTATTTATGCTCAACTTTAATCAAGACTCTCAGTATTCGACGGTATCGCGCATAGTGCAGTTTTTAAATTTAAAAAATATTAAAACAATAGTCGTCTTCTTTCTACTTTTAATTCTCATTGCAATTTTATTTATCTTTTTATGGAAGTCAGAAAAAATGAATCGCGATAAAACAACACAGGCTTATCATATAGCACTAAAAAAATTGAAGTCCAAAGGGATATTAAAGTATCCGAATGAAGGACCTAAAGAATTCCAAAATCGCTTGAAAACTCTAGATAAGAACCTGCAGCCTTACATCGAATTCATCGATGCATATATCTTATGCCGTTTTGCCAATAGACCTATACAAGATGAGCTCTATAAAAAAGCGAGAAAACTGAGTTAAGCGGTCATCTATTGATCCAGCAAAATATGAACAAATTTTAAATATCTTAACTCGGGGCAAACATGGGGAAATGGATGATCAATACCCTGACCTGAAACACGCACAATGCGCCCTGTTTTTTTTGCTAAAGATAAACTTTCTTCAATAATTTTAAAAAAATCATCAAAGTGAATGTGACTTGAGCAGGAACTGAACGATAGCTCACCTGATGGTCTTACTTTCTCTGCAGCCGCACTAAATGCTTCAATATATTTTCCCTGAGCAGCTTTCTTTTGTTGCTCGGAATGTGTCATAGACGGTGGATCCACGATAATATGATCCCATGTTTTGTGGGAATTTTTTAAAAACTCAAAAACATCTTGTGCTATACCCGTATGTGCGGACGCCGATAGCCCATTTAAAGACCAATTTTGCTTTGCCAATTCGATAGCGCCTTCGGAAAGGTCGACACTTGTCACGTGCTTGGCTCCACCCATTCCGGCGTATATAGAAAACCCACCTGTATAACTAAACAAGTTTAGGACATCACGGCCTCGACTTCTTGTTTCGACAAAATGGCGATTGTCTCTCTGATCCAAAAAAAATCCGGTCTTTTGTCCTTTTTCTAAATTAACCAAAAATCGATGACCATTCTCTCTCACTTCCCATTGCTGCAAAACTTCTTCAGCTAAAGGTTTTCCTGCAAGTTGCTGTAAACCTTTTTCAGTCTGATTTCTGCGGAATTTTTCATAAACAGACTTGCAGGATGTCTCTTTTAAAAGCCAATCGCAAATGATCTCGCGATTCCAAAACTCACTGGGACCTAAACCATCGAACTGTAATATCGCCACAGATCCATACACATCGCAAACAAGACCCGGCAGACGATCCCCCTCTCCATTAAAGAGTCTATAGGCATTAGTAGACTCATTAACCATAGGTTTTCGTAATTCTAAGGCATGGGAAAATTTTTTATAATAATCTTCTGTTTTAGGAGGATGTTTACTTATGTTCAACATACGCAAAGCCAATGGACTGTGCGGGTCATAGATCGCCCAACCCAATTCTCCCTTGCCATCCATCACTTGTGCTAACTGCGCTTTCGAGATCTCCTTGCGCGGCCCCTCAATAGCTTCCCGGTAGACCCAAGGATGCCCCTGCTTAATGGATTTTCGTAAATTGCGAATGATTTTTATTTTCATAATTATATTCTACTCATAAAATTTCTATTTTCGCTTTACTTTTTTGCGCGCCACTTTCTTGCTCTTAGCGCGAGTCACTTTTTTCTTAGTCGTTTTTTTTCTCATCTTCTTCTTATTTATTTTCTTCGCATCTTTCTTCTGACGTTTTTTCATCGAAGGCACTACTCCATAGCGCTCATCGTTGTGTCGAATCTGTTTGGCAATTTTTTCGATGTCGACCTCAAATGTGGATGCGAGCATCGGTAGATAGAGCCATTTTCCTAAAACGGGATGTTCTACCAAACTCGCATACTCATTTTTAAGGCTAGCGTGATACGGGCGATCCGTTGGCAAAAGGACTCCATTCCAAATATCAAAGGGAAATACCTGATCCCGGTAAGACTTATCCCCTGGGGATTCCATCAAAACCATAACCATCCGACCATGGACATACACAGCAAGTCCGCCAAACATTGGACGTGTGAAAAAAGTAATTTCGCGCTCAAAGGGTTCAAACACCCATTGCAAAGAAAACGATTTTGCCATGTCTCCTTGTAACGCACTTTCCCGCCAAAAGGTACGTTGATACCTTCTGCGACCGCCCGCCCCACAAAAGTATGTGGCTACTTTTGGCGACCGACTGAATCCTCTCAATTCCAATTTTTGGTACTCTTTACTAAATTTATTGATTATATTTTCATGATGCATTCTTTAGCTTTTCTCAGTTGTGAAAATCTCGATGGCTACGTCATTGACGATCAATTGGCCATTAACCATCTAGAAGAAAAAGGCTGGAAGATCGACGTTGTTCCATGGAATAAGACAACCGACTGGTCTAAATATACCGGTGTTATTATACGCACCACATGGGATTATACACAAAAATTGCCGGAATTTTTAGCCCGTCTGGAGGACATTAAAAACCAAACACGCCTTATCAACCATTGGCAAACGGTGCACTGGAACAGTAAAAAAAATTATCTTCAAGACCTTTCCAACCTGGGTCTCAAAATTATTCCAACGATTTTTGAGTGGCCATCCCATTGGCCCGCCCTTTTTCAACTCTGGGGGACCCAAAAAATTATGGTCAAACCCCAGATTGGAGCTAACTCCAATGGTACACATGTGATCACCCGCGACAATATACCCTCGGGCCCATTATTTTCCGAAGAACCTCTGATACAACCCTTTCGCGAAAACATTTTATCTGAAGGCGAATGGTCGTTTCATTTTTTTTATGGTGAATTTAGTCATGCTATTCGCAAAGTTCCCAAGCAAAGTGATTATCGCGTTCAAGAAGAACACGGGGGCACAATTCTACCTGCCAAACCCTCTTTTATTGATTTAAATCTTGCACGTACTATTTATGACACGGTAGAAGCCCATTTGGCCGAACCAACTCTCTTTCATCGTGTGGACTTGGTACGTAACCCATGGGGGCATCTCGAAATTATGGAAATAGAACTGATCGAACCATCGCTTTATTTTCGTACAGATCCCAACTCTGTTACCAATTTCGTGACAGCCTTAGAAAAATTTCTGTCTATTTAGAGCATATCCTCATTACTCTAGACTAGTTCCTGGCAAATGTGGATACGCCAAAATACTCTAAGTTTCTGGCGCACTTTCTACAGAGTGACTTTGCTCTTCTTGCTGCTTAAACCACATCGATGCATACAACCCTCGTTTTTTCAGCAACTGCGAATGTGTGCCTCTTTCGGCCACTTGGCCATCTTGTAAAACAATAATCTCATTGGCATTAACGACTGTAGATAGTCGATGGGCTATCACCAAAGTCGAACGAGACGTCGATATTTCTTGTAAGGAAGCTTGAATTTCTTTCTCCTTATGGGAATCAAGGGCCGATGTCGCCTCATCAAATATCAAAATGGGTGGGTTTTTTAAAATCGTACGCGCAATGGCCACACGCTGCTTTTCCCCGCCCGAAAGCTTAAGTCCTCGTTCGCCCACAGGAGTATCATATCCTTGTGGAAGAGACGCAATAAAATCGTGAATCTTCGCCATGTGCGATGCTTTGTGCATTTGCTCTTCCGTCGCGTCAGGCTTTCCATAAAAAATATTGTAGCCAATAGAATCATTAAATAAAACGGTATCCTGAGGTACGACACCAATATTTTGGCGCAAAGATTTTTGTGTAACATGACGGATATCCTGACCATCAATCGTAATCTGCCCATCGGTTACATCATAAAAACGAAACAACAGCCGTGCGATCGTGGACTTTCCGGCACCGCTCGAGCCAACGATGGCCAAAGTTTGCCCAGCGCCAATTTTAAAGTTAACTCCTTTAAGAATCTGTCGGTTCTGTGAATAACCAAATTGTACATCTTTAAACTCAACTACGCCTTTCGTAACCATTAAATCTTGCGCGTTTGGATCATCGGCAACATCTGAGTGAACTTGAATGAGTTCAAACATTTTATCCATATCCACCAAACTATTTTTAATTTCTCGATAAACAAAACCTAGGAAATTTAATGGTAAATACAATTGAATCAAAAATGTATTAATCAAAACAAAATCACCAACGGTAAATACTTTATTAATAACGCCCTGGCCCGCCATCCACATCACGGCAATAAGACCTAAACTAATAACCGCGGCTTGCGTGATATTAAGTACCGATAAACTCATTTGGCTTGTTACCGCCGCCTTTTCATATTTGGCTAGTGATAAATCAAAACGGTAGTACTCGTGCTCTTCGTTTCCGAAATATTTCACTGTTTCAAAATTTAATAAACTATCAATAGCCTTCGTGTTGGCGGATGTTTCTGCACTATTCATGCTTTTACGGAACTTAAGTCGCCACTCCGTCACACTAATAGTTAAAAATATATAAATCGTAATTGTCGAAAAAATAATAAGGCCATAAAGAAAACCAAAATGATAAATTACTGCACCTGTCACTAAAACAATTTCCAGCAAAGTGGGCAGAATATTGAACGTCATAAAATTTAAAACAAACTGAATTCCCCGTGTACCTCTTTCGATAACCCGTGAGAGTCCCCCGGTTTGTCGCGATAAATGGAATTGTAACGACAGACTATGCAGATGTTTAAATGTATTCAGTGCAATGACTCTTTGCGCGTTTTGCCCTACCTTCGCAAAAATAAAATCGCGAAGTTCACCAAATAGGGCTACTCCCAAACGAGCTACCCCATATGCAATAATTAAACTCAAAGGTAAGGTTAACGGCGATATTGTTTGCGAAAAAATATCAATGGTCTGTTTTAAAAGAAATGGTACATATATATTTAATACTTTGGCTAGTACCAAAAAAAACAGGGCGAGAAGGACGCGTAAGCGTAAATCCCAGCGGTTCTCGGGCCAAAGATACGACCCAAACGTTTTAAGCGTTTTCCAGTGATTGGTGTTGTCTGAAGTCTCTATGGAGTTGAACGATGCCGACATACATGAGTTGAACTAGAACCTATCTCATAAATAGGAGCTACTGCGATTCTTTTATAAAGTTTCATTCTTCGTTACTCCTTGTCAGCCTAGCTCTACTAGGCTTTCGCGTCGCGCCTCGATTTAAACTTTATAAAACCTTCTCGTTACGCTCCTATTTATGAGATGGGTTCTAGGATTTCTCAGCCTCTTCTTTAGCGATTTGTTTTTTAACTTCGTCCATATCTAAATTCGAGACTTTTTGCGCCAGTTCTACCAAAAGTTCTTCGGGAAGTGCACCAGGCTGAAAGAACAGCTCAATGCCCTCACGAATAACCATAATAGTGGGAATACTGCGGATTTCAAAGTGGGCCGCGAGCTCCTGTTGATTTTCGGTATCAACTTTACCAAAGGTAATATTGGGGAACTTTTCAGAAACTCGCTCATAAATAGGCGCGAACATTTTACAGGGACCACACCACGAAGCCCAAAAATCGATGATCACGATATCGTTTTTTTCGTATATTTCGCGGAAGTTATCTTTGGTTATTTCTACTGTAGACATAGCCTATTACAGACCTATAAGAATAAAATGTCAAAACGAATCAATGAATAGACCGGTCGCAGAAAATATCCACGCATCTTTCTTCTGTGACTCAGAAGGTCGCAATACATATCTACGTACCTTTTTGAGACATCAGAAAGTGACAGATTCTACAGCCTGTCGTCTAAAGAATTTACAAGCTGAAGTATGTAATGCTTATAAAATAGTGCCCAAGGATTCTCTACAAGGCATGTTTACTGCTAACTATACACCCATATGATGAAATCATTTTTTTTCCTTGCGATATTTACAGGGCCATTTTTTATTAACAGTGCATGGGCGACGGATCATTATCCTCTTCCAGAATATGAACTTATCGTCGCAGAAAACCTTCCCGAAAGCATGAATCTCGATATGGCCCTTTCGCAGATCGAAAAGACCAAACAAGACTCGCGCATTGGGCGCCTGAAGGCTCGCTTACAAAAAACGCTGTTTACCAATGTGGCACCGCTCATTGCCTCCAAAGATTTCTCATCTAGCTTTAATTTATTCAAAATTCCTCAACTTTTACCTCTACAAAAAATTCTGAGCGATCTTGATTTACAAAATGATCCCGATGCTACAATACCCGCAGACTTTATTGTCGTCATAGCCCCTCGTCTGCCCGAAAGCTTCCAAACTCCAAATGCCAATCCATACATTTCGTTGTATCCATCATCTAAAGCCGCAGTTTATACAGATCCTAATGCTATCAGTCCGCTGGGTAACTACGAAGAAATTGTGAACCAACGAATGTTTAAAGGAGCCGAGTATTTATTTAGTCAAAAGTACCACGGAGGGACCAATACGCTGGGATTCTTTGCAGGTGCTATCATTTCGATCCATCTGCAAGGAGCCAATTCCTCGGCAAGTGCCAAACTCGCCATTGGATTACCCACAGATCGCTCGCTTCCATTTGAGCAAGAAAATGATCAAATTAAACTCAAACAAATTTATTTCCCTCGCTCGCCTTACAATGGTTATGTTACAAAGATGGCTTACCCGATTGCGATGGTGTCCGTCACACATACTGCATCCTCACCGGCATCAGCCGCTCTAAAAATTGACTTTGGTGATTTAGGGCCAATTGCTAAAAACAGATGGGATATCGGTAATGAACCAAGCCATTCTGTTATTGCCAAGTGGTTTTCGTGGCGCAATCCTTACAATGTTCCTCATTTTCGTGGCGAAATTCGCTCCCTCATTCAAAAAGAAATGTTGGGTCGCTTTGCAGGTTTTAGCGGTTGGCTCAATGGTTTTCTCGCCAATCATTTCGACATCCAGCTCAACCTGCACTCGGTGACTTTAGATCTACAGAAGTTAGTTATTACTGATGTCGCGGTAACCGTAGATCTTCCTAAATCAGGTGGTTCTGAATTACTTCCCACCTTGCATGTACCAGATCCAGAAGTACAGTTTAAAAATGAAGGAAATAAAGCTATTCAAGAGCAAAAAGATAAAATCAAACCCCTACTTGATTCTGGTTTAAATGTTTTAAGTGACCCTCAAGCGCAAAAAAAGTTTATTGAAATCCTCAACAGCTTACTGGGTTCTGCAAATTCCGGAGGTGATCAATGATTCTCAAAAATATTTTCTCACTAACTTTATCTCTCATTTTTTCTTTATCTGCCTATGGGTCACAACAACATTATATGGATGGATTTATTCGGTATGAACTTGTGCAAACCAAGTATAAACAAGTCTATCTTGATCTAACGGATATTAACAGACGTGAAGCATTACAATCTTGGTTTCGTTTGTTTTTCAAAAACCCAGAAAATAAAGCCATCTACGAGCAAGCCCGCGGCCACTTAAATCGTTGGATTAAAAGCGAAGAATATAAAAATTTGCTCTTTTATTATCATATGACGGGGCAAAATGAGAGCGCCATCAATACCTTTGGACTTTATCTTTTAAGTGTTGACACTCTACTTAAAGAGTTTGCACTAGATCCATTTAATCGCTCTTATCAAGCAAGCGATGTCAATTCTTTCGAAAAATTTTTGCAAAATTCTGATTTTAAAAAAATAGCTCAAATAGAACAATGCTATAGAGGGCTTATACTAAATAACAAACGACAATTTGATATTAATTATATTAGCCAGCTTAATGAGTTTCAGAGAACATGTCTTTTTCGCGACGCCTATGTAATAGATCTCATTAAAGGTCTCGACTCTCTTATGCATGGCAATGCTGCAAAAGGTGCTCCTCATCCTATTAATTACCAAGGCTTCATTGCGGATAATAGTATTCAATTATGGAACAAAATCCCAACATCCGAAGATGCAATTAGTTCTCTTGGTGAGCAGTTAGGACTCATTCACACAGCTACTAATCAAAAATTATCATTAAAATACTCAGAAATGAGTGTCGAAGACTTTAAAAAACTTATGGACAATGAATCAACTGCGATTGATGATTTGTTTACTCGTAATGAAGGTTTTTTACAAAGAGAGTCTCATTTATCTTTAGGCCCTGTCACTTTAGCACAACCTGGAATTTATCAACATATTCTTGAAGCCATCGACCAAGCTAAAGAAACTGCATTTGTCGATATCTTCTGGATGGGTGGCTCTATTGGCGTGCAACTTGCCAAAGCGCTAATGAAAAAAACATTAGCAAATCCCCAATTTAAAGTATACATCATCACCGACACGGTTAACCGCTTTAATTATGGTACACAACTCGACACAGTATATAGATACATCCGCGCATTCTCGGAAAAGTTCCCACAGCGTAGTTTTTATATTGTTCCTGCGAGCCTTGATCTAAAACGCACAGCCCTACCTGAATTTGTCGATTTATTATTTACTAATAGTACAGTGAATCTTTCGCAAAAAAACGTAGCACTAGACCCACTATTTGCCGATCATCGTTTTAACTTGATTGGCAAATCAGACCATTCCAAAGTTGTTGTTATCGATGGCAAAAATCCAAACGATGGTAAAGCTTTTGTTGGTTCAAAAAACTGGACAGATGCGTCTGGCGGTATCGCTACCGATGAAGTGGCTGAAATTCAGGGACCTGCCGTAGCAGCTATTCTCAACCATTATTACTATGATGTGATCGAAGGATTTCTGCTGGAAAGCCGTAAGGGCAATTATATACTTGACCATTTTGCAGCCCAATTTCCGCAAGAAAAAAGTAAAAGTAAGTACCAAGCGATTCAGTATCTCATTGCGGGTATTGATGTCCTTAACCGTTATGAATCCGATAATATTTTTGTTAAACAAATTCCTTATGTAGAAAAAGGTTCAGATACGATTGCACTCGGGCAAAATAATATCTACGGTACTGAAACATCTGCCGTGGATCAAAATATACATGCGATACTACAAGCAAAAGAACAAATCATTATTGATGATCAATTTCTTTATGATCCGTTCATTGCAAGTGCACTCAAAACAGCCATCACAAAGCACAATGTAAAAGTATACCTGATGTTAGAATCTCTTACAGCAGTTGGAGACGATAGCAAGTTGATGGCCCACGTACCCAATAACTTGTTCTTGCCAGAACTCATTGCCTTGGGCGCAAAAGCCAAATGGAAAGAAGTTCCTAAAGACATGGCGAATACAATTCTTGCAACTAAAGAAAAATACGGTCATCTACTGGCTCCTGAATTTCACTTAAAGTCGATCACCGTAGACGGCGTTCGAGAAAATGAATACGCACTCTGCCAACAAGATCAACCCTCTTTGCGCCATCACGACACAGTACCTGCGTTGATCACAGGCTCTGCAAACAAAGACGTTATGACAATGACTGGGGGCTTTCGCGAATATCAAGTTCTTCTTTATAGCGAAAGTGCTGTTCTTCGCCACGACTGTATATTTTGGTCGCGCTGGCAAAGTGCCCATGAGACTATTGCCACAGATGGTTTAGATTTCGAACTTCCTCCAGAAGCTAAAAATATCGATGTTGGACAAGAAGATTTTTTAAATATTCTACGTATGGTGTTCTTCTCGACATACAACTTTACGAAAGATTATTTTTAGAGCGTACAGCGAGACGCTCTAAATAAAAAAGCTAGGCCCGGATAGCCCAACGTAGCTTAGCTGATTTCGAGCGTGGATTCTGTTGCTGTTCAGAAAAAGACGGGCGAATGATATCTGGTGATATTTCTCGGTAAACACTCGAACGGAAATAACTTTGGAAGGATTTTTTAACCCGTCGATCTTCACCGGAGTGAAAACTTAAAATCGCAATGCGCGCCCCACTCTTAGTAAAACTTGGAATATTTTCTAAGAATTGATCTAACGCAGAAAATTCATCATTCACTAAAATACGAAAAGCTTGAAACACGCGACGAATGGGCGTGCTGCCTTCCTCTTTACGAATTTTGGGGCTCATCTTTGACATAGCTTTTTCTACGGAGGTGGCCACCTCTAACGTGGTTTTTGGTTTGTCTTTTACCAACTGACCTGCAATTTGCTGCGCTCGGCGCTCATCGGAGTATTCCACCAAAATGTGTCGTATCTCTTCCACATCCATTTTTTGCAAATGGACATACGCCGGCTCTCCTTTTTCTGGATTCATGCGTAAATCAAAGGGACCATCTACTTTAAAAGAAAAACCCCGCTCTGGAGTATCTATCTGCATAGATGATAAACCCAAATCGGCAAGAACCATATCTACTGGCCCTAGCTTTTGCTGATTTAAAAAAGATCTCGCCTCACAAAAATTAATCGGCCCAACGATAAGCTGCTCAAGTGGACGGTGTTCTGCTTCTAACCACTGATGCAAACGTTCCGTGGTTTTCTGGCGCTCAATGGGGTCCTGATCTAGTGCTATGAGCTTTCCTGATACACCCAGCTCCTGTAAAAGGGCTTGGGAATGACCTCCGTAACCTAGAGTTGCATCGAGAGCCACCTCACCCGGCCTCGGATTTAAAATTTGCAAAATCTCTTTAAGACAAATGGGAATATGGGACCCAGCTGGAGTTTGCCCACGCGCTTTAATCTTCTCTAGCTCTTCTGGATATTTTTCGGGATTAAGTTCCTTGTACTTCTCGTGAAAACGACGCGGATGCGTCCCATTATAACGCACTCGTCTTTTTGGTTTATTAGAACTCTCTTGCTCGCTCATAATCCTTCTTTGAGTCCTAGACAGGTACTCCATCTAAATGGGTAAGCTACCTTGATGGCCCCGGCCTACCGCACTAACTATCGACAGCTTCTTGGGTTTAGCATAAATTGTGGAGCGTGGGTAGAGCGGGAGCTCGCAAAATGAGAAGTAAATGAATTTCGATAGCTTACTTCAGCGTGTAGGTGACTCCCTCTTACCTTTTAAAGGATAAAGTTCTACTTTTATGGCTTTAAAAACAATAATCAAACTTAGGGAGAAAAAATATGGCACTCTTGTTGACCCTTTTAAATTTAATGACCAGCTTCAGCTCTGCCGAAAATATTTATGCACAAAAAATCACCCTCATTGATGAAAGTGCCAAACAGACTTCCCTTGAGGCTTATAAGGGGAAACCTCTTTTATTGGTTAATATCGCAACCCAATGTGGCTACACTAAACAACTCGATGGCTTGGAAAAACTTTATAAAAAATATAAAAGTAAAGGGCTTGTGGTTATCGGTATCCCTAGCAATGATTTTGGCGAACAAACGCCTGAAGACAATAAAGACGTCAAAAAATTCTGTAAACTGCGCTATGGAGTGACTTTTCCGTTAACTAAAAAAACAGTGGTTCTCGGTAAAGACAAAAATCCTCTCATTCAAGAGCTCAATAATTTCGATAAAAAAGATATCGCCTGGAATTTTGAAAAATATGTGATCAATAAAAAGGGCGAAGTGGTGAACCATTATAAATCAGCAATCACACCCGATGATAAAGCGCTTATTGAAAGTCTCGAGAAGGTTCTTGAATGACACTTTATGTTCCACCGTATTTTTTAAGTGAGGACTGGCAAGAGACCAAGGCCCTCGCGCAAAGTTATCCCTTTGCCACACTCATCTCCTACTCTGATGGTGAACCGTATATTTCCCATCTTCCCTTTGCTATAAAAGAACTTGAAAATTCTTGTACCTTTGTTGCCCATATGGCAGCTGGAAATCCCCACACCAAAGTTTTACAATCTGGAAAACATACTCTGATCTTTCACGGACCACACACCTATATAACACCTGTATGGTACACCAAACCCAGTGTTCCGACGTGGAACTATGTCGTTGCTCACATAGAAGGGGACATCATTACCTATACGACAGCTAAAGAGACCATCAATGCCCTACAAGAGCTGACAAAGACGTCCGAAGCCAACTGGCCCAGCGGTTGGACGTTTGATCTTACTAATGAATTTAATGACGAACGCGTTCTCATGAAAAGCATTCTTGCTTTTGAATTTATTCCCAAAAAATTAACTTTAAAAAAGAAACTAAGCCAAAATCGCTCTCCTGTAGATCAAGAAGGTGTGCGTGCGGGCCTTAAAATGCGCAGCGATGAAAATAGCCAAGCTGTGCTACATGCAATGCACAAGCTAAGTAAATGAGACACGCTATAAAAAATGAAACAGACGTTCATCTTACAAGAGGTGTAACGAGAAGCTTTTAGAAAGGTACATATGAATCAGCAATGTATGTGGATCATGGTGGCTGGGCCCTTTGGGCATGGCACAAAATCTGAAGAAGAAAAGCGAGTCAACTTGCAGAAATTAAATCAAGCTGCCGTAGATGTTTTTCGCAAAGGCCATATCCCAATTATTGGTGTAAACATGGCGCTTCCAATGATTAAAGTCGTAGGACAAGAATCTTATTCGGAAATAATGATGCCGCTTTCTTTGAGTCTTTGTGATCGTTGCGATGCCATTCTCCGAATTGAAGGAGCGTCGATTGGAGCAGATAAGGAATTAGCTAAATTTCAAAAACAGGGTAAAATTATTTATCGAAATATTAGCGAGATTCCGAACGCACTCAAATAGTATTGAACACGTATACACCTACCTCACTTAATCAATTTCGACCACTTCAAAACTTCCCTTCTTGAGACTCTTTAGATCTGGGGGTAGGGACTGAAGAATATCTTCCACGAGGGCATCGATGATATTTTCCTTTAAAAAACTCCTGCTATGCACCAAGCTCACTTCCCGCGTAGGTACGGGCTTAGTAAAACGAATCAGATTATGGTTTTTTTCTTCTTTAGAAAGATTGCCTGTCGCTAAATAAGGAAGCAGTGTATACCCTTGGCCTTGGCGAATGAGATTTTTAAGAGTCTCTAAATTTCCACTTTCGAACTCCACATTTTTTAATACATGGGATTGATCTTTCAGTGAACAGACTTTAATCACCTGATCGCGAAAGCAGTGCCCCTCGTTAAGAAGCCATACACTATTTCCGTCGAGCTCGTCATCACGAACAAATTTTCGCCCGGCAAGCTCATGATGATCGGAAGCAAACACATAAAATGGTTCAAAAAATAAACTGCGCTCAATAATTTTATCGTCGTGTAAGGGAGTCACAAGTAATCCACCATCGAGTTCGTCGTCGTAGAGCATTTTGACAATATCTTCAGTTTTGTACTCGCTGACTGTCAGCTGTACCTTTGGATGCTTTTTCGAAAAGGACTCGATAAATAGAGGAATAATATAAGCCGACAAAGTCGGTATCACACCAAGATGAAAATGACCTGTCAACTCACCATTATGAGATGTGATATGAAATAATTTTTTGTGCTCGCGTAGAACCACTTTGGCTTGTTCGATAAATTTTTCGCCACGCTCGGTGGTCAGAATGGGTTTTTTCGAGCGATCAAAAATGATTAAGTCCATCTCCTCTTCCACTTTTTGGATTTGCGCCGAGAGAGATGGTTGGGAAACATGGCACTCATGTGCAGCACGAGCAAAATGCTTATGTTTATGTACAGCGATAATATATTCTAGTTGTGTGAGCGTTGGCATCGTTTCTTAACCCTTAGTGTAAGCTTAAAAAGTGTAGCGACATTAAATACACTCTTAGCGAATGGGCACATCATTACAGCGCATTAGCTCGTACCCATGATCTCCATTTTTAATTTTGCTCGCAGCATCGCGCAGTGCGGTTCTAAGCCCCTCTTCTATTACCGGATGATAAAAAGGAAGTTTTAAAGCCTCAAACACATTGAGTTTTACACTGATAGCCCATGCTAATAAGTGGGCCACATGCTCTCCATCCGGAGCTTGCATCTCGGCACCTAAAATCTCGCCGGTTTGCTCATCGGCATATACATGTAGTACACCTTGCTCTTTTAATTTTACAATACTGCGCCCCTGTCCTTCAAACGATACGCGTCCTGTGACAAAGTTTTTCTTTTCACTCACCAATTGCTCATAACGTTTACCGGTAGCTGCAATGTTAGGATCAGAAAATGTTATACCTAAATTCACTCGACGCTTAAAACACTGTTCCGGGTTCACGGCGTTATAACCAGCCATAACGCCCTCATCCGCTGCTTCATGGAGAATGGGTCGATCGGCGTTGGCGTCACCTGGAATCAAAATATGGGGCATGGATTTTACTTTCATAGTATTGATATCCACATCGGGAACGCCCGCTTTATTTAAGGCAAGTCCAAGCTTGTCGATACCAATACGATCTAAATTGGCTCGGCGGCCAATGGCAACGAAGGCTTTTTCCACTTCGTAAATGCGATCATCTGCTTTGATACGCAATCTTTTATCATCTGTTGTTCCCAGAATCTCTGCGCCGTTAAAATGCATGGGCATTTCTTCCGAAAATTTTTGCGCAATATAGTCTTGAATTTGTGGATCCGTGATCCCACCAATGGCTTTACCCATGGTGATACCGACCATGTTTACACCCAAACGATGTAGAGCCTGTCCCAATTCTATCCCGATAACACCAAGACCAATCACCGCCATACTTTTGGGCAGCATTGAAAGTTCAAAAAATTGATCCGTGTCGATCAGAAACTCTTTATAGGGCTCCCATTGGGCGGGTATTATGGGACGTGAGCCTGTCGCCAGAATAATTTTATCCGCTTTTATCTGTTCATCACCAAGATCCAATGTATGGGCATCGACAAAAGTAGCGCGTTTACGCACGAGCTTGTGCTCCCAGTCGGCCATGGGATTTTTTACCGCGCGCACGAAGCGATCACGCAAAGAACGCACATGGGCCATAACCTCTTCGGCATTCACGGATAAATTTTCTCCGCCGTGAATCCCCATTTGTTGCATTTTTTTGCGCCGATCAAAATCATTGGCGACCTGAATAAGAACCTTCGATGGCATGCAGCCCACGCGCGCGCACGTTGTACCAAGAGGGCCATCATCGATCACAATGTAATTGTCCGTTTTTTTTGCCACTTCTCGTCGTGCCGAGAGCCCTGCAGTTCCTGCACCCACAATCACAACATCATAATGTTTCATAAAGAATACTCCAGCGCCTTTCGAATTCGCTCATCTTTCAATGAACGAATTCGATTAGAGAATTTATATTAATCTTCTGAGTTCTATAAATCACACTCAGAAAACTAGTTAAAAAATTTCTTCAGTTGATCCGATCCACCAATACGCTCACCATTGATGAACACTTGTGGAACTTTGGTTGATCCACTGATGGCCACCAATGTTTTTACCGTGAAGTCTTTATTGAGAACATGCTCTTCAAAATCGACGTGGTTTTTCTTAAGAAGCTCTTTGGCCTCATAGCAAAACTCACAGCCAGGACGTGTATAAATCGCTACCGATTTTGGAATTTCTACATTTAAGTATTTTAACATGTGCTCGGCATTCGATTCATCAAAGGGATCTCCGGGAACTTCTTTTTCTAAGAACATTTTTTCGATCACGCCATCATTAACCAGCATGGAATAGCGCCAAGAACGCTTACCAAAGCCAATAGCAGATTTATCAACAAGAAGTCCTAATTTTTCCGAAAACGCGCCATTACCATCGGGGAGCATGGTGATGTTTTCTGCTTTTTGATCTTCTTGCCACGCATTCATCACGAAAGAATCATTCACCGAAAGACAAATAATATCGTCCACTCCCGCCTTACGAAATTCTTTATAAAATTCATTGTAGCGTGGTAAGTGGGTCGACGAACAGGTTGGTGTGTACGCACCAGGTAATCCAAAAAGAACAACTTTTTTTCCTTTAAAATAATCGTCGGTGGTTTTTTCAACCCACTTATGTCCCTCGCGGACCTTAAATGTGACTTGTGGTACTTTTTTACCGGTTTGATCTTGTAAACTCATATTGACTCCTTTTCTGTCTTTATCTTTATTTCTATAGTTGCACGATTATAAAATATACTGTGCTTATGTCACCACTATCGGTCCATTTTAAAATAGTTTCTAATACATATTTATTATATTTTAATAGTTTTAAACTATTATTAGGGCACAGTATAACGCAAGGATGCCTCTGATCTTGCCAAACTAATCTCCTTAAGTAGCACTAAAAACGCCAGAAGATGTGTTTAAAAATCCACACATAGACCTGACACAGGCCACAGGTCCTAATTTCAAAAGGCTTTGATCAGCAATGCAATGAATCATAACTACTCTTTTTTGCAATGCAGTTATACAAACCCACCTTAAACGAATTCCCCATACAAGGAGACAATATGCTTAAATTTATCACTTTATTCTTAATCGGATTACCCGCAATTTCTGACGCTTGTGATTGCGCTCACAAAACAACTCTTAAAGAGGTGACTTCACGTGAGTCCACTGTAATTACATCTCGCGAAGGTATCCCCCTTAAAGCAAGTTTCTATGGTACTGAAACACCAACTAACACAGCCTCTAAAGAGGAAATGACAACTCAGCCTGCAGCTCAAGCGGCAACAGCAGCGCCTGCTGTCGAAGAAGAAGCTTATACCTTTGAATTCGCTACAAACTCATCTGCCCCTAACAAACAAGACATGCAAAAATTTAATAAGATTGCAGATGAAATTGCTAAAGGAAATGTGAAACAAGTAAAAATCGTAGGTTTCGCTGACAAAACTGGAAATATGAAACGCAATAATAAATTGTCTCTAGATCGCGCAAAAAGTGTACGCATGATTCTAGAAAAAGTTTCTCGCCCAGTAAAAATGAGCGCCGTTTCTGGTGGCGTAAAACAAACGCCAGATCTTGAATCTGCACGTATTGTAGAAGTTCAAATCGTACGCTAATTTCTTAAAAAGACAAAGCCCCATCTCTAAACAGTCATGGGGCTTTTTTATGTCCATTCTATATTTTACTTTAGAAGTTCTTATCGATATTCGTGTGGATACCACAATCCCTCGCCCGAGATTTTCTCATCTATCTAAACCAAAATTAATCTAAAACCTTTGAATTAAATGATAACCAAAACGCGTCCGAACAATTGGCGATATCTCCCCTACTTTTAATAATTCAGCTGCTTCACGAAAGCTCTCATCCAATCTTCCCAAGGGAATATCGCTGAGATCACCACCGCTTCCGGCTGATGAGCACTGGGAAAACTTTTGCGCCAGAGTTTCGAAGGACTGGCCCTGCTGAAGCAACCGTAAAATATCCTCAGCCTCATAACGTTGCTCTACAAGAATATGTCGAATTTTCATTGGATACACCGCTCCTTATGGTACGGACTTACTTGTGGGACTTGGGGCGTTAAACTTATGGAGCGCTGAGTCCCATAAGTAAGTCCGTACGATTATACCACTAACGCATCTGCGAAACCAAAAAGAAACAGCGTACTTATTTAAGAGAGCAACTGCTATGCTTCATTTCCAACTCATTAATGCTAGGTATTACTCGTACATGTTTGATCAAGAACTTTTTTATACACAGGCCACAGAATTTTTAGAAAGACTCTTCGAAGAGGTAAAGACCTCGGCATTAACCCTCAATCCCCATTGGTCTATAGATCATATCTGCTACCGCACCGAGAGCTTAGCACAATATAAGGAAGGTAAACGATCGGCATTGCAATTTTCTGACATGATTCATGAAAGCAAAGTGAATGGACGAGACATTGCCATTTTTAAATTACATACGCCGTTGCTGTTTTGGGATTGCACAATTGATATTTTAGAACTTCCCGCGCCGAAACAAGGATCGAGCTACGCCGCAGGCTTCGAACATATCGAAATGGTGTGTGACGAAGATCTCAGCGTACTTAAGTCGTCTTGGCAAAACCATAACCCAGAACTCAGTACAAAAGAATTAAATCCAGAATTAAAAGTAGCCTTCCCTTCGGGTAGTATCAAATTCCACAATATGTCTCTCGTATCACTCATTCACTTGGAAACCAATAGGCCGGTATTTCAAGCAATAGAAAATCTTAAAATTATAAACGACCTTAAATCTTATTCTCCACAAATTGTGGGCACCTTTCCGCTGGCTCTTGAAACGCCTCAGTCCGATGTTGATATTGTCGTTAGTCACACAAATCTCGAAGAGTTAAAACACACTTTGATAAAATACTACTCGCACCTACCCCAGTTTCATTGCCACTCTGGTTGCATTCTGGACTCCGATTCCCTGACCTGTGGGTTTACCTATAAAAATATTCCCTTTGAAATCTTCGCACAAACCAAAAACGTTTTTTTACAAAATGGCTATCGCCATTTTCATCTCGAAGAACGCTTACTTAAAATTGGTGGGCCTTCTTTTTATGAACGTGTGCATGCCTTACGCCAGTCGGGCTTAAAAACTGAACCTGCGTTTGCACAAACTCTTGGTCTCTCTGGTGACCCTTACCAAGCCCTACTTGGTTTGTATTTTCTTGATGAGAAAACGTTGCGAAAATTGATTCCTGAAACGGCATGAACTGATTTATTGATACATGCATAATTAAACAAGGTTTTATTGGCATTGCATTCAATCAACGTACGTTCTGTCTTTATAAAAATAATATTTTAGTAACACTTAATTTATTTGCTGCTTTTTTCATAAGATTAAATTTACCATTTTAATAATTAAGATTATCTTCTTTGGAGAAAGAGCCTCCAAACAACGAAAGGGTAACTTTATGGAAAGAAAAAAAAGTATTTTTATACGTTCAGTGTTCATTATTGCAAGCTTGCTGATATCAAGTCCATTTGCATTGGCCAACTCCTCCTTTGTTGTGGATTGTGGTCCTCAATTATCGATTCCAGGAACACTTTCGATTACTCTGAGAAGTAATAACGGTAAGGCGATTTCACGCAGTGACTTAGCTCCTTGTATAAAAGGCATAAAATCTTTGAGCATTTATGCCTCTTTATCTTATTATGGAACTCCCGCTGGTCAGCTCATTACGGCTAATACATTTTCCGCCGATGCCTTTGCAGACATCGATTTTTCCACCACGGCTGTCGGTTTTCAATACGCAACTTTAGATGAAATTTTTCTCTTATTAGCACAGCACCCGAATATGGCTTTGACCAAAAGACTAGATTATACAGCCCCCCCGGCCCAGGACAGCCTAGGATGGCACACGTTGACCCATGAAGATTTAGACTGGTTTCCGCACTTGGAATTTCTTCACTTAAATCTCACCCATATGGATATAGCAGCGGGTGCTTTCGACAATTTAGTAAATCTAAAAAATATTACGTGGCGTGCCTCTCAAAACGCCCCTTATTCGGATGGCGACAAAGCGGACGCAGTAAATAAAAGTTTTCTCGACGAAGTTGCGCGTCTTGCCGCAAAATCGAATAAACTTAACTATGTTGCTTATTGGGGCGATGGCTTCCTCAAGAAAGATGTTCTGCCTTACTGTCAAACGGCTTTGAAGTCTTTATTGCATGGCGATCAGGATGGGGGGAATGGCCCCTTAGTTTGCCCCAAATGATTCTAAGTTGCTAAAGACTACGCTACATGTAAGTCTCTATCAATAACGAATCTGTCACATGCTATTGGTACCAATAGCATGTGTTTACTTGTAAAATATCAAACTCCACAAAATAATTACCAATTCACGTCGAAGCGTCTTGTTTCGCTTCAAGCTCTGACCATAGGGCGTAAAGATCATCGACTTTCTTTTGCAGAAGTGCCACCGACGCCGTGGCTTCTTGGAGTTTGATGTGGTCCATAATCACATCAGGATTAGATAATTTTTCGCTAGCTTGCTCAAGATCGCTTTCCGCTTGTTGTATATCTTGCTCAATGGTTTCAAGCCTAAGCTTATCTTTGTAGGAAAGTTTTACTTTCTTTTTGGATTCTTCTTTTTTAGCGCTGATTGTGTCTTGCGTAGATGATGATCGAGTCGATTTTTCCCTCAACCACTGTTCCATCTCGGCATACATATTCCATGCGCCTTGACCATCGAGTGCTAAAAAGCGATCGCATAACTGACTTAAAAAATAGCGATCGTGACTGACGACAAGGACAAGTCCAGGAAAAGCGCGCAAGGTTTCTTCTAAAATCTCTATAGTGTCGATATCCAAATCGTTGGTGGGCTCATCGAGAATCAAAACATCTGCTGGTTGCAATAAAAGTTTGGCAATCAACAAGCGCGCCTGTTCACCGCCGGAGAGCTGCGAAATTTTTAACTGCATTTTATCCGAGGCAAATAAAAAGCGACTGGCATAGGAGGCCACGTGTATCGACGCCCCTTTAAAGATGGTGTAGTCGGAGCCATCTCCTAAATACTGCATAAGGCTTTCATCAAGCGGTAAATCTTCTCGCTTTTGATCGAAGTAAACGATTTTTAACTGATCCGCACGAAAGATCTCTCCCGTGTAGTTGTCCGCTTTACCTTGGATCACTTTGAGTAAGCTCGTCTTTCCGCTCCCATTATGCCCAAGAAGACCTACACACTGCTGTGGCCCCATGGAAATCGATAGATCTTGCACCAAAGTTTTTGCGGAAAAAGCCACTGTCACATGCTTAAGCTCTATCAGTTTTTTGGATTTTCTCTCGGTGGAATCAATTTCCACCCGCGCTTTGGATTGCGCGGCAGAATTGCGCATTTTTACCGACTCCAGATCATCTAAAAGAGCATGGGCTTCTTTAATGCGGGCCGTGCTCTTCGTGGTGCGCGCCTGGGCATTGGAGCGTAACCACTCCACCTCCCGCCGTGCTTTGTTCGACATGGAATCTTGTAGTGCTATCTGCGTACGTCTGTAATCTTCTTTTTTAGAAAGAAACTGTTGATAACTACAGGGAAAAGCCAAAAAACCATCACGATAAAGGCGATTGATTTCGATGATGCGATTGGTGACATTATCTAAAAATGTTCGATCGTGGCTAACCAGAATAAACGATTTTTTATAGGACTTGAGATAACTTTCGAGCCATAAAATCCCTTCCCAGTCCATGTGGTTGGTCGGCTCATCGAGCACCAATAAATCGGGCTCCAACGCAAAGGCATAGGCTAGCGCCAAACGTTTTTTCCAACCTCCAGAGAGAGTATCCACTTTAATATCAAGATCGCTAAATCCACAAATCGACAAATAGGTCGCCGCTTTCACGTCGCACTCAAGCGGATCGTGATAAAAAGATTGTAGCTTTTCCTTTAAATAGCTCTGCGCACCTAAGGTAGACTCAAACAATGGCTCTTGTGCCACAAAGGAAATGTTTAAATTTTTACGACGGTTCACCTCGCCCTGATCTGGTGTTTCCGTTCCTGCTAAAAGGCGCAGCAAGGTTGACTTCCCCGCCCCGTTTGGCCCAATCAAGCCGATCTTTTCCCCTTCGCTAATTCCAAAGCTAAGATCTTCGAACAGGAGCTTTGAGCCCATGGTTTTTTCGATGTGATTAACGGAAACTAAAAGAGACATGCTTTATCCTTCTAGCAAGATTTTTAACACTTGTCAGATATGTTTTTGCCATTACTAAAGAGAAATTGTGCCTATTTTTAATAACACGCCTCTTCTTAGAAATGCTCTTATAATAAGGCCTGTCTTGACCCAGCAATGCCTTTTCGCCTATTCTTTCGCCGAAAATGCAATCGGGATTTAATAGGGTTTTCTCACCCTCATCGCAGCATAAATAAAAAGAGTAAATTTCATTTATGGCGAGAGTTATAAATCCCAGAACAGGAAGATCTATGAGTGCTGATATCTTAACCTCAATTGATGCCTACTGGGAAAAAAACATTATTCCCTCCCTCATGGAGTATATCGAAATCCCAGCAAAATCCCCGGCCTTCGATGCCGAGTGGGAGAAAAACGGCTTTATCGAAAAAGCCCTTCAGCTCGCCGACAAATGGGTGGAAAGTCGTAATATTCCCAATCTCAAAAAGGAAATCTTACGCGTGCCTGAGCGTACCCCGCTCTTACTGTTAGAAATCCCTGGAACCGATGATTTCCAAGTGTTGATGTATGGCCACTTGGATAAACAGCCGGAAATGAGCGGTTGGTCAGAAGGCCTTGATCCGTGGAAAGCGGTTCGCCGCGGAGAAAAGCTTTACGGTCGCGGCGGCGCAGACGACGGCTATGCCGTCTTTGCCTCCCTCTGTGCGGTCGAACATCTTTTGCAAACCAAAGGGCCTCGTCCTCACATCCGTATTGCCATTGAGCTCAGCGAAGAAAGCGGCTCAGAGGATCTTCCATTTTATTTCGAAAATTTTTCCGATAAATTTGGCTCACCCCAATTGATCATTTGCTTAGATTCTGGAGCTGGTAACTACGAACAGTTTTGGACAACCACATCTTTGCGTGGTCTTGTCAGCGGGACTTTGCGCGTCGACGTTTTAAAAGAAGGTGTTCACTCGGGCGATGCGAGCGGGGTTGTGCCCTCGTCGTTTCGTATTGCTCGCATGATTTTAGAGCGTATCGAAAATCTTAATAGCGGTGAAATTATTCCCGAGGCTTTTAAAGCGCAAGTTCCAGTGGAGCGTATTCAACAAGCGGAGAAAGCGTCCAAAGTTTTAAAAGAGCAAATTTTTAGTAAATTCCCGTTTGTCGGCTCTATGCAACCGACGCAAAGTTCTCTCGTCGAACTTATTTTAAATCGCACATGGCGTGCGGCGCTTTCGATTACCGGTGCTGAAGGCTTACCGGTTTTGGAAAAAGCGGGAAATGTGCTGCGCCCCTTTACCACTCTTAAAGTTTCTTTGCGCTTACCGCCCACGGTAAATGCTCAGAGAGCTGCAAAAGAGTTAAAGTCCATTCTTGAAGAAAATCCTCCTTATAATGCAAAAGTGGACTTCCATATCGACGATGCGGCTAGCGGCTGGAATGCTCCCGCCATGTCGAACGCTCTCACCAAGCTCCTCGATGAAGCTTCGACGACTTATTATAAAAAAGAGGCTCTCGCTATGGGCGAAGGGGGTTCCATACCGTTCATGGGGATGTTGGGTGCCAAATTTCCCAAAGCGCAATTTGTTATTACCGGTGTCCTTGGGCCCAACTCCAATGCCCACGGCCCCAATGAATTCATCCACTTAGAGTTTGCCAAGAAGCTAACTGCCTGTATTTTTCATATTTTAGGTGGGTATGAACGTTTAAAATCTTAGCCGAAAGAATCGCCTATTGACTTAGCGCAATAGGATCTCTATAACCAAGCCTTACATCGTGCGAACGAGATGAGGCTCCCACGGCAGAATTCGCTGCCATTGAAGAGCTGGGCCAATTATTAAGAAGCCTGGTTCTGAGCACTCTCCTCTTCTAGCGGTACTTGCCCTTGTAGTTGTTGCGGCAGAAGAGGAAAATATTGTGCAATCATTTCGTGAACTGGCTTTACCAGAAGCCTTAGAAAAAGCTTTATCTAAACTCAACTTTAAAAAACCCACTGAGATTCAAAAACAAACAATTCCACTTGTTTTTGATGGACAGGATGTTATTGCCTGCGCCTCAACCGGATCGGGTAAAACCGGCGCCTTTATAATTCCTATTGTGCAAAAGCTTATCGAAAATAAAGAGAGCCATGCACTAGTACTTGCTCCCACGCGCGAGCTTGCCATGCAGATCGCTGAATTCTCTCGCTTTATCACCTCACATTGTGAAGGCATCTCGATGGCTGTTATCACAGGTGGCTCTGATATGCATCGTCAGCTCAATGCGCTGAAAAGAAAACCGCGTTTACTTATCGGTACACCGGGACGCCTGAACGATCATCTTCGCCGCGGCTCTTTATCTCTTAAAAAAACCGGCATCTTGGTTCTCGACGAAGGCGATCGCATGCTCGATATGGGCTTTGCTCCCCAGTTAGAATCCATTCTAAAATTTTTGCCACCTGCTCGACAAACTATGCTTTTTACTGCCACGCTACCACCAAAAGTGCGTGTGCTTGCTGGCCAGTATTTAAAATCGCCGAAAAGTATTCAGATCGGCGAGATCTCTCAGCCAGTAAAAACCGTTTCGCAATCTGCGGTCAGTGTGCAACAAGGTGAAAAGAATAATCGCCTTCTCGAAGAGGTGAACAAACGCAGTGGCTCAGTGATTGTCTTCACGCGCACGCAACGACGTGCCGACGCTGTTTCCCGTTATCTCTCTGAGTATGGACTACCCGTTGGCACAATCCATGGTGGCCTCACTCAAGGAAAACGCAATCGTGCGATTCAAGCCTTTCGCGATGGAGAGGTTCGTATTTTATGCGCAACCGATATCGCAGCTCGAGGCATTGATGTGCCCTCGGTGGAACATGTGATCAACTACGATCTACCTTTAGTGGATGAGGATTACGTTCACCGCGTGGGACGCACTGCCCGTAACGGCGCCCGCGGGGAAGCCCTTAGTTTTGTGGCTAACGAAGAGTTTGGTTTGTGGAATGTGATCTCGCGTAAGTACAATGTTTCCTCACCACATGTCGTTCCTCCACATGGACAAAAAAAGCAAAAAGGACCAGGCCCAAAAAAACAAGGTTCTTCTCAGAAGCAAAAATCTGCTTCTGCTCATCCCCAAGAATATCGCCAGCATGCACGTAAAAATGCCCGCCCATCACGCGATGAAAATGCATCTAGACGCCCTAAAAATACCCATCCATCACGTGATGAAAACGCACCTAGACGCCCTAAAAATGCCCGCCCATTACGTGACGAAAATGCACCTAGATACCCTAAAAATGCCCGCCCATTACGTGATGAAAACGCACCTAGATACCCTAAAAATGCCCGCCCATTACGTGATGAAAACGCACCTAGATACTCTAAAAATGCGTCGTCACAACGAGAGGACTCACGCGAAGTAAGCGGCAGTGATGGTGGTCAAAATAAAAAACAGCGTTCACGAAAAGATAATTTTTACGCTAAAAATCGTAAACGCCAATCCTTTGGACGAAAAAAACGACACTAGAACACCTGCCCCCCGCTATGCAGCGCAGGATCTATAGAGCGATAGCGATATTTTATACCGGTTATACGTGTGTTTTGTGTCGAAATGTGTAACCTCCTTAAATTTAAAGCTTTTAATTGCTTCCTTGAGGGGTACATCAAGGCGCGTAAAACGCGAGCTACGATAAATTCTCAGATATTTACAGGTCCTAGGGTAGCTGAGAGCAACCCCTCATATTTTCCGGATAATAAAAAATCTTCGCCGACAGCAAAAACTGCATCTGTCTTAAGACTAAAACCGCTGTTGCCTATTGACCCATGACGGTCTTCTCAAGTAAAAAAGGGTTGTGTATTTAAGAGAGCCGTATGTTCGTTTCGTTGAGACCCTCTTTGATACCTTAATAACAGGCACAAGGAGGCCATAAGTGAATAATAAGTTATATGTAGGATCCCTTTCCTATTCTGTAGATTCAGAAGCATTAGGAAATTTTTTCGCGGCAGCAGGTCAAGTGACTTCTGCACGTGTTATCGAAGACCGTGACTCTGGTCGTTCGAAAGGTTTTGGTTTTGTAGAAATGTCTTCTGAAGATGAAGCGAATTCTGCGATTGAACAACTCAACGGCAAAGAGCTTATGGGTCGTGCAATTATCGTTTCTATCGCTCGTCCACAAGAAAGCCGCGGCGGCGGCGGTGGTGGCCGTGGTGGTCGCCCAGGTGGCGGCGGCGGTGGTCGACGTTTTGGTGGTGGCGGCGGCGATTTTCGTCGTTAATTCTCACTAAAGAATTTAAACAAAAAACGGCTGAAAAATTTCAGCCGTTTTTTTTATGCAAAATAAACTTTTATACGCATTCAATACCGGCTTCAAAGTGAGTACTCACCCTAAAGTTCTTTACATCGAAGAATAATTTGCGTAGAGGTTCTTTTCTACGGACCCTTACTCTACAACATACCCAAACGAATAATTATAAATGTAGCAAGCTTTGCCATAAACTGTGTAAGTGAGTGTGTACTGTTGCGTCCATGGCTCTTGGTCTTCGTTCGTGTGTGCACTATCCACAACGATGATTGCTTTATCGCCAACTTGTTTTTGCAAAGTCGTGGTGAACTGATATTCCGGCAAATCACCCTGGACAGCACCTTGTACGTTAGCTAAGGCGTTTTCGAGTGCGGCCACAAGTGTCTCCGCTTCTTTCTGACAAAGAACTTCGCCACGACTCACAACACTCGACAAAAGTATAAATGCGATCAATATATGTTTCATTATATTCCTCCTACGAATTCATCCCGTGTTAGCATCGATTTCCCTCATGGTCGAAAAGTTTTAGAAAACTATAAATATTTGAACAAATTACAGCTACCCAACCCTATTTTAAAATTTCTCTATTTCTGTAAAAACCTTCTACAGGACCAGACTAAAATCGATCTCAAGCATGTCTTCTCAAAAAATGCCATGCTTTTTCTGCTTATGGCTTAAGTCGAGTCGATTTTGGTCCGTAAGTTTCACAATGAAGTTAAAACACCTTCTTTTTCTTTCGTGCATAACATCGTTATCTGTTGCGTGCTCTAAAAGTAACAAGAGCATTTATCAGGGGCTCGCTGACAATGAGGATGGAGTTATCGCCACAGGTATTCCCGATGATAACTCCACCAACGAAGACGATACACAAGAACCGCCACCGACTCTCGTGCTCAGCAATGAACTATTAAAGGCCGAAAAAGATCTCGCAGATAAATGGCACAAAGGACAACTCGAGCGTTTTAGTTTTTTAATTGTTGATGCCAATAACAAAAACGTCATGCGTAGCTACAAAGCCTTTCAGCCGCGTCGCTTAGCTTCTGTTACTAAAATTGCTACGGCTATTTCGGCTTTAGAAAATGTCAATGGCTCTAGTGTTTCGAAAATTCAAGCTATGCTTAAGAGTTCAAACAATGGTGAGGCCTCTCGCTATGTGCGTTTAGCGGCAAAAGCCATAGCCGATTATATTGCTCCGAGTAGCGCTTACACAACTGCACACAGTTGTCCATCGACCACAGTATTAAATAAAGAACTTAAATCGGCTCAGATCATGTTCGATTGGATCAAATCACAAATCAGTGTGGACTGGGCCGATGCAACAATCAGAGATGGTGCTGGTTGTGATTATGGCAACCATCTAAATGCTGTACAGATTGTAAAGATTCTTGAATTCGCTGACCAACAAGGAAAAGCTTACTCAGGTTTATCTTTCGAAAAGCTTTTATCCATCTCTGGAGTTGATGGCACATGGGCCAACCACAATACCGATCAAAAGGGATTGATCTTTGCTAAAACAGGCACCCTAAACCCCAACGCCAATCTTGCGGGTTATTTTTATGCGAAACGCGGTGGAGTTATGCATAAATATTACTTTGTTGTCTTCGTCGAAAAAGACAGCGGCACTACCGCTTCTAACAACGCTCGAAGCTTTATCGAAGCCCTGTTGCGCAATTGGATTAACTACTACGCCAAACAAGAGGGCGATCCGATAGCCGTTCTCTAGAACCCACTAGATCATTAAATTGACTTTTAATTCCTCTTATTTAAAAAGAGTTTATGGTTAGTGTCGTTATTCCCACATTTAATCGTCTTTCTATGCTTAAGAGAGCTCTGGAATCTGTTCAGCAGCAGACTTTTAAAGCTTTTGAGGTCCTTGTCGTTGACGATCACTCGACCGAAAATATCAAAGAACTCTCTGACAATTTCGGATGCCGCTATCTCTTTAACCAAGGTCAAGGTGTTAGCGCTGCACGTAACACTGGCATTAAAGCGGCGATGCACCCATGGATTGCCTTTCTCGACTCTGATGATGAATGGCTGCCGCAAAAATTAGAACTTCAGCTGGCATATGCCAAAAACCACCCTGGAACTTACAAGCTGATTCATACCAATGAAACTTGGATACGTAATGGTCGCGAAGTTCCGCAAAAAGCAAAACATCGTCGCCAAGGCGGTCGCATCTTTGCTCAATGCACGCAGGCATGCTTGATTTCTCCGTCAACTGCTATGGCTCATATGGATTTATTTAATAGTATTGGTCTATTTGATGAAAGTTTTCCCACTTGTGAAGATTACGATTTTTGGCTGCGGGTAAGCTCTCAGCTAGAGATCGGATTTATCGATAAGTCACTCACAATTAAACACGGGGGTCATGAGGATCAACTCTCTATGAAATATCACTCCATGGATTTGTGGAGATTGCGAGCTTTAGCAAAACATAAAAATCATACCCAACTGAACGATGACGAAAAGTTATCACTGCAAAAAAGTATTTTTAAGAAATCAGAAATTATCCTTAAAGGCTTAAAGAAGTACCCCAATCCAATTGTGCAAAAAGAAGTTTCAGAAATAATGAAATATTAAGCTGATATACCAAATAGAGTGTGTCTATATTAACAAACATCACGTAGACTTAAGTCATCCCTGTTTTAATAAACAAATCTTTTGAATCAAAAATTGTTACTTTTACTTTACAGTTGGATTACAAAAGCCAATTTTTGTCACTTTAATGCTCTACTCAAATGATGTACCTGTGGTTAATAAGGCACTGTATTAATGTTAAAATTTTAGACGGACTCGTTCTGAAATGCATGGAAAATGAATTATTTATCAAAAAATTTATACGTACGATCGTCGATTTTCAGTTTGAGTCTGTCACAACAACCCATCTTGGCATTGTTTTTGAAGTTAGTTTTCGAAAATTATAAACTGGGAGTTTCTAAATGAAAATAAAATACTTAACCCTTTCTCTCTTATTAATTACGATGCCTTTTCAAACATTTGCTAGTACAAACAAAAAAAATGATATTCTAAAAAAATCCCTAATAATGGTATCAGAAGTAGAAAAAAATGCAATTGAAGCAAAAATAATGCTTTTAAAATTAATCAAACAAGATTTAGCTGGCATTCAGTATGTTAGATCAAGCAAAAACAATATCGACAATGGACTAGTTGGAGTAGTAGCATTATCTACAGCAGTAACAACAGGTACTCTTTCTACATATTTTGCACTTTCCGCATATACAGCTGCTTACCCAGTAACTTATAGCCCAAATTCTTCTTACATGCATATTCCACTCGAGAAAACATTGATAGATATCAGCGATTATTTTGCGAAAAGTAAGGGGGTTTTTTCATTAACCTTAAGAGGTATCGGTTCAGCTGCCTATGTTCCTCTCGTGCTAACAAAAAATGCTTTAATAGGACTTGTAAGAGCTTCTCCATCGCTTTTAGGATTAGGCGTTATGGGATCTCTAGCTTCAGCTAGTGCAGGTAATTTATATTTACTTTTTACTAGCGAAGAATCATTTGAATCATTTGATAAATCGATCGATCAAACTATCGTCGAATTAGAGGCTCTTTTGTAAAAAGTATGAATACTTACAAAACCTACGTATTTTTTATTACATTTTTCATTATTCCCCAATTCTGCTTTTCGGATTGGGGAAATGTTGAAGATCAGTATGCTCAGCTCAAACATGAGATGGTTTTGCGAGAGCAGATCGAAAAAAAGTCGTACGAACTAACTCGCTCGTTATGCTATGCATACTATAGCGATTTTAAGGTTGCAGCTCCTCCGAAAGAATTTCTGGAATCCGTTAGAAATTGGGATCTAATGAAATTTTATGGCTTTTTAGCTTCCTATTACGATGGGGAGAGCAAATATATTTTACTTGCACGTTCAAATAATAATCAAAGACTAGTGACTTCTGCTGGCTATAAGAGGGCAGTTGTTGACTGTGCAATGGAATTAAATACTTCTTCCGATAACATAAGCAAACAAATTAAAGATGATTTAGATATGTCTTCATATATAGGAAGTTTTGCTGGCATATTCGTAGGTGGCACTGCGGCGACAAAAGGTTTAAAGATTTTTTCTAAAATTAGTCGTGCAGATAAACTTTTTAAATGGCTAAAGGCTACAGTTCCACGCAGTCCGATTTTAAAAAAATTTAGCGAATATGCTTTTAAATTGGGAATTACGGTTAGCCTAGGTTATGTGGGCTATACTATATTAGATCACTACGATTTTTTAAACAGCATATTGAAACAGACCTCAATAGAAATGAAAGATCAGACTACCTTAAATAATTCCAGCAAACTGGAATCAAAAATTGATCAAATAAATGAATGGGCTAAGCTCCAAAAATATCGCCATTTTGCAAAACAGTATATCCGTTTATCAGAAAAAAATAATTGCAATCTTCATTGTCCAGAATTTGATCAATTGCAATTGGAGTTTTCACAATTCGATATAAATGAGATAAGAATTTTGCACCAAAAAATGGATTCTCAAATTAATTCTTACAAAGGCGACTTCTTTCTCTTAGTGAGTAAATCTTTAGAAAAAAAATCACATGCCGTTAACCTAAACGAAGAAGAGGAATGGGCTGTAGAATTAGCGAGCTACATGGGTAGTTTGGATCTAATTTTAAATATTAATTAGCATTACATACAAAAATACTTGTTTTAAATTGGACATTTTTTGTCACAATGGCTCCCCCTAACGCCCTCAAATGTCCCTGTCCGAAGCCTAAACACCCGTATATTTTATTCAAATATGGCCTTTTATTTGCAATTCTCTCTTTTGATTAACTTTTACGAAGAGGTGGTTCTATGCATAAATTGAAAATGCAAATTGAAGGGCAACTACAAGAAATCGTTTTCTTTTTTAGTTTGCTTCTATCGTTTTCGGTGTTTATTAGCGGTGTTTTTACATTGGCACTTACTCCCGATAGTGTTGTTTTTATCCTGGGAAGCTTTGGGGCAGGCGCAAATCTTGCGATTTTCCAACTCGTTGGTTATGGATTCTTTTATGTAGCGGTTATGGCTCTTCATATGGGCTACGTTACAAATATGCACATTTTTAAACTCGATGATTTTAAACGCGAAGGCCGCGTGCTTTCTTATTCGTTAATTGCTCATCTTATTATTTTATCACTGCTTGCGAGTTTGTTATCTGTTTTTCAGATTTATTTACAAATTCCTACTGGGCATATTCTTTCGCATGGAGCAGGTGGTCTTTTAGGAAATGCTTTTGGTCAAATTTTATACTCTGGTTTAGGCCTTTATGGCTCCGTTATTGTATTGCTGTTGGTGGCCTTTGTAGCCGCGATTATGGCTGGATTTTTTCAATTGCCCGATGTTTTAACTCTAATTAAAGAGGCTAAATCACAAACAAAAAATGCAACTGTAGATGGTGCACGTACATTAAATCATTCGATAGCGAATGCCAGTCAGTTTCTCTTTAGAAATTATAAATTAGCCAGTGCCCATGCTGCTACATCATCAAAACAGTGGATGGTGGAATCTTATCAAAATTTTTCTGATAAAATTCACTCTTATGTTACCTCTATTGAAGGGGAACCGGAAAAGAAAAAATCTGCTCCCCGCAAAGCGGTTTCTAAAAAGATCGAAAAAGAGGTAAAGAAGTCTGAAGAGAAAATACAGGTAAAAGCTGAGAAAAAAGCAAAATCTGTAAAACCAGTTGTAGCTGAAAGAAAGATAATTAAAAAAAGTTCTTCTAAAAAAGCAACTAAGAAGACTGAAAAATAATCAGAAACTATTTATGAAATGGGTTCTAGTAAAAACAAAAGAGAACTTTAAAGTTCTCTTTTTTAATTTAGAATAAATTTATCTAAAAAATTTTAATTTTTGCGAATCCAGATTGAGCACATACCCTATTCAACCGTCACTGATTTCGCTAAATTGCGGGGTTGATCGACATCGTAACCCAAAACATCGGCCAAATGATAAGCCAAAAGCTGCACTGGAATAACAGAGAGAATACCTGAGGCCATCCAGTCGGACTTGGGAATAGATAAGTAATGCTCACTGACGGATTTAAGACTGGCATCATCTCCCGTCCCAATAGACACGATGATACCCCCGCGCGCCTTAGCCTCTTGCAGATTACTTAACGTTTTCTCGTAGTGATTATCCTGTGGATTGATCACAATCACCATCATTTTATCGTCAATAAGGGCTAGAGGACCATGCTTCATCTCTCCGGCGGCATAGCCTTCGGCGTGCTTGTAGGCAAGCTCCTTTAATTTTAGAGCCCCCTCCATCGCAATGGGGTAATTAATACCACGCCCGAGATACAAAAAACCCTTATAGTTTTTAAACGTTTCAGCGGCCTCGGCAAAAAACTTATCATGCGCCAACACTGATTCCATATGACTCGGTAAAGCCAAAAGATTTTGTACAAATTGTTTTTCTTCATCTATGGAGAGATATTTACGAGTACGCGCCAGATAAAGAGAAAATAAATTAATCACCGTAAGAGTGCTAATAAATGCTTTTGTGCTTGCAACTCCGATCTCCACCCCAGCTTCCATAAATAAATGTAGGTCCGCCTCACGATCTATAGTGGATCCCAAAGTATTTGTTAAACTAAGAACGGGAGCTCCCATATTTTTTGCCATACGAAGTACAGCTAACGTATCTGCCGTTTCTCCACTTTGCGAAATAACCATCACCAGAGATTTAGGTGGAATCACGGGATCGCGATAGCGAAATTCGCTGGCGAAATCTACTTCGACAGGGATTTTAGCAAGCTTCTCTATAAGATACTCAGCATACATCGCCGAATAATAACTTGTTCCGCAAGCTACAATAAATATACGTTCCACGTTTTTTAAGTCCTGCTCTGTAATACGTGAAACCGTATTTTGCGCTGGAGATAAAAACATCGACGAAAATTCTACCTGGTAGGTTTTTAAATCGGTGTATTTCTTAAGAACAGATGAAACAGCTAGAGGTTGTTCGTAAATTTCTTTTAGCATAAAATGCTTAAAACCATGCTTTTCTGCCGCTTGGCTTGTCCAATGAACTGTAACTATAGCTTTGTTCAATTCTTTACCTAAACTATCGGTTATAACGTATTTGTCTTTTTCGATGCACGCGACTTCTCCATCATCCAAATAAATCACCTTATCCGTATAAGATAAAAGTGCCTGCACATCGCTCCCCACAACACATTCTCCATTGCCAACTCCTAAAATTAACGGAGGACCATTTTTAAAAGCGACTAAACGCTGCGGCTCTTTTTCCCACATAGCTAAAATGGCGTAGGCTCCCTCTAGGCGGGGGATAATTTTTTGTATCGCTTTAAAAATATCAGGGGTTTTCTTAAGTTCCTGTGCAAGTAAATGAGCCACCACCTCACTATCGGTATCCGACGAAAATGTCGCACCTAATGCAGAGAGCTCTGCTTTGAGTTGAATGTAATTTTCGATAATCCCGTTATGAACTAAGCAAACACCATCAACGGTATGAGGATGCGCATTGCGCTCTGATGGGATGCCGTGAGTTGCCCAACGCGTATGACCAATACCAATTGTTCCAGATAATTTTTGATTTTTTAATTTTTCTTCGAGTGCTGTGAGTTTTCCTTCTGCGCGTACAACCTGAACGTGCCCTGCATTCACAACAGCAACACCCGAACTATCATAGCCACGGTATTCTAATTTTCGCAATCCTGAAACCAAAACATTTACCGGTTCGCGTTCGCCAATGTATCCAACAATTCCACACATAAAACCTCCGAAAAATAATTCGGCTCTACTTCTTCGTGTAATTTTCTTTAATAAATTGTTTGCCACGTGCCACAGCTAGCGCCTTATCAGGAACATCTTTGGTGATTGTAGATCCTGAGCCAATGACCGCATCATCGCCAATATTAACAGGCGCAATAAATTGCGTGTCACTTCCTACAAAAACATTTTTGCCAATTGTGGTTTTATATTTTTTGTGGTCAACAGCATAGTTACATGTAATCGTTCCGCAACCGATATTGGTATTTTCACCAATTTCCGCATCACCGAGGTAGGTTAAATGCCCCGCCTTTGCACCACGACCGAAAGTCACATTTTTGAGCTCAACAAAATTACCAATATGTGCGTCTTCCTCAATAAGCGTATTGGGTCGGATGCGGGCATAAGGTCCAACGGTTGCTTTACTTTTAATAACTGCTTTTTCGATATAAGATCCCGCCCTCACCTGAACTCCATCGTGAAGTACACTATCTATCAAAAATACATTCGGTTCTAGTACAGAAAAAGATCCTACTACCGATAGACCTTTAAGATAAACACCAGGGTAAATAACGCTTCCAGAACCAACGCGCACCGAGGACTCAATATACGTACTGCGAGGATCAATGATAATCACTCCATTTTCCATCAGCTGTTCGCATTTTTTCTTAAACTTTAGTTGCGTCGCCTGCGCCAACTCTTTTTGTGAATTCACGCCAAAAGCAACGTCTTTAGGAGCTTTAATACCAATTACTTTTTTTCCAGACTCCACACTTTTACTAACCATATCGGTGAGATAAAATTCGTTTTGTTTATTGCTATTTCCAATCAAAGGTAAAACAGAATGAAGTAATTCGGCCTGCACAACATAAATCCCCGTGTTGACCTCATTGATCTTGAGGGTATCCATCGATGCATCCTTTGCCTCCACAATAGCTTTGATTTGATCATAGTGCCTCACAATACGACCAAACTGACCTGGCTTTTTAAGGACACAGGTTACCACAGCTAAATCGGCTTGTTCGGATTCGAATTCTTTAATGATATTCTCGACATGTTCTTTCGTAATCAACGGATGATCGCCATTAATAATAAGTACTAATCCTTCAATATTTTCTGGTTGAGCAGAACGAACGGCATCAGCTGTACCCAATTGTTGCAACTGTCGAAAACATCGTGCCCCTTGCTGCTCCATAAGTGGCCTCACTAAGTTTTCTCCTACTCCAACGACCACGCGAATATCATCGAACTGGCATTCTTTTAGCGCCGATATGGTATATTGAATCATCGGTTGACCGGCAACTGGATGAAGAACTTTTGGCAGAGGAGACTTCATACGTGTGCCCTGCCCGGCCGCCAAGATAATGACTGTTTTTCTAAGACTATTTTCCATAGCTACCAAAGTATATGGGAGCTCGATTTGAGTCAATTGAAGTCCATACCCATTTTGATGCCTCCAAATTGCTATAGGTGTAAAAAAACCTTTGCTACGTCTAGGAAAACGGGGCCTTTCTAGACAGGTTTTCCTCGCCGCAGGATACTAAATGGGTGGTACAAACGAATGGGGTCTTTTATATTTCAGAAACCTATATCCCTGAAGCCGCATGGGGAGTAGAGCACTATAAATATTCGCATTTAAAATTTCCCCTTTTTACTCACGAACCCCCTGTAATTGTGGCTCACGCACAACAGGAGTTTTATCCCTATCTGCTTAAACTTGTTTCGGAGCTTGCAGACTTAAATTTAGAGTCTCGATTGATACTTTTTGGCAACACTCTAGCCGTAGAAGATCTTATTGAGCTTAATAATATTTATTTGCCTTTTTATATTAGTACCTCAGAACAGGTACATGATATCGAAACGGCCATTCAGAAAGGTCTTGAGAACTCACGACTCTCCAAACAAAACAAGGTGCTTTTACAGTTGTTCAAAGAGCAAAATATCGAGCTTAAAAAAGTATCACAAGAACTGGAAGATAAGATTAAAAAGCGACAACTGCACCTGCAAGAAACAAATGAAAGACTGCAACAAGCCAATAGTAAAAATCAGTACCTACAAAAATGCCTTTTTGCGATACATAGTGCTAAAAGTATTATGGACCTTGAACACCAAGTGAGTGCACTCCTGGCTGATCCCTATCTCATCTCTTGGTTTCGCATTTTACTCAATAGCAATGAGTCTAATAATCTTCTTGATAAAAAAGATCTACTCAATACATATATTTTTCCACTATCTAATGGACAAAAAAAATATGGCACAATTGTATATGGACGAGATACACAGCGACCATTTAAACGTGATGAACGCGATTTTCTTGATCAAATGAGTGAATCTATTGCTTTGTCTATTGATCGTCTCTTACAAATCGAAAGAAATAAAGAACTTCAATCACAGTGGCAAGCCACTTTTAATGCAGTTTCCGATCCGCTTTGTCTCATTGATCTTAATTACAATCTAAAAATTGCTAATAAAAAATTTATGGAACTGTACCATGAACGCGACAAGCGAAATCTCAAATGTCACGAAGTCTTGTTTAAGCGCGATACACCCTGCAATGGCTGTGAACGAGGATCTACTTTTCGTATACGTAGCGAACAAGATTCATCGATTATTTACGAAGTTTCTAGCCAGGGAATGATGATTGAATATCAAAAGTGTTTTTTTCATGTTTATCACGATATTTCCCGTCAACTCCATTATGAGCGACAGCTCATAGAATCCGCTAAACAAGCAGAGCTTGGGACGATTAGCAGTAGTATTGCCCATGAACTCAATAATCCGCTCGGTGGCATGCTCAATTTTGTGCAATTAATCAAAATGGATCTTACCGGAAACGAAGACTTTTACCCTGATATTCTGGAGATTGAATCTGCTGCGCAAAAATGTAAAGCCATAGTGCAAAATCTATTGGGTTTTTCTCGTATTGATGACTATACAACAACAAAATCTCTTTCTATCTGCGAAGTGATTCAGCGTGCAATTCTTATTGTCGAGTTAAGAACGCGCGCATTAGGCATTCGTATTGATTTTTCGTCAGAAGCTTACAAAGACATTTTTATAATCGGAAAGTTTAATCAATTGGCTCATGTGTTTTGTAATGTTCTGCAAAATTCCTATGAAAGTATTTTAGAAAAAAGAAAAACGACTGCTGATTATTCCGGAACAATTCATATAAATTTGAAGGTTGAATCTCGAGACGTCAAAATCGATATTATAGACGATGGTAAAGGGATTCCCGACGATGTACTCCCCTATATTTTTGACCCTTTATTCACCACCAAAGATCCAGATCGACATGCCGGTCTGGGCCTACCTCTAGCACGACAAATTCTGCGCGACCATGGTGTGAACATCAACGTAAGTTCGCAGAAAGACGGCAAAACCTGCGTCAGTTTTAGATTTCCTCGAGTCGTAGCCAACAAGACTTAGCACTTTATTGACGTCGTGAAATTGACACAGTCAAGAGTTTCTCTTAATCTAACCTAAGAGGATAAACACCCCTCCCAATAAGCCAGAACGGCTTTTAGCAAATGATCCAAGGAAGGACCATTAATGAATCAAATAAAAGTTCTTGTCGTCGACGATGATCAGACTCTGCGAGCTGCCCTTTTTCGAATTCTTTCACGTAAAGGATACCAAGTAATAACCTGTGCTGCTGCCAAAGAAGCTGAACATGTTATTGCCGAACAACCACAAATTGATCTTGTTCTACTCGACATTCGCCTTCCCGATGGCGATGGAATCGAAATTCTAAAATTAGTAAAAAAGAAATACGATCAAACACCCGTGATTGTTTTAACTGGTTTTGGATCTGTTGATCTTGCCGTCGAAGCAACAAAATTAGGGGCTTATCATTTTATGACTAAGCCCTTTAATATTGAAGAACTCACTCTTTTAACAGACAAAGCCCTATCTCACTTCCGCTTAATGAATGAGAACGAACGCCTCAAATCACAACTTTACAGCAAATATAAGTTCGATAATATTATTGGACAAAGTGAAGGTATTCGCCGCGTACTCTCTCTAGTTGAAAAAGTGGCTGATTCCGATTCCACCATTTTAATTACTGGTGAAAGTGGAACTGGTAAGGAACTCATTGCAAAAGCCATTCATTACAATTCACCACGTGCAACAAAATCATTTGTACCTATCAACTGCGGAGCGATCCCCGGAGAGCTCCTGGAAAGCGAACTCTTTGGTCATGTGAAGGGTGCCTTTACTGGAGCCATTAATAATAGAATGGGTCGCTTTGAACTTGCAAACCACGGTTCCATCTTTCTTGACGAAATCGGTGACCTCAGCATGAATCTGCAGGTGAAGCTTTTACGCGTTCTTCAAGAAAGGCGTTTTGAAGCGGTGGGTAGCGCAAAAACCATTGAATCTGATGTCCGCGTCATCGCCGCTACCAATGTGAATCTGGCTGAAGCTGTTAAATTAGGTAAATTTCGCGAAGATCTTTTCTACCGTTTGAATGTCATTCCCATAAATATTCCCCCTTTACGCGAAAGACGTGACGACATTCCGTTATTGATTCAGCATTTTATTAATGTTTTTAACGAGAAGAAGGCAACGAAGATAGATGGTGTGTCTGAAGATACGATGGATCTTCTCTATATGTACAACTGGCCCGGTAATATTCGCGAATTAGAGAATTTTGTCGAGCGTTGCAGTATTTTAAAACGTGAAGGAACAATTCATACAGAAGATCTTCCCGATCATTTTATGTCATCGCGCCTGACAACCACACCTGTTGTTGATGCGACTTCCATTCCCGAAGAAGGAATTGATTTTAACGGTGCCGTCGACGCCTATGAAAACTCTCTGATCCTCAACGCCTTAGATAAAACAGGTTGGAATCGCAATCAGGCAGCTATTCTTTTAAAACTTAATCGCACAACACTCGTCGAAAAAATCAAAAAGAAGGGACTAAAACCGCCAGACGATATCTGTGTATAAAATTGTGGGGTGTCTTATTTCTAGACACCCTTATGTTTCTGCTCCCACACCATTTGCAGCCTATGACCAAACAATTGCCTTCCTCCAATCAATCTCCTTAATAACATAAAATTACTAGATAATTTGCATCCGGCATCGCATTTGCTCTCTTATTATATAGAATGCTGAAAATTGTCGTTTTTTTCTCATTTTTTCTTTATCTAGCAATGGGGCTTGCAGAGTCATCCCCTGCCCCCTTCTATGTTAATCCTTATTACCCTGAATTTAGCTCAAACGACGAAAACCTTTCGCGCGCACTCATGGATCAAAACTTAGAAAATGAAGTGCGCCAGTACATGGATCGCCGAGAACGCGTCCAACAATTATGGACGGAGTACATGCCCGCCAATCATCCACAGCTTTTGCCCAGCAACTCATTTATTTTTAAACGTATGATGGATCGTGGCTCCCGCCGCGCTTTTAAATCATCATGGATTAAAAATAGTTTTTTAGGAAAAACCGCCGAATCTGTAAAGCATAACTTACAAACAGAGATGAACTATGTGGACTCTGGAGAGACCCATCACCGCTTTGACTTTAAAATCGCGGCGTTCCAGGGGGTTGCGTTTATCCAATATGAGGGGTCTACAAAGGCTCAATTACGCTATTCTTTCACCAATGGTGGAGCCCTCGCCATGATTTTCCAACACGACTTAAGTCAATTTAGTTCGATTGGGATTGAAAGCACTCTTGCGGGCAAAAACCCTTCTCAGTCTGTAAATCTCAACATCGTGTGGTAATTCTCTTTTTGTTAATCCAATCAATTCTTGTATCAAATTGAATCAATGCAACAATAAACATTATCAATGATGTGTCCTTGAACTCTTGATGAGTGATTACCATTAAGATTCTGAAATAAAGTACCGAAAGTCACATATGGTACTGAATTTCGTACTTTTTTTTATTGCAACAAGCACGATTTATGCTGATGACTCTTGCTCAGAAATCAAACCACTAAGCGCAGTGGGTAGAGCCAGAGATCAAGACTGGACTGGTTGGTGCTTTGCCAATACCACCGCTGACTTGGCTTCCGCAGAACTGGGGGTGCGTATCTCTTCTGGTGACGTCGCAATCTCTCATCACTTAGTAGACCCAAAAAGTATCAAATCCTACTTAAAACAGTATCCAGGACTGGATACAAAAAATTTAAATATACCAAATACGCTCAGCGAAGATATTCTTGATATAAAACCAAATAACTTTTTTGCATACGATAGTAGTCCAATGGAAGATTCAAGCAGAATGCATATAAAGCATAACGGTATAATGGGTGTAGGGGGAGATGAGGATTATGCTCTTCTCGCAGCCGGCTCGCGAGGATTTTGCAAAGAAGACAGTCTCCCCTCGGGACCAAATATAGATCTTCGTAACCTAAATGAGCTAAATCAATTTCAAGCACACAATAAAATAAATACGAATTATATTTCTGATCCTAATTTACGAGATGTAGTTGGGAAAACTTTAGAGTGGGCAGATTCAAAGTGTACCTCACGCATCCACCCCCCTTATCCATTCATTCCGCAAAAAATAGCTATTGCAAAAGATGCAAGTGACTTTAATAAAATGCCCCCCGCAGAAAGACAACAAAAACAAAAAAAACTTATAGAAAATATTGATCAAACTTTAAATAACCGAAAACCGGTTGCTGTGGGCATTGATGTCAACAACTTAACCAATTCTGATTGGGCGGATGGAACAATAGACCATTCCGTACTTATCATGGGAAGAAGAAAGGTTGGTAATTCTTGTCAGTATCTTATTCGTAATAGTGGGGGAAGAGATTGTTCCATTTTTTTAAATAAATTAGACCCAACTAAAAATTGCGTTCCAGAGTACGGCGCCATTTGGGTTGACCTACAAAACATTCCAAGCCTGTACTCAGCAATTTCAATAAAGTCTCCGCAAAATCAAAATCGAAAACTATCGAATTTGCGTGATGTAACAAAATAAAATTTCTTCTTAGGGCGTGTCCTAAAATCTATAAAAATTTCTTACCGATATCACTGCGCATTTGGCGACCTTTCCAATGCACATGTTCAGCGATTTCATAACTTTTTTTGATCGCTTCCTTGAGACTAGAACCAATGCCCACGCAATTTAAAACTCGTCCACCATCCACAAGCCAGCGAGACCCTTCCTTTTTTGTTCCCGCGTGTAATAAATAGCTTGATGTGGTTTGCATATTAAGATCACCTTCGATCTCTGTACCTTTTACTACTGTGTTTGGATAACCCTCGGCAGCCAGCACAACGCATGCAGCATATATATTTTTCCACGATAAATTGGGCATTTCGCCTTTGGCAATTTTCAACATCGTTTGCCCCCAATCACCATCTAACAAAGGTAGTAGCACCTGGGCTTCAGGGTCGCCGAAACGAACATTATATTCCAGTACGGATGGTCCTTTATCTGTCATTATTAAACCGATGAATAAAACGCCACGATAAAAAAGATTTTTTGTTTGTAATGCTTTAACTGTCGGTTCAACAACTTTTTTTACAATGCTATTATACTCTTCATCGAGAATCCGAATGGGAGCAACCGTGCCCATGCCACCGGTGTTAGGTCCCGTTTCTCCTTCGCCAATTTTTTTATGATCTTGTGCTAAAGGCAAAGCCACATAGTTTCTGCCATTGGTAAGAATAAAAAAACTTAACTCATAACCTTTGTTAAATTGTTCCAACAATGCCTGTCCACCGGCATTGCCTAAAATTTTCTTGTCAAAGACATCCTTAGCCACATTTTCCAACTCTTCAATTGTGGGACAAATATAAACACCTTTGCCCCCTGCCAAGCCATCTGCTTTAAACACATATGGAGGCGTAAATGCTTTATGTGCTTTGCGCACGTCTTCGACAGAGCGAACCACTTGGAAGGGAGCAGTTGGGATACCGGCGCTTTGCATGAACTCTTTAGAAAAGATTTTACTCCCTTCTAGATTGGCCGCTTCCTGACTAGGACCGAATACTTGAAACTTTGCATTACGAAGAAAATCAGATAGACCTTGGACCAAGGGTGTTTCTGGGCCAATGACGACAAGATCAAACTGAAAACGACGGCACAATGAAAGAATTTCCTCATGATTGCTTATATCCACAGCATGACATATGGCTTCCGATATTCCAGGATTCCCTGGAAGAGCATGAACTTCAGTAACTGTAGGTGAAAAATAAAGTGCTTTCACAAGTGCATGCTCTCGCCCGCCCTGGCCAATGACTAACACTCTCATAAACTCTCCTTTAACATAGACGCTCTCGGTAGTTCTTGTATAATAGAAACACTCTAGAACTTTCGTTTTGTATACCAATAAGGATTGTCTATGCCAAATGATATCCTCAAACTGAGCGATAAACGCGTACTACTGTCAGGCCCTATTCGTTCTTATTCTTACGAAATTGGGTATGCCTTTACAGCGCAAGGCGCTTCAATATGCTTCTTTACTGATGATGTCGATAAAGCGCGCCGCATCTGTGATACACTCAACGATGCACGAGAAATTTATCGACACTATGGGCGCGCCACGTTTTCTCTTTTGGATTGTTCACAAGAGAACATAACAAAGAGCCTAGCTGGAGCTATACAAACAATTAACGGACTCGATATTTATATCGATGCTATGAACTTTTTTTCTAACAACTCCCTTTCTCCTGAGGCTATACATGAGTTGCTCGAAAAGGTTTCTCATGTTTTTACCGAGCGCTCTCGTGGCAAGCTGATTCATCTATTAGAAAATTATCTTTTTGAGACCGACCGCAACGAATCCTTTTTTCACCAACGTTTACCGTCGTTTCAGTGGCGAGAAAAAAATAAAGCATCTCTCTATGAAAAAAATATTTCCTCACACCAGATAGAAATAACACTATCAGAAGACACACTGCTATTTCTTTACCCTCAGAAAACACTCAACGAAGGATTGAAAGAAATAAATCAGTTAAAATCCAATATCAAAATAACGAAGCCAGATAATATCAGTAAAACACTATTAGCTGTGTGTGGAGATCTGCTGTCCGCAATTCCACCCATGGAATTTAAAGTTCAATAAAGGAGAATGTTATGAGTTCTTTCCAAGGTGCCGATTTTTACAACATTAGCTCTCTTCTCAGCGATGAAGAAAAAGCCATACAGCAATCCGTGCGCTCTTTCGTTGATAAGGAAATTATGCCGGTCATTGCGGAAAACTATATCAACCACCATTTCCCAAAAGATTTATTTCTAAAACTGGGCGAGCTCGGTGTTTTAGGCGCCAATCTTGAGGGCTATGACTGTGCCGGTCTTGGGGAAGTCAGTTACGGGCTGATTATGCAAGAGCTCGAGCGTGGAGACAGTGGTATTCGCAGTGCCGTGAGCGTACAAGGTGCGTTGTGCATGTTTCCCATCCATGCCTATGCATCCGAAGAATTAAAACAAAAATATCTTCCGGCAATGGCCCGCGGCGAATTGATTGGTTGCTTTGGTCTTACTGAACCTGATTTCGGCTCGAATCCCTCCGGTATGCAGACACGCGCAAAAAAAGTTGGAAGCACATATGTGTTAAATGGAAATAAAATGTGGATCACCAATGGGGGCATTGCCGATCTTGCTATTATTTGGGCTAAACTCGAAGATGAAGATAATAAGGTGGGTGGTTTTATTGTGCCTACGAATACTAAAGGAATGACAATTCACAATATCGAAAAAAAATTCAGTCTTAATGCGTCCATCACCTCTGAGATCAACATGGATCAATGTGTGGTCCCTGCAGATCACATGCTCCAGGTGCGTGGCCTTAAAGGCCCCTTTAGTTGTTTGAATCATGCACGCTATGGTATTGCGTGGGGTGCTCTCGGGGCCGCTATGGCTTGTTTTGAAGAAGCTCGCGACTATGCAAAAACCCGTATTCAGTTTGATAAACCCATTGCCTCTTTCCAACTCGTACAAAGTAAGTTGACCTACATGCTTACCGAAATCACCAAAGGTCAGCTGCTGGTTTATCAGCTTGGCCGATTGAAAGAACAAAACAACTATATTCCACAGCAAATTTCCATGGCCAAAATGAACAACGTTTCCAAAGCGCTTGAAATTGCCCGCTTAGCACGTGATATTTTGGGCGCTTCTGGCATTACACTGGAGTATAACATCGGCCGCCACCTCATGAACTTAGAAAGCGTAAACACCTACGAAGGCACGGAAGACATTCACCGTCTCATTATCGGCGAGCACATCACCGGCATTCCAGCATATCAATAAGGAAAACTGCATGTACAAATATGCTAACTATCCCTATCGCACTCTCAGAATTGTCTTTAGTGTTTTCTTAGCCTCCCCGGCTCTTGTTCTCTATGCGGCTAACAAAAACGCCACCGAGAGAAGCTGGGACTTTACTGTTTTCACATTACCGCAATTCTTTCCACTCTATCTTGCCATTGCTGCTGTCTTCGCTGCTATCGCCGCTTTCCTCATCCCAAACTACATCCTGAAATCCCAATTACCTCAAGCACTGCAGCGCCCCTGGGATCAAAATTTTTTCGAATCCCTCCGCCCTAACTTATCACCAACAGAGCTCTCTTCCCTCAAAACTATTTCCGAACAAGAAAAAAAGCTCATCAAGGCTATTCCCGCATTTTTTGTTTACTATGTTTTACGATTTACCTTGCTCGAATCTATAAGCATGATGGGTTTTGTGATTACCACATCTACGCATAATCTTTACCACATGCTTCCTTTTGTCCTTGTCACCTACTTTGGCCTTGTGCTTTCCCTTCCCTCCATAGGAACGTGCGAAGAGAAAATACAATTATACGCTTGAAGAAAGGGAAACTGTTATCGCGCAAAGATTATTTCACAACCTCTACTTTTTCATCTTTTTGTAATACAGAGCAATTATTTGAAAATAAATTTTGAAATTGTTGCTTACTACAAGAACTACAAGCATAACCGCTTGCTAATGATTGCTGAGTGGCTTTGTTGATATCAATTTCTAATACAGAATACTGATTAGAAATTCGATTTTGACTTAATGCGTACATTTTTCCATTAGCACCGAAATGAGGATAATAGATATTTTCTTTTCCGCTGGAAATTTTAAAGGTCTTTTTATTCTTTACATCCATAACGAAAATTTGCTGCTGTAAATTTAAATCGTCAGAAATTTTTCCATTTGAATCAGAACTTGCATGGAAGGCCATCCAGCGATTATCGTAACTAAAATCCATTTTCCCTACCATATAAGGAAATTGAAATTTATCACGACAACTTCCATTTGCATTGATTTCAGCAATGAATGTTTTTTCCTTTTCGACATCCCATCCTGAAATCATTTTGCCATCTTTCGATAACATCGGTAATTTGAGATCTTTACCAGCACAAAAACTCTGCACGGAACTTATTGGCTGAATAGCGTCTTCCGAAACCCTGTAATCTTTAAAAAAACCATAATACGTGATCACACGCACTGTAGACGTTTTTTTATTATTATTTAAAAACCCGATTGATTGATAATAACCTTTTAATTCTTTGTCCGTAAAAACAGGTTTTGTTCTCGTTTCAGACTCTAAGTCTTTCGATTTAAAAAAACACATGGCGCCATCATGTCCCTCACAATCAGGAATCGTAAGCCATCCCTTACCTGAGATTGGATAAGGTTCCCATGTTTTTGTATTGCTTATACACTTACCTGTATCTAATGAAACAATGCAATCTCCGCTCATATAAATGCGTCGTGCATGGGTATCAACACGAATAAAATAAGTAGGTGTTTTTTCTAGCGGTATTCGTCTTATAAGACCAAAAACTCCCTCAGCACATTGTACTTGGGCTTGAACAAACGATATTAAAAATAAAATCAGAAAAATCACTTTTTACTCAATTGTTTAAGACGTTCAGAGAACTTTTCTGGTGAATCATACCCTGGATTAAACAAGCCTATAATTTTAGAATTCGTATACACCAGAAATGAAGGATAATGTTGAGTAGCCCCAAGTTGTACCAGTTTATTAGAAGCTAGAACATGATAAGACTCTTTCACTTTGTATGGAGCCTGAGGGGAAGCATTAGGATCCCTTAATAATAAAAAATGAAACCCATGAGATAGGGCTATTTTTTTATACTCTGCAATGCCTTTAACCGACAGGTACATATGAGGAGAAAAAACATAAATGACAGCATTTTTCTTTTGTAAGACATAGCGTTCAAAATCAGAGTTCGTAAAATAGGACTCACCTGTCACATCTGCACCAGTCGAGGTAAACAACATAAAAATACACATCAGAAAATGAGACATTATCTATGTTTCTACCTTCGTCCCCTTAAAATTTCAATAGCATTTCCCTTCCTTTGGGCAGCACCCCTCCCCAACACCCATCTCTAGTTGATAAAATTCGTTTCGGGTGTCTAAACTCTAAACACCTATTCCAACATGTATCACTTTGAATCATTTTTTATTTAATAAATTCAATATGTTATGGTGGTACTTTTGGCATCAAGAATGCACTATCCACTTGTATGGGGAGCTTTAAAAATAACACCACTTTATATACGATCACCATCACTTGCGGAGTGATTTTACTCTTTGCATTTATGGTGAATTCTTCGGGCCAAAAACTTGGCTCTTTATTTCAGTCGACTCCTGATTCTGATATATCTGAATCTGCGCAAGGTCTCGAGATTCCCAGTAGTCAATACACAACATTTAAACTAAATAAAGAAAATAATACTTCTTCTTCTGGCCGTTACAAAAATGATTACCAGGCTTCAGCGACATATGCACGTACGTATGTTAATGATTCGGACAATCAAGGCACTAGCTCATCAACAAAATTTGTAGAGAAAAAGAAAGCCGAAACTAAAAAAGCGAAGAAACGTTCTAAAAAGAATATCGCCAAAAAGAAAAATATAGAAAAAAGTAAATTAAAAAAAGATAGCTTTTTTGATGATGAGGACTCTCTCGGTTCATCTGGAAATAATTATGCTAGCTCCGGTGGAGGCACTACTGGACCTGCTAAAGCACCACAAAAAAAGAAAGACGAAGAAGAACAGCTGAATACAGTACAATACTGGGAAAAGCCCATCTTTGTAGAAGAAGATTTTAAAGCAGTTTTGAAACTCATTTCATCTTACCAAGTAAAAAAAGTTTCTGGTGGTGTATTCTATACTCTTGTGGATGACATGACACACGATGAGCGACCCACCTTGCGTAGCTATGGATTAATTGCCCTCACATCTACACCAAGTACAAAAAGTTTTTCTGAGCTGGCATGGTTAAAACATAACGATGATGTCAATGATATCCGTAGTTCAGCGGGCAATGAAATTTCAAATTATGCCGACCTCGGACGCATCTCCTATGTTGTTAGCGCATTGAGAATTAATAGTAAGTCTGAACCAAAAACAACACTTGAGGCCCTGTCTATTGTTTCAGAAGCAACAAAAAAATATAGTTCTATTAAAACCAATAGCGGTTCGTCGCGTTCGACGTCAAGCTCGCAGGTAGCTCAACTGATTCCGCGCTTAGATACAGCTCTGGCAATCATCCAAGAAAAATATATTAATTCTAGTGATCCGCAGATTAAAAATGAAGCCTCAAAAACAGCTGCAGCCATTAAATCCTACACATCACTTTAAATTTAGATCTTATTTTAAGATGAATTCGAAAAAATTTAATGAATACTCTTTGACTGTACTGTCGTGTTTTATAGAATATTTTAATAATGCGTATGCTTCTCGCTACTTTTATCTGTTGTTTTATTGCCTCGCTACCGGCTCAGGCTGAATTTAATCTCACTACGGGGTTAAACGAAGCCTCAAGACAACAATTGGTCAGAATATTGGGTTTAGGCGTCAATAATAAAAACACCTCCATACCAGGTGCCCTTGGGACAGATCACGGGTTAGAAGTTTCTATTGCCAATGAATTTATTAGTACTGAGAAAGTTTCTCAACTTATTCAAGATAAAGGATCGCGCAACACACTGTTTTATCCAAAAATTTCGATTGGGAAAGGGTTGTATGATCGCGTAGATCTTTTCATTCATTTTATTCCCTATACAGCAACACTTGGATTGTCCGAATTTGGTGGTGCTGTACGTTTGCATATAACACGATCGGAAAGCTCCCCCCTTGTTACATCTGCTGTCTTGGGATTTAATAGCGCCACTTTCAATAACCAACTCAACACTCAAGGTGTTAGTTTAGATTTTTCCATGGGCATGCAATGGGATTACTTGAGTGTCTTTTCTTCAGTTGGACTTGCACAGGCAAAGGGACGCTTTGTCGGTGGTACTCAAGGCGTGACTGATACTCTAACTGAGCAATCGGAACGCGTTTCTTCTTTTCATTTCTCTGTTGGTGCTTTAGGGCGTTATAACATATATTTTATGTCTCTCGCTTTAGATCATTATTATCAGCCCGTTTACACTGGAAAAGTGGGGTTCTATTTCTAGGGCGTATCTTCAATTTGGATATGGTGCTAAGATGGCGCTTGAGATTTTTTAATAAGCTGCGTGGTCGATTTTCCATCGATAAAATGGAGAGATTTGACCTCACCCCCATAGCTCATTACAAATGAAGATCCGACAATTTGTTCTATCTTCCAATCGCCACCTTTAACGAGTATGTCCGGACGCACCTGGTGTATCAGATGCTCTGGAGTATCGTCGTCAAACAATACCACTTGATCAACGGCCTTCAGCGCCAATAAAATTTCCGCACGATCCATCTCGTTCTGTATGGGGCGGGTGGGCCCCTTCAAACGCTTCACACTCGCATCACTGTTAACACCAACGATCAGAATATCACCTAAATTTTTTGCTTCTTGTAAGTATCGAACGTGGCCCACATGAAGAAGGTCAAAACAACCATTGGTAAACACAACTTTGTGTCCTGACTTGCGTACAGAAGAAAGTTTTTCTAAGAGCTCAGGTAATGTGTCTTCGTTATAAATCATTTAGGCTCTAGTAATTTTTTGTATAAAGACTAACACCCGAAATTTTTCCTGCTAGATCTTTTTTGGCAATAAATGATGCTAGAGGTAGTACCACAAATCCAGTCATCGCAATGATCATCATGCGCCAAATAACAAAAGCAGGATAATACCATTTCAAACGATCTTCATCCATACCCAACTGAATATCAAACGCCCAGTCTCCGAGAGTCGATCCCCAAGACCCACGAGTGTACATATAATAAACCATATAAACACCAAGAAAAATAAGTCCAATCTCAAGCCATACACTCAAAGGTGCTTGTGTATGAAGAATAACCGCAATCAAATCCACTTTCGTAAGAACAATAAGACTCACCAGAAAAAGTGCTGTTAAACCCGAGATTACAAGAGCATCAATAACTGCGGAAGTGAAGCTTGCCGTTATCGGAGTAAATTGAGGTTTTATTTCTACAGTTTGGTGGAAAAAAGGCTTACGAAATCCAACTTTGGGGAATGCCTTCTCTAACGTATTATCCAAAGAAATATCCATTGAAGTTTCTTTAAGATCAATGGCGGGTGTTTCCCTCGTAGGTTCAGCTAAATTTTTTGGAATTGCATATTCCACACGACCGACAGGATTGTAGTTGCGATTGATGGGGGTAGGCGTTTGGTTATCTACAAAATCTAACGACGGTGGAAGGGCATTCAACATTTCCTTGATTGTACGGCTGGCTTCTTGGGGCGCTTCTTTCCCTAAGGAACGCTCAAACAAATCGAGCTCAGGCAACAAGGTTTCATTTTTCTTGGGTTGCTTATTAATAACTTCCGACAAAGTCATTGTCGGCATGTGTTCGGTGTTCACGTCCTTCGCAGAATCTTTACGTTGAGGACGAACATCTTCCGCTTTTTTATCAAAGCCTAAACCCGTGGTAAGGGGTTTGAACTCAAAATTATCTAAATCCATTTCCGCTCCTTGTCGAACGCAAGCGCTCTCCATCTGTTGTGGCTAAGATCTGCCAGATGGCGCTTCGTATATATAAGCTGGTTGAAAAACCCTAAAATAAATCTAATTGATACTTTATGATGCTTAGTAACGTGACGCAAGCCGTTTCAACTCGCAGTACCTGTTGACCCAATGAGACAGGGAAAAGGTTAATCTTTTTAAATGCTTCTACCTCTGGTTGTGAAAAACCACCCTCGCTACCCACAAAAAGCCAAATATTTTCGCTATCTGTATTCACTGCAGGGAGCACCTGATGAAGAGGCTTTCCACCCTCTCCTTCATAAGCAAAAATACCCGATGCCTTAGAAGATTGGCTAAAAACTGCAAGAGTCTCTGTTAGCGTACCTACCTCAGCCATCTCCAGGAGCGTTCCCCGTCCCGTTTGTTGTGTGGCTCCTTGAATGATTTTTTGAAAACGCTTGGATTTCTCCTGCATCACTCCTTTTTGAGATTTAAAATAACTAAAATCAGAAACGAATGGCCATATTTTGTAAACACCCAATTCCACACTTTTTTCCACAACCGCTTCCAGCGTAGCCAGCTTCGGAACAGAAATAGCTAAATGAATGTACGGCTTTTTGAGTGGATCCAATAAACGCTGTGAAATGACTTTTGCCACTGCTCGTTTGCGATCAACACCCACTATCTCTACCAAAAGGGCAAAGCCTGTGGGCGTGAGCACTTCAAATTGAGCACCAAGACCCTGGCGGCAAACGTCACAAATATGGTGAAAAATATCTCCCTCCAGAGAAACATGGTCGACTTTCTCCGAGGCTGAGGAAACCCAATAACGTCTCATCTTATTGCTCTCCACATAGCCACACACCAACCCATTCGCCCAATTGCTGGCGTTCGCGAATTTGTAATGGCCAATCACTTAAAAAGTTCTTTAAGAACTCCTCTTCGTTTTCCTGCAAAATGCCGCTTAAAATAAGCTGTGTTTTTGTTCCGGCTAATGATCGAAACAAAGGTTTTAACTGTAGCAGAACAGAATCAATAATGTTGGCCACAATCAAGTCACAATCTCCAAGAGACTCTTCTATCTGATCATGCCACTGCACAAACTGAACATGATTTTTTTCGAAATTTTCTTGAGAAACACGCTTACACTCGGGATCGATATCTGTACAATAAATTTTCTGAAAACCTAACTGCTCCATGAGTATAGCCAATATTCCCGTACCGGTTCCAATATCCACGGCCATATTCTTAGGGTTATTCACGGCATATTTGCTAATAAGTTCGCTACACACGCGCGTTGTTTCATGGGTTCCTGTCCCAAACGCCATTCCTGGATCAATGTAAATCACATTTTGTGCTTCTGGAGGTGCTCTTCGCCAGCTGGGAACAATCCATGTTGAGGATGTTAATGGAAAAGGTTCAAAACCTTTTTTCCACTCTTCCATCCAATCTTTTTGTGCTTCTTCATTGAGGGTGATTTGCGTTTCAGGATAGCGTACCTTGAGCTCATCCATAATTTCTGAAGAACAAACGGAAAAATAGGCAACAAGATGGATGTATTCAGATTCTATAATCTGTGGTGTAAATTGCAGATTGGTTTGTGCAAAATCGAGAGTCTCACTGACACCTTCGGCGCCAAGGGAAAACAACTGACCTGTAATGGCATCTTCTTGATCACGTTTGAGATGACGAATATGAAGTTCGTAATAATTATTTGTGCTCACTTTTTCTTGAGCGCTTTTTTCACCTTTTTCTTAGCCCGTTTGGCTTTGACTTTTTTCGCTGGCTGCTGCGTGCTATCTGGAGCTCGGGCTACAACTGTTGAGTTTGCAGGCTCCGCTCCTGTTTTCATTTCCATACTAGCGAGGTGGCGCTCCCCTTCTTGTATTAAGCTTTCTGCCTTACTCTCTTTGCCGAGTAAAGCCACTTTTTCTGCCAATGAAGGATTTTCTAAATTTTGCGCGGTTTTTTCGATTACAGGAGCCGAGCGTATGGTCGATAAATCAAGACGATCACCGATCATGATCGCTTCATAATCGAGAATAGGGCGCTCGTCCATCGACTCAAAACTCACAATGCGTCCCACACTAATTTTTTCTTCAGAATAAATAATTTCCAAAGTTCCTACTTTAATACGTAAATCGCCAATTGATGTATTTTTCAGAGGATCATGCACCGGTAGACGTCGAAGAGCATCGACAAGGAGACCTTTCTTTAGTCCCAAATTTTTCCCACCATTAATAAAATAATTTTTATATATTTTTTCTTTTTTTGAAAGTGCGGTATTTTTGCGTACTTCGATCACCACGGCCTCCACATCGGCCCGTACCTCGACAACTGAGAATAAAATAAAAAGAACATATAAACCTAATGTTTTCATGAACACCTTCCTTAGATGTCGCTATTTCCAAATAATGAAAATAGGGTTCATGTACATTTCGGATCATATTGAGATAAAATTAACGGACCAAGGACTAGGGTGTATCCGCTTAATATAAGAATATTTACTTTATTGCTTCACTGAGTACAGAAATTAAAGTCCTTGCTCTTTTGTTTTTTCACTAGGAAGAGTGACGGCCACGCCTGTCTCCACAGCTTTACTTTTTATGGAACTCGGATTGTGAGTTACAACACGCTGTTGAAGTTTTGTAAAAATCGGCTCGCGAATTTCGAGTTTGTTATCCTGAAGAACACACTGGCGGCCAATTTTATCAGTTACATTGATAACAACTGGTGCCTTTACATTTGCTGTCATCTGGGTTGGATCTTCTGGAATAGTAATTATACAAAAAGATCTAAGAGGAGATATCGTGTCGGCGTGAAGCCCTTTAAGATCTCCCTTGGTAAGATTCATGGAAAAGCTTTCTAAGAATAGCTCTGGTTCCAAAACGGGAAAAGCAATGCTCGGCTCATCGCAACTTTGTAGCCAAGCAAAAATCTCATCTGTTGGATCATCCAACAACACAAAGCGATTTAAATCCGAAAATCCCAGTAACCCCTCTGGAAAATTCAGAATATCTTCGCCCGTGACTTTGATATTCCCGAATCTAGACGTTTGAATGTCCATTCTTAATCCCCCCAAAAACCCTGTCTCTTTTTGACAACACAAAAAAGATTCATGGTTAATGAAATAGTAGTATTTCTGATAAATGGAATTCAAGTAGAATTTAAGCGCGCCGCCTAGACTAAAAGATAGGCCACCTAGACCATTTAAGATTTATGCGTCATGTCGAATTCTTTGCCAAATCTGAGGCTTATTTGCTGTCGCGGAGCATTTTTGCAACAGACTGGGCTTTATCAGAAGTCGCAGAAACGGACTGTTTGTTTTGTTCTTGAATGGACAAATACACTTCTTCACGATGGATCTTCGTGTCTTTTGGGGCCTCAATGCCGAGACGCACCTGTTTGCCTTTAATTTGAACCACGCGGATTTTAATGTGGTCGTCGATGGCGATACTTTCCCCAATTTTTCGTGTGAGAACTAACATTCTTCAAGCTCCTTCAACATCCTGGTCAAAGCCTGCTTGCGTAAGGCGATTTCTGATTTGCTTCCCTACGCTATTGCCCGGATAAAACTATTCTTTGCTAATCGCCTTACCTGAGAAAGTCAAGAAGACTTGTCTGCATCATCTTCCCAGAAGTTGTAAGCGAGGCCTGCAACTGGTTCTGAGTGCGACTTAAATTGTTCACAAGCTCGTACATATCCACATCTTCCATCTCGGATTGGTACGCTTTTGCGTCCACATTCATCTTTTGTAAAGTTTCCAAACCTGTATTGAGTGAAGAAATTCTAGAGCCCAGCTCCCCGCGTGCCATATTGATTTGATTAAAGGCATTGTCGAGAGAATCTAAGGAGAATTGCACCATTCGCTTATCGTTGGCATTCAAGGCCACTTCCAAATCGCGAAGAGTTTCAAAGATATTTGTCGAACGATGCCCCCAAACACCTTGTTCTTTGGAAACAAGTGTTTGATTTTGTGCGGCCATTGACGACTCCACCGAAGCAGGTCCGCGTACTTCCACCGTGGTGTTCCCATCTTCCATAACTTTATCAGGCGGAATGATCTGGTTCAGTTTTCTTCCTAAAAAGATCACACTTCCCGGCATGTTCATTTTAACATAAGAGCCTTTGTCGATCTCCACTTCCACTTCGCCGTCATCGCCAAAATAGGTTCCCGTCATATCAAACGGTGTTTGCGTACTCCTGTAACCACCAAATAAATAACGATCACCAAAACGTTTATTGGCAATATTTACTGTTTGCTCATAGAGTTGACGAATTTCTGAGGCGGCAATACGACGAGTCTCAGGCCCATTCGCAGCATCGTCAGCTTGGTCGATTGCCAATTCTTTTGCACGAACTAAAATATCACCCAATTGCCCGAGAGACTGCTCTGAGAATTCAATAAATTCTTTTGCCGATAAAATGTTACGCTTGAACTGATCAAAACCTACCATCTCGGTACGCGACTCTAAAATACGTGCCGCTGCGAGAGGGTTATCTGATGGCTTATTGATGCTTTTTTGCGTCGCCGCTTGGTTTTGAAAACTCAAAAGCTCGGTGCGGTTTTTGTTCATGTTATGAAGAGCATTATTGTAGTTCATTTTATCGGCAACACGCATTCTTAATACCTCTTAATATTCAACACCGTATCCAGCATCTCATCTGCGGTGCGGATAATACGGGCTGAGGCATCAAACTGCTTTTGCCACTCAATCATGTTGGCCACTTCTTCATCGATGTTTACACCACTCATACTTTCACGGAAATTTTCAAGTTGGCGAACAACCCCCTCTTGAGTTTCTAAAAGATGATTGGCTTTTTGTGTACGTAAACCGAGCTCTGCCACCATGCCATTGTAATATTCGTCTAAAGAGACAGAGCCATCTTTTAAAGATTTCGTGTGTTGAAGATCGCTAATCATATTCGCGATACGATTATCACCAGGACGATCGGGATCCATACCAGCCACGATGTGACCCACATCACCTAGAACTTCGGCGTTCACACGAATACGCTCAGACGCACCGGTTTGCTGTTCGATAGGATCGAAGAGCGTGATCCCTTTTTGATTGTAAGCAGTAAACCCTTGTGTATGCAGATCGTTCACGCGACTAGCGAGTTCATAGGCAACCATATCGATATTATCTTGAAATTCTTTAACATCGCTATCACGCGCTTGTAGGACACCACCCAGTTTTCCGCCTTTAACCAAATCAGTCACTACCAGAGGTTGTGCGTGTTCGTGTTGGTGATAAATCACATCATAATCACCTTCACGCTTATTGCCATTTTTAGGAGTGGCAAGAGCTTCCAACTGTCGTGCCTCGGTTCCCGTAACCAGAATGGCATTGCCACCCATACTGATCGTTACCGTGCGATCTTCACCTTCTGCCCACTTGATATCTGTCAATTGTCCTAGTTTTTTGATCAAAAGATCTCGGCGATCTCGCTCATCGTTGGCATAACCACCACTGATCTCTACTTTCTGAACTTGGCCGTTCAGAGTCGCAAGCTCTTGTGTAATGGTATTGATTTCGTTAACCGTAATTGCTACTTCGGTGTTCGTATCACCGCGAAGATCGGCTAACTGCTCATTCACCCGATTAAAATCGCGAGTAAGAAGATCGGCACTTTCTTTAACTGCAATACGCATTGCCATGCTCTCGGGATTCGTCGAAAGTTCACGATAGGCATTAAAGAATTTAGCCATGGTAAAATTGAGACCTTCTGTCGATTGCTCGTTATACACTTGCTCCAAACGTCCAAGACTACGTGCGCGTCCCTCAAGAAACCCCATCTGTGAGGTCTCATTAGCAATTTGTTTTTCAAGATAGGGGTTATTCACACGCTGTACACTAGCGGCGCGTGCACCAGTACCGACACGCATTTTTCCTGAACCGTATGGGAAATTAGTAAAAGTTTCAGTTTTTTGTCGGCTATACCCTTCGGTATTTTTATTAGCAATGTTATGAGAAATGGTATGAAGAGCCGTCTGGCTATTCATCATGGCCCTTTGCCCCACTCCCATTGAGGAGGAAATTCTCGATGCCGACATCCTGTCCCTTCGAAGCTTATCCTTAAGCTTCTTTACTCATTAATCGACCGGAAAGCTTTTCCGATGATTCGTTCTTCTTACCTTTTTTCTGATACACAGAGTCTTTTACAATATCTTCTCTGATGGCGTTCATAGCTCCGCTCACATGAGCAAGCGCTGATTGAATCAAAACTTCATTTTCTTTATTCATGGCGTGCGTTTTTTCGATAAGCATATTAAGCACTTTACGTAAGCGCAAAAGGTGTACTCGCTTTTCACCCTCTAAACGCAAAGCCAATGTAACCAAACGAGGCGTACTTCCTGTTTCTACCTCGGGACACATTTCTTTTGCAATGGTAGACCATTCCACTTCCATTTTTTTGATACGCACGATGAGTTTTGTTTTTGTTTCATTCAACGCGGAAAGGGCGCCCACATCTGCTTGGATGAGAGCATTATGCTCACTGCGCACAACACAAAAGAGTGTACGGTAAACAACGACAAGTTGCTGAAGCTGTTGAATGAGGTCTTCTATTCGCGCCGTGCTCAAGCATTACTCCTTACGAAGAGGAAGTCATCAAGTGTTCATTAACGAGTTTATCGGCAATTTGATCTGCATCAATTTTGTAATCACCGCCATCGATCATTTTTTGTAAACGAGCTATCTTTGCTTCGTCGACATTATCTTGCTTTGCAAGCTCCGTTGCTTTTTGAATTTGTCGTGCACGATCTGAAACATTAACTTGTGCCGCCTCTTTCATTTGGTGAGTTGATGCTTTTTCACGAACACTTGCAGAATCTTTTCCCATTCGTGTATCGCGAATAAGTTGATCCTGTAACATGGGCTGCGCCGCTTTGGGATTGATTTTCATCCGATCCTCCTTGATTCTCTTTCCTTTAATTAGTGTAGCATAATGAAACACTTTTTTTTCAACATATTCTCGAGACCCAGCCTTGGGTCTGCCGCATCTAGACTAACCTTGTGGGCAATATTGTCCCTAGTTAGGGAAGAGGGTATTGAGCCAGATAGGATTACGCGAAAGTTCCCCCATCCTGACACGAGTACCTATTAGTCTAGCGTTCGTCTTCCCCGCCAATTTTCTTTTTTTCTACTGGTGCTTGCTGTTGAACATATCTCGAGTACTGACTTGGAATAATTTTCTCTTTGAGCTCTTTGTAGATTAAATCTGCTAAACCATTACCACCATTATCTACCCATTTTTCGGCGTATTGGCTATAAAGTTCATCTTGATAGATTTTTTCCGCCATAGACGGTTTAGTCACTTCGCTATGCTCCACCGTCTTGCGCATGGCGCGCATCATTTCTCCTAGAAACTGTTGCTCATACATCTTCGCAGCTTGGCGAAGTTGCGTGTCGAGATCATTTTGTATGGGTTGTGGTTTGACTGATTTGATATCCATAAAAAAATAGGGGGTCAGAGCTAGCGCGCATCTTGCGCCTTTCAGTTTTGAGTTCTGATCCATCCTTGGCCCAATAACCCATCCCTGTCACTCACCTGCTCGTGAGAACCATCCTTGGTTTCTCTAACTCCTCTTCTCCCCCCCTGAAGCTTGCGCTTCAAATTTAATGTTAAGACTTTTTTAAAATAATTCGAGAACTTTTTATAAAATTTCAAGCTCCCCTTGTAAAGCACCGGAAGCCTTGATGTTTTGTAAAATGATGATCAGGTCCTTTGGAGAGACCCCCATCTGATTTAGACTTTGTACTAACTCACCAACACTTACCGATTCTTTCAAAATTTTCACATGATCGTTCTTAGCAAACCCGCTCCCTGGCTTCGGTGGCATGTTTTCGGAAGCCAGTGAACTCTCCACACTCGCCGGTCCACGACTCTCAACAGAACCCGCAGCCGCTGGCTTCTCCTCTTCGGGTTGCGCTTGTTTCTTTCCACCCACTTTAAGAGAAATATCACCATGACTGATCGCTACTGAACTAATACGTACATTTTCACCAATGATAACTGTTCCGGTCTTTTCATTTACAACCACCTTGGCGTGCGTATCAGGCTCTACATCAAGAGATTCTATATTGGCCAAGAGCTCGACACCTTTCCCTTCATAAGAGAAGGGAACGACGATATCGATCGTCGCTGGATCAACGGCAGTTGCATATTGTCCACCTAAATCCATGTTCACTGTATGTGAAACTCGTACTGCTGTTGTAATATCAGGGTTATGTAGTGTTAAGCGATACATTTTGCGGTTGCCGAAACTATCTTGCTGGACATCTTTTTCAATGATGGCACCGCCTGAAACATAACCCACTGTTGAATGCACACTTTTACCAGAGCCTTTACCAATAATCACCGGTCCTTGTGCAACAGCGTAAATATTTTGATCCGCTCCTCTAAGAGGCGTTTGCACGATGGTCCCCCCCTCGAGACTACCGGCATCACCGATAGAGTTCACTGTAATATCTAATTTGTTTCCCGCTCGCGCAAACGGTGGAAGTGTGGCCGTGATAAGAACAGCGGCAACGTTTTTCTTTGCCACTTCGCTATCTTCGACTTTCATGCCCAATTTTTCGAGCATGCGCTTCATACTTTTATTAGTAAACTCCGATTTACTATCGCCTGTTCCTTTAAGACCTACCACTAAACCATAGCCAATGAGTTGATTGTCACGAACCCCTCTGATATTGGCGATATCTTTCAGACGAACAGCCCATACATCTACGCAAAATAAGAAAATAATAAAACTTAAGCTTCCTCTCTGTGCGTATTTCATAACTCCCCTATTTTCTTTTCACTTATGATATCAAATGTGGGATCCAATAATTTTTCTGCACTAATCCCTTGCTCATTGTAATCTTCCGAACGTACAGCCCCCATTACCAAAATTTTATACTCACGCTTACCAATCATGAAGGGTTGTTCCCCGCGAATACGATAATTACCATCTTTTTGAATTTCCACGATGTGTGTTGCAATCGACTTAATAGGTAGATCACGCGCTTTTTTTAACTCAGCGATCTCATTGGATTCATCGCCAATCTTTTTTAACTCTTTATCGTTTTCTTTTATCTGTTGCTGAATTTGTGCTAAGTTGGGTCCATTTTCCTCATCGTTTTCATTTTCCACAGAAGCTAGTCCGCGATTGGGCACTTCAGACTGTCCCGGAGGATTTTCCTCTGGGGGAGTGATTTGTTTTTTGAGTTCATTTTGCTTAAATTCAATTTGCTGTCGCTGTTCACCCAAAATTTCTGCAAGTAATTTTGAAATTGTATTTATTTTAGTTTGAATTTGTTCTTTTGGATATCCTTCAATTGTAACGTTAAGTAAATCGCCCAGCAATCGTTGGTTATTATTGGTAAACAAATAGGCTTGCTGACCACGTCCCATCCACAGAGATCCAGTTGATTCACCCAGTAAAGATTCATCTTCGAGACTTTTACGTGTGGTTCTTTGTGGTTGTGGTGTCGAAACCACCTTCATTTCTTCCATGTTGGTATCTTTCATTTCTACCATATTTTCACATGCCATCAGCATGCTAATCGACAGAAGCCAGATTAATCTATTAAAGATTTTCATCCAAAAGTTCATAGACCAACTCTCCCATCAGCTAGAACTTCCCCCATGACTTCTTTTCGAGTGGTCGCCATACGAACTGGAATTTTATCGCCAATTCTTCCGTTTTTTTGTGCAATACCTGACATCTCAACACTTATGGCAGAATTACGCACAATCACTTTAATCGGATCACCGAGACGTACCTGGTACTTCAAAACAAGATCATTGAGACGTAACAGTTCCCCTTCTCCTAGGGAACGTTTGATTTCCGTACCCGGAAGATCTTTAAGCGTGGCAAAAGGACGTGATTCATGGGTCGTGTCCAGAATTTCTAACAGATAGTCCTCTTTTTGCACCATAGATCCCGCTGGAAGTGCACGCTTTAATTTTAAAACTGGTTTTTGAATTTTTATGTATGATTGATAAACCACAGGATTGAGCGCATTATCATCAAAAAAAACGCGCACCATAGTTGGGCCTTTAAGCTCTCGATAAACAAGTGGACTGGACCAATGAAAATATTTTACTGGAGTCTCACCACGAATAATATGCGTATTTTCGATATCAACAATACACTCAGGACAATGCTCGCGGATTCCTAATTCCATCTTTTTTTGTAATTTTTCTTGGTTAAACTCACCATTTAAAGAGTGCTCCATGATCTCTTTAGGAATTTCTATGTTGAGCTTGCATTCACAGTGACGTTCAATTGCTCTGATTTGTGGACGAATAATTTTAATAATATCTTTTGCTGTTAAACGCTCTGCATCCTGCGCCGAATCTGCAATTTTTATACTTTTCAGCGCGCTGATAGTAAAATCATCGTCGGTGTTTAATATCGCCACATCACTGAGGTAAATCGGTGATTTTTCCATAATATGCGCCTGAGGTGTAAAAACCACATGGGATGCATATACAGGCATAGAAATAAAGAATGTTAAAAAAATGAATCCTTTCACAGTTTAACCTCTACCTTAAATGTGTTAACGCCTGAAGCATTTGATCACTCGCTTGAATTACTTTCGAGTTTGTTTCATAAGCTCTTTGCGTGGTGATCATATTCACCATCTCCTCTACGATATTTACATTACTTGTTTCGATTTCTCCTTGCGCCACTGATCCAAATGGACTTTGACCAGGATTTCCTATATTGGCCTCACCACTTGCAGCTGTAACCTGAAATAAATTTCCACCAATGGCTTTAAGCCCTGTGGGATTCACAAAAGTTGCCAACTCTATTTGACCAATGGCTTGTGGAACCGCATTGGATGCAGAAACATAAGAAATTTCACCCTGCGGATTAATCAAAACTTTGACCGCATCACTTGGCACTGTAATTTCGGGTTGGAGCGCGTTGCCATTCATATCTATAATGCGGCCGTCGGGAGACATATGGAACTCTCCGTTACGCGTGTACGCGATTGTTCCATCAGGTCGACCCACTTGAAAAAAACCACTTCCTAAAATATTGATATCCAAATCTCTATTGGTTGTTTTAATTGATCCTTGCGAAAAATCCCTCTGCACAGCACCTGTTTTTACCCCAAGTCCGACTTGCACTCCAGTGGGAGACACAGCATTAAGACCAGAGGCGGCGCCGGGTTCTTTAATATTTTGATAGAGTAGATCTTCGAATTCAGCACGCGCCTTTTTAAACCCATTGGTTGAAGTGTTGGAGATGTTGTTGGCAATCACATCCATATTGGTTTGCTGTGCTTGCATACCGGTGGCAGCTGTATTTAAAGATTTAATCATCTTATACCCCCTCTTTATTACCTAAACTTAGCCACGTCATTGACCAGTCTTCCGTTCATTTGATCATAGGCTTGAATGGCTTTCTGCGTGGATTCAAACACTCGCGTTGTTTTAATCATATCTGTCATTTCAGAAATGACATTTACATTACTTTTCTCTATAGACCCTTGGTGAATGCGAAAATTCTTACTGGGTACAACTTGACCCGTAGTCGTTTCGCGCAAACGATATAACGTCGCCCCTTGCTTTTGAAAAATATCTTTATTGGTGGCAGTAGTTATCGCTAATTTTCCACGAGGAACGTCATTAATAAAGAGTTCGCCCTGTGGGGTAATATTCCAAGTCTCAACATTACCAAGTTTTATAAGACGATCTTGAAATTGCACATTGGGCTTTTCCTCTAACAAAACGGGATGCCCCTGTTTTGTCACTAATGTGCCATTATTATTAAGTGTAAAATTTCCTGCCCGACTATAACGTACGCCGTCTTCAGTTAAGACCTCAAATGCGCCATCTCCTTCGATCGCCAAATCAAATAGATTATTTGTTACCTGCAACGCCCCTTGAGTAAAGCTGGTAAATGTACCGGCGCTGTCTACATAGCTTTTATCATTTCCATCTAATGGATAGAAGGATTCAATAGATGCAGGAACACGCGGTGCTTCGATCACCTCGGATTGTTTTTCATAACTTTTTAAATACTCCCGGAAAATTTGCTCATCGCGCTTAAATGCCGGAGTATCAACGTTTGCTAAATTGTTGGCAATCGTATCCAACTTGTCGGATTGCGCGATAGCTCCACTTACGGCTGTATATATACCTTTTGTACTCATCCACAAATGTGTAGAGCAAATTGAGTGCCGCATAGACTTTTGCAGTGTCAACTTTTAAAAAGGTCTTATTTTGTTTTTGATGCAAGACATTTACAGACCTTCGTCAAAATTAGGAGTCGCACATCTGACGCCGAGACAAATCTCTGACATATAATAGGTCCATGATGTTGACTTCTCTATTGCCTCTTTTTTTCTCAGTTGTTGTATCAGCTGCCCCAATGCCCACAATCCCGCAAGGACCGATTCCCATGGGCGGAGAAGCTATAAAAAAAGATATCGTGGAAGTCGACAACAAACTTCCTGTCTTTGATATACCAGTAACCTACAATGATCGCGTGCAATACTGGATCAAACATTTTCAAACTGCTGGTCGCCATGATTTTGAACGCTGGCTAGCACGTTCAACACGTTTTACACCATTTATGTTAGAGGAGTTAGACAAGGCAGGACTTCCTAAAGATATTATATACACCGCGATGATTGAAAGTGGTTTCTCCGTTAACGCACAAAGTACGGCTTCTGCCGTTGGCGTGTGGCAATTTATTAAACCCACAGCTGAGCGCTATGGATTAAAGGTAAATTGGTGGCTTGATGAACGTCGCAACTATGTCAAAAGTACACAGGCTGCTATCCGCTACAAAAAAGATTTATTTCAAATGTTTAATTCTTGGTACTTAGTGGCAGCAAGTTACAACTGTGGTGAGCAAAGAATTATAAATATGATGAAAAAACATGGAACAAATAATTTTTGGGAAATGGCGCAACTTCATTTACTTCCAAAAGAAACCATCGATTACGTTCCAAAAATTATCGCCGCCACATTGATTGCCAAAGCACCCGCTCTCTATGGATTTCGCCACATCAACTATCAAGTTCCCTATGAGTATGATCTCGCTACAGTTCCCGGAGGGACCGACCTACATAACTTAGCCCAATATTTAGGTGTCAGTCCTGTCTATATGAAAGAACTAAACCCCGATCTTATTCACGGCTTTATTCCCACCCATGTACACACGCATAAGATTAAAATCCCCAAGGGATCATTTAAATTGGTTTCCAAATACAGCGATGCTCTCGCTGGGCGACATAGACTTTAATGGAATGTATCCATCATGATCGGATCAAACTGAAAATTTTTATAGCGATTCTTAACTGCCAGTAGACCTTTCGGATGCAGTACAAAAATAGCGGGGGTTGATGCTCCTAGAAGGAGCTCCATTTGCGCAAACAACTCATTTCTTTTTTTCGCATCAAGCTCGCCACGCGCTTTTTCGTAAAGTCTATCATACTCTCGACTTTGAAACTGCGTATGATCAGGTCCTAGTGGTATATTGGGACTATAGAACAGATCAAAAAAATTAAGCGGATCTGGTATATCCGCGATCCATGACATCATGAATATATCAGACTTTCTTTTTCTCACTTTTTCGATGAACTGTGGCCAAGGCAATAGAGAAATTTTAATCGATATATTGAGCTTACTCATTTGTTCTTTAAAATACTCGGCGTTTAGACGAGCCTGTCTATTGGTTGAAGGAACATCAAATGTAAATTCAGGCAAGCCTTGTCCTGAGGGAAAGCCCCCTTTAGCTAATTCTTTTTGTGCGTCGACAATGGATACAGTAGCCTCTTGGTTTAAAGCTTTGCCCTTATTATGGAGTTGTAATGGCGGTGGTAAGATTCCATCTGCGACTGTTCCACGCCCGCCAAATATATGTTCGAGGACCCAATTTTTATCATAAGCTAGTTCCATAGCTTTTCGTAAATGAACATTTTTTAAAAATTTTTGCTGACTATTAAAACCAATGTAAATTAGTGAATAATTAGAAAACGAAATGAGTGAATAATCCCCATTCTTATTTTGTAAATTCTTATATGCTAGAGAGTCAAACTGCTGTGGAACATTCCAGACGTCCATTTTCCCTTGCTCAAACAACATACGTTGGGTGTCTGCATCCGCAACATATAAAAACTCTAGTGTTGCAAATAAGTGTTTTGTGTCTTTTTCGGTTTTTATAGTGCTGTATTTTGGGTTTCGTGTCAGCCGCCAATGATGGTCCGAAACTTTTTCCTTAAATAGAAATGGCCCGGTTCCTACTGGCCTATCACTATTGCCACCCTCTTCGATAACCTCTCGTGCAACGGCCATAAGTGGCGCCCGAGTTAAAATATCTAAAAAATTTTCCCGCTTTTCTGTTAAAATAATTTTTAGTGTATAGGGACCCATAGCGGTTAATCCTGGTATAGGATCATCAAATTTGCTCTTACCTAAAAGCAGACCCTCTCTCCATTGCCTAAGCCCTACAAATAAATTATCGATGAGCCAATAGTTAGGGCTATGACCGGCAGGATTGGCAATTCTTTTCCACGAATATATATAATCGTCAGCACGAACCTCTCTGCCCTTGCCACCATGGAAAGCGCGGTCGTTTTGAAAGAAAATATTTTTTTTGAGATAAAACGTATACTGTTTGCCGTCAGGAGAGATTTCCCATCTTTCAGCAACGAGTGGTTCAATATGTAAACGATCTTCCGCAGAATGTTTTCTGTAATGAACTAATGGTTCGAATATTTGTGCAATTACTCGTTGAGAATACAGATCCTGCGCCAGAGCAGGATCCAAAGATACGACAGGTTCACTCTGCTGAACAACGATTTTTGTAAGTTCTTTCTCTTGAGGTTTTTCTGTACAAGAGAAAGAACACAGACTAATGTTGATAAAAACCCAATAAAAAATGAAAGTTCGATTTTGCTGCAATCGGGGCACGAACAAAATAAAATTACTTCATCATGTTTTTGAGCATATGCTCTTGCAAATGAACCGCTTCGTCCTCTGTAAGACCAATGACCTCAGCATATTCATGCACAAGCAAAGCCACTGCTTGTGGCAAGCGTTCACTTGCGGCAACATTATACTGAAGGTTAAAAGCACTTATACAAACCGTACCCGGTTTAAAACTATATGTACTTCCATCAACAGCTTCATAGTTTTGATTTAAGCAAGATCCTTTTTCGTAGGCCAGCGGCTTAATTTTTTCCAAAGCACTGTGAAGATTCGGGCTCTCCAAAAACTTATTCAATGTGGGCGTCACTTCGATCATAATTGGCTGTGATCGCTCGTGTGCCTCAGATAAATTATAAATATACTTGTAGGCTTTTTTTACGACCTGCTGTCCAGTTAATCCTGAAGAGTTTTGACCATTGGGCGCTTTTGGGGAAATAAAAAAACCGCCACCACCACTAATCCCACCGTCGATCGCAGGAAAAAGAGAACCCAATTTCGCTTGGGCAGAAAGGCTAAATAAAACTATCCCTAGAAAACCAACCAAATAAGAGTGCTTAGACATAACCACCCCTCCTATGCCCCCATAATAGTGACCTCGTGAACCAAGGACAATTGATTTTCATTAAAATATCATGGTAATATTTTAGTATTACTAAATTTAAATTATACAAAATATGTGTGTATTATTAGACGTATAGAAAAGGAGACCTAATGGCAAAGTCCCTATACGAATATAACAACTATAAAACCTTCGTTAATGAATGGCTGGCACAAGCCCCCAACCAAGGGCATGGTTTAAGAAAAAAATTAGCCTCTGCCATGAACTGCCAAACAGCCTATGTCTCTCACGTGTTCTCTGGTAATTACAACTTAAGCCCCGAACAGGCTTATAAATGTTGTCAATGGCTCAATTTAGATAGCGAAGAAACTGAGTATTTTTTATTACTGGTTAACTACCAGCGCGCAGGATCTAAAGAATTGGAAAGATACTACCTCCAACAGATCAAACAGCTACGTACAGATCATGTGAACATCAAAAAACGTTCCAATATCAAAGAGTCTCTCTCCATCGAAGATCAATACACCTACTACAGCCATTGGGCCTATGGGGCCATTCATATGGCGGTTACCATCCACGGACTGCAAACGGTGGAAGCTCTTCACGATCATTTTAATTTCTCAATTGGTTTTATTCAAAAAGCTCTTAACTTTTTGGAGAGCTGTAATCTGGTAGCAAAAGAAAAAAATCTTTACAAAATAGGTGGTGCTTTTATTCACCTTGAGCGCAATTCGCTATTGATGAGCAAACATCACAGCAATTGGCGCATTCGTGCCCTAGAGGCCATCAATGAAAACTCGAATGAGAACCTACACTACTCCGGTGTGATGTCGATGTCAGAAGAGGATTTTGAAAATCTACGAGAGAAAATTATTGGCTACCTTAAGGAAATCTTCACAACAGTCAAAGACTCAAAAGAAGAAACCCTCGTAAGCCTGTGTATGGATTGGTTTAAAGTTTAAAACATTTTCTTGCCGTTACATCAGCAGTATTCCAGATTCTATGGCAGCAAGCCCAGACGGTGGATAAAATTCGGGAATGTCCTCATTGATCTGGACATAGAGATCGAATCAGCTGGTTCTTTAAAAAAGAACCAGGATATCATTTAGACACTCATCGCGGCATGCCAGCCTCAAGCCAACGGATGACAAAATCAATTTCTTCGTCGGTAAGACCGGCTCCTTCCTCAGGAGGTGGCATGCGATCATCGTCTGTGGCTTTGAGAATTTTGACAAGCTTACTATTGGCTCCGTCTTTTAATAAATTTTTCTTAGCGATTAAAACGTCATAGGGTGAGAGTAAAATAGCGGAAGCTTCGAAATCTGAACTATCGGGGTTATGACAATGTAGACAATATGGCTTTAAAATTTGCGCTTCCAAATTTGCGTAGGTCGCAGGTAAGGCACTAATCGGCACCACATCCACTGGTGAAGACGAGACACATTCTGGTAAACTGCCGATAGTCACCGTACTTGTTTCAGGAAACTTCAACTCCTGCCATTTTTTAAGGATAGCAATTTGGCAAGCAGAGAGCGGCACATACCCTTTGCTTTTGGGTGGCATAGATTTAGAAATGACTTCATTGAGCACATCGTCATAGTGCTCAATAACCAAGTCTTTGCTCGATAAAGCAGGACTGTTCGCTCCAGAATGACATCGCACACAAGTATCTAAAGCCGATGCTTGCACCGTCGTCCAAGTGATGGGTTTCTTGGCATCAAGACCACCAGAAATATTGTTACCCTTCTCATTTTTTGAAACAGAATAGTTACAGGCAACGGCAAACGCACTAAAAATAATAATGAAGTAGTAGCCACGCATAATCCCCCCAATAATTTGATACTGCTAAAATTTGTTGTTTTTCCCACGCACCAGAAATTTCAAAGTGAGGTCTCGGAAAAAATTGCCACCCTAATCCATAACGAGTCGTTTTGGATCGTCCATTATGAATATCGTTTTGAAACGTTTCAGCTAAAATCAACCCATCAAAACCTTTAAAAAAAGTATATCCCGTTTTAGTAAAAAAGGTGTACCCCTGTTGCGCAGATGTGGCGGTACTTTGTTTTTGATAATCTGCTTCGGCTAGGATATAAAATCTTTTAGTAAATCCTAAAATAGTCCACGCACCGTAAAGATCTTTGCTATTGCCATCCTTCCATTCACGCCAATAATTTGCAGCAATCTTGCTACCTTCACCGAAGTATTTTTGTACACCCAGCGATAACGCCTCTCGACGATTCTGTGCGGTACCACGTGCATACGTAAGCGTTCCCAGCCAATTTTCGCCTGTCCACTGAAGTTCTGCAGTTTCTTGCTCGGAGTTTAAACCAAAACCCAATGCAGTACGTATAAAATAAATATGATCGCGAATATACAAGCCATACTGAGGAATAAATTTTCCCATACGTATCGAAAATCCCTCACCAAAACGATACATTAAATAACCATTCGTCAATTTTGCTTTCCACTGGTCATCTTGCCAAGCGCCCACAGTAAAAGACGCCGTCCAATCTCCCCATTGTACAGCACCGCCGATATCGCTTTGCATTTTAATAAAGCGCCCCGCTTTGACGGACTGATCTTCCATATGCGCTTGAACGCCGCGAATATCCCCGCCTACTAGAAATTTAGATTCTAACTTTTCACGATCAACCGCGCCGTGGAGAAAACCGGCTTCCTTCTCGGATCCCCATGTACTTAAAATTTCGGAGCTTAGACTACGACCGTACGATGTGAGAGTTCCTGCCCCTGCCGGAGACACGTGACAGGCCTGGCAATTATTATAACCAAATCGTGTAAGCTCCGGATAGGCCATAGCACACGCGACCGAGAAGAAAACAATACTAAACGTCAACGTTTGTAAACCCAGTTCCGATAATCTTTTTGAGAGTGTATTTAAAATATGCAAAGCTTATAATCCTTATTTCTTAAGATTTACTGGAAATGAGACATTAATATCCACGTTATCAGCGACTGTAATTCCCATATATTTAGGAATTGTAATTGAAAAATCACTCACTTTAATTGTTGTTGTGGCCGAAACCTGAATTTTTTCACCCTGCGTTTCCACGTGAATACGGAGTGGGACTGATTTTTCTTGGCCATGTAGAGATAATGTTCCATTCGTATCGATATCTGTTTTAGAAATTTTTTCTAGTGGTTGGGGGAGGGCGATGTCTTTTACTTGCAATTTCGCTATAGGATATTTACCAACCTCTAAATATTTGTCCTTCATGTGTTCGTCACGCAAACTAATTCCTGTATCGAGGGTTTTTAAAGCTACACTAATGGTTCCACTAATTTTCTGATTCTCAACATTTAAATCAGGCTTAAGATCGTGACTTTCGCCAGTAATTTTGAGCATGGCAGGTTTGCCAACAGCCACAAATTTAATATCAGCTTTTTCAACCTTTGTGACATTTATAGCGTGGGCCGCGGGAAAAATATTGATCAGGGCACATAGAGTAAATTTTAAAAGCAACATAGAAACTCCTTCATTAGGGGATTGGCCGCCACTTACATGGCGGCCAATTGTTGGAGAGGATTAGAAACTTTTTGAGGTAACGGCACCCGTATCATCCATTTTGATGGTATATGTACGAGAGTCGTTTAATTGGATCACGATAGAGTAACCCGTATTATCAGGCATATAATGAACTTGCGTTGCCATGTCGGCAACATCAACAAGGGCTTTGTCTTCCGAAACATGGTCTACAACAGCTTCGGCGCTAAGATCAATAATCGTTGCCATATCAAGACCTGAAAAAATGTTCGTAACGGGAGCTGATGTAAAGTCTACTGCATAACCTGTGACCTTTCCTTTTTGATCAAAATTCATAGTGATGGTATTGAGTTTGGAGCTATCAGCTGATGGCGATTTCAAGACCAAAGTATATCCTGCAGCTTGAGTCTGAATATCAATACTATTGATATTATATAAAAAGCTTTCATCGATTTCTTTTTTCTTGGCAAGGGCAGCGAGTTGATAAGAGGACTTCTCCACTACTTTCATCGCGCTCATGGCGGCATAGGACATACCAGTAAAAATTTGTGTAGCCAGTGTGAATATGATTAATTTCCAAATGTGTCTCATTATAGTTCTCCTTCTCTCTACTTTTGTTAGCTGTTTATTTCTCGCCGATAGATTTCTACTACCGTCATGCTTGGTAGATTTAAACGATATGAGACAAAATTCAAAATCAATGTACTAAAACCTTAGGCCAATATTTTAGTATTGCTAAAAAGTTTTTCAAAAAACACGAAACTCCATGAATATACAGCATGTTTTAGCATTCATAAAATTTACCCCCTAAGTTTAAGCTTAATTAAATTGCTGAAATTCTCCCGCCTCACTTACTATAAGAGGTAGAGAGTTCGCGGATGTGAATTTTTAAGTGAAAATCTAAAACTTATAAATAAAGGATTATTTATGAAAATTGCTATCATATTCTTTTTGTTTTTTGCTGTTGGCTGTAGTCCTTCTTATAAAGCCGGCACACCAACATCTGATCCAACCAACAACAACGACAATAATAATAGTGATAACAACAATAACTCAGACAACACGCCCCCTATTGCAGATTCCGACACCCTCGATTGGACTTTTATTAAAAGCAAAGTTCTTAATTCCTGTGTCGGTTGCCATGGGGGATCCATTGCACCCAAACTTACTACGAAAGCCGAAGTTATTGCCAATAAAACAACAGTTCTTAGCGAAATTGATACCGACATGATGCCACCTGCCTCTAGTGGATTGAGTTTATTAAGTCGCTGTCAAAAAAGTGCTTTACATGCCTGGTTAGATGCCGGAGCACCTGATACAAGTACAATTCTTGTTGGATCTCTTTCGGAATGTGCTAGCGAACCACCACCGCCACCACCACCAATAGTTTATTTAGATTGGAATGTGGTAAACCAACAAGCGCTTGTTTCTTGTTCAGCTTGTCACGGCAAAACGTACAACACCTATGCCAATGCGAAAAAAAGAATTAAATCCATTTTAAGTGTGACCTCGAGTGGATCCATGCCACCTAAAAATCCACTGTCTCAGTGCCAGCTCTCGATTTTAAAAGCTTGGTCTGGGGCCAAGACACCACAGACGACAAATATTCCGGTGGCCACACTCAAGGGCTGCTCTTAGTCGCTGTTAGCTGCGGAAGACATCGCGTACGGAGGCTTGATCGGTAGGATAGATCACCAACTCTTGAATATTAACATGTGAGGGCCGTGATACGGCCCAGGTGATTGTTTCGGCAATATCTTGAGCTGTCAGCGGGGTCATGTTTTGATAAACAGCTTTTGCTTTATTTTTATCGCGAAAACGTACTTCGGAAAATTCTGTCTCCACCATACCCGGCTCGATATTAGTCACACGAATATTTTTTCCCAAAGTGTCTAAACGCAGTGTCTCGGAAATAGCACGTACGCTGTGTTTGGTTGCAGAGTAAACAGCACCGCCTGGATAAATCCACCGACCCGCAACAGAACCAATATTGACAATATGACCCTTTTGGTTTTTTAAAAAATGTGGAAGTGTCTGGCGAGTTACATAGAGTAAACCTTTTATATTGGTATCAATCATTTCGTCCCAGTCACTCATATCACCTACTTGCAAGGGATCAGTGCCTCGCGCAAGTCCTGCGTTGTTAATGAGTATTTCTACACTGTGCAATCGATCTTCGTTTTGCTTAAACCACTCCACAACATCTTGCTTACTGCTCACGTCAAAAGGTGCCAAAGTCACTGACACTTGTGCGCTGAGTTCTTTCTCTATAGTATGAAGTCTTTCTCGACGACGCCCATTTAAAATAAGTGAATAACCCATTGCTGCAAAGGCGCGAGCCGTAGCGAGTCCGATTCCTGAAGTAGCTCCGGTAATAAAAACACTTTTTGTCTGCACTATTTCTTTCCCCATATTTTTTCTAAGTATTGATCTCGACCCGAACGATAGCGATAATACTTATACTTGATCGTATGGTTTTTGTAAAAGTCTTGGTGATACGCTTCTGCAGGGTAAAACGCAGCGAACGGCTTAATAGGTGTTACAATTGGTTTATCATAGCGTTTTGATGCATCCATCTCAGATTTAGATTTTTCTGCTTCCTCGCGTTGCTTTTCATTCATGTAGAATATACCGGTTGTGTATTGATCTCCACGATCGACAAATTGTCCACCAGCGTCGGTTGGGTCCACTTGATGCCAAAAAACATCTAACAGTTCTTTGTATGAAATTTTTTGCGAATCAAAGGTGATTTCTATAGATTCCACATGCCCTGTTCCGCCAGCAGATACTTGCTTATACTCTGGATTTGCAACACGACCACCAGTAAAACCGGAAATCACACTCTTAACTCCTGGCAGTTTTTCGAAGGGGGCCTCCATACACCAAAAACAACCGCCAGCAAACACGGCTTTTTCTTCTTTCGACTCGCTAGAAGAATCAATAAAAAGAGACACAAACTCGCCATAACCTTCTTTGGTGAGTTGGTCTTTCGGAATAAAACGTAAGGCCGCCGAGTTCATACAAAAACGAAGACCGGTAGGTTGTGGCCCGTCATTAAAAACATGGCCGAGATGGGAGTTGGCATAGCGGCTGCGCACCTCTGTGCGCGTAGTAAAAAATGTGTTGTCTTCTTTTTCGACGATGTTCGCAGGCACAAGTGCGCGACGAAAGCTCGGCCAGCCTGTACCTGAATCATATTTGTCTCGAGAACTAAACAATGGTTCGCCGGAGACCACATCCACATAAATACCGTCCTGATGATTATCCCAATATTTGTTTTTATAGGGTTTTTCGGTATCTTCTTTTTGTGTAACGGCGTATGCCAGCGGAGTTAATACTTTTTGCAGTTCTGTATCAGAAGGTTTTTTAAATTCACCCGGGCTCCAGGCCACACAGATCATCGATAATAAAATGAGCCAATACTTCATCATAATAAATTTCCTTTCCTGGGCACTGTCTAATGATTAAACATCCCTATGGAACCAATAATTGGATAAATTAAGGTTCTCACTCATAATTACGCTCACCTCTTCGAAAAGTTGCAAATCTGCCTGAGAAAAACGGTTTTTTTTAGGTGAATCAATATCCAACACACCTACAACTTGATTATGCTGCCTAAGGGGCACAACGATTTCTGCATTTGAGTCGGCATCGCAGGCAATGTGGTCAGAAAATTTATGAACATCGTTTACTAGCATGGAAGTGTTATTCGAAAACGCTGCACCACACACACCCCTCTCATAGGCAATTTCTGTGCACGCCGGTTTTCCCTGAAAAGGTCCCAAACGCAACTTGCTGCCATCATCGAAATAAAAACCCACCCAATTCAAATCGGGAATGGCTTGCATAAGTATGGCACTGATATTTGCGAGACTGCCAACAGTATTGGTTTGTTCGCAATATGCTTTTACATCGGATAAAATATCTCTGGGTGTATACATAACGAGTGGCATTATAATCTTTATTTGAGAAAAGGCGATCTTTGACTCTTTGCCTTAGATGACAGTTTGTATTTTATCACATTTTCAAGAAAGTAAAGGTTCAAGTCACTAGTCCTTTCGGCAAATATGATCTATAAAGCCCTAATGGATGACCTCATATCTCATAATTTACTATGCGTTCAAGAGCGTATTCGTGCGGCATGTCTACGCGTCAACCGTGACCCTAAAGATATACGTGTTTTGCTTGCAACTAAAACAGTTGCCCCAGAAAGATTAACAACAGCCACGGCTCTCAACTATAAGCTTTTTGGTGAAAACACTCTGCAGGAGCTCATCTTTAAGCAGGAACAGCTAACAAACTCTGATATTGAGTGGCATTTTATTGGGGCTCTGCAAAGCAAGAAGGCCAAAGAAGTTATCAAACGATGTACCATGATCCATAGCCTCGATCGCCTATCTCTAGCGCAAGAGCTGCAAAAACGTGCCACTGAAAAACCCATTCCCGTTCTCATAGAAGTCAACTCCTCAGGAGAAGAGACAAAATCGGGGTTAGCACCCGAAGATGTGTGTGCATTTGCCAAAAACATCGAGTCTTTTAATAATCTCATTATCGCCGGTGTCATGACTTTAGCTGCACCCTCTTCCGATACGACTCTTGTTCGCCAATGTTTTCGTAAAACCAAAGATTGCTTTGTAAGACTACAAGAACTGCAATTAAAAAATGCCAAACTCTCTACTCTTTCTATGGGAATGTCGAATGATTTTGAAATGGCCATCGAGGAAGGCTCGACACTCATTCGCTTAGGCTCAATTGTCTTTGGCCCACGGTTATAGGCATATAAATTTCAAAATAAAAATATCAGATTGATACACTTGTGTTCTTACATATAACTAGATCTAAAAATTGATTTTTTTGACAAAATGATCATTAATTACAAAATGAATTATTAATATGAGACACATTTACTAATTATGTCTCTTTATAAGAATATTAATCTGAGAAAATCTAAAGAAATTATCTAATATTTCGAAAAGAATTCGTGGACTTAAAGAATTTTCATCATTTGTTGTGGGCCTTAGTTCTCATAACTCTAGTGATAGGCTGTGACGTCAAAGTTGACGTTAAGTCCGATTCTTTTGACGCTAGCAATAAAATCACCGGATTCTCCTCTCCTTCCGAAGCCGATTTTACTTCCGAATCCTATTACGATTTCACGTGGCCAGGCTATGTTTTAAATGGCTCTGATGCAAACTCTACAAGTAGCGTTCGCGTTGCTGCTGCAAGTGAAGATCTTTATCACATTAGCGTCTATGCGGATTCGAACTGTTCTACACAGCCAGTGTTGGAAGTGGATCAAGGAACGAATGAGTATCGACTTAATAGTTTAAACACCGAGAACCAACCGATGACCTTAGGCGTGCAGGTGCGTTTTGCCGATGGCACACTGGGCCCCGTCAACTGTTCGTCTCCAGTCGAAAAAGATATTACTGCGCCGCTAATGACTCTTACAAGTTCTTCTCCGAGTCCTACAAATCAAGCTTCTCTTACTCTCACGGGAACGTGTAACGATAACCGTAAAATTGATGACACCCCTGTTTATCTTTGTATAAAATCTGGCGGTTCATGCACATCATCAGACTTTACAACTAACCTTGCATGCAATAATGGAACTTTCACTTACACTTTCTCTCCTGCAGAAGGATTTTACGATATCAAATCGTACTCTATAGATCACGCTGAGAATAAATCGCTCACCCAATCTCTCGGACTTGTGATCGTCGATCGTTCGGCGCCATCCAATGTTATATTCACCGCACCGACAGTTCCAAGTACAATTGGCACAAATTCGTATGTATTTGCCTGGGCTGGCTCGGATGTGGGTCTTGCGGGTCTTTCGACAACGGCACCATATCAGTGGACCTTATATAATTCCAACAATTGTACTGGCGCGTCTGTCAGCAGTGGCACCACAACCAGTGCTACGACGACAGCTAGCTCTCTTATCGATGGACAGCTTTACACTCTCAGTGTGACTGCCACCGACGAAGCCGGTAATACCAATTCAGCCGTATGTTCTCAGCCCATCTCCATCGCCATGAGTGCTCCTGTATTAAGCCTACAAGATAGCACCAATACGATTCCTGCTAATCAACAAACACATGCCAAAACAAACTTGATCAGTGCCACCATCACCGGTGATCCTGCTGCAGCCGCTTGGTGTTTAAGCGAAACACAGTCTTCTCAACCCACATCTTCTGTTTGTAATGGTGGCGCTTGGGTGACTGTGCGTCCCACGTCTTTTACTTTAAGCGGTGGTGATGGTACAAAAACAGTTTATCTGTGGATCAAGGACTCTTTAGATAATGTGATCGCGCTTAATGGCACTGATAACATCGTTCTCGACACCGTTGCTCCGGTTATTACCTTTTCATCTCCTGCGGCTAATAGTTCGCATAATGCCACTATCGATGTGACGGGAACTTGTGAAGCTGGCCTTTCTGTGGACTTCTCAGGCTCAGGCTTAAGTGCGCCTTCTTCTACCACGTGTCCTGCCGGTACTTTTTCCCAAACGCTGACATTCTCATCAGGAGATGGCGCTAAAATCATCAACGCTTCACAAACAGATGCCGCCAGTAACAGCACACAAATTACCCGTACTTTTATAAATGATACCACTCCACCAGTTCTCACGATAACAGCCCCTGCAGCTCTAACAGAAGTGCAATCCACACTGACTTTAACCGGAGCGTGCGAGACTGGTTTATCTGTGGATATTACTGGGGATATCAGTGGACCGGTGAGTGCTGCATGTCCTGCCGGTACTTATAGTCAAAGCATTACCCTGTCCGCTGGCGACGGGACCAAGACGGTTACTGTCACGCAAACCGATGCAGCAAGCAATGCAACCAGTGTTTCGAGAGACTTTGTGCGCGATAACGTACCTCCAGCTTTAACCCAAACATTACTTGCAACACCTCTTTATACAAATACAGACTCTGTCACGTACGGCGGAGCTTGCGAAAGCGGATATTCGATAGATATAAAACTTGGCGCAACAACTGAAAATTCCATTGCTTGTATTGCAAGTAACTGGACCTATACAGTAGCGACACAAACAAGCGATGCCACTTATAATTACTCTTTTATTCAAACGGATGCCGCTGGCAATAGCACAACTATTACCGCTCAGTGGATTCGAGATACTGTAGCACCCACATTAACTCTTTCGGCACCTACATCTTTTACCACGCTTGGCGACGCGGTAACCTTTACCGGAACCTGTGAAGTCGGCTTACCAAATGATATTGCCGTCAGTATTACCGATACCAACACCACAGCCTGTTCTGCCGGCAGCTGGTCGTATGCGGTGGCGAATCAAACAACAGATAGTACACGAAGTTATAATTTTACACTGACCGATCAGGCTGGGAACTCGACAACTGTCACCGGCTCCTGGACGCGCGTGACAAGTACTCCAGCTTTAGCTTTGAGTGATTCGACCAATACCATTCCAGCCAATCAAAGCACTTATGCTAAAACCACGGGTATTGATGCGACTATTACATCCGATACTGCGGCTGTAGCTTGGTGTTTAAGTGAAACACAAACCACACAACCATCTGCCGCTACATGTACTGGTGGCGCGTGGGTCACAACACGCCCGACATCGTTTACTTTAAGCGGTAGCGATGGCGCAAAGACTATTTATTTATGGATTAAAGACTCTTTAGATCAGGTATTAAATGCGACAAGTACAGATAGTATTACTTTAGATACCACAGCACCTACACCACTTGCTATCAGCACTCCGGCATCGGGAAGTTCACACAATGCCTCAGCGACATTAACCGGGACTTGCGAAACAGGGCTTAATGTGGATATCGCAGGTGCTGGTTTATCCACAACCTATAGTATTGCCTGTTCTGGCAGCGCCTACTCGCAAGCTGTTACCTTTACTGCCGGTGAGGGAGCGAAGGCGATAACTGTTACTCAAACTGATAATGCCAGTAATGTGACACAAGTAACGACAAGCCTTATTAACGATACAATTGCTCCAGTAATCACTATTACATCTCCAGCTGTGAACTTTAACACCCAAGGTTCTATTACTCTCACTGGTGCCTGCGAAACAGGACTCAACATCGTATTTAGTGGTGACATCAACGCGCAAGCTCCCGTCGCTTGCTCCGGTGGTGCTTACTCACAAGCACTTACATTATCAGGTGCCGATGGTACAAAGAATGTTGTCGTCACGCAAACCGATGCCGCTGGTAACTCCGCAAGCGATAACCGTAATTTTATTAAAGACACCGTGGCACCTGTTATTACGCAAACCACATTAAGTGATCCCTACTACAGCAACACTAATAGCATTACCTTCGGTGGTTCCTGCGAAAGCGGCTACTCTGTCACCATTAAATTGGGTGCCAGTACCGAAAGCTCTGTGGCCTGTATGGCAAGCACCTGGTCTTATGCTGTCGCATCCCAAACAAGCGATGCCACATATAACTATACCTTTATTCAAACCGATGCCGCCGGCAACTCCGCCTCGGCCACTGGCCAATGGATCCGTGATACTGTAGCCCCAACACTTACCATATCACCCGCATCGTACATCACCTTCGGTAACAGTGTGACCTTCTCGGGAACCTGTGAGTTCGGTATCGGAGCGACAATATTTATCACTGGAGCCGACACCACAACCACCACGTGTAACATGGGTGGAATATGGTCCTACACAGTGGCTGCACAAACAACGAATGCGACTCGCAATTACAACTTCTCGTACACCGATCAAGCCGGGAACAACACCACCGTGGCTGGCTCTTGGCAGCGTAATCTCGTAGCACCTGTTCTCACATTAACGGATTCCACAAACACCATTCCAGCCAATCAAAACACCTATGCTAAAACCACAAGTATAAGTGTCAGTGTGAGTGCTGTAGCGGGTGCTGTGGGTTGGTGTTTAAGCGAAACACAAACCACACAACCAACAGCGGCCACATGTAATGGTGGTACGTGGGTGGGAACAAGCCCGACAAGCTTTACTTTAAGCACACCTGACGGAGCTAAAACGGTGTACGTATGGATTAAAGACTCATTAGATCAAGTGTCCTCTTTAGGTGACTCGAAAGGTATGACTTTAGATCGCGTCGCACCTAGTTTAGCCTACACATCACCGAATGCGGGTACTTCACACAATGCCACTATTACTTTAGCTGGTACTTGTGAAACAGGTATAACCGTTTATATTACAGGAACCGGTGTGAGCGGCGCTCCTACTGCGACTTGTAGTGGTGGAAGCTTTTCGCAAGCCGTGACCTTCTCTGCCGGTGAAGGGTCCAAGTCCATTGATATCACACAAACTGATAACGCAAGTAACAGCACCACTGTAAACCGCTCCTTTATTAATGACACCATTGCTCCCAATCTCACCATCGCTACTCCAGCTGCAAACACCAGTGCCCAATCAAGTGTAACTTTAACGGGTGCGTGTGAAACAGGCTTAAACATCCAGTTTGCTGGAGATCTTTTATCGACTCTGAACGTCGCGTGTAGTGGTGGAGCGTATTCGCAAACCGTGTTCTTCTCGGCAGGCGATGGCAATAAAACCGTCACCGCTACACAGGTGGATGCGGCAAGTAACACCACCAACGTATCACGCACGTTTATCCGTGATAACGTGGCCCCTGTGATTACCCAAACCAATCTGTCTTATCCGTATTACAGTAACACCAATACGGTAACCTTTGGTGGTGTTTGCGAAACAGGCCTTACGGTTACCATTAAAAAAGCAGGGGTTACAGAGAACACCACCACATGTACAGCCAGTACGTGGGCCTATGCGGTGGCCACACAAACCACCGATGCGACTCGTAATTACTCGTTTGAACAAACCGATGGTGCGGGGAACTTAGGCTCCACCACAGGTCAATGGATCCGAGATACGGTCGCGCCAACGCTGACATTTACTTCAAGCTCCAGCTTCTTAACTGCTTCCAACACAGTGACCTTTACCGGGAACTGTGAAGCGGGACTTCCGAGTCCTATAGCTGTTTCGGGAACCGATACCAACACCACAGCTTGTTCTTCGGGTTCTTGGTCCTATACAGTAGCGACAAAAACTACAGATAATACCCGTAACTATAACTTTACGCTTACGGATCAAGCTGGGAACGCCACAACGATCAACGGAACGTGGGAGCGTAATACCAACGTTCCAAACTTAACCATCACAAGCTCAACACGTGTGGTAAACACCGCAAATAGTACCACGTTCTCAGGAGGTTGTGAGACGGGTTTAAATATTGAGATCCGCTTAGGTGGTGTACTAGAGAACACGATCACTTGTCCTGCCGGGACGTATAGTTACACCGTGGCCACACAAACTACAGATGGGTCACGCAGTTATGAACTTCGTCAGACCAATGCCTTACTACTTTCCACTAATGTGAATGGCACATGGATTAGAGACACCACAGCACCGATGTTTACTGCAAATCAAATGGATATTAACGAAAATGCAGTAGAAACCAACGTAGCACGAGTAGAAGTGGATCTTCAGGCGGTGGATGCCACAACTAATATCACCCACTTTTGCTTAAAGCTCAACAACACAGCGCCTACGGGTGGAGACAGTTGTTTTATTGCCGTGGATGCACCAAGTGTGGGATTAACTCCGGCACTTACCTTAAATCTTGTGAACTATCAGTTTAACGTACCAATTGTGCCTGATACGTATACTATCTACGGATGGGCGAAGGATGAAGCTGGAAACGTGTCCTCACTGACAGCAGCGGGAACAGGGACAGCGTTACAAGATAAAGACGAAATTAATTTCGTGGTGTACAACCCACCAACTATTACCAGTGTAGTGATTGGCAGTAACGATAACCCAGCCGATCCACCGTCATCGGGTGATTTGACGATTGGTGCCGGACAGCCGATTTATATCAAGTGGACCGCCAGTGATGATAAGCCTCTGGGCTCAAACCCGATTACGATTTTATTTACTACGGATGATCAAACCTACTCGACTGTTGCAACCAATCTTGTGAATGGTCAAAACGGCAGCTGTTCGGTGGATAGTGGCTTAACAACTGCTGATGATGGAAGCACGGGTTGTTACTACTGGTCTTCATCGCCTGTGAGCGGGTACTTACGCGTACGCGTTGTGGTGCAAGATAGCGATGGTTTGACTGCTGGATTTAGCTCTGTGCCGATGAACGTGGCCTCAAGCATTCGTTTCCTTGCTGGCAACACCGATCCAGGAACAAATCTTTCGGCGCAAGCCGCTATATTCTTATCAGTACGACTGGAAAATATTATATCTCAAGATAGTCACTCACTTGTCGTGACACGCGATGGGACGGTGTTTTTTAAAGACATGAACCGTGGGATTTTAAAAGTGGACCCATCAGATGGCGTACAACGCTTATTCATTCCCCAAACAGGAACATCAAGCGGCGATGGAGGCCCAGCGACAAATGCCACTATTCGCTTAGGCTATAAAATAGCTCTCGATTCAAACTACCCAACTCAACGTTTGTGGATCTACGATTATAACCGCATTCGCCGTGTGGATTTAGCTACGGGTATTATTGATACAATAATTGGCGGTGGTACCGATAATAACGACACTGTAGCGTCACCACTGAATGTTAAGACAGACTATCCCGCATCAGATCCAGATGGTTGGCGTCATATGATCCCATTCCTGATACTACCAAGCGGTGATGTTATATTCCAAGGCGGTAACGACGGCTACTATGATACAAAATATTCGGGATCATACCGTGTAAAACACTACCATGCGGATACAGGACAGACGACAAGTTTCCGTGTGACAAGTATTACATCAACCAGTCAACATGCATCAGGCACAGACCTTATCGATTGTCACACGCGAGGTGTGGGGTTTCGCTATGATAAGGCGACAAGTACAATCACCGACCGTCTTTTAAATATTCGTTTTCATCCTTATTGGGGCGGTGGTGAGTGTTCGACCTTTGGCGATCAAGGTGGCTTTGTATCTGTCGATGCATCGGGTGTGGGTGCTGGCGCGGGAATGCATCCACCGCGTATTACTACCTACATGGAGCGACATGCCTTATACACAGGGCTTGACGGTGAGCTCTATGCTTATAGCAGATATGCACCGAATGGTCTGTGGAAGTTTATCCCCGGTTCACCGGGGAGTTGGACACAACTCCTCGGTCATGCCGATGGACAAGCCGGCCAATGTGATGATTTTACTGACGCCCTTTCCTGCCATACGTATATTCATGATGTGTTTGTACAAGAAGATGGAACCGTTTACTTTTTAGATTATGGACGCATTCGTACGATCACGCCCGCCAATAAAGTGGTTACTCTTATGGGTCAAGGTGTAACATCGGGAGTGGGTGGTTCGGCTCTTGCCGCCAGATTAGGTACAGGTTTACGTCACTTCCAGCTACGTAACGATGGCGGCATGACTTTATCTAGTACAACAGATAGTAAGTTTTATGAATTTATGCCGGATGGATCGTTTTACCACATTGCCGGCAATGGTTTATATGGAGGAGCGGTAACCAATGGTGTGGACGCACGCACACAACCAGTAAACCTAGAATGGCCAGCCAGCTCTGGAGACAAATTTGGTGTCGATCCCGCAACCGGAGATCTCTATCATCACAATGGGGATTATCAAGTGCGACGTTTGAAGCGCGACACAGCATCTGTCGGATCCACTGGTGCTTGGGAAGACTTTTTGGGAAATACAGGCTCGCTCAATTGGGCCGATCCAAGTGCAGATGGTACAACCAATTATAACTTCAACGCCGACTGTGCTACTTTTGGTTATAATAGTGGGACCATGATGACTCCGACGTGTTGGTATGGTCCCATCATTCAAGGGTTTTTTAGTAACAAAATCCTAATTCACAAAGATGACTTTGCGCGTGACCAAACAACGAGTAACTGGTTACTCCGAGACAAAATGCTTAAAATTTATGATGCCACAACAAAAGTACAGACACATCTCGTCGGGATTAATGATCCAATTAGCACGGGACGCTACGACAACGTTTGCGCAGATGGAGATTTACTTTCTACCTGCGAATACATCTCGTCCTATGCCTACCGGACTCTACCGGCCCAATACGATAGCGTGAATAATGCGTGGATGACTGCTCGTGCAGACTGGGCACGCGTTTACTATATGATCCCCGGGGGCAATATGCTCTATATCAACACGGACCAACCCGTTCACGCGTTTGCTTATCGTCGCAATGCTAGCGACGAATATATTTATTACTGCTCCAATACCACAAGACAAATTCGCCGTCGTCACATAAATTCCGGAACAGAAATAGCTCTAAGCTGGCCGATCACATCTATAAAATGTGATATGGGCTCTATGCATTGGAGCACAACGCGTAATTCGCTCATCTTTGTTTATGAACAAAACGGGCTCAATGGTATTGCAGAATATCTAGACCCATAATACTGTTAGAAAACCCGATAATGTCCTATAAAAGAAAATAAAGAGAGACGTACAGATTTTTCTACACCACGTGTGTTCTGATATTCAATTGTTCAAAAGATATCCGTGACTATTTTATCAAAATAATCGAAGCGAGATGGAATGCGCACAATATAAATTACAAGACAATCTCTCTCTAGAAACTAAAACCGGCCATAAGTTCAAGAGCATAATAAGTAGACGTGCGACTACCTACAGACGCTTGGTTCGTACTAGTTACCACGTCATCTTTAAAACTACGAGTCGCTCCTTTTAAAGCTGCTCCTGTAAAAAAACCACGTCTTGCGAACTGGTACACAGCACCTAACTGCCCTTGTAGATTACTACCGGTAATCTTTGTTGTCGTAAGAGAGTTGGCCTGGGACGACAAAACTTGAGCATACTGCAAATCAACATAATAGATCCAGCGTTTAGCCGTTTGATAGTCAAACCGTAGCCCTAAAATACCATTATCCAAACGCATATCCTGAACACTAATCGTAGTCGGAGATAGTTGAAAAAAGTAAGGCGATTTTTGTCGCTCCACACCCAAATAAGGTGTCATCTCTAAATGCTTGCTCAACATATGAAAGTGAGTCTGCAATAGCAATCCATACTGGATAAATTGAAAATCGCTGTCGATTAAAAGAAAATTTGCACTATCCGACTTAAAGCTACCGATGGTCTGCTGAAAATAAAGTTTAGACGAAACGACATCCCAAAATGTTCGTGTCTGAAAGTTGAAACCAAAGCTAGGAAACATAGAGCCACTGGCCTGAATATTACTTAGAGTCGTATGAGTTTGCTTAAAATTAAAAAGTCCGGCTTCAGTGGTCAGCCAAAATTTATTGTTTTGTAGCCATTCAGGATAATCATCTAGCACACGTACCACTACTTCAGTAGTTTGCTTTTCTGTTTGTACCTGGGCAATGTTTCTCTCGGCACAAACTTGATTGAGTACAGTTTCACTCATAGCGTTTTCTACCTTTTGCGTACATGGTGCGCATTTCGCAGGCTCAGTAACAAATTCCGACTCTGTCAGCTCTACAGGAGATACTCCGTCGGTTGATGCCATCTCGCGTTCGCAAACGTGTACTTTTTTTCTTTGTGCGATAAAATTACCTGTACCCTCGTAGACTGTAGTTACTGTATGGGGAGATATCGTATCAAATGGTAAACGCTCACCTTTGTCGTTAAAGGCCTCTACCCGCCAGTAATAGTGTGTATTGGGATAGACCATGAGATGTTTTTTAAACGCTTTTACCCGAAACAACCGCCCCTTAGTAAAATCAGCACTTTGTGAGATGGTTAAATAATAGTAGGCAGCGTCTTGAATTTTTTTCCAATGAACAACGGCCGGGACTTTACCTAATTCATCGTAATTGTCAGTATGATATATGGAATCCGAAGTTTGCACCGTAGGCTGTACATCAGAGCAGGCCGCTTTAATCCCTATAAGCTGAATAATAAAAGTAAGTGTAAAAAAAAGTCTTTTCACAACCTTAGCAGAATATCATGGTTGTAAAATAAGACTCATTGTCTATATTTGTTCTTCCTTAAAAATTGGTCTTTGTGATGGTCTATACCTGCTTAAGACCAGGAGGTATCTGTATCTGACTGGACGTTGTGATGAAATCCCACCCCACTCCCATTAATGGTTCTTTCTTTTATTTGTGGGAATTTTATGAAAAAGTCCCTCCAGAACGCAAAGTGCATTTAAGCAAGGGGTCCAAAGGGGGATTTTTTACAAATAATGAAAAAAATTTATAACCATAAATACAAACTAGAAATATCAATAATTTAAGTTATACATAGTCAATCTGTATTTTTAATACATTGGTTTAATTAGTAAACCTGGGAGTTTTCATGAGATCTATCGCTTTTATCTTAAGTTTTTCTTTAATCATTAATATTGCCTGGGCACAATCTAATATTACTGATCTACAGTTGATGCATACAACTCCTGTTTGTAGTCACCCTGGGAAAACAGCTGCATGGTGTACACACGACGATATGGTCGAATCGTCAAAAGCATCTGGTATGATCGATAAAATCAATGCCCAGATTGATCTCGCTAAAGACAGTAGTAAGGCAAATATATATGTAGCCTACTTTAGTTTTTCCAACAAACCTGTTTTCCGAAAACTTTGTGATAAAGCCAAAGAAGGTATTAATATCGAATTTTTCTTAGATAACAGCTATCGTGGGACAGATCTCACAAATGAGCTCGTCGCGTGTGCCACAAGAAATAACGTTCACTTTCATTTTATGGGTAAAACAGATGTATCTGACCCCAACAACATCGTTTGGCGTTTGCACCATAACAAATTTTTAATCGTTGATTCCGGTGAAGATGACACTATTAAAATCAATTTCTCGAGTGGTAATCTTTCGTCTTTCGGTACATCATTACATTTTGATCATTGGGTCACGGCTACAGTACAACGCAATTCAAACATGTATGCCACTCATCTTTGTGTTGTATCTTCCATGAAAAAAGCGCTTGATATCGATAACGATGGTCAGGATGATAGTATTGATGATCCTGAAGTTTATCGCCAATCCCTAAACTCCTGTCTTAAAAAATCTAATGCCCTGTCGATCGATGAGGCTCTACGCACAGAAAAAATTGCCCCACTCTTTTCGCCAAATCCAAATAACACAATCGCTAGAACTCTTATTCAAGAAATAGAGAATGTTCCAGCTGGTCAAAAAATTGCTGGTGCTATTCAACATTTCACCCACAGCTCTATTGCCAGCGCCCTGGTCGATGCTTGCCAACGTGGCGTTGAAGTCAAAATGATTATGGATGATGATGTGCTTTCCGGTGAAAGCGAAGTTCCCGGCGTTGGTGAATTCTTTAACTCTTATCTTGATAATACGTGTATTCAGATTCAATTTATGCAGACAAATGCCTCAGAACACCAAATGATGCATAATAAATTTCTTATGCTCGGTGATAAATATGTCTTTGCCGGAGCCGGTCATTTTACATACTCTGCAATGACAAAAAACTATGAGAACTTCTATCTTATGGAAGATCGTACGATTCATCAGCAGTACCAAGAGCTATTTGATTTTATGTGGAATATGTCACTTACAAAAGAGCAGGCAACACCCAACGGGGATTCAGACACACCCACAACTCCCGAGGATCCATCGTCAACATAGACTCTCTTCCTCCTTAGAGAAGGAGGAAAACAAAAAATCGTTAGGTTTTTAGTCACTGACAAAGTCGCCGGGTAATTACAGAGCGACAAATAAGTGACATTTTGCGCACCACTTGTACTAAAAAAGAGCCCAAATGGGCTCTTTTTTTATTATCTAACCATTCGAAATTCCTCTATTTTTGTTATATACCCCAACACAAACTGGCATATAAATTGAAGAAAAGGGAAGCGTTGAATGTGAGCGGAGGCCGTTTATGCGCACGTATTTTTTTATTCTTATCTTGCTCTTTAGCCACTCCGTAGTGGCACAACAAACAGCGGAAAAATCAAAAACCCCAACCAATGATCAAGACGAGACAGAGGTGGTCTGTGAAGTCGATTCTAAACTGACGGATATCTCTTACGAAGATTTACGAAAAAAATTAGAAGCTGTCCTTAGCGAAAAAAATAAGTCTCTAACTTTTCTTGACCTACGCGCACTACAAGCCCAAATGGATATCATGGTCGGCCATCTTATTTCTGAAAGTGAAATGAGCAAACCAAATGCTCTGGTATTTTTAGAACGCACTAAAGAATATTATGAGCAGCTTGGTAATTTACTCGATAAAACAAAAGAAAATGCCAAAATCATCAAAGAAAATCACGTGGTACCACTGGCAGCAGTAACCTCTATGAAGGCAGAAATGGATAAGTGTTACGGTCTACAGACCCAGTATGCAGATATTTTTAGTATTCTCTCAAAACTCAATCGTGACCTCAATGAAATACTCATGATGTCTCCCAGTCGTTTAAATGCTCAGAAAGAAAAAGTAAAAAATCTCCTTACACAAGTAAAACGTCTTCCAGAAGAACAAAAAATTAATTCTTCGGATTTGGTTGAAAATTTAAATTTTATGCAAATGCAAATTAATACCGTCACGCAAACTTTTGATTTCAATTCAAAAATCATTCAACTGGCAACAAGCACTTCTCCATATTAAAAAACTATAGGGCAACTCTTGTATATGGGAAAACAACACTAAAAATTTTAGAAGAGCTCCATTGCTTGGCCTGGAATGGATTGTAATAATGACTTCGTGTATTCGTGTTGTGGATTAGAAAAAATTTGATCACTTTCACCGAATTCAACCACTTCGCCGTTCTTCATGACAATAATTCGATCTGACATAAATCGCACGACCGCCAAATCATGAGAAATAAAGACATAAGACATGTTAAACTCATCGCGCAAATCTAAAAGTAAATTAAGAATTTGTGCCTGCACTGAAACATCTAATGCAGAAACACTTTCGTCACATATAAGAACATCTGGCTTTAGAGCTAAGGCTCTAGCAATACAAATACGCTGTCTTTGCCCTCCAGAAAATTCATGGGGATAGCGCAACAACCAGCTTGAATCCAGTCCTACTTTACTCATCAGTTCCTGAGCCAGATGTTGCCGCTCTTCACGATTCTTACCAATACCGTGCACGACCATGGGCTCCGTAATGGCGCTAAGAATGGTACGTTTAGGATTAAGCGATGAGTAGGGATCTTGAAAAATCAATTGCATATGCTGGCGCTGTTCGATCATTTTATTTTTTGAAAGAATTGTTAGTTCATTACCCAATAAAACAATTTTACCGCTAGTCGGAGAGGTAAGCATCATCAACGTTTTTCCAAGAGTTGATTTGCCACTTCCGGATTCACCGACAAGTCCAATCACTTCTCCTCGGCGTAAATCAAAATTAATATTTTGGCAGGCTTTATTCCAACCAATATTTCGTTTTAATAATGGCGATTTCTTTTCATAATACTTGCTAAGTGATTTTACTTGTAAAACAGATTCAGCATTTTTTAAATCCCTTAATTGTTTCTTTTTTAATTGATCGATATCGAAAACTTTCGCCTTACCGCTCGCATCTACATAATCGTTCAGGGTGGGCATGCGCACACGATTGGCATGTAAATGGGGACGGCAATTTAATAAACCCTTCGTATAGGGGTGTTGTGGACTGTGGAATATTTTAGCCGTATCTCCTTGCTCGACCAGCTTGCCCTGGTACATGATACAAACTTTATCGGTACGATCTGCCACTAATCCCAAATCGTGAGTGATAAATATCATACTCATGTTATATTTCTGCTTCAGCCCTTCTAGCAAATCCAATACTTGTTTTTGAATTGTGACGTCTAAAGCCGTTGTTGGCTCATCGGCGATAAGTAATTTCGGACGACACGCAATGGCCATTGCAATCATCACCCTCTGTCTCTGTCCACCGCTCATTTCATGGGGATAGGAAGAAAAACGTTGTTCCGGATCGGGAATACCCACCTCGCGCAAAAGCTCTACTGTTTTTTCGGCGGCTTCTTTAGAATTTTTGCAACTATTATGAACAATCAAAGCCTCAGACACTTGCGAACCGATGGTAAAGACTGGGTTCAAACTCGTCATCGGTTCTTGAAAAATCATAGAAATTTCTTTACCACGAATGGCACGCATCTTGGTCGGAGACAAACTTAATAGATCTTTACCTAAAAAAGAAATATGCCCAGCTACCGTTGCCGACTGTGCATTGAGTAAGCGCAAGAGAGCTAAACTGGTGACCGTTTTTCCAGAACCAGACTCTCCCACGATGCCTAACGTTTGCCCCTGCTCCAATGAAAAAGAAACAGAATCAACCACCCGGTTTTTATTTCCATTGCGCGAAAAATCAATAGTTAAATTTTTTACTTCGAGTAGTTGTTCTCCCATAAAAGTAAGCTTAACTATAGTTAAAATGATACTCAACCGCTTTTTAAATAAAACTCAGGTCAGTGAATAAAAACGACTAAAAGAGGTACGAACCCCTCACATGAATAGAAACTACGGCGATTCCCTTACCACTCCTCGTCAGTCTATCCTACTTATGGATAAACGGCCACACGCTTTAACTGTCAGTTTTGATGAGCTCTTTTTTTCATCGCTATGGTTAACCCTTCAGATGTGGGAATCATGCAAGACACAAATCTTTTATCGCTAAAAATCTTTTGGTTAAAGATATGCATGGCATACGCCATAGAGTTTGGCACTTCTCGTTTACCGGGGTCAAAAACTTCGCCAAATAAAAATGTGTTGTCTCCAACGATTAAACCACCAGGATTTACATGCTCCATGGCATACTGAAGATAGGCGGGGTAAGCTTTTTTATTCGCATCAATAAATATCAAATCGAACATATTATGGGTTAGTGAACTCCGTAAAACCTCGAGTGCATCTCCACATATCAACTGACAACGTGAATCGTGAAGATTTTTTTGGGCAATTTCGTAGTGCTGAATATCTCGCTCAATACTTATGAGATGCCCTTCTTGTGGCAATACACTTAAAAACCAAGTAGTGGAATAACCATATTGAGTACCGATTTCTAAAATAGACCGTACATTTAAAGCCTGAATCAAAAACGCCAGGAAAAAACCCTCAGTATCTCCTATATTAATACCCAATTTTTCGTCTTTTTTGAGCTGTTCACTTATAAAAGTAAGCGTTGGGGGACGCTGCCAATCCATTAAATTTGCTAGATAATTTTCGAATTCTTGACTGTCTTTTCGCATGGCCATCCCCTGAATGTTTCCCAGATCTTTATTATGAAATCACCCTAAAGTCATTGGATATGAATGACGGTGATGCGTGAGCTGAACAAGGGTTCTAAATTATTAATCGAGTATTTTCTTCATACTTCATAGATTCCTCTTCGGTTTTCTCTTACATCTTGGTACAACTTCGGCACCAACTAAAACGTATATTTGTCAATAAGACTGAGAGGAATGCTATGTTGAAATTTTTAAGTATTCTGTGCCTACTTATTACCAGCACGGTTCAAGCGAAAGTTAACCGCCCCACTCAATATGTTCTTTTAGCTTTTGATGGCTCTAAGAGTGTCCCTTTTTGGAAAGAATCTCGCGCCTTTGCAGCGGAAAATAAAATTGGTTTTACCTATTTTGCAAGTGGCGTTTATTTTCTAGCTGATGCCGATAAGAATAACTATGTCGAACCTAAAATGGGCGTTGGTAAAAGCAACATCGGTTTTGGTGGAGCTAAAGCAGACATCCCCGTTCGTTTAGAACAAATGCAAGCTGCTATGGAAGAGGGTCACGAGGTGGCATCGCATGCAAATGCTCACTTCGATGGTTCATCGTATACACAAAAAATGTGGGATAGCGAATTTTCTCAATTTACCTCGCTTATGTTAAAAGCTTGGAAAAATAATGGTGCTGCTAAAAAAGAGCCTGACTACTGGAAAGACTATTTTACTAATCATGTTGTCGGATTTCGCGCGCCACTTCTTGGTGTAGGCACTGGTCTATGGCCTGCTTTAAAAGACAATGGTTATCTTTATGATACAAGTCGCGTTGATAAAATCAGTTATTGGCCAAAACAGATCAACGGTATTTGGAACTTTCCTCTTGCCGGGGTAAAAATATACGGAACAACAAAAAATACCCTGAGCATGGATTACAATTTTTATTATTCTCAGTCTAAGGGTGCTGCTGGACCAGAGAGTAAGTATAAAGAATACGAAGATCAAATGTACAAAACATACATGAACTACTTCCAGAGCAACTACTACGGTAACCGTGCTCCAGTGCATATCGGTCACCATTTTTCTAAATGGAATGGTGGAGCGTATTGGAAAGCTATGCAACATTTTGCGAAATCTGTATGTTCTCAACCAGAAGTGAAGTGTGTGACCTATAAAGAACTTATGGGATTTATGGAAGAAAACAAAGGCAATATCGATGCTTATCAAAAAGGAGATTTTGAAAAACTTATTGCTCCCAAAAATCTTGAGATCAAACTTTCGAAAAAGACTCAAGACCTAAGCGAAATGGAGCTTAACCAGCTTCGTGCGAATCAACTTAATCTACACTTCAATACCCACGACGGCGAAGAAGAGTAGTAGTTATTTAAAACCATTTTTGATTCGTTCTTGATTTGATATTTTCTTTAAGAAAACTGAATCATAAGTAATAAAACCTGCAGGAAACTTCAGGTTTTATTTTTTTAATCTCTAGGACTGTTTAATTTTTAAAAGCTTAGAAACAACAGCTTTGATGTAATCCACATCGAAGGGTTTTTTAATATACTCATCGGCGCCCAAATTCATCCCTTTTTTGACATCAAGATCACTGGTTTTACCGGAAACAAAAATGAGAGGAATATTTTTTAAGTCTTCATGCTCTTTGAGAAGCTTTGCGAGCTCATAACCGTTAATCCACGGGAGCCCAATATCCAAAATGATTAAATCGATGGGGGAATCATCCAACACAGAGGCCAACTGCGTACCATCCGCTGCGGTTTTAACCTTAAAACCCTCACCCTCAAAAATGCGCTTCATTGCCGCACGCATAGTCTCATCATCTTCGATAATGAGAAGGCACTTGCTTTCTTTATTGGTGCGCAATTTGCGAAATTCTTCGAGACTCACCACACTTTCCTGCGTCAGGCGCTCCTTGGTGAGTTTCTCAATTTTATCGACTAGAATTTTTGTATCTAAGGATTTTTTTGCCACGGCAACCAGTATAGCCTAATGCCCGTGCTGTTCCAACCATCTCTCACAATCAATGGCAGCCATACATCCAGTTCCCGCCGCCGTAATCGCTTGTCGGTACACGTGGTCCGCTACATCGCCCGCTGCAAAAACACCCTCGACAGAAGTATAGGTCGAGTGGGCTTTTGTGGTCAGGTAACCCACATCGTTCATTGCGAGCGCGCCTTTAAACAACTCTGTATTGGGTTTGTGTCCGATGGCGATAAACACCCCTTCCACGGATTTTTCTGTGGTTTCATTGGTATTTAAATTGCGAATAATGATCGACTCCACCGATTTGTTCCCTTTGATTTCGGCGATCTCAGAATTCCAGATCACAGATATTTTAGGGTTATTTAAAGCTTTATCCGCCATAATCTTAGATGCGCGGAAACTATCGCGACGATGGATAATCGTAACATGCGATGCAAAACGCGTCAGAAAAGTGGCCTCTTCCATCGCGGTATCTCCACCACCGACAATCACCACCTCTTGGTTTCTAAAGAACGCACCATCGCAGGTGGCACACGCTGAAACCCCGCGACCTAAGAATTTGCGCTCTGATTCAATTCCTAAATATTTAGCACTTGCTCCGGTGGAAATAATCAGCGAACGGGCTTGATACATATCATTACCCACCCACACTTTGAATGGACGGCTTGAGAAATCCACCTTGGTGACGTTGCGAGCTAAGAAACGCGTACCAAAACGCTCGGCTTGTTTTTTCATAACAGACATAAGCTCTGGTCCCATAACCCCATCAGGAAATCCTGGAAAATTCTCCACATCGGTGGTGGTCATGAGCTGACCGCCCACTTCTTCCCCTTCGATCATGAAGGGTTTAAGCAATGCTCGAGATGTATAAATCGCTGCCGTTAATCCAGCTGGTCCCGATCCAATAATAATGACATTTTCCACCTGACTCATAAATCTCCTTCTCTTAAAGCCCGAATCGTAAGACCGACCTGGTTTTGGGTGCTCCATTACGGTAACTCACAGTAAAAGGGAGACTATACTCATAAATAGATTAAAGCGTATAGACTTTGTGCCAAGCGGCCTGAGGATCTAGGGCCCAGTGCACGAATTCACGGCCCACATCCACTGGCGAGTAAATAGTATGTGCTTCACGTGCCGCCGCATTTACAGGCAACATATCCGTATCCATATAGGGAGGGCTAAAAAGACGTAAATCTTTCCCGCCAAGCTCTTCTCCACGAACAGATGCCACAAATCCTTTCAAACCATGTTTAGCAGCGCTGTAGCTAGAGGCTTGAGGATCGGGGCTTGATTCAGCCACAGAGGATCCCACTAAAATAATTTGTTGGCAATAATCCGCACGCAAACAGTGATGGGTAATACGTAAGGGAGACAGAAGAGACACCTGGAGAGCCCAATCGTGATCCTTCCATTCTTTTTTTAAGTACGAACCATAGGGACCAGCTCCCGCAACACAAAAGACCCTCTCCGGTTTTTCCTGATCCATTTTATCAAGAAGCTCTCCAACCTGATCTTGGCGCGAAAGATCGCATACAAACTGCACCCGAGGGTCTGCCTTGCGCGATGTCACGCAGCACACATCCTGGGGTTGCATTTCTCCCCATGTGTCTACAATAGCTTTTCCCAGGCCGCGACGGCCACCAATTACGAATATTTTGCTCATCCTCATTCTCGTCGGTACACTTATAACATGCACATAAAGCTCCCCCAACTGAATAAAATCCTTTCAGCCGAGGAAAATGAAAATCTCTTTTCCCTTTTAAGACGCAGTGGTGTGCCTATTGCGTCCTCGTGCAGCGGAGATGGGGTTTGTGGAAAATGTGTCGTACAAGTTATGCACGGTCAACTCGAAGCCATAGGACCTCTCGAACAAGAACTCAAAACAAAATACTCCTTAGCAGATAACGAGCGCATCAGCTGCCAATGCCTTGTTAAAAGCGACCTCACCATCACCACAACATATTGGTAATTTTTTTTCGCCGGGCGCTTATTCCCACCAAATCCTTTTTATAAATTAAGGGCTGCTCGCACTTCAGTTCGCGTTGCCGAGAGCATGTTTGTACGGACATTGGTACATCCCTTGCGATAGGGAGCCTCATAAGGAGGTCAGATATGACTAAAGCGCAATATAGACTGATTTGTATGATATTTTTCTCGGTTTTCGGATTTATTTCCTGCTCAAAGGAAAAAACCGTGGAGTATAAACAAGATTCTTTTCGTCCGCAGGATATTACCTTTCGACAAAAAGACAGTAGTTCGATCACCCTGAAGGGTATTCAACAGTTGGACCTCGCAACCGCCATTGAAATCCATGCGGTAGACACTCAAAATACTATTAGCAAACTGGATATTACTGCGACCTGCCGTACGCCCTATGGCATGAGCTCTCACAGCAATACTACCACCTGGCTTAACCCCACACACATTGCCATCTTAAATGTTCTTCCCAATGATATTCTTCTCAACACAACAGATGAACCGGTTTACTGTGATTTTGTGTTTGCCGCGCAAAATAACTTAACCTCCACTTACAGCACCGAAAAAAATATCGTCATCAATAATCTCAATCATTTCTCCAATCTTCCTGAGTCCCATCTGTTCCAAAAAGAAAAATTTATGTGGGAACAGTGGCACAAGCAAGATGTTGGTATTCATATCCCGAGTGAAATGACCCTAAAGTGTTCTGAATTTGCTCAACTGCAAAAAGAAACACCTGAAACCATTTCTTTAGAAGCATTATTGCCAGCTCAAAAACTTTGGGAGAAGGACCTTAAGTCCATTGTGCAAAAATGTCGTGCTCTTTATCGTACAAAAGACAAAACATATCTCTCACCTCTTTTTGTTTTAGTTCTGCCGCAAAAGCGACCGACCATCGAAAGTTATTACACCTTCACAAATAACGATGGAATTATCGACAATATTTTTTTTATAAAATATAAGCTCGACAATTCCAATTCTTTTCCCATAAAAATTTATGCCAATATCAATAATAGCGCGCTCCATCTCCGTTCCTTCTATGAAGGCCTCGGCAAGGTGCAGATGGGACGAATCTTGGAACTGCCTATACGCTGGTTCTTACAGGATGAAATGATTGTCAGCAACTTTGACCGGGTACCTATAGAAATTCCCCCTCATGAGACAGTGCAATTGGCGGCAAAAATATTTTTAGAAAAAGCTGTCAACTGTAAAAATGTTCCTGGAGGAATAGCCGTTCCCTATCCTTTCCGAGGATTTAATTTTGAATTAAACCAAGACGTGCCTTTTTATCTGGATACCTATTTCGAACCCATACCCCAATTACCGATTCAAGCGCGTACTCCTAATTTTTCCTCTCTTTCGCCACTTCACTACTGGCATCTATATAGTCCCGAAGATCTTAAAACAAACTTAAAAACGATTCCGGATGTGATAGGTCATTTACAAGGACAACCGATGAAGAGTTTTGCTCCCCATCCGTGTATCTAATACGAAATGTAAATGTTTTAATCCATTAGCATAAGGCGACTCTTTAAAAAACGAGTCGCCTTTTAATTTTAACGACCATTGATGTTTCAATAGAACACTCAAATGATCTCAAAAGACGCTTGAGGATGCTTAAGCACCCTCATATTTGCTAAGAGAAAAGTAAAAAATCGGCTGATGTTTTCGCAAAAAAAGACTTTCAAATTGGGTTTTGAAGTTTTCTTTGGCCCATAATGATTGATGAAGATCCTCGCTATAAGAGGTGAGAGTAAAGGGAGTTTTTGTCGCTTGTGAACGTGCAAAACAAAAATAATCGTAATGATCCGTTTTAAATTCCAAAACACCGCCTGGCTGTAAAACTTCAAATGCAGACAGTAAAAAAGGAACTTGCATAAGACGATTTTTTTGTTGGCGCAACTTTGGCCACGGGTCTGGAAAATGAATAATAATTTTTTCCACTTCATTAGGTGCGAAGTACTCCGTCAGAGACTTCACAGGACCTAAAACCATTCGCGCATTGGCGCAATTATGGCTGCGCGCCCGCGCTATACTCTGCACAAGAGTTTTAAACTTGATCTCAAAACCTACGAGCGAAACATGTGGATTCTTCTGTGCATAATGTGCAAAGTGAAACCCATTCCCTGTACCAATCTCCACGTGAAGGGAATTCTTTGACGCAAAAATATCGTTTGCCCACTGACCAGGCAATTGCTTGGCCCGCTCTTCCGTTAAAATCCAATCTCCGTAGTCTTGCATACGGCGGATGTAAGGATTAATAAATTTGCGGCCTTCTAAGTACGAATACATAGAATGCGAAGTACCAAAATTTCTACCAGACTGCAACTCCTAGAACATGTTGCCTAAATGGCTTAGAGTCCATAAACTCGATGACACCCCCAATGGAAAGGATAGGAGCATGCGTTTATTTTTACTTTTGGTGTTTCTCGCTTACTCGTACGCCTTTGCTCTCCCGGAAGAAACGCGCACATTAATGGTGGCAGCCCCCTCTCGCCATGGCATTGAAACTGCTCGTCAAGTCGCTACCCGTGGCGGTAATATTATGGACGTTGCCATTGCTGTGGAACTCACTTTGGCAGTCACAAGCCCTTATTTTGCGTCCCTGGGAGGTGGTGGGTTTGCCATGATACGCATGAATGGCACAAGCCATGCTCTTGATTTCCGCGAAGTGGCGCCCCTCTCCGCCCACCCCGATTTATTTAAAGAAAAACCCGCCGGAGCTTCTGTGAATGGGCCTTTTGCTGTGGCGATTCCCGGAGTACCTGCAGGATTATGGGCGCTTCACCAAAAATATGGAAAACTAAAATGGAAAGATCTTTTTATTGAGGCCATTCAGCTTGCAGAAAATGGCTTCCCGGTGAGTGGCGAGTGGGCCGATATTACCAAACAACAATTTAAAAATTTTAATCGTGCAGGAAAACGTTATTTTGCCACTAATATGTCCTATCTCAAACCAGGGGACCTCTTAAAACAGCCCCAATTGGCTACAGCCCTTAAAGAACTGCGTGATCAAGGACTGCAAGGTTTTTACTCTGGCACCATCAGTGAAGATATCATCGAAACTGTAAATCAAATTGGCGGCTCTCTCACCCCAGAAGATTTTAGAAATTATCATGTACGCTGGCTAAAACCTATGGAAGCAGAATTTAAAGGACATACTTTATATATGATGCCGCCCCCTTCAAGCAGTGGCATTATCACGACAGCTTTGATTCGTCTTTTAGAAAATCCCTTATTTAAAAAAGTAACTGCTTTTTCTACACAAGATTATCATCTGCTCAGTGAGATTATGAAGATCGCTTACCGTGGACGCAGTCGTCTGGGCGATCCAGATTTTTATAAAAATCCGTCTTTTCATTTGTTATCAGACTCCTACCTAAAACCTTTGTCGCAAAAATTAAGTTTAAATAAAAGTATTTCTATCAAACCGCTCATAATAAAGAATCCTACAAAAGAAAGTTCTGAAACCACCAACTTTACGGTGATGGATAAAAAAGGTAACACGGTGGTGATGACCATAACTCTCAATGGTCGCTATGGTTCTGGTGTCACCAGCAACAAATACGGTATTGCCCTTAACAATGAAATGGATGATTTTACTACTGTTCCCAATGCACCAAACATGTTTGGCCTTATGCAAGGACCGGGAAATCTCGTCGCAGCTGGTAAACGCCCATTGAGCTCGATGAGCCCTACCATCATCACAAAAAATGGAGAAACGGTCCTTGCTGCTGGTGGCGCCGGCGGCCCGCGCATTATCAGTGGTGTGTTTCAAACATGGTATCGGGTTTTAAATAACCAACTGGATATTGACCGCTCCATACAAATGCCCCGCGTGCATCACCAATTTGAACCCGACAGTGTTTATGTTGATACGTTTATGTCTGCAGATACACAGTTAGGATTAAAAAAATTGGGTCATACTGTCGAACCGTCATGGGAAGCTAAAATCAATGGTATTACCCGTGACCCCGCCACCGGAATCCTCAGCGGCGCATTTGATTCACGCGGCGAAGGCGCCGCTGGCGGCATCTAGAGTGTGTTCGCCCCATTTTGAACAGGCTCATCTTTGTCGAGCATCTCTTCGACAGATATAATTCTTAATTTTTCGAAAGGCTTGAGACGAATCGGACAATCGTGAACGGAACACTGGTGGCAATAGTTTTGCTCACATGGATCCACGTGAAAATGGAGTTCCCCTTGTGCACCATATGAATTCAGGAGTTCATGCTCATATTTAATCGTGATCGCATGGGTTTCCTTAACATCCCAGTACTCCGGAACAACAACGTGGGCATCAATATGATAGTAAGCTCCGGAGATAATCATGCGCACATGATGAATTTGAATAATTCCATCGGCTCTCTGTGTGTTTATAATTTGATTAAACCGCTTGATCGCCTCAGCATCTGTTTTATCTAACAAACCACCAATAGCGCCCTTCATCACCTTAAAGCCGGTGTACAACAAATAAAGTCCTACAGCTGCAGCAGCGATGGTATCGAAAATAACCAGGCGAGTGAACATCACTAAACTGAGTCCAAGAATCGAACCCAAGCTTGTGACAAGATCCGAGAGCAAATGTACACCACTCGCAACAAGCGCAGATGAATGTAAATGTTTACCACGTACAATGAGAATCCAACCCATTAAACCATTTAAAATAGCGGCACCAAAAGTGATATAGAGGCCGAGTCCAAGATCATCTAGATGATGGGGCTTAAAAAAGGAGAGAAAAGATTCAATCAAAATAAACACGGCAGCGGCCGATACGAGTCCGCCTTCGAATGTTGCGGAAAGAAGCTCTGCTTTGCCATGTCCATAGGGATGCTGTTCATCGGCAGGTCGTGCCGACCAGCGTACCACCCACAATGCCACAATCGACGCTAAAATATTAACAATGGTTTCGAGTGCATCCGAAAGGACTGCATGGGACATGGTTAAGTAATAGGCCCAGTATTTTAAGCCAAACAGCACCACACTTAATGCAAACGATGTTTGCGCCAAAAGAATGCGCGATTTTTCGTTAGAGTTTACGTCCATATGTCCTTGAGCCATTTCAACGCCTCGATTTTTCGATAAGATGTTTTAAAATGTCCACCCTCAAACTCATTGTAATGATGCGGTACTTTGTTCTTACGTAACACATCTTCGATACGACGAGCACCAAAATACAAACAATACTCATCATAGCGACCCACTTCTAAATAAATATACGCCTTTTTTAAAAATGCTTTTCGCTCTTCTAAAAAATAAACTGGATCCTTTTTTTGCCACTGAGTAAACACCTTCGCCTCAATCGCACCGATATCCAAATCGATCGGATAATCCAACACACCTTTTTTGATATCGCTATAGCACAAGGTCATGGCAACCGCGTTCATAGTTGGAAAAAAAACGCGAGATCCGCGAAATTTATCGTCTTGTAATTTTTCGCGTAAATCTTTTACACTCTTAATAGTTTTGAGCTGCTCGCTCACTTTATAGAAATCAGGCAAAAGAGAGATTTCGAAACCGCTATCGGGGGCAATCGCAACCGCTGTACCAAAAGCGCTATTTTTTTGCGAAATATGCTCCAAAGCACCATACCCGCCACTGGAAGAGCCCATCACACAACGATACTTGTTTTCTTTTGTGATTTTCCAAAACTCTTCGACGGCTTCAAGCACATCGTTTTGAACATAATCGCCGTAGCGCCCACATCCAGAACTATTAATAAACTGAGAGCCTCCAAAGGCGGTCATGGCGTCGACAAAAACATGGATCGCAAGCGGAATGGTCCTCGTTGCTGTTTCCTGATTGATCAGATCAGGCAGATTGTCCTCTAAGGTTTTGCTATTAAATGCCTGGTATCCGGTAGAAAAATAACCCGACAAATGAAACACCACAGGATACGTCCCCAATTTTTTGGGCGCCAGTACATAGTTAGAACGCACAAACGAATCGCCTAAAGGATTGTTTTTTAAGGCTTTACTTACAACTCGAAGATTAAAGACATCAAAATCGGAAGATTCAAAGGGGATCGCTAACGGCAGACATTCTGTTTTCATGGGAAAGAGGATAGCATAACCACAAGAGGGGAATCTCCTAACGCTAGCTTTTTAACTTTTTGCGTCAAAACTGGGAAAAATAGTATGCTCAGAGTATAAGCAGATTATGAGTCAAGTTTTAGAGCTGAGCCTAGCAGCCTATACCCAAGGCAACGAAAGCGAAAAACAAAAATTTATTGCGGATCTTTATCGCGGCCTTAAAGATTTGGGCTTTATCGTCCTTGTCGATCACCCTATTTCGGAGGATCTTCTAAAAAAGGCATATGCATTAAGCGAAGAGTTTTTTAATTTACCCGCCGACATAAAAAAGAAATACAGCTTGTTTGATAATGGGTTTCAGCGCGGCTACACACCTTTTGGAACAGAGCACGCCAAAGATAGTCCCGTGGCTGACCTTAAAGAATTCTGGCATGTGGGACGTAATCTTCCCGCTGATCATCAATACGAAAATCTTTATCCTAAAAATATTTGGCCTGTGGAAATTCCTGAATTGGGCCCGACGTTTTCTAAAATCTATCAAGCTTTAGAAATGTGTGGCGACATCATGCTCGAAGCACTCACTTTACCTTTAGAACTTGATAAAAATTATTTTAAAAAAATGACCAAAGATGGAAACTCCATCTTACGTTTACTCCACTACCCCCCACTCCCTGCCGATCGCGACCCGCGCTCCATTCGCGCCGCCGCTCATGAAGATATCAACCTCATCACATTGCTCGTGTCCGCTTCGGCTTCAGGATTAGAGCTAAAAGACCGCAATGGTCAGTGGTTACCGGTGATCTCTTCTCCCAATGCGATCATTGTGGACTCTGGCGATATGCTTGCGCGCATTACTAACGAAGTGATCCCCTCCACCACTCACCGCGTGGTGAATCCACCGGATGCAAAAACCAGTCGTTACTCGATGCCGTTTTTTATGCACCCCAATCCAGAAGCCATGCTTACGTGCTTACCTTCTTGCAAAAGCGGCGGAGCAAAATATCCCGACATTCTTGCCGAAGATTTTCTTAAACAGCGTTTACGTGAAATTGGGTTGTTGAAATAACAAGTACGCTCTTCTCTTACTTAAATAAAGAACGTCTTGGCTGAGGAAGCTTAATATATAGTTCGGTGAACACCCGATCGTGATTGTAGCGACCGAAAAATACGAAGCCTGCGTTTTTGGGTGCAGGCTTCGGTCATTTCACAAGGGGAATTTATACATTACTGTATGTGAACTAATCTATGTGCAATTGTAATACAATTGGTTGATGGTCAGAAGCTTTTGTTCTGCTTAACTTGGTTTGCTCTAAAATAGATATCCCTCTCGAATAGACATGATCTAATGATAATAAGCTTTGATTGGCCGATGAGATTTTCTTTAGACCATTCTTCAAAATAGCTTCATTGAGAATAGCTTTCCGAGAAGAGCTCCATGTATTGAAGTCTCCACCAACTATAATTGGTCCTCTATAATTTTCGATATATCCGGAGATTTGTCGAATATGCTTTCGAAAAGATTCATCTGTGGTAAAATTAATAGCGTGAACATTAATCACTCGGACAGGTCCTTTTACTGACGGAATGTCTGTTACCAAAATAGATTTCGGTGAGTTTATTATTGGTTCTCTCGTGGGAGATCTCAGAGCCATTTCATTCAGGGGTTTTACTTTGCTTCCCGTTGCAACGCCTGTATATTGATTGTGGCGAACATATCCCTCTGCTGTAGACCAGCCCAAATCAGGATTTCCTCTTATGATTTGTTGCTGTAAATTAGTATTCCCTGTCATTTCTTGAAAAAGTACTACATCACTTTTTCCAATAATATTACCAACCTCACTAGGAAAAACTGTTTTTTTCCCTTTATATATATTCCATACGGCCAACTCAAAATTTTCAGGCAAAGCAACAGCTCTTCGATTATTACCAAACGCATGGTACGCTGCTACCTCAGGAAGTTCCCCAACTCTTAAACTCTTTATTTGGATAGAACTATTCACTAGTTTACTCAATTTAGGTGTTTTTGATATCATTCCAGCGGCTATCGTTGGATCAATTATTTGCGCCAAGTAGTAGCAAAATAACTCTTGTGCTGCCTCTGGTTTTAGGCAAGCCCACTTCTGCTTTTCACTGGAGATTAGACCTTTTAAAATCAGCCAAAATGAAGTGTTTTCTTGCTTTTGATCTAAATTGACAGGCTTATTTTCGAGCCATCTACGGTTCAAAACTTCTAATCTTAGTCTCTCGTTTTGCATTCCTGTGGAGTTTATACGAGATTTTGCATTTCCATACAATATATCAAGGTCAGTAAAACTCAGATTAAGAGATAATTTTTTATTCATCTCATCACTTGGAGTGCGTCCATAAGCTTCATAATAAAGTTGCTGCTTACAAAGATGTAGTTTGTTGCAGTTGTCTAAAAACGACTTAGTTTGTTCGAATGAAGTTTTGGTCATGTATATGTAAGGATTTATTAAGAGTTCTCTAATGGTATCTTTCCATGCAGAAAAAGCCCCATCCATACATTTACGAGCTCGCTCTTGTAATGGCATCGATAGATAATTGTCACTTTCATTTAAAGTTAAATCATCTTTAAGGTCAGGTCTCTGCAGTAATAACTGATGGCATGTCGGTAGTGAAAAATTATCAATATTTTGTTCATTAGCAACAACCTCGTTTGCCAAAGCAATCGGGCGCAAACAGATGTATACTACAATGCAAATATATAACCTACACATAGGTAGTTTTCGGTTTTTAAAATATTTAACTGAACTAAGCGGAGGGCTAATCTAGTCCAGTTCATGACAACTTAAGTGAACAAAGCCCAATAAATCCTTGTCAGTACGCGTATATTAATACGTTATATTCAAAAACAGCACAAAACACTAGCCTTGCCACAAGCCTGCACTCGGCACACTCCATCTCTCCTTAAGCCCGACCCTCTTTACAAGCTATGATTTGCCGATTTGCCGGTACCTTTGCGCTGCCTTACTAAAGCTCATGTGCATAAGCCCCTCAATCTCGAGTCCCACAAGTAAGTCACTCCGTACTGTTACCAATATCTAAACAACCAAAACTTTGGTGCGTGATTTTGTGTCCTGATTTTAAGATTTTGATCAGAACGACTTATTTCTTTTTTTATGCTTCTCAATTTCTGGAATCATATCTTCAGCCAGTGCGCCATCCAGAATTGCATAAAATTTATCTGACAAAAATAAATCGACAGCCATTTTGAATTTTAGTTTCGAGAGTAAATGAGAGGCTCTTTCCGTAATCTTAGGGTAACCTGATTTGTCTATTTCGTCGCAACTATAAGAAATTGGCATTTTAAACGGAGTTCTATCACAAGTATTTGTGCACTCAACCGTCTTAGGTAAGGCATTCGAGAAAGCTGAGACAAACCCAGCACAGTCATACTCCGTTTTTTTGTTATTGCATCTGACGTACTCTTTGAAAAGGTAGTCACATACTTTTTGATCATATGTTCCGCATTTATTCTCGCATAGAACGTTGCTAGAAGTTCCCATAGGAGTAGTTTCTGGCACAGAAGTTTTTGTCTCTTCCTTTTTTGTACATGAAGTAAGCGCAATACAAAGAATAAAAAATACGTATTTGTTCATACTTATTTGCATCGCCAAAATTATATATGCATTGGAGTTAGATTTCCATCTTTTTATAACGCACAGTTGGAGTGAAGCACATTCGTACACACGACTTGTGCGTGTTAAATCCAATAAATCCTTATGATCTCAGTACGGTGTCTAATCGTTATTTCGACTACGCGCATTTTGAGTTAAAATATGTGGCCTTTTATGACAAGCCTCCGCCAGAAAAACTGGACACAAAAGAAAAGATTTTGATTTGATAGACAATCCTCATTTAAAAGACTTCGTACAGTGCTCAGAGAAAGATCGGTATAGGATTTACAGGTAATAAACTTTAAGACGAACACCTATCGTTTTTTAGCTAACATGCTGTACTTCACAAATTGATCCTGTTTGCCCATTGCCTTGTACTGATCTGCTAAAAGTTTACATGCTTCTTGATTTTTAAACCTTTCACAATAATCTGTTAGTAGTTCTTGTTTTGCATAAAAATCCCAATCCAGACGATTCGTTATTTTTTTATCTTCAAAAATATTTTTTATGCGAGCGAATGACATCCTCAATGAAACTAATTCAGTGGTAAGACCGTAGAGCAGACTCGATTCATTAGTATTTTGAGAGATAGAAATAAGATTGGATTTTTTAATATCACCGTATATTGAAAAACTCAAATTTTGGCTTGAGTTTTGATCTGGAGGCAACGGATCACCTAATGAAAAATAAAATGTTAAGTCCAATATTTTATGAGAATTAAGTGGCTGCAATAAAAGAGGTTGAGCAAGGGCCCTCGTCAAGCATATAACAACCCACCCCAGTAAATATCTATTTCCAATTGCATCTTCGTCCATTATACGAACTAATTGACCATATCTACTTACACGCACTTTGAGATTAACTTTTCCTTCGATTCGAGACCTAAAGTGCTCCGCCCTATAATCAATTTGTGCCCTAATTTTTGACCATAACTGAGAGTAAATCTTGCTTTGTAAATCGAGATCGCCAATGGTGCCGGAATCATCTTGAGTTCCCAGATCTAAATCGGATTCTACAGTATTTTTTTCTGCAAATTTTGTGACTGAAAAACGAAGCGCCTTTTGTAACTGATCATCAAGATTTTGTGCTTGACGTTTATTGTAGTTTTTTAATTTTTGTTTACGAAGTGGTCTTGAATCATTTGGTTTATTTAATTCTGCACCTCTAAATTCTAACCAAAAATCTTTCGTCGGCAATACCACATCGCCGTAGTCTACTACGATACAGTATATGACAATACTATGTAATACCGCTGAAGTCAGAACGCATTGATAACTGAATTTTGTCATACCTCTAGTGACAATTTAAAGACACATGTGTATTTGGTAAATTCAAAGGACGTAGATTATCCAACAGTTCAGTTTAAAAGATGCTCGTCTTTTTACTGATTCTATTGAGCAATTAGGATACTCAGAAAAAACAAAACGATTGCTGTTTATTTGTCAGTATATTTTAAATAAAACTTATTAATCAGTTATCAGGATAGGCTGATCCTTCAATAGCACTTCTAAACCCATCTCTTGCAGATTTAGAAGATTGTATCCACAATGCACCCCCATCTGATGAAGTGGAATTAAAAATGGGGCGATTATCATTCCAGTACATAATGGCTTGTATGCGCGGCATTTTTTGATATATCGAATTTGGATTATTAACATCAAGTGCTTCGTTAACCCACAGCCCTTTGGCTGTTCCCGTTGGATCCTGCTGCGAACTTTGCTCTGTGCTACCCATTTCAACCAATGAAATGGGTTTGATTGAGGTTAACGCGACGATTTCACTGTAAATGCCAAATGCATGTTCAACGCAACTCTTCCATATGCCATCGCCACTTCCAACAAAGTTATTGTAGCACTCGATTCCGATCCAGTCGACATAGTCATCACCAGGGTAGATGCTTGCCACAGAAATTGAATTGTTCCCACCAAATGTTTGTGATGGCCATGACAGTACCGACCAAACCCATCTCACATTAGTCACATTCTTTAGACGAAATCTCTGTACAATGTGCTGCCACGCCGTTTTAGCATCTGCAGGTCGATTGACAATCTTACCCCTTACTCTCAATTGCGCTTGCCATGGAACAGCGAAGTTATCGCACTCATGGCCGGCACTTAAACTTGTATTTGCATTTAGTTCGTGCATTGTTCTCAGAATAATTGGTTTACCCCAAGCTTTGATTTGATCGGCCCAGGTATCGATATAGGAATCAAATGTCCCCGCGGCCACTTGTTTTAAACTAAATCGCGATAAGTTATCGATAAATGCTTGCGGATTTTTTGGATCACAGGCGACTTGAATCGCAGGGGACCATAATAAAACTGGAGTTGATCCAGAGTTAGAAACATCAGTGGCCCAGTTGTGGTCAGGGTTGCCATTTATTGAACTATTTAACAGAGTGTTGAAATTGCTCCAGCTGGCATCTGGATTCCACCAAATGTCCTGGCCGACCAAGTTGGGAGTTTTTGTAAGCCCCAAGTCACTTTTAAAGTTTCTCACCAAATCAAGGCTTTGTGATGAATTGGAGATGCCATATAGCCAAGCACCCCAGGTTAAATTCGGGTTGGTGTTCATTACGGGATTGAAGTCTGATGTAGAAGAATTCGAAGGCCATATTTGCTTGCCAGATGAATCTCGAATGCTTACGTAAGGGTAGTATTTAGAGGCAATCATCGAATAGCCCTGCCCAGAAGTTCCCGATGACCAAATCCGTTTTGCAACTTGTTTCTGTGCACTTCTTTGAAGTTGGAAGCTCACTAAATTCCCGTCAGTTTGAAAAGTAGTAATAACTTGAACTCCCGACGTCTGGTTGGTGACCTTACCACCACTCCACCAAACAGGTCGAGTGATCCCTGGGCCGGCATAAATTACGAAATTTCCATCACCCTGTAGAATAAGTTCGGCTCCATCGAGGACCTCTGCGCTATCCTGCGCAAATGTTACTCCCTTTGGATAAAAATGAGTGGACCCGCTATAGTCAGTGAACCGGAGGAACGGTGGTGAATTCGAAATCAAAAGGAAATGTGCACCAATCGTTCCTGAAAAATATTTACGTATATTTTGGTTATCTCGGACGACAAAGTTACCATCGCTCTGAAAGTTCGCCACACATTGACCAGTGCATGTGCTAATAGACTTTGCCCATACTGCTGACCAACTTGAGTTATATAAAACCAAAGAGCCATCCATCTGAAATTGAAAGTGCATGTCCTCTATATCTACACGCTCACCCTGCGCCATAGAGAAGCTTCCGGCAACCAAAGACTCTGATGGATTAACGACTGCCTCAAGTTTTGATTCGTTTGATGCCGAGGCTGTGTCGAGATGAACGCCTGTGTTCAAATTTAAGTTTATACTGTCTATAGATTTATGGGCCGCGCAATTTTGAAAACAAATGGTAGTTACGCTAATAATAACTAAAAAGACCCGTTTCCAGTTTGCGGTGTACACAGAATAACCCCTATTAGTCGACAGTCCATTAAATGGCTTATAAAGTCTATCGGCATTTTCTTAATTCATATGAGGGGGGATCTGCAAAAAGTATCTAACCTATAGTTGACGCCCAGCTGAAGAGCATATCCGACTTATTATGAGATGTGTTCTAGCTACGGCCGAGTTCCCGGTACCTTTGCGCTGCCTTACTAAAGCTCATGCGCATAAGCCCCTCAATCTCAAGTGAACGCATAGATTCTAAGCCCGCAGCAGTCATACCTTTTTTTGATGTGACTTTGTTTTGCAATTCTTCAAAAGTTTCTTGCGAAGCTTCTGCCATCGCCGCCGTACCTAAAAAGGTTTGCACGACAATTTGTCGTGCTTCTTCGGTCGAAATGCCATGCTCTTCAATCCAGTCCTGCCAATAAGACATCAGTTCAAAAATAAAACCTGTTCCGCTAGAGCTAGCTACCGTAAAGGCTTCGAAGGGATCACCGTCTTCGAGTTTGATCACAGCACCCAGCGGAGATAAGAGCTCTCGTAATGGCTCTTCATAGAGATCGTTTTCCGATAGAAAACCCACCACACCTTTGCGCACAAACACCGGCGTGTTGAGCATAACACGAGTAAGATGACCTTCTGGGATGAGACGACGTAAAAGTTTAAACTCCACGCCTGCAGCAAGGCTTATAATAATTTGATCTTTACGAAAAGAGCTCCGACACGGCTCTACCGCCTCTTCTAAGTCCTGTGGCTTCACGGCAATGATTAAAATATCCGAGTTGTCGACAAGTTCTTCGTTGGTAGTGTGCGCATTGATATCATAAAGGCGTTTTACTTTTTCGATTTTACCACTTGAACGATTGGAAAAATGAATGCGACTAGCAGCAAAAGTTCCCGAATCTATCAGCGCTTTAATAATCGCCTGTCCCATATTCCCAACACCCAATATCCCGAGCTTTCGACTTTTTAAAAACATATTTTTAGTTCCTTACTTTTTCTCTATAATCCAATTTTTTTGAGCCAATGCACTTTCTACTTTTGCGATGGGAAGACCGGCAATATTTTCCAAACTTCCGGTGAAGTCTAAAACAAAATCTCGCCGCTCCGCTTGGAAAGGATCACCCATCTCTAGACTGAAACCTTTAGCTAAACTTTGAATACCATAGGCACCCGCCTTATCCATAGGATCACCTGTATCGACATATTCACTAATCTCACTTTGAGACAAAGGCCGAAAGGTGACATGAGAAACCTCATGATCTGTAACAAAATCACCAGAGGGCCAATGCAGTAAACAAAAAGCGGTGATCACTTGATGGGTATCTCCCGCCAACTGGGTTAGGGTTTCTATTGCCTCTGCCCGGTCTTTTGGCTTACCCAAAACACGCCCGCGGTGATAAACGATAGTGTCGGCAGCCAAAATCACGTACTCCTGTCCAGGTTCCAATTTCCCCGACTGGACTAAGGTCTGAGCTTTACGCTGGGCTAAATCCTCAACGGCGTTTTCAATACTCAGGTTTTCATTAAGAATTTCCGATATTTCTACTGGAAAGGTGTGAAACAAATACCCTCGTTTTTGCAAAAAAAATTTGCGGCGAGGCGATTGGGAAGCGAGCACGAACCGCACCATGAGGGTAGTGTAATCACAAAATTCGTTTTATGGCTATGGATTTATTATTGTATTTAGGATTATTTTTAGCCGGCGCTTCAACTTACTGGTTTGTTTACACCGTATTTGCTGCCAATCAAGACAGCAAAGCTTTAGCGTGGGCAACAGGAGATCAGCCGAAAAAATCAAAATCACCGATCATCAATATTTCGCGCCCATTGGTCCATCAATTCACTCTCAAATATGCACGAAAAATCAAACGCGAAAAATTTCGTAAAAATATCGAATATAAAATTCTTACAGGTGGTTTAAACGAAGAAATCAACGTCGATGAGTTTCTTGGACTCAAACTCTTTTGGGGCCTTTTGTTTCCAATCATTCTTACTGTACTGAACTTTGCACTGCAACTGGGATATCCATGGCCGCTGATTCTTATGATTAGCCCAATGGGTTTCTATCTTCCAGATTTGCATGCCAATGCAGAAAAGAAAAAGCGCAGCACTTCTGTGGTGATTGAACTCCCATTTTTTATTGAACTTTTAGCTTTATCTACCCAAGCAGGAGCTGATTTTTTTGGCGCTATTCAAAAAATCACCAACAAAGCGGATGACAGTGTGCTTGCTACAGAACTGGACATGGTACTGCGTGATTTACGCCTTGGTAGTACTCGTGAAAAAGCACTAAAAGATATGTCCTACCGTCTCGATGTTCCAGAAGTGACCAGCTTCGTGAACGTACTCACCGATGCCGACTCTACCGGAGCCAGCATTGGTGATGTGCTCAAAGAGCATGCCGCACAAATGCGCTTAGAACGCTTCGTTCGTGCTGAAAAAGCAGGTGCGCGCGCCTCGCAAGCGATGTTGATTCCACTTATTTTCTTTATTCTACCCGCAGTGTTTGTCATCGTATTTGCCCCGGTAGCTCTCCAATTTTTATACGGAGGTAAAGGGTGATTCTCCGTCGCTTAGATACCACACAACCTCTCTGTGAACACTTTAATGTGGCCGAATCTTTTTCAAAAAGACTTGTTGGTCTCATTGGCACAAAACAATTTAAAAATTCGGCGCTATGGATTCCCCGTTGCAATTGGATTCATACGTTCTTTATGTCCATTCCAATTGATGTTGTCTACATCGATCGTCAGATGACGATCCGAAAAATTGATCACGCCTTACCACCATGGCGCCTTCCTTTCCCGGTTTTTTCCGCAGCCAGTGTGATTGAAATGGATGCCGGAATGGCAAATAAATTGAACTTACAGATTGGAGACAAACTCGATGTGGGCCATTAAAATTCTCAATGGAGCGCAATCTGGAAAAATATTTCCTTTGCAAAAAGGAAATAATGTTCTTGGTCGTTCAGCGAAAGTTGATATTCGCTTTGCAGATCAGGGCGTTTCGAAAAATCATGCGCAAATCTTTGTTACAAATGATAAGGTTATTATCTCCGACCTAAAATCCAGTAATGGTACTTTCGTTAATGGTGTAAAAGTTCAAAATCACGGTTTAAAAACGGGCGATAAAGTGCTCGTCAATCAGACTATTTTTACAATCTTTCAGCTACCAGATAATGTGGTATTTGCTGATCCAAAAATGACCGCTAAAACTCCACCTGCACAAATCTCGGGAGCCACATCTCCACAAAATCACCTCGCTGTGCAAGGCACGAACGCGCTGCAACCCATGATGACTCACGATATGGGACTCGCTCCCTACAACGAACCCCAACAACAAATGGTCGCACCAGTTCCAATTACTAGTCATGCTAACCCCATTGAGGCTGTTGCAGCAAAAGCAGATAAATATATCGAAGAAGTGGCACTTCCGCCTATATACAAAACGGCGGAAAAAGTAGATTTTAAATACCTGCTTATGGTCTTTGCCTTAGCTTTTATCTTTTTATCTACATTTCTTTCGGCTCTACCACTTTCTAAACTCACAACAGATAGTGTGATTACAGAAAGTAAACGTCGCACACTAACACTTGCTCGTAATCTTGCACAGCTAAACCGAAAAGCTCTCAGCGAGGACTCCGAACTTTCTCTCTCAACAGAGTTTGTCGAACGCGAGTCTGGTGTCGAAAAAGCCATGATTTTGTCAGCAAAAAGCGGCGCCATACTCGCCCCTGCTTCGATGATGGGCCGATATCTTAAGGAACCATTTATTATCAGCCTACGCAATACCAATGAAGAAAAGGTAGATGTAATTAACGAAAAGCAGGTGGCAGCTAGTGTTCCAATTAAATTTTTTAATCCTGATATCGGTGACTCTTCCATCGCAGCCTACGCGGTTGTTGTTTATAATGTGGATCCGTTGGCCATAGATTTTAATCGTACCTTGAGTTTATTTATCCAAATTTTTCTGATCGCGTGTACCATAGGCGCCATTGTGTTTTTTATACAATATCGTCTCATGGTCTTTCCGCTTAAAAAACTCAACAAGGAGATCGATAAAGCCTTAAGTGAGGGCCACAGCAATATACAGGTTCCATTCCAACTCCCTATCTTTCAAAATCTGATCATGAACATCAACAGTGCTCTGTCGCGAGTTTCTGCAGATTTTACGGGTACAGACGATATGGCTGCCAGTGCTGATAAAAGTATAGAAGCTCATGAGCTTGTTAAAATGTTTCCAGTTCCCGCATTTGCGGTCAATCCAGAGTCCAGTCGATTTATGGCCATCAATGCAGCCCTAGAAGGTCATCCGCTTTTTGATACAACACAACTCGTGGATGTAAGCATTGAGGAGCTAACTGATACTTCTCTCTTTCAGTGCCTAAAATATCTAATGGATACATGTCGGTCCAACCCAAATATGAAACACACGCAAACAATTCCCTCTAATGGATCAGAAAATTATGAAATAACCGCTAAATCCATTGTCGACGGAAAAAAAGCGTCCTATGTGATTTTCACTGTAATGCAAATTATTGAGGAGGAAGACGAAGGATGAGCGAAGCCGCATTGCCGCAGCAATCTCCTTTTACGTCTGCAGTCATGAAGATCCTACAAGGTCCTGACAAGGGCGATATTTATCGCATTCAGCCTCCAGGAATTGTGATTGGTCGTGATCCCAATCATTGTCAAATTGTTCTCAGTGATGATCGTGTAAGCCGCCAGCAGTGTCGTATTGATTTCACCATTGACGGTCTATTTATTGAAGATGTCAGTGGTAAAAGTACTACATTTGTAAATATGCAAAATATAACGACGCAAATTTTACGCTCAGGAGATCAATTAGGCTTTGGCGACACCATCATTGAAATCAGTATGGAAACTCCTAAACCACTTACACTGGCAAGCTCTCATAATACTACGACTCCATCTCCTATGCCCAACTTGCCCCCTCCGTCTCCGTTTTCATTTAATAACGGAAACTTTGCTGTACCGGAGACCTTAGCAAAAGAACCTTTTTTGAATAAAAAAAATATTATTCGTATTGGATTTGGAGTTATATTGGCGACACTGATCTATCTGGGAACACGCCCTGAAGTCGTTAAAAAGCCGAAACCGATCGCCAGCCCCAACGAAATTAATCAATCCATTGAAGCAGTAAAAATGCGTCAGGATCAAATACTCAATACTCATCCCGAAATGGATGAAAGAGAAGTCTATAATCATCGCAAAGCAGAAAATTATTATATACGCGGCTTTCGCGACTACTATAATAAACAATATTCTCGCGCCATTGAGTCATTTCAAACAACACTCGCTATCTATCCTAACCACACAATGGCTAAACGTTACCTCAAATTATCTGAAAAACTACGCGAAGGATTGGTTGATTCGCACATGGACCTAGGTACTAAATATCGAAACAAAAGTATGTATAAATTGTGTATGGCGGAATTTGAAAAGGCGCTACAAATTATTAACCAACCCGAGAATAAAAAATATCAATTAGCTAAAGAGCAGATCAAAGAATGCCGTCTGTTAGAACAGGGGAGCAATTAAGTGGCTCGACTAAAGATCAGACGTCATCAACAAGATTTTACGGAACTTCTTTTGGAAGAAGAACGGCCGTATTTTATTGGGCGCAAAGAAGGGTGTGATGTTGTACTACAATCAGATCCTGGAATTTCCCGTCAGCATCTAGAATTACGCCGCAAGAATAATATTTGGACAATTTATGTGCTATCTCAACACGTTCCTATTTCTTATGAAGGTAAAAACGTATCTGAATTAACACTCGATAGCTCCCCATTACACTTTGTTGTGCAACCCTATGAGTTTATATTCGAAGACGATACCCTCAGCCAAGAAAATGATGTTGCTCCTAACGAAGATTCCCGCTTGTTACAGCATTCCTCTCAAGGCGTGGAACATGGCTCCGAGTTCAATCGCTCCATTCCCAGTGAAATCCCTGTGCCCAACATTTCTGGCCCAAGCCCTGACGCCATAAATCCCGAAGTCTCTTTCCATGGCAATGAGGAAAAAACAGGGGAAATCAATATCAATGGTGAACCATATCTGAAGTTTATGTTTTCAACACACTCCGAATCCATTCGTCTCAAGGGTAATAAGTGGATTGCCGGACGGGACTCTATTGCACAAATTCACTTAGATGATAAAAAAGCCAGTCGTCAGCATTTTTCTTTAGAAAAAGTGGGCGAGCAATTTTTTATAAAAGATCTAAAAAGTGCGAATGGCACTCTACTTAATGGCCAAGAACTCGTTGCACATGAAGCAAAAGAGTTAAAAAGCGGCGACATCATAACAGTAAATCAACTCACCATGATTTTTGAAATTCGTGATTTATCATTTACTGATAAATTAAAAGATCTACCACTGCAGGCTTACAGCGGGCCGATGATCTTAACCTCACAAGATTGGTATCCAGGAGCAGCAGATGCATCTACTGCTTTAGCACCTAAAGCGATGAGTGCTACACAACTAGGTCAACTACCTGGCACAGCGCAACGTCTTGAACCTAAAAAAAACAAACTCCGTATGGCTCTCATGGGCGTCGTAGCCGTTATCGTTTTAATTATTGCCTTTACTATGAATAATGAACCTATCAAACCCGAAACCACTGTCCTTGATGGACAGCTGAAAGCATTTGAGCAATTAAAACCAGAAGAACAAAAACTAGTTTTGGGCGAATATGCCTCGGCTCAAGAATTTGAAGCCAGCGGTAAAATTGAAAGTGCACTCAGTCGACTGTCCAAAATCCATTCGCTTGTTCCTTTCTACAAAGACTCTAAGGAAATGGAAGCACGCCTTGTAGAAGCGCGAGAAACTGTTCGTCAGCAGGAATTTATCAAACAACAACAGCGAGAGCAGGAGGCCACCAAGGCTAAAGTCGCCGCCATTGTTGCCGACTGCCGCGATCGTTATGCAACAGGTGTAGACGCAAATGCCGCAAAAAGTTGTCTAGCCGAAGCCTTACAACTAGATCCAGAAAACATTGATGCTCACACTATCGTTGCCGAAATTGAAATGCGCCTTAATCAGGCAATGGAAGCCGAGCGACAACTTAAAGACTACAATGACAGTGTTGATAAAGGTCGCGAATTATTTAGCAGAGCAAAAAATTATCTACAAAATAAAGAATTTCATGACGCGATTAACGCCTTTTCTGCCCACATCAATTCCAATCTTCCTGACCCTGATAACTTAAAGCCGGTGTCTAAACGCGCCATTGCTTCTATCGAACACCACATTACCTCACAAAGAGAACAATTTATGGGTCGTGCACGAAGTCTTGAAACTTCTGGCAACTTGCGTGATGCCATCACTAATGCCGAAATGGCCAAGAAAATTGATCCTTATGATTATAGCATTGCCAATTTTATTGAGCGCAACCGTCGTGAATTAGAAGCTCGTATGCGAAATATTTATTCCGAAAGTGTGATCGAAGAAAAATTTGGCAACGTAGACATTAGCAAAGTAAAATGGAAAGAAATTATTAGTAAAGATATTCCTACTGGTGAATATTATTTAAAAGCTAAAAGAAAATTGCAACAGTACGGACTGTAGTACCCAGCTAGATACGTTGTTATATTAGATTGTTTTGGAGCTTTCTTGAAAATTCTATGCACGACGACAATGGACTGGCCCACGCCAATTTGAGGAGGAGTAAATTGAATTTGCAAGAAAAGAACACGTACGGTATTGCAACAACGCATCTCACTGGGTACTCATTATGAAGATTACGGATCGCTCTTATGGTGGCAAAATATTTCGACCGCACCCGGAAGTTTTCATTAATGATGAGCAAACTCTTTTTATCGCCGCTACCCCGTGGGGGCAGTCCGCTATTGCAAAAGATTTTATTGATCTGGTGACGGATTACTGGCGTGATGCCATAAACGATCCGCAAAAAACCTCTGTTTATCAGTCTGGGGATGTGCTTGATGCGCAAGAGCATCTTTTTAAAATGTCCATCTTAGCTGCTCACGAAGATATACATGACAAATACAATGACGGAGAGCTTTTAGCCGGCCTGGAATTCGTCTGTTTTCTTAAACACAATAACAAACTCTCTTGGTTTCAAGTGGGAGCACCCACCGCTGTTCTCCTAAGAAACAATGCAATGACACCACTGTTTCATCCCGTTGATTTTAGTTTTGATTTTTCCACCCCTCAAGAGACACTACCACCCCTTCCTAAAGAATTACTTGGCTTACAAAAACAACTACAGATTTATACCGGAAAAATTCGCTTACAAGAACACGATCGCTTTTTATTAGTGAGTCGTAGCTATATACCCAGTCAGTTCTTCCAAAATCAGACTCCAGAAAGTCTTAGTCTGGACTCAGCAACTGCCATTTTAGCACAAGAAAATCAAGAGCATCCTTTTTGGATAGCTTTACTTCTGATGGATTGACCAAATAGCATTAAGTGTTTTGAGTAGTTCATTCATCTCGGAAAGAGGTAAACTACTCGGGCCATCGCATAACGCTGCTTCTGGATTGGGGTGCGTCTCAATAAAGACACCATCCACTCCAACGGCCATGGCAGCTCTTGCGAGAACCGGAATCATTTGCGCCCGCCCACCACTTGCTGAACCCGAAGCCCCAGGAAGTTGCGTGGAATGTGAGGCATCCATAATCACTGGATACCCCAAAGAACGCATATCCACTAAACCTGTCATATCATTAATGAGACGATTGTAACCAAAGGTGGTTCCGCGCTCACAGAGAAGAAGTTTTTTATTTCCACGCGACTCTAATTTTTCTACGGCTGATTTCATATCCCAGGGAGCCAAGAATTGACCTTTTTTAATATGCACGACTTTCCCGGTATCGGCCACCGCATGCAGAAGATCTGTTTGTCTGGACAAAAACGCAGGGATCTGAATCACATCAGCCACTTCAGCAACTGCAGCAACCTGAGTTGTTTCATGAACATCAGTCAGTACTGGGCACCCCACTTTATCTTTCACTTTTTGTAAAATAGCGAGGCCTTTTTCTAAACCATGCCCGCGAAAACTTTTACCGCTTGTACGATTTGCTTTATCAAAAGAACATTTAAAAATCCAAGGTACATGGTTCTGTGCAGTAATTTTCTTGAGCTCCTGAGCTGCTTCGATAACAAGCCCCTCGTCCTCGACAATATCGGGACCAGCAAATAGAACCCAGCGGTTCACATCACCCCATGTATAAGTTTGGTTATTAAAAGAAAAAGACACTGTATTTTTTAAAGGAAGCATTTTTTGCATGGGCTCAACTTATAATGCACCCTCACACTTTGTCACCTGGGATTCGTAAAAATTTATGCACCTTGTGACAAGAATCCTGAATTTTGTGACACCGCCATATTTTTACTCATAGAGAAAATCCAAGCCATCGGGAATTTTATAATCCTGAATCGTCTGGCGAAGCTTCACCTTATCTGGCAAACGCAAATAGAGATCGGTGAGGGATGGGCCGACAAGACGAGATGTATCCACGTGCCAATTGAGATCAATAAATAAATTTTTATACGCAAGGTGCTTGTATTGACGATAAAATCTATATTTACGAATGAACCGCTTTTCCCAATATAATGCATCGGAATCATTGCGTCGCTTTTCCCACGCCAACAATGCCAGAAACAAGGAGTCATTGCAGTTTCGTAACAACTGTAAACGCTTTCTTCCATAAAAAAGTCGCTCACAGGCTGAATGGAGATTCGGTTTTTTGACCACATCCAAATTTCTTTGCGCGACGTAAGCCACAATCGCACTTGGGTTATCCTTAAGGAGTTGCCACTGATTTTGTTCAACTGCAATATCTGTATCAATCGTTACAATCATTTTTCCAGCTACCTTGGAACGCAAACGCTGCAACATGCTTTTCGGTGTCTCTGGACGTAGCTTGTTGATCTCGCGCAAAAATGAATAAAGCTCGCTAACTTCACTTGCTGATACATCATAACTTTGATCAAATCGTGTTTGTAGCCACACGAGATCTTCGGCCTTGACCTGCCCTTCCGTAAGGGGTGTCACTTCCGTTTTATCAACAACCGTATGAAAGATTTCTAAATTACGCTTTGGAAACACCAGGTAATCTTCCGTTCGAAAAGAAATCACTGGGGCATAGCCAAACCACCACGTTGGCCAGTCCGCGCGAATTTCCACAAATTTGGGCAGTCGATTGAGCCACTCGTCGATGAGGTGTTCAAAATGATCAATGACAGCACGAGCTTCAATGACGCTGGCAAGGAAGCGCCCCACTTCCGCATGCGTGAGAAGATTATCGATAGATTTGGCGCCTTCTTTAAATTGCACCGGGAAATGAATTAATAAAGGAACATGGACATTTTCACTAAAAACATTCTCCCTCCATGTTACCGAACGCAAAGCTAAACTTTCGCCATTAAGACCCATGACCATCACAATGGTGTTGTCCCAATATTTTTTCTTTTTAAGCCACTTAAAGAAAAGCCCCAAAGACTCATCAATGGCATCAATTTGTGAATCCAAACCCCGAGCCCTTTCCTTTCCCTCTTGAGTCATCGTCGTCTGGTTATAAAATTGGGTGTCTGGCGCATAGATATTAATAAAAAACGGGCTGGTTTGCTCCTGAATCCAGTGCTGCGCTTTTTCTATATTATCAATAACCGGTCGATAAATCTTGTCGCTGGTTAAAAACTCGTCGTCACACAGTTCAAATCCTTGCTGCAGACCCGATTTACATAAAATAGGCGGCCCCCCAGAAATAAACCCAGTGCTATAACCCGCTGCCACAGCCTTTTCCGGAAGAGTCTGCACAATTTCCTCCACCGCACTAGCGCCATTATCTAAAGCCCGATGTACTGAGGGACTGCTCCCGGTTAAAAGTGAAGCCATTGTCGTCTGGCTAGTGGTAGATGGACTATAAAAGTGGGTAAATCGCACGCCATTTAGGCATAATTCCTGAAAACCTCCAGGAACTTCAAAGGCTTCTCCACAGGACAACCGATCAAAGTGAAGGCCCTCAATGGAAAATAGAATGATATTGGGGGGGGCTTGCGGCTCCTGCTCCCATGCTGAACAGCTTCCCAGAAGCAGCCCCATGCCAAAAAACAGTAAATTCTTGCGTAAAAAGCTAATATGCATCATGTAAGTTTAGTTGATTTATTTAACACGTGTTCTATAACATACCTTTACTCATGAAAGGAGTGACGCGCCGTGAACTTTCAAGGTCTATTCAGTTTAGCACAAGGTTTCGCAGATATCATTTTATGGATTCTTATGCTTTCCAGCGTAATGAGTATCGCATTAATTTTAGAGCGCTTTTTTACTTTAGGTAAAGCGGTCAAAAAGAACAAGGCTTTTCGTATGATGGCCAATGATGTGATCGAAAGACAAGACTACTCCAAACTAGATGAGTTAGCGCAAGATGAGAACTCTCTACCACAAAAAGCTATGAAGCATGGTTTAAAACATGCCAAAGCTCACGGCGATAAAGGTTTAGACGAAGTCTTCTCTTCTTTTGTACTTATCGAAAAACCACCATTAGAAAGATACTTAAACTTCCTTGCAACCGTAGGGTCTAACGCTCCTTTCGTAGGTCTTCTTGGAACTGTGATGGGGATTATGAAAGCCTTCAACGATCTTGCCCAAAACTCAGCTGCAGGTAACGAAGTGGTCATGCTCGGTATTGCCCACGCTCTTATCGCTACAGCGATCGGTCTTTTTGTGGCGATCCCAGCGGTTATCGGTTTTAACTATTACTCTAAAATGGTTAAAGACACGGTACAAACAATTGAAGTGGCAAAAGAGCTTTGCCTGGCATACGCAAAAAGCAAAGGATAGGAAATGGGTGCATCTCTAGGTGGCGGTAGTTCAGACGATCCAATAGCAGAGATTAATATCGTACCTTTTGTCGATATTATTCTCGTGGTGCTGATCATCTTCATGGTGACAGCCCCACTTGTATTGAAACCGGCAATTGACATCAGCTTACCACAAGCATCTTCTGGTGAGGCTAAGGAAACGGAAAAGAACCTGGATGTCCTTATTGCATCAAATGGTGATCTCTATGTAAATGGTCAGCCCTCCGACCTCGATAAACTGAAGGCGGAAGCAACGAACATCGCAATGAAAGCTGTCGATTCGGGCGCGATCCTCAACGCCGATAAAGCGGTGACTTTAGAAAAACTGACGGAAGTTATTGATACCATCAAACTTGCGGGCGTTAAAAAAGTCGCGTTTAGTATTCAGAAGAAATAATCACTCTCGTCCAGGCGAACCATCATACAATGCCTGGACATTCACATGATCCTTTTTATAATACCTAAAGTATATCTTGTTTTATTTTCTTCCTATTTTAAATAACTTAAGCGACTGTGTGGACACTAAGGTAAGTTAGCACTCTTCAGCAATAAACCTCTTGTAATAAGTACGTTTTCTTGCGGTCTAAAACGCCAAGTAAGTTCGTACAGATGTGCAAATTGTTGGACCATTAGGAATTCAGGTCATGGAGCGGCGAGTCCCACAAGTAAGTCCGTACCGTTATACCCCACAAATTTACTATCTCCTCACGGGAAACTTTTCTGTGTAGCAGGTCTTCCATGCTGATCACCTGATCAACCCGGAAACCGCAAGGATAAATACCTTGAAACGCCTCTGGGTCCTGCCAAATATTGAGGGCCACACCGTGAGAGGTCACCCATCCTTTTACACCAATACCGATCGCGGCAATTTTTTTTTCATTGATCCACACGCCGGTGGCTTCTTTGTCTTCATTTTCACCCACTTGGCGCAGTGGTGGTTGGGCCCGTCCCTCTAAACCAAAGTGTTTGAGAACATCTAAAACCGAAAGTTCTAAAACGCGCATGTAGGCATGGAGATCATTTACAGGGATTTTTTTTGGTAGAAAGGGCACTTTCGGTTTTCCTAAGTAGATGAGTGGATACATAATCACTTGATTGGGTCCATGGTAGGTGGCACGTCCGCCACGATTCACCTCGACGGTCTCGCCCCGCCAACCAAAGACATCGCCATCGCGAGTACCGCGTCCGAGGGTCACCACGGGAGGATGGGAGCAAAAAATAATTTGCTCCCGCTCTTCGCCTTTTAGGATTTTATCGACCAGTTCTCTTTGACGATCAAACGCCTCTTTGTAGGGAATGAATCCCCAATCCACGATCGGTAAGCTTGTCGACGTTTCTGTCGCCACACTCACCCTGTAGAACTACGCTTTCGCTTGCGGCTGCGGTCGCGCAGACGTGAGCGGTTTTTGAATAATATGAATCGCATGCCCCAGTGTGGCCTCAGCGGCTTCCATCATCGTCTCGCCAAGTGTCGGATGCGGATGAATAGACAGGGCAATATCCTGAAGACGTGCGCCCATCTCGATAGCAAGGACCGCCTCACTGATGAGATTACTCGCTTCAGGTCCCACAATGTGAACACCTAAAAGAATATCGGTTTTGGCATCGGCGATCATTTTGACAAAGCCATCGGTTTCCATAAGAGAAACAGCCTTACCATTTGCGGCAAATGGGAACTTGCCCACCTTAAGATTGGTGTAACCTTTGGCTTTACATTCTTCTTCTGTCCATCCAGCAGATGCAATCTCAGGATGAGTAAAAATCACCGCAGGCACTGTTTTGGCGTCGTACACACGGTTTTGCCCAGCAAGCACTTCTGCCACCATCACACCTTCGTAGCTCGCTTTATGCGCGAGCATCGGTTGTCCGGCGATATCGCCAATAGCAAAAATATGGGGAAGATTCGTACGGCGTTGTTCGTTGGTTTTAATAAACCCACGCTCATCAATCTGTAAGCCGATTTGTTTTAAGTTCATTTCATCGGAGTTGGGTTTTCTTCCCACAGTTACAAGAATTTTTTCTACCGTGAACTTCTTTTCCGCGCCTTCAACTTGCGCGGTGAGCTCCAGTGTTTTTCCTTTTTTCGAAAAACTCTTCGCCATGGCTTTGAGGTGAACATTTACCCCTTCTTTTTTGAGTTTACGTGCCACCACCTGCACCACTTCCGGATCTGCCACACCTTTTAATAAAGCGTCTTGGGCCTCTAGGACATGCACCTCAGCTCCCAATTTATTAAGGTAACCACCGATCTCAAGACCGATGTAACCGCCACCGATCACAGCGATGGATTTCGGAATGCTTTCCAGAGCAAGAGCACCGGTTGAGGACATCACGTCTTTTTCGTCGAATTTAAAACCGGGAATTTCGATGGGGCGTGAGCCCGTGGCAATAATAAAATTTTTAGCTGTTACTTTTTCTGTGCCCGTTGAGGCTTTTACCGAAAGGGTTTTGCTATCCACAAAAGTCGCATCGCCTGCGATCACCTCGACGCTGTTTCCCTTAAGAAGTTGTTGTACCCCACCCGACATTCTGTCGCAGACACTTTGTTTCCAGGATTGCAGTTTTTTAGCATCTAAGGACACATCTCCCTTAAAACTAAAACCCATGGTTTCGGCATCGTGGTTCATGCGATGTAAAAAGTGGGCGGCTGAGATCATCGCCTTTGAAGGGATACACCCCACATTTAAACAAACGCCACCCAATTTTTCTCTTTCGATCACCGCAGTTTTAAATCCCAATTGGCCAGCGCGAATAGCCGCAACATAACCACCGGGACCAGAACCAATCACACATACATCAAAAGACTTCATCGCTAACTCCTACATCATGTCCATCATAAGAACGCCGGGGTTCTCTATACGTTTGATAAAAGCACTTAAGAAGCGTCCCGCTTCGGCGCCATCGATAAGGCGATGATCACAGGTCACAGTAAAGTTCATAAACTTGGCGATTTGTAACTCACCATCCACCACAAAAGGACGCTCTTGGATTTTGTACATACCAAAGATAGCTACCTCGGGATGATTAATAATGGGCGTCGCATATGTACCACCCACGGAACCAATATTGGTGATCGTAAATGTGGCGCCTTTCATTTCGTCCATTTTGAGTTTGCCGTCGCGTGCGCGCATTGCCAGGTCTGTGATCTCTGCACTTAATTGTAGAATGGTTTTACGGTCCGCATCTTTAAGAACTGGAACCAGAAGACCATTTGGTGTGTCAGCGGCAAAGCCCACATTGAAATATTTTTTGCTGACGATCTCTTGAGCCGCATCATCGATAGAAGAGTTAAATTTTGGAAACTCGCGAATCGTGGCAATAAGTGCTTTCATCACAAAAGGAAGGTAGGTAACTTTTACGCCTTTCTTTTCGGCAGTGGCTTTTAATTCTTCACGCATATTCACAAGGCCTGTTACATTGGCCTCGTCCATTAATGTAAAGTGCGGTATGATATGCTTTGCCATCTGTAAGTTTTCGGCGATTTTTTTACGAATGCCACGAAGGGGTTCTCGCGTTTCCTGACCTTGTTGACTGGCAAACGGCACCACATCAAATTTTGGAGGCGCATAAGTTGCTGGGCCTGCAGCCGCAGCACCTTGCGAGCGAGCCACATCTTCACGGGTCACACGACCAGCAAGGCCTGTGCCTGGAATGTGATTAATGTCCACGTTCATTTCGCGTGCCAAACGGCGAGTAGACGGCGTGGCCAGTACATGCACATCCATCGCTGGTGGCTGCACTTGTGGCGCTGATGCGGTCATGGCTTGAGGGGCTGATCGTGGCACTGGTGCACTTGTATTTGCATGTGTGTTAGCCACGGGCGCTTTAGGAGCTTCTTTCTTTTCTTGTGGCGCTGTCGTTTTGGCTGCACCAGTACCGGAGTCATCGACCACAACAATGGTCGCCCCTATTTTGATAACATCACCTTCTTTAAATTTGAGCTCTTTTACTGTTCCACCAAAAGGAGCTGGCACTTCTACAGTGGCCTTGTCGGTCATGAGTTCCACAACCGATTGATCGGCAGTAATCGTATCACCCGTTTTAACCAACCACTTTACCAATTCCCCTTCGGTAACACCTTCACCGATCTCAGGTAGCTGTATTTCTTTTGTTGCCATTGATGACTCCTTTTATAAAAAACTCTCCGGCCTTGTAAGAGCTGCGAACAAGGGGACCGCTCGCACAGTATAAAAATCCCATGCGCAGTGCTTCTTGTTCCCAATGTTTAAATTTTTCGGGACTAATAAACTCAATTACTTTTAAATGACGGCGAGTTGGCTGTAGGTACTGACCAAATGTGATCACATCACAACCAATTGCTCGTAGTTCTTTCATGGTTTGTAAAATCTCGTCGTCACTTTCACCTAAGCCTAACATCAACGATGTCTTCGTCACTGTTTTAGGACTTACTTTTTTGACATGCTCAAGAACAGACATCGATTGTTGATAGGTCGCACGCGGATCGCGCACCTTTGGTGTTAAACGCTCCACCGTTTCCACATTGTGAGCAAATACATGGGGGCCCGCCTCCACAATTTTATCCACAAGATCGGTGCGCCCTTTAAAATCGGGAGTTAGTACTTCGATGATAAGATCGGGATCATTTTCGCGAATCACTTGGATGGTTTCGGCAAAATGTCCCGAACCTTGATCTTCCATGTCGTCGCGGTTTACACTCGTTAGCACTACATACTCTAAACCCATTTGCGAAATAGCCCAGCCTACTTTTTGTGGTTCTTCTGTGTCGATTTTTCCCTTAGGATTTCCGGTTTTTACCGCACAAAAGCGACACCCACGCGTGCACACCTCACCCATAAGCATAAAAGTGGCCGTTCCACCCGCCCAACACTCGCCCATATTTGGGCAACGCGCCTCTTGGCAAACAGTGGCGAGCTTTAAGTCGCCAAGCATGGATTTAATACGATTGTAATTTTCCCCTGCGGGAGCTTTTACTTTAAGCCACTCAGGCTTAGGGTGCTTAATGATTTCCGCCATGATTTCCTTACGCTTATAATAGCTAGCTATACTAGTTCGTTTTTGCTGGTAATTCTATAGCATTTCCTCATTTTGACAGGAAGCAAGAAGTTCTCATTTAACGAAGGTCTTTCCCGATAAACACACGTGTATGGGAAGGAACCCTAAAGGAGTCACTGAGAGAGTTGGCTCACTCAAAAAACGGATGAGTAATATGCTTATTTGCATTTCAAGGACTGCATGGAATTCCTCCATAAAGATGCGCTGGGTCATATTTTCAAGTTGTCTGTTCGCTGCCTCTGATTATTTTACAACTTTTTACCCATTCGCTGTAAATCTCGCAATTTTCAACCGCGTGTGTTAAGTGTAGCGAAAATTCGTCAAAGGAGAAAATGTATGAATTTAAAATCAATTTTTAGCGCTCTATTTGTTTTATTTCTTACTTCCGCAGCATCTGCAGAAAATTTTCGCTGTATTGCCAACCCTCAGGTCGATGGGGATGTGTTTTGGCTGACGATGAATTGGAATACAACATCGACAAATAAATCTGCCCAGTTTGAACTACTCGCAGAAAATGGTTTTTATTCTCAGGTTTCTTTTGCCGTGAAATCTTTTACTTTTACCAAAGACACATCTATAACACTTGTTTATGCGGATGCTACGGGCGTCCCTCACGCATTGGTTGCAAATTATGACGCTAACAAAGAAAACTACAAAGGAACTGATGTGTTTGGCCCTAAGCAAAATCCGGTAGATTTTACTTGTATGGAACTTAAAGGCTTCTAAGGAGCAACGTACATTATGATTCAAGCAAAAGGTTATGCAGCAACATCAGCGATTTCCCCACTTCAACCTTTTACTTTCGAGCGGCGCGATCCTCGCGCCGACGATGTGGTTATCGAAATTCTTTACTCTGGCATTTGTCACTCCGACATCCATACCGCTCGCAGTGAGTGGGGTCCTGCACACTACCCATGTGTCCCTGGTCACGAAATTGTTGGACGTGTCATCGCTATCGGCAAAAAAGTCAAAAAATTCAAAGTTGGTGATTTGGCGGGAGTTGGTTGTTTCGTCGATTCTTGCGGTAAATGCGGCTCGTGTAAAAACCATGAAGAACAGTTTTGTGCCAAACACACTGTTTTTACTTACGGCGGAACCGAGCTCGATGGTAAAACTCCCACCTTTGGTGGTTATTCAAGCCACATCACGGTTCGCGAAAAATACACATTAAAAATTAAAAAAGGGGTTCCGTTAGAGCGCGTGGCGCCCTTGCTCTGTGCAGGAATCACCACCTACTCTCCGCTGAAACGATTTAAGGTGAAAAAAGGAAGCCGCGTCGGTGTGGTGGGTTTAGGTGGTTTGGGACACATGGCGGTTAAACTCGCTAAAGCCATGGGCGCTGAGGTCACGGTATTTAGCACCTCATCCAGCAAAGAAAAAGACGCGAAAAAATTGGGAGCTAAAAATTTTCTGCTGTCTACGAATCTCGACAATTTTTCTAAAGTCGTAGGGAAATTCGATTTGATTATTGATACGGTTTCAGCCTCCCATGATTTTACTCCCTACTTAAATTCTTTGCGCATGGATGGTACACTTGTGCTTGTTGGTGTGGCACCAGAGCCCAACGAGGTGCAAGCCGGCTCTTTAATTCGCCGTAAGCAAATTACAGGTTCACTCATTGGTGGCATTAAAGAAACGCAAGAAATGCTCGACTTCTGTGCGCGTAAAAAAGTGTTTTCTGACATCGAACTGATCTCTGCAGAGCAAATTAATGAGGCCTACGAACGCACCATTAAAGGCAAAGTAAAATACCGTTTCGTTATCGATGCTAAAACTTTCTAAAGTGTATTGAGAAAATTGAAGGAGCCGTTTTGCAATTCACGCGACCCATTCAAAAAGCGACTTTTTTAAAACGCTATAAACGTTTTTTTGCTGATATCGAAATCAATGGCAAAACAGAAGTGGCCCATGTTCCCAACACAGGAAGCATGAAAGGTTGTACAGATCCAAAAAGCACATGCCTTGTATCGTTTAATGACGATCCGGCTCGAAAACTGAAGTATACGCTCGAACTGATAAAAACACCGACATCATGGGTAGGGGTAAACACCTCTTATCCGAATACATTAGTCTATGAATTATGGGAAAAGAAAAAAGTTCCTCATTGGAAGAAATTTGATTGTGCACAAAAGGAAGTCAAAATCTCCAAAGAAACACGACTCGACATGGTCATGTGGTCCAGCGAGGACAATCATGTCACAAAAAAAGATCGTCTTGTGGAACTTAATCCTCCATTACATTTTATCGAAATCAAAAATGTGACTCTGGCCAGTCCTCCCATCGCCTCCTTTCCCGATGCAGTAACTGAACGAGGTCAAAAGCACATAAAGGAACTGCTTCAGCTCATAAAACAGGGACATACGTGCGAAATTGTATTTGTGGTCCAACGACAAGACTGTAACACTTTTACTCCAGCGGATGATATCGACCCCGAATATGGTAAACTTCTTCGCGACGCTGTAAAAAAAGGTTTGCGTGTGACAGCTCTACCTACAGTATGTGATGAAAAAGGTATTTCTCTTGAGTATAAACCACTCAAACTAAAATTATAATTTTTATTCTGGATCCAGTGCGATAGGTTTTGCGCTCAGGTTTCGCGTCGCTCCCGCATCCTCTATTTTAGGTATATAACCGTCTCGCCCAATATATTTTTTAAGATCGCTTGAATCAAGACCCAACTCATTCTTGTAATTTAATTTAACTTGTCCTGCTTGCTTATCTGCAAGTTTAATAACCTCGCTGGCTTCACGTGCCTCTGTCATCGCAGCGCCCATTGATATCGACGGCTGCAGTGTGGCGCTTTCATAAATTGCTTTTGTTTCTACACGCACAAATTCTTTACGAAATTGCTCAAAATTTTGCTGCGCAAAGCGGACTTCTTCTGGCACCAATGTTTTTTTGAAGGCATCTGGTAATTCATCAAAGGACTTAATCTTTGAAACTGCTCCCCGTGGTGGATTTAATAATTTAAAAGTTTCAGAACGCGCAATTTTTTCCTCTTTAAAAAGATTTTTTAAGACAGGGGAACTACTAACTGCATCGGATATCGATTGATTGAGTTCTTTTAGTTTGGCTTTATCTGTTACATTTGCAACGACTACGAATTCGTCTCCTCCCCATCTGTATACTTTTCCCTGACTTCCAACTTTTTTATCAATAATCCGCGCCACTTCGCCCAAATAAGTATCTCCAGCCTGTGCACCCGCTTTAAAGTAATTTACTTTTCCCAAATTATTAACATCGATCATCAATACACCTTTTCCACCACCACTCGGTTGTGCGGCAGAAATGTCCGCCAATGCCAGTTGTCGATTGACTCCGTCACGGGCGTTAATGGCAAACCCCGAGGGGTCCATGGAAATTTTCTCAGGTGTTTTACCCTTCGCTATTTTATAATAAACTGGATGGCCGTCTTCCAAAGTACGTGTGATGGCAAGATTGTCTAAAATAGACACTACCTCATGATTGGCTGGAACAGCATTTTTAGTCTGTAAAACACTTAATAGCTTTTTGGCCTGTAATGCCTTAACTCCAAGACTGATGGAATCTCCTATCACACCTCCTGCTGCAATCGTTGTCGCAAGAGCTTTCATATCTTTGCAAAACAGGTCATTTATTTTTTCCGCAACATTAGGGCCAAAACAAGAGTCCATCATACTCCACATATGCATATATGTAGGTGCAGGTTTCTTTTCTCCTCTCAGCTTTTCGTCTTGTGTCGTTTCAGTTAAAATGAACGGGCATGAAGGATTTTTTGCAATGATTTTCTGATTGAGTTGAGTTTCCAGATCGGATGACCATTGCTGATTATTTTTTTTGTATAAAATTTGTCGTGTTTCTTCCTTAAGCCGACTACATGTTTGTTTGGCAATATCTGCTTCACTAATACTTTTTGATAAAAGAATATCAAAGTGAGTATTTTGTATTTTTCGCAAAACTTCGTCATCGCCGACTACAAATTCTCCATTTGCGTTTCTTTTATTAAACATGAGGAGGTTTCTCGCAACCGCAAGACGACACTTATCATCTTGAGCACATTTCACTTTCGCCTCGCTGTACTCTTTATTATTTAAACTACTCGCTAGCTGTTTTAAATTATCCAATGTTACTTGATAGGTATTTGCGGCTACACTTTTTGTGGCTTCATATCCACTTCTAAGTAGTGGCCCCGGATTCCTAAGTTGTCTTCCAAAATTGTACGTCGACTTATAAACACCCTTTATATTATTGCCCGCATCCTCTAATACCGTACCACCATACAAATAATCATTGAATTTCTGCAGTTTTGCTTGAGCATCCTCTGTACTGGAACTCAGGCATCGTAAAACTTCCGAGTTGAATTTACTTTCCCCCGATTGCAGACGCTTGCTCTTATCCGTGCAGTTGTTAAGTAAGTACTGCTGTACTTCTGGAATATCGTTCTTTGGATTGAGTTGTTTAGCAATTCTCATGCACTCACGTGCACAACTTTGCGGATCATCCGCTTGGTACACTTCGATGCGCGGAATAGACTTAATTTCCTCAGCATGCACTAAAAAGAAAAGGAACAAAATGGATACCATATGAGTACTTTTTTATCGGAATTTTGGTAAAGAAAATTAAGTATTTACGAATAAACTGTTGAAGAGTTGTCGGACATATACTCAACCTACCGCACCTAAGTCCTGAACATACTCTCATGCTCATAAAAATAAAAAAGCCTTTGCCGTATGAGACAAAGGCTTTGTGGCAATCATTAGGTATGGCTAAAACGCTCTACGAAAGACCTTTACGCTTTAACCACTCATCGATAATCGTTTTAAAGTCTGGAAATGGAAACGCTCCTTTTATAGAAACTCCATTAATTAAGAATCCCGGTGTTCCTTCGATTCCGTTCTTTTGCGCTTCTGCCATATCAGCAGCAATACGCTTACTGATAAGTTCCGACTTCGACTTTAAATCACTTTGTAATTTACTAACATCAGCTTTCGCCTCTTTAGCTGCTTTTTGATAGAACTTTTCTGCATCTTTATCAGAACCATAAGTATCTTGTTGATTTTCAAAAACGATTTTTTTAAACGCAAATGCCTTTGCCGCATCTTGCATAGCTATCGCTTCAAAGTACTCAGCTCCGCGACGTGCATTCGGATGTTTGCTCTCTAGTGGTAAGTGTTTAAATACGATACGCACTTTATCGCCGTATGCTTTTACAACTTCATCGATAGTTTCATCACCACGTTTACAATAAGGGCACTGAAAATCAGAATATTCTATGATAGTAATGGGTGCATTGGCATTACCACTAAATGGGCGATCGGATTCAACTGCGAATGTTTTCGGCTTTTCAAATTCTTTCATGCGCTCTGCTTGTTCGCGCTTTTTCATTTCTTCGGCTTCTGCTCCCTGCGCCTGTTGAGCTGCTTCGCGCAGTGTGTTCATAAATTTAGCTGGATCTTTTTTGATCACATTATAAATAATTTCTGGATTGTTCTCGATGGTCTTTTCGATCATCTTGGCACATGATGTGGTCATTAGACCAAACGCTAAAATTAATAGTAGATGGGTTCGTTTCACTTGTTCCTCCATTGTTGCTGGTCTTTCAAGACCACCCCTAGAAAATCATCTCGACTTCTAAATATAGACAAGAAGATTACCTCTGTCACCCCATCAATTGACGTCTCATAATATATAGATACAATATCTGAAGTGTGCCCAGGAGGGATCATGAGATCGGTTATCTTTGTTCTACTTACCCTTATTACAACCTCGACTTTTGCAGAGCTGGAGTTTTACTCAGAGCGTATAAAAACTATGGATGTAGAGATTCTCCAACAGATTATTTCACGCAATGTCCGCAAATTAGAAGAAGGCTTAGAATCAAAGCAGCCTATTGTTAAACAGTCGTTAGAAATTCTTCTCGCTAAACCAGACCAAAGTGTGGCTTCTTCGGGCATTTTTGATCAATTGCGCTCACTTGCAGGTTCGGAAGAAGAGTTTGACGCTATTCTTAACAATATTACCGATGATGCTTTGACCTCTTTAAAAGAAGACACGAAAGATAAAACCAAACTGCGTGAACAAAATACTTATGTCTATATTTTAATCAATATGCTCAACGAGATCCAAAAGAAAAAAGAGGAGCCTAAGGTAAAAGCGCTCATCGAAAAAATTCGTGACGCTGACATCGAGTTTAGCGATGCCCTTGCTTCGCATCGTCTGCTCAACAGTATGTCAGAAATTGAAAACCCATCAAAATACGCTCAGCAAATCATTCCCAAAAAACGCCCGTGGTGGAAGTTTTGGTAAACCTATTTTTTAGTAATAACGGGACGTTGGCGATTGGGATAGAGAGCGCGACAAATTTCACACTCTAACCCAAAACATTTTCGCGCTTGGCAATGCTCGCGACCATAATAAATTATCTGCAAGTGGAGCTTGTTCCAAGTTTTTTCAGGGAAGGCTTTTTTTAAAGCCCGTTCTGTTTCTTCCACACTTTTACCTTTAGAAAAACCCCAACGCTGCGCTAAACGGTGAATGTGTGTATCCACTGGGAACGATGGCACCCCAAAAGATTGGGCCATCACAACCGAAGCAGTTTTGTGCCCCACGCCGGGAAGCTCCTCCAACTCCTCTAAAGACTGGGGGACTTTGCCTTTATGTTTTTCCAATAAAATTTCCGACAAGCGATGGATGGCTTTCGACTTTTGCGGTGAAAGGCCACAGGGTTTTATAATTTCACGGATTTGCTCGACGGATAATTTGATCATCTTTTGCGGCGTATCCGCCTTAGCAAATAGGGTTGGTGTGGTTTGGTTCACACGAACATCTGTACATTGCGCCGACAAAAGTACCGCAATTAAAAGAGTATAGGGGTCTTTATGATCCAGAGGAATGGGCGGATCGGGATACAATCGATTGAGAATTTTTAATACGATTTTACCTTTCTCCGCCGTCGTCATTGTTTAGAGTTGCTGAATTCCATCGGCTACAAATTGGAAAACTTTTTGCGGTGTATTCACCTTTTTTATCTCTTCTTCGGAAAGACCTTCATCGCGCATATAATGATGGACAACCTTCACCGGTAGCTCCTTTTGCTCCATAACCCCTGTGATACGTATTTTTTTACCGCGAATATCTTTAGGCACAGTAAAACCGTAATTCTTCATCACCGTACGAATAGACAAATTTTGATCTTCAAATTTAAGCCAGCAACCTTTTTCCTGACATACTTGTTTAACAGTTCCTTCCATAGTAATTTTTTGATCTTTGTAATTACTGAACTCTTTGAGCACTTGCGCGAGTTTCACTTCGGGGGCAGCAAAATCACTGGACCCATAAGTTTTCTTTTCTTCACCCATTGCTAAAAAAATAGTAAACAAAATGTTGATTAGTTGAACCATAGAACCTCCTCGTCGGGCCTTGTGCCGCTATTCCTCTACTCAATTATAGGGAAAATCTATTCATAACCGATGTATGTGATGGTTGTCACTTGGATCGGAGGTTGTCATCCCTTGGGAACAACGCTATTGTGAGAATCCGCTGAGACAGACTCTTAGAGCATGTTTATGAAGGATGATTTATGACGCAAACCAACAGCAAACGCACCATTCTTGTGACCACGGCACTTCCCTATGCGAATGGCCCCATCCATATCGGCCATTTGGTGGAATATATACAAGCCGATATCTGGGTGCGTTTTCAACGATTGATTGGTAACGATTGTACCTTTCTGTGTGCAGATGACACTCACGGCACACCCATCCTTATTCGCGCTCGCAACGAAAAAAGATCTCCAGAAGCAGTTATTACTGACATGTTTCAATTGCACACCCATACATTTAAAAATTATTTGGTGAGCTTCGATCACTACTCTTCCACCAATTCACAGACCAACCAACACCTCTGTGAAGAATTTTATATAAACATGCGTGATAAGAATCACACCGAGGTCAAACAGATTGAACAAACTTACTGCAATCACGACCAAATGTTTTTACCCGATCGTTTTGTCAAAGGGACTTGCCCGGTTTGCAAAAGTGAAAACCAATACGGCGACTCCTGTGATGTGTGCGGCAGCACCTATAGCCCCACGGAACTTAAAAACCCGAAATGCTCTCTATGTGGCACCCCACCTGTACTTAAAAAAAGCGATCATGTATTTTTTAAACTCAATGACTTTAAAACATTGCTCACGGAGTGGGTACCTCAGCACACAAGTAATGAAATCTCAAAGAAACTGAATGAGTGGCTTAAGGATGATTTACGCTCATGGGATATCTCTCGTGATGAGCCTTATTTTGGTTTTAAAATTCCCGGTTACGACAACAAATATTTTTATGTTTGGGTCGATGCGCCCATTGGCTACATCTCCACAGCTAAAGAGTTTTGGGCCAGCGACCCTGATAAATTTGCCCGTATTTGGAAGCAGGATCAATCGGAAGTCTATCACTTTATTGGTAAAGATATCGTCTACTTCCACTGTTTATTTTGGCCGGCAATGCTCACCGCTGCAGGCTACCGCAAACCCACGCAAGTCAATGTCCATGGTTTTCTAACGGTAAATGGCGAAAAGATGAGTAAATCGAAGGGCACGTTTATCGAAGCGGATCATTTCTATAAATTTGTCGACCCCACTTTCTTACGCTACTACTATGCTTGTAAATCTTCTGCTGGTCTTGACGATATCGATCTTAACCTAGAAGATTTTGTACAAAGGGTAAATTCCGATCTCGTAGGCAAATACGTCAATTTAGGTTCGCGCTCGGCACAGCTCCTCCATAAATACACCTCTGGTAAAATGTCGGAAGTGATTTCCGAAGAAGGCCTGAATCTTTTACTCGATGTGGTAAAAGCCTCCCATGAGTTACAGAAGCATTACGAAGCCCGCGAATATGCTAAGGCGATTCAGCTGATTCGCTCCCATGTCGACCACATCAATCAGTATTTCGATCAAAAATCCCCTTGGAAAACTCTAAAAGAAAATCCAAATTCAGCTGATGCCTTAGAGTCATTAGCTGTCGCCCTCAATGCATTTCGCATTTTTACCATTTATTTAAGTCCGATCATTCCGACTGTTAGCGATAAGGTCGCGGCTTTATTTAACGAAACAGCTTATCAATGGCCAATGGTTCCAGCTCACGTGGACGCCCCGTGGTTGAAGTCTTCCTATTTTTATAAGGGAGCACTCACCCTGAATCCATTCCAGCATTTGATTCAACGGTTAGATATTAAGAATGTGACTCAAGTCTTACAACCGTAAGATCGGGTTTTGGGTGTGCGTATTTTTTGTGGGAGGGGTTATTAGGCAAAGTACTGCCAAGGTTTGTTCAATTTATCGGAATTCATCGATGTAAGGGCTCTTTTACTTTTATTTTCTCTGTATTATTTGCAAATTTGGAAGCTCATTTTATTAAAATGGTCGTCATCTTCTAGGTTAACTTCCATAAATAAATTCGGTTTTTCTCCGGTGAGATCGAGTTTATAGTGCTTTTGTTTATTTTCGCCGCGGTAATGGGCCTGCGGTAGAAAACGCAACGCTTCGTCGAGGGCATATTCTTTTACAACGTGTAAGAATGTAGAAAAGGTATATTCGAGAACCTGACCCTTTTTACTTTCCCAATCACCTTGTGAAATACATTTAGGCGCCGCTGTTAGAATATGAGCAAAGCCTTGGGTGTCTTCCTGTACGTATTGAAAGATCTCTGGGAGTTGGGCATGCCACTGAGAAACGAGTGAGGTTTCTTCTTGGGCATTGCTCGACACAAGATTATTAAAAATAAAGGCTAGGGAGCGGGGGCGATAGTAATCGCAGGACTCGGTCTCGGCGAATCCAGTGATCGGGTGTTTGATGCAAGATAAATTAGTGAACACAAAATGAGGTGGCGGCTCTTCCGGCATAGAGAGATTGTTTTTCTCTGTTAATTGCTTACCGAGATAGGCAAGATAATCTTCCACTTTTTTAGATTGTAAAAGACCGATCACTTCACCTTTGTCATTAAAAATCGGCGAGCCCGAATTGCCACCCATCGCTTCGCAACCTAAAGCTAAAGCTGTTCGAGAGTACTGGTTAATATAAAAAAGATTGAGCACCGAATTTTGTACAGTTGTACATGTTGCTGTTTCAATGGCGCCGCCGAGGCGATCATCATCGTAAGGATTGAGTTTAGTGATCGTAATCGTCTTCTGGTCCTCTATACCTTTTTGAGAAATTTTAAATGGAGTTACATTGAACGGTTCAATCTCAATAAAAGCGTAGTCGTCGAGATCGATCACCTCTCCAACATTGCTATGGTAGAGCACTTTTTTACATGTACGGAGCGTATTCTCACCAGATTTGTCAACAAAGGCAATTGCCATAGAACTCGTGCAATCTGTTTCTCCGTTTTTAACTTTTTCGGGAACACAGTGGTAGTTGGTGGCAAAAATATTGGGTGCCACTAAAAAACCAGTACACTGCTCTACGTATGTGTCTTCACCATAGTCTTCCTCAAAAAAACCCACCATGCCAATATTCTTGGGACATTCACCATCACAAGTAATTTTTGCGGCCTTCATTGCTTTTGTAAACCACGTGTCGACTGCAATACGAGTTTGCGGTTGAGGTGTGATCTCATTTTTTATCATCTGAGGTTGTGTGGGTGTCGAAATCGCGTCTTTATTTTTGCATCCAAGGCAAAAAATAAGAGTCATCAATAAGGAGATGCCGCAGGATTTTACAACCATAGCGTGCAGTATAATAGGTTCCCACTTTTTCCTCTAGGACAGGCTTCTCTGTGTGAAGTAAATTCACATTGTCAAATCTCTACCCACCGAAAGCGAATTGGTGCGGCCTATCAAAACTCCCCGCTCAGTACTTATCCTGAAAATTAAGAGGTGCTCAGGGCAAAATAACCGCTCCTTTGTGTTTATTTTTGATGGCACACCACTTCTCAAACACATTCTAAACACATTAAAATTTGCTTTTTTGGCGAGGAAATGAAAGCATTCTCAAGGGAGAAAAATCGTCTATGGAAAGACCGCTGCTATCCACGTACACAGATTATCGCCAATATCTTAACGACTTCTTTACACATCGTCGATTTGAAACGCGCCAACAGTTGCGTCCATATACCTATTCTGATTTTTCGGCAGCAGCAGATATTCGCTCCCCCAACTATTTGAAATTAATTATCAATGGCGATAGAAACCTCTCCCCTGAGATGGCACGCAAGTTTTCCCGCGCACTCAAATTAGAAAAAAGTGAAGTGGCCGAATTCGAAGCTCTCGTTGAATTTAACCAAGCTAAGGAACCGTTATTACGCAATAATGCTCTTAAAAAACTATCAGAAATCCGCGCCCAGCAGGCACTCGATGCCGGTGATATTGATAGCGAAACCTGGGAAAAAGTCCCCGGTTGGCTCTCCTGGGTTATTTATGCCCTCATTGATCAAGCGAACATCACCTTTACCCTTGAGCATCTTAAACAAATCTTGCGTGGACGTGCCTCAGAAAAAGATATTCAAAGTGCGATACAAAAGCTCGTCGAATCGGGAGATGTAAAGATAGAAAATAATATCCCACAAAAAACTGGGAAAGTGATCTCAAACTCCGATAAGGTACCGGCCGCCCTCGTACGCAAGCTTCAAGCTGAGCTCGTCTATTTGGGTCTCGAATCCCTTTACCGAGATGCCCCTACGGAAAGAGAAATTAGTGGCTTTACCATCGCGATGACCGATGAGGAATTCACATGGGTACGCCACGAGCTCAGAAAAATTCGTAAAGAGCTGCAAACAAAATTAATGATGGCGCGGGAAAAGGGACCGGGAAAAAAAGTGTTTCAGGTCAATATTCAGTTATTTCCGTTAACTAATGAAAGCTCAGAAAAGTCTGAGAGCTCAGGCACCGATAGTAAAGACATTTAAATTTTGGGGGGGAGAATCATTTAAACGACTGCCAGTGCCAGGCTTCCAGAGATAACAACCAACGTACAACTTCAACAAACGTACCGTAGAGCCATAAAGCAAAGGCTATGCCAGGCGTGGCACATCACTAACTCTCATCTCCCTTGGCATGGCCGTGAAATTCTAACAAAAAACGGTACTAATTAAGGACCATTTCCGGGAAATGTGATGACCAATCGCATTATGTGGCCCAAATATGAGGGTGTGTATCACCTGACACTCTCAAGTCCCACCCTCCCCATCTGCCTATCTGGCACAATATGGAAACAGCGTCATATGTTGTCACAGTTTTTTAGACCCTATCGTTTAGGGTATTATAGAGCATCAAGACTTGCCCTCTAAAACCAAGCTGTCTAAATTAGATCAGCTGAGTCCCGTACAACGAAAATGCTATGAAACCCGCCAGGTCCGGAAGGAAGCAACGGTAGTAATGTTTTTGTGTGCTACGGGGTGCTCAGCTTTATCTGAGATTTCGTATCGCACACATGAAGATCTGCAACTTTGGGGCAGGCACTGGGGGATCCGCTGAGCGAGTATCACGTTTTAGCACGTAAATGGCGACCACAAGAGTTCCAAAATCTTGTTGGCCAAGATCATGTGAGTAAAACGCTCATCAATGCTCTTCG
>JACKAL010000005.1 GCA_020635085.1 Pseudobdellovibrionaceae bacterium
GGGAATGTGGGAATTGGTGCAACAAATCCTGCATATCGTTTAGTTGTACAAGATAATGTAAGTACGGCAGAAATGGCTATTAAACAAGGTGGAGATACGTCTGCGACACGCTCGTCGCAATTAACATTCGCACATTCTGGTGGTGGTTCGGCACGAATTTCTGCTACACGCGCATCGGGGAGTTCGCAGGGAATGAATATGAAGTTTTATACCGAGCCGTCTTCTGGTGGGGGAATGGTAGAGCGAATTCGTATTGAATCCGACGGTAAAGTAGGAATAGGGACAACATCTCCGAGTGTTTCTTTGGATTTAGGCACTATGACGGATGCTGTTAGCTTGCCTACAGGCACAACAGCACAGCAACCCTCTAGTCCTGCGGATGGAATGATTCGCTATAACACGACAAATAGTAAATTCGAAGCCTATGAGAACGGTGCATGGGTTAATATGATTAATGCGACTGGTAGCTATAGTACCGTAACATCTGGAAGTGGTACAGCTCTTGCGCCGAGTATCACCTTTACCGGAGACACAAGCACAGGATTTTATAATCCGCTTGCGAGTACAATAGGAATGACAGCTGGTGGAACGAACATATTTAATTTTTCGACTGCAGGTATGGTATCGCCCACGTCAGGTGGAAGTTTAGTTACAACGGCAGCAGGAAGTGCCGCTGCGCCCAATTATAGTTTTACGGGCGATAGTGATACGGGTTGGTATTCACCTGCTGCGAACACTATGGCTGCTGCAACGGGAGGATCAGAGCGTGTGCGTATCGACTCTTCTGGCAGCGTCGGGATCGGAACGGCATCACCGCGAAGCCAGGTCGAAATAGTGAGCAATGATACGACCGGTCTTCGCCTCACTTCTTCTGCGTGGGGCAACCCAGCTGGACATACGATTACGATTGGTGCCGATGCTTTAGGTCGAGAGGTCCTATCGGGAGGGATTCAGCTGGGTTCAAGCGGATCTGGTCCAAATACAATCTATAATTCGAACACCAATGGCTCATATCTTACTTTGGGTTACCAGCATACTTATCAGACTTGGATGACTGGCAACAGTTCTCAGACGGGATTTAATTTTCAAAATGCATCTGATTGGAATCCTTCATTGGCTGGATACACGGGCAACATCATGTCCGCATCTGGAAATATTGCCTCGACGGCTGCGGAGACCTATCGAGGAATTTACGTAACACCCGGAGACAATTCCAGTTCGATCGCGAACACCATCTACGGCATTTATACAGATGTGTCGGGCGGCACGAACACGAGCGCAACTCGGTATGCAGCGGTCTTTAAAGGTGGAAACGTCGGCGTCGGTACAACGGCTCCAGCCACACAATTTTCAGTTTCAAACAATCAGAATTCCGCGACGGCAGCCTCCGTTTACAACACGAGCGGAGGCGTGAACGCGGAAGCTCGAATCCAGCTTAATAATGGTGCAGCGAATTCATATTTTAATCTGTTGGGAACGGGAGTTCCAACATCCGCTTATTATCGAGCCAATGGCACAACAATCACGAACGATCAAGCTGGCATCAATTTGGCGGCATTTGGAGCCTCTGGCGACATTCAGTTTTGGACTGGTGGTTCGAATCAGAGAATGGCGATTACCTCAACCGGAAATGTCGGCATTGGTGCGACAGCTCCGGGGAAAACACTGGACGTGCAAACGGCTGGGGCATCAGCTCGCCTCTATAACACTTTGGCGGCATCACAGGCAGAATTGGTAATTCGCAACACAACGGCCAACTTCTCTCTCGTCTCTGACCTCGGCGGGGTGGGCGCCAATAGTTTTGATATTTATGACAATGTCAATTCCACGTCGCGAATGACCATAAACAATGGTGGCAACGTCGGCATTGGTACGACCAGTCCCGGAGCCGATCTCGATATCGAACGAAATGTGGATGGCAAAACACAGCTCAAACTAAGCAACGCTTCGGCGACGGCCAATGCCTACGCAGAAATCGTGGCCAACAATGGCACCGTGAGCACATATCTCGGAAGCTCCAACCAAAATTACGGCTCATTCGGCTCGAATCGCGGATATGTGTACAACAATGGAACCAATGCCGGGCTCGATGTAGCTACAGGGCCAAGCGGTGATATTCGATTCATCACCAACGGATACGCCAATGGAAATGAAAAAATGCGCATTCTTGCGAATGGCAACGTCGGGATTGGGACCACAAACCCTCTCGAATCTCTGCACGTCAATGGAACTATGTACCTTACGTCTGCTCCCAGCAGCGCGCTGAGGATAACTGCCGATGCATCCGCCAACTGGATTGAATCGGGCACGAGCGGCACCGGCGACACCAAAAAGGACATCCGATTTAGTTCCATGATGGGGGTAACCCCGTGGCTGTCAATACAGGGTAACACTGGCAACGTCGGGATAGGGACGACGGACCCCACAATGGGTACCTCGCATGATTCGAACAATCGCATTTTAACTATTACCGGATCAGGGTCTGCCAGTAATTACTCCACAGGAACAATCGTTCTTGGAAATAATAGAGCTACTGCTTCCGTTGGGGATGCAACGGGAGCAGTGGATTTTGTTTCACAGAATAATGCCGGGAATGGAATAACCTCAAGGATTATCGGTTGGCTTGATGGTTCTGGTGGAGCAAGTGGGTACGGCGGTGCTTTAGCTTTTTCAACTAAAATTGATAATAATTCCGCAATACAAGAGCGGATGCGAATTACCTCCGCTGGCAACGTCGGTATTGGCAATACAAGCCCCTCTTACAAGCTCGATGTCACTGGTGACATTTCAGCTTCAGGTTGCTTGCGTTCAAGTGCTGGTGTTGCAAGTGGCGTCTGCGTGTCTGACGAACGCTTAAAAAACAACGTGCAACCTTTTGATTTAGGTTTAAACGCGCTTTTGGGCATCCGACCTCACTACTTCAAGTATAACGGCCTTGGCGGTCATCCTGCGAGCGATAAACTCGAACTGGGTGTTATCGCTCAGGAAGTTGAAAAGACAGCCCCAGAGCTGATTATAACTAAAGACGTTCAATTGAATCCCAATGACAGTCAAACCACTGAGATCAAACAGGTGAACTATACTGCCTTCACTTACGTTTTAATCAACTCAGTCAAAGAGCTTTATCATCGTTGGTTTGACGACAGCCAAGCTATTCATCGTGAGCTGGCATCTAAAGACCAAAAGATTCAGAAACTTGAACAAGACAACGCTGAGAAAACGAAAGAACTGGAAGAAGTAAAATCTCGTCTCGACAAGATCGAGAAGATGCTCAAATCGAAATAAACGCACGTTTCATCGTGCGTTTTCCGATGGCCTAACTTTGTTGTGGCCTTGAGTTTTCGGCGGTATATTTGAAACAAAATTTTGCATCAAAACTTCACCGCCGAAAACCATGTTTACATAACTTGTCGAAGACCTTTTAGGCCACAAAACTCAGTTCAAATTCTGTGGCCTAAATTTCTAAAAAACTCACTTTGTGGCCTACAGGTGGCCTAAGTCGCGGCTCGGCAATTTTGAAAACTGCACTTTTAGGCCACGAATTTTTAGGCCACAGTCGCCTCTACGCTGGACCCACCAGCCGCAATGAGGGCTTTTTGTTCGCAGATGCGATCAAATCCTCTTTTTGCTCTGCTGCTGGAGCTGGAACTTCCGAAGGTGTTTGTGGCGGGGTACCCCCAAACGACACGATATTGACCGCTTTAGCGAGATGCTCAGGCGACAAATGTGCGTATCTTTGGGTTTCTTCAAACCTCGCGTGACCCAACAGCTTTTGCAGGTCGTACAAACTACCCCCGTTCATCACAAAATGACTGGCAAACGTGTGCCGTAGATCGTGGAAACGGTAATGATTTGTTAACTCTGCTTTCGCTTGTGCTCTTTGGAAATACCAATAGATGTGCTGCTCATCAAACGGTTTACCGTAGGCTGTGCAAAACACATATTCTGGGTGCCAGTTTCGATTTTTCATCTCGGTGAATGCTTCTTTTACGACATCACTCATCGGAATTCTACGCTGTGAGTTTCTGGTCTTCGTTCGATCAGCCAATCCATTTCGATCACGAAGTCTCTTGATGTGAATAAATCCTTTTTCAAAATCCACCGCATCCCATAAAAGACCTGCAAGTTCGCCTCGTCTCATTCCCGTGTTCATCGCAGTGACAAAAAGCCAGTAGTGCGGATCATTTTTATTCACCTCAAGAAATTTTTTAATTTCTTCGGCAGACATATAATGGTCAGCGCGTTTGGGCTCTTTGACTTTTGCGTAGTCAGGAAATGGGTACTTGACGATTTTTTCCTGTTTGAAAGCTTCTTTCATGATCTGCTTCAAAACTCCAAGCACAAGGTTTGTGCCGACGGGGTTGTGATTTGTCTCACGAAGTTTTGCAACAAGCTGGTCGGCGTGCTCTCTGGTAATTTGCGATAAATACAAATCACCGATAAAGCGATAAATATGATTTTTCAAATTCGCTTCGTAGCGTTCGGCAGTTCTTACAGTTGATCTTGGCCCAACTTTATGAACAAGCCACCACTTGGCAAATTCTTTGAACCTCATATCTTGAAGCACAGGGCGCATGACGGGCATGACTCCTGTCGCATCAAACTGCCTTTTTTCAGCGAGCTTGACACTCTTCCATGCGATAGCATCGGATTTTTTCTCAAAGCAAGGACTCTTAAACTCTTGGCCGCCGATATAGATTTTCTCTCTATACTTTGTGCCGTCTTTGCGTTTGACGATTTCCATTGGGACCTTCCTTTTCTGCTCTGATTAAGAGCGGTAAGATAAGGCCCCGTGAAAAAGGAGTGTTCACATTACTCAATTAAAATTCTATTCAATTTTCAAAGAACAGTAACAACACTCTCTTTATACCACAGGGCCTAGAAATTAAAAATTCATTCTCGAATTATGCAGCGGGGCCGAAGGTGCGCCGCTCTATCCATTCTTCGAGGTGTGCTCTCTTAAATCGCACCAGTGCGCCCAGTTTCACAAAGCGCACCTCTTGGTTGAAAACTGCTTTTCTAAGCCTTGATATTTTGACTTTAAGGATGCTTGCTGCCTCCTCAATCGTGTAAAGCTCTATGGCTTTTTCTTTCTCCATGTGGATAACTCCTTCAAAGTTTTGTTTACTCATCAGGGGTCAGCGTTGTTTTGTCAGCTTGGGGTTTCTTCTCTCGCGCTTTCAGTGGTTCAAGCAGCTTCCCAAGCTCTAATTTCTCATCGTTTTTCTTGGCAGCTTCGACCTGTTTGATGATGGCCTTCAAGTGCGCCACCTCATCAAAATGATCTGTGCGAATGGTTTTCACCATTTTTGTAAATGAGTCTCTGTAGAACCTTGTGATGATCCAAGATAAAAGCTCGGTCTTTTTCACGCGCCCAGACTCAAAGCCCTCATTGGTTTCGATTAACATTTTATCAAGACATTCATCGGCCTCCGTGGTGATTAAAACTTTTGGTAAGGACATTTTTTATTCCTTTGTTCAAATAAGATGCCCCTGCTTTGCTGGGGTTCATTTCTAAAAATTATTAAAAACGTAGGTCTGTCCGCTCACTTCTGCGAAGGAATAGTCACCTGACAAGCGTAGATCCCTCGCGTAGGACTCAAAATCAAAATAGTTCTTGGCCCACTCAGGCAATTCCGCGAGCTGGCCGCAGTCTTCTAGAAGCTGCTCGGCAAAATCGACTTCTGATAAATAGCTGCCTTGGTATTGCTCCAAGAATTTTTCTTCGAGTTCATCAGTGTAAAAGTGCTTTCCGTCTTGGCTGTCATACCAAGCGCAGAACGCATCGCCTTGTTCATCAATAAGTTTTGCAAGAGCTGCCACACGCTCAACGCCAGTCCATTCACTAAGCTCAATTGAACCAAAGTTCTCATAATCATGAATAGCCCACTCTTCAGCACAAGCCTCTGGTGAACTTTTTAAGATTGAGTTGATTTCATCTTGAATGTGATCAACACAAAGACTTGCATCAATCCATGCACCGTGGAGTTTTCCGTTGTGGTAGCTAGCTAGACATGCGACGTAAATCTGAGGACTCTGTTTTTGATTCTGAACTTGGTTCATCTTCGTTTACTCCTTTTGCTTTTTGAGCTTTTTTACCCAAAAAAAATTTTCCCCCGCCTTACGCCCCTCAAATGAGGGCGGGGGGAGAAATTAACGGAGTAGCTGGCGCAGTTTGCTTGGGCTGGGTCTAGCCCCTGCGGGGCGTTTCCGTGGTGAGTGACAACAAAAAGAGCCGCGAGGCTCGTTGGCGCGAGACACGGATGAACCAGACCAAATTTGCAGACTGTGAAAGATGCGACCAAAAACCAAAGTGAACTCTTTTAGAGTTCATCAATTGATAAATTCAAAAACAAAAAAAATCAAAATCCCAAACCAAGAACCTTTTGAATTTATTCCCCTCTCCTTTTTTCTTAATAATATAAACTTACTCCAATAAGTCCCTCGCCCGAGTAATGAAAACAGCTACTTGACCACTTCCAACCGTTAAACATGCCTGCATGTAGGGTGGGAGTGGTCAAGTAGCGATCAGTTGCAATGGAGCGGGCGAGGGACTTATTGGATTTCGATTCAAAATCAGCATGTTACCTGAGAATTTGATCTCTGGTTTTTACTATCTCAGGGTGATAGTCGAGACCATCACCCGAAACTCCCAGGAATCGTCAATTATTCGTGGGCCAGTTTGCGCATTTTTATTTTTAGCGTGCTCCTTTCTTTTCATAAAATTGCGCAATTTCCGTGAGAGAAATAGTTTCTTGTTCTCCAACAAGTTGGGTACCAAGTTGATTTTTGATGAACTCATCCAGAGTGCAAAGGTAAAATCCATTCACTGATTTTGCTATTTTCAGCTCAATGTCTTTGCCACGAATTTCCTTGTAGCAGCGAATGAGGCGGTTCATCAATTTGTCATTCTTTGCGATGTAAATGACGAAATCCCAATGTTTTGAGAGCAAGTGCTTTCTAAAAATTCTCGTGTAACGGCGTTTGGTTTTGCTCGTCATTTCAAGCTCAACGGCAACCCTCATTGTTCGATCAGGTGTATGAATTTCAAAAGAAGCATCTGGCAGCAGCGGCGAAGATTCCCAATGAAGTAGCTTGCTATGGGCCTTCAAAATTTCATGACGAATTTCGCCCTCTGTCTTAAAGTTCTTTATGATTGGACTCTTTTCCAGAATCTGCTTGATGTCGATGAGCTTGTAGTCGTGGTCGAGCGGAGTTCGGTAAGCTCGTCGAATTACCTTCGGTGTGCAATCGCTCTTCGATAAAGACATAAATTTTTTCCCCTTTCGCGTTAGGCGATAGCCAATACGGTGGCCTCCATCACCCAAGACGTTTTCGATAAGCTTGAGTTTTTTCAGAAAGCCAATGCGCCTGTAGTGATTGTCTGTTTTGTCACTGGCCTCCCAAAAGTTTTTCTTAATATGCTTCGCAGAAACGCATCCGTGTCTTGCCATCATGGTCAAAATCATACGATCACGGCTTGTGATATTCTTAGACGAGAGTCTCATGCTTAGTCCTCCCACCGCGAGTTTTCTTGAATTTCGTACTCAAGATGTGCAGGGATAAAGACTCCATCCTTGACCTGATCATCGACATGTCGGATGCGGATTTTCGGCGGCTTCAAGCGGGGCCTTTTACTTTGGGACTTTGGATCGCTGGAAACATCAACTTGGGTTGACCCCATCAAAACTTTCTCTTCAGTTTTGCGGCTCATCGTTGTGCAGCTCACTTGCAAAGCTGCAAGTGAGCAAATAATTAAATTTGATTTCATTTGACCTCCAAAAACTTTGTTTTTGCGGAGCACTTCGGAGGTCAGCGTTGATGAAAAGGTTGAGCTATTCTTTTTTGAGAAAAGTATTGCTTGGTTGATCTTGAGTTTCTGCTTTTTTCAGAGTTTTAAATTCAATCTCTCGTTGTTTTTTTCTTACTTTTTTAAGTTCGTAGGTTTTTAAGTTTGGCCGCATGGAAAACTTAATTTTCAAATTCTTTACACCGTCCCTGTGCGGAAGACTCACGATTCCAAAACCAGTTCCTAAGTTTTTGAACTCGTTGGGGTGAAAATTAAACTGCTCGACCTCTCTGATTGTTCCATCGCCTGTGGCCTTGGCGTTTTTCGTCTTCTCAGTCATCTTCGTGGTGGTCTTGGTTCCAAAAGTTTTGGCAAAGTGGTCACAAGTATCGGGGTCATTCATTCTCATAATGACTTTGATATTTGTGTTTGTAAGGACCACGTTCTTAAATGCCTCGGACACTTTATCGAGATCGCCCAAGGCTTGATGCGAAAACACAACGCCCACATTCGCCGAGCGCGATTTGTTCAGCAGCGATCCAAACCCCTCGTAGATATAGTCTTGAAAGTCATCCAAGATGCACGAAAAGAACCTTCCAGTATCTTTAGAGTTCTTTCCTTTCTCGACTTGTCTGCGTGAAATCGCACTCTGAAAAGCTTGCAAGATGAGTTTTCCAGTGGCTTCACCCATAATCGGGAAGAGCATGGTGGGGATTTGAAAATACAAAATTTGTCCCTCGGCCAGAGCTTCAGCAAAATCAATACTCTCATCGGTTTCTTGAAAAAGCGGTGCTACTTCTGCCGAGATAAAATGACTGATCATGGTCTCAAGACCACTTGTGCGTTCTTCACGCTCTTTTTCGGTGAGCTTTAAAAACCTTGCAAGTTCTTTTGTGAGTGGCTCTTCTTTGCAGTTTTCAACCCAGCGATTAAGCTCCTCAGTATCCGTTAGAAGCTTGTAGACGAGCGCAAATGTTGGAACTTCGTTGTGACTAAAAATGAGTCTTACAATCGACAAAAACACTCGGTACTGAATGTTTTTGTAATACTCGCTCTCAAACTTAAAACTTGAGAAAACCCTTTCCGTCACTTCCTGTGGAGTATTCCCCCTCAGAGGATTAAACGAAGATGAGCATGGAACATTGACCAAGGAGAACATTTTGAAATCCCCAGCTCGGTCATATTTTTTGGCGTAAGCGTAGAGTTTATCTAAAAAGTCAGAATCAGACTTTCCGTCGATGATCAAAACTCCTGAGCCATTTTTAATATCCTGAATGGCCATCGGCAAAATCACGCTTTCAGTTTTTCCAGCGTTGGTGGTTCCAATCACTTGCGCGTGCATGGTGCGAAAAGATTGCTTGAGTGCCACTGCTTTGTCGGTTTTTACCTCTTCACCCAAGAAAACAGCATCATCATCTTGCTCGGTGATGCCATCGTCTTGCGATTTTTCAGCGAACTTGTTCCAAATCCAAATACCTCCAAATAAAATCGCACTTACAATTGCGATCCAGAGCAGTGAATTGATCACCAAATAGTGATCAATATAAAAGCGGTGAATAGCTTCTTTGATTTTTCCGCTAAAAACCAAAAGCCCGAGGGCTCCGAGCATCATTAGCTGATAAGATGAGCTTGCGTCGTTTTGTGGGTTCTTTTTATTATCCATACTCATGGATGAAACTCCTTCTCAAAATAAAGTAAGAACGTGGTGCCGTCGTTGATCTTGATTGATGCCGCTGACTGGTTCATTTGCTCAGTTGATGATTTTGCGTAGTCGAGTGAGGCTTGCGCTACACCATTGAGTGCTCCATTTTTTAGATTTCCTGGTTCAAGCGGAGGACCGAGCTGGCTTCCTGGCGTTTTATCTTTAAGCCCCTGAGCAACACCGCCGATGAAGCTTCCTAAAAACTGACCCATGTGCCGCTTGATTTGCCCCGAGGAGTAATCCCCAGTCAGTCCACTTGAACCATCAGCCATCATTGCTGAGCCTGAAAAACCAAATTGCTGACCCTCGGGCCATACCATCGTGTGAAACCGCACCTGCAAACGCTCACGGCCTTGGTCAATTTGGCCTTGGCCGATGAGGGTGGTCCCTTTTGGAATGACCAGTGCCCCCACAGGACTCATCGCATTTTGCAATAGAACTGCGGTGACAGGGCTATTGCTATCTGTGCTTTCAACTCTGCCAATGAGTCGAACTTGTAGCTTTGATCCTATTGGGAGAGCATCAGAGCTTGATGTGCCTCGTTCAATGATCTGTGAGGCTGAGGCTTTATTTTGAGACCCGCCACCAGAACCAGCACTTGATTTATAAGAACCAAGTCCAGGAAGTATTGAGCTAAATCCGGCATTGCCACTGCCGCTGTTAAAATTTTGCGTTGATCCTTGCGGGTATCCAGAAACGCTTGTGCTTCTTGCGGCAAGGGCTGCGGCCTCAGCTTTTTCGCGTTCAATTTTTGCTTTGTTGTCATAGTAATTTCCAAGCAGCATGACAAAAACAGTTAAAGCAGCAACAATCCCACCGATGTGTCCCATCTTGACGGTTTGCTTTTTACTGTAAGGATTTTTCTGATTTAGAAAAAAGCCTGCCACTTGGCCCTTTTTAAGGAATGCCATAGGTCTTACTCCTTTAAGTTTATTAACAAATTATCGTTTTAGAAAATTAGCTTTGATCTGAAGCGTGAGAACATCGTTTTTTCCAAGGTCCAAAGAAAAATCAAGCGGCGTAGTTGGCGCAATACTCTCGGCTCTCAGCAGAAGAAGACCTTTTGTTCGATACAGTGCTTTTTCTGGCCTAGAGTTTTCAAGATAGATGTTCTCAATCGAAAGACTCGTAGTTTTTTGTTTTATCAAAACATTCTCTTTTGCGATCTTAAAAAGCTCTTCCTTTCCGATTTGCTTTCGCTCAAGTTCAAATTTAATAACAAGCGTTGATTTGCTCTTAGGTGTTGCAACTGACTCGATGGTAAGTTTTGCATTTTTATTTTTAACAACTTTGTTGAGCCGTCTTGTGATGAGGTCATCAATCATCACAATTCGCTCTGTGGTTAAAAGTTTTTCTGGTGCGTTGTTGCCAGCTCGTTTGACATAAACAATGTTGTCGTGGTGATCGTTTGATGAAATGAGTTGAAAGTTAAACTGACCCTCCTTTGTAAAAATAAATAAATTTGTTTTCCCTCGACTCATGAGTGGCTTGATGGCGACAAGATTTCTCATGTACTCCACTTTGAAGGCGTCCTGGTCTCCAATGAGACCAGGTTCAGGGTGAGCATCAAACTGTAAAATTGTTGAAAACCTTGGTGAGACGTAGATTGGCGTCATTTCGCCTTCTTTCATCTGCACAGTCCGAGACGGAGCCGCAAATGAAATTTCGCTAAAAAATGCCAATGCTATAAAAATGATTTTCATTTTTAACCTCACTCATTTTTGTTCTGATTTTTGACTTCTTCAGAGGTGATATAAACTCCTTCGGGGTTTTCCGCAGTTCGAGCGCCAAGTGTGTAGCCAATTTCAAAAATCATTTCCTGAGCTGCATGAAGGCCATTCACGATCAAAACCCGTTCGGTTTTGACCAAAGCCTTTGACTGCTTCATGTCGATGACGGGCTCATCAGGAAAAAGTCTTTGCGAAACTTGCTTTTCCTTGGCAATGCGGATTTGCTCTTGGGACTTAATGAGGTACTTATCTCGAAAATCAGGGGCAATGTAATTTGCCCCCTCCTTTACTTTTACGTCCACATTACTGAAGTCCCAGTTGTTCCTAGTCTTTAGATACCCTTTAATTGCTCGCACAATTTCTTTCATCAGCGAGTTTGCATTAGGGAGCTGGTGCTCAATCGGCGTTGATGATTCGTCGGTAACAGAAATAATGAGCGGCTTTTTTTGAGCCAAGAGGCAAATTAAAATAAGCTCGGCAGTGCAAATCGTTGTAAGCACAAGAACAAAATACTTTAGGATCGAGTTTTGCGCTTCGGACTCGCCCCATACTTCAAACCATTTTCTTTGAATATTTTTAATCATTTTATTTCCTTTTAGTTTTTTAATCTTTTATCGCTTCGGTGGCGGCATAGGTGGTGGTGTCTTTGGCATTGATTGCGGCGTTGATTGCATTCGTGGTGATTGAAAGCTTGCTCCGCTTTGTCCAAGCTTGGCGTTTGCGTTTTTCATCATGCCTGTCATAAGACCAAGCTCTTTTGATCCCATCGTGGCTAGGGCTCCAAGTTTTGCTGGAGCTCCTAGCATCACAGCACCTGTCACTCCTCCAAGTCCACCCACAAACGATGTGAACGAGCCACTTAAGAGTGAATGCACCAGGATCGGTGTCCCCATCATGCAAATGGCAATTACGAAATTTAGGACAATGATCGTGAGATAATTGCCTTCCATCGCGTACCAAGTTCCAAAGGGGAGCGCTTTTAGCATCACGCTGAGTAAACTCCAAGCCACCTTCCAAGTTGCGATTTCAAACATGGATTTGAACAAGTTGATCGTGACTTGGCTCGTGAATACATGGAGCAAAAGCAGCAGCGGGGCCATCATGGTTAAAAACACCCATGCAAAGTGGTAGATCGCCACCATGATGAATCTTGCAAAATAAAGTACGGCGTAGGACAAATAGGAAAGAGCCGACATCAAGAGATCGTCGATAGCTAAGATTGGCGTCATCGAACTTGATGTGTAAGAGTTTGCTTTTTCTGATGCCATTTGCATGATGGCATCAAGTCCACTCATTGTGTCGATCTTGTCAGCAATGCCGTTTGTTATAAACAGCATGATGTCGGTGATCTCAGTGAATCCCACAAGAAGCAGAGTTGCGACACAAGCCCTTTTTATTTTGTCCACAAACTCTGGGCTTCCCGCAGGATTTTGCAACCAAACAAGTCCGAGAGAGGCCATAAAAAATATTGGCAGCAAGAGGTAGTACATATTCCTCATCTCCATATGCACTTTGAATGCAGTTGAGCCGAGGGCTGCGAAATGATCCATACTGATCGCCTTTCGTTGTTTTAGTTTTAATGAAGGCGTAGGTCAGAAGAAATGTGCTTAGTTACCGCTTAAAGACGGCAAATTAAATCCTGGCTTTGCCCCGCCAAGCGAAGTCGAAAGTTCAGTGTATTGCTGTCTGAACTGTTCCGACTGAAACTTTGATTTCCTGTTTTGCATTGCCAAGTTTTCGCTTTGCACTTTTAAAAGTGCTGCGTTGGTGCGAAGAATCTGGTTGAGTACATGTATTTGCACACCTTGCGCCTGAACGCTTGCTTTTGCAGCTCCTTGCGGACTTGCAATTTGAGCATACTCTTTCATGCGCTCGGCTTCAGGGTCAATGTCTTCAGCGTACCGAAAAGCATCGTTATGGAGTTGGATACTTTCAGCGACAGTCGTGTCGTGCATGATCTGGGCATTAGCTTCAGAGGTCATGGGGATTTTTCCGTAAACACGTTCAAGCTCTTTTGCAAGCTGAACTAAGTCTTTCACATCGGACAAGTTTCCTCCTTTCAATGTCCGATTGATCGAGTCCTTAAGCCTCATGGCATCAATGAGCCCTCGGTTGATGTCCTTCATAAAGTTCAGCGAGTCTTGACCTGTGCCAAGAATACTTTTTAACTGCTGAACTTGATAAATTGCCTGCTGAAGGATTTGCGCAAGATAGATAAGATCTCCTCCCCACATATCTGCTCTTGCGTTGATTGATCCAAAAAACATTGAGGTGCATAAAAATATTTTTAGAAAAACCAATTTTGATTTTTTCATATTTAATTTTTCTCCTACTTACTTGCAGCAACGCCTTTAGGATAAAGCGTTGCCATCTCATAAATAATTTCTGGCATGGTCATCTCGGAGTGTTTCTGTTTAAACTCTTCCAGGGCGTTGTTGTCATCTCGGTCACTCGTTGCTAGCCAATACTCGGCAGGTGTTGGATAAGACCGAATGACCGTGCGATCATCGTTTGCCACCATGAAGGCTTCAGAAAAAACTCCTTTCTGTTGCCGAAGTGACGACACGAGTGACAGCTCTTGGTCATTGAGCCTCAAGATGTCTCTCACAGGTGAAAGATCGCCTTTTTGCAAAAGAATAAACTTGGTCGCTGTGTTTCCTAGAATCGCAGAGCCAATCGGATGAGCTGCGACTTCTGGAAGCCCTTGAGTCACAAACGTGATACCACTCCCACTTTTTCTCAAAGTTCTGACCCAATACTCCATTGCATTAGATGCCGCACGGCTCTTTAAGAGTTCCCAACACTCGTCCATCAAGATGCGCTTGCGTCGTCCGTAGTAGAGTAACTTTTTTGATTCGACTTTGCCGACGATGAAGTCAGTAATAATCAAAATCATCACAGCCTGAAGGTCTGGGTAACTTGAAAGACCTTTTAAGTCGAACACCACAAAGTCGGAATTAAGATCGAGTTCATTGTCACGGTCTAAAAGTTTTCCGTAGGCGCGATCTCCGGTCCAGGGGTAGAGCATCTTTGCAAAATTTTGAAGCTCACGCTCTGGTGAAGCTTCAAGAATTTTCTGCAAATCGCTCATCCGTGGTGTGCGGCCTTCGCTGTCGAAAACATTTTTATATGTTTTAACAATGATCTCTTCCAAAAGACTTTTTGATAACTTCTGCAACTTTTCATCGTCAGTGTCGGTGAACATACTTTCTAAAAGTGCGAGCAAAAATTTAATTTTTTGCGACGACGGTACAGTTTCTCCATCTTCGAGCTGAAATGGATTGATCGCCCGACGAAGTTCTCCTTCCTTTGGTGGACCAATTTCGATATATTGACCTTTCATAAAATCGCAAAGCTTGGCGTAAGAACCACCGATGTCGATGACAAACACCAACGGCTTTTGCGTCATGTACTGAAGCAAAATTAGATTGTTCAAAAACGATTTGCCAGCGCCCGAAGAACCAGTCACCAGTGCATTAAAATTAGGCAAATTCACCGAGTCAAATGGATCAAAACTCACAAGTCCTGATTGCCTGTTATGGAACAGACAAACGGGCCTGACTTTTTTTCCCTGATAGGGCTCATAGAGCGGAACAAAGTCAGCGAGGTTATCGGTCTTTACCCTCTTTGCTCTAAGACTTGCGACATTTCCCATAGGTAAAATCGTCTTAAACGCCTTAAAACCTGCTACTGTTTCAGCAAGTCCCTCAGAGCCAGAAAGTTCTCTAAATTTTTGCAAAGCCGTCTTTGTCATCATCTCAAGCTCATTCTCAGAGCTTGCACGAAGTAGCAGTGCTGTTTGAAAATAAAAAATCTTCTGGCCCGTGTTGATCAGTTCGCGCAAGGTTTCTTCAGCGGAGTTAAGCTGCGCTTCGGACTCAAGGTCTGTCGCTCTGCCGTTTTGCGATGCCGACATGGAGTGCGCCATTCGGCGCTGCCGCTGAAGGCTAGAAAGTTCTGTTGATTGCTCAGGGACTTTCACATGAACATCGAGCCAATAGTGAAATGGCAACTGCGTTAGGCGTGATACCATTGCCGCATGAGTTTCTTCTGGCATCGTTTTGAGCGTAATGATTCTGTGATAGGTCTTATCAAAGAAAAAAGTCTCATAGCCCTGAATCACGTCACAAAAAACAAGCTGCTCCCGAGGTGAAGGCTGTGACAGCTCTGGCAGAATATTTAACTCAAGCTGATTAAACTCCTGTTCTCGATGCTCATGGCTTACTTTGGGAGCAGAGAGCTCAATTGATCTTTTGGGATTTAAGAACCGATAAATTAATTTCCATGCTTCTTCCTGGCTCAATGGTTGCGGTTCAATTCCCATGGTGCTCAGCATGGCGATGATGCTGCTTTGAGTTTGCATCAAATCTTTCTCAGCCTTTTCGTGCTCCTCTTTGCGAACGGCCTGGAATTTTTTAGGTGATTGAAAAAGAGATTTCAAAAATGAAATTTTCTTTTTCGATCCATCGTCAAAGCGCTTGTAGATGAACAAATACAAATTTGGTTTGAGCAATTCCAAATTTGTCATTTGGCTACGCAAGAACTGAACTCTAGCGTCTGATATCCAACCGATGTCTGGATTGTCCCCCTTAAGCCTTTCGTGGCCAGAGATCAGGGTATCAAAATCAGAGTTCATCTCAACAGCAAAAGTGACCTCAACACCGTCGCCAAGGCCATTAAGCATTGAGCGCACCGCCATAGTGAGTTGATTCACTCGTGGCTCATCCCAAGTCTCAATATCAAGCCCACTGATTTTTAGCCCTGAGCAGAGTGTTCCGTCTGAGAGCGTGACTATATTTTCTAAAAAATCCCAGTATGGGAGTTGAGCACTTAAGCTGTGCTCGGCATGAAATTCACCAAAATTCTTAAATGGCCTGATTTTCATCAGTCGTCTCCTTTTTTTGAAAGTATGGTTGATAATCGGTGTCTGGTGTTCCAGCAGAGTACACAGATGGGCTTACTAAAAATTCGCCGTAGTGCTGAAGGTATCCGTCGGGCTTTCCGCGTTTGACGAAATAAAGTACCGCTGCAAGCGAAGTAGTGCCACCCCAAACAAGCAGAGGCTTTAGCTTGGTCTGGCCAAACAAGAGATTACTCATCGACAGATACAAAAAAACGAGAAGCACATCACCAAGCTCAAATCCAAAGATTCTCGTTTTTTTATCAAGTGCTCGTGGGACTTTTGATCGTAAAAGCATTTTATTGTCCTTGTCTTAAAAGTGGCTCCCGCCCGAAGACGGAAGCCAAAAAAATTAGCGAATCGCATTGCTCATAAAATCAATAATGGCCTGGGCGCCAAAACCTACGGCCGCTCCGACGAGCGCATAGGTGATATGCTGCTTGCTATTTGGGTTGCCAGTTAGAAAACTAAACGAAGCCAGCAGTAGCCCAATCACAGCCATCGCAGGTAAAAACACCGTTGAAATCTGTGTTTTGACGTTCCTCAAAGACCCTTCAAAGTCTGCATAGGCAAACGAGGGCTGCAAATACACAAATAAAACCGCTAACAAAATCGCAGAGAAAAATAAAACTCGGTCACTCTTCAGAGATGACATAATAACCTCCATAAAAATTAAAAAATCAGAGGTCAGCATTGGTCTTGGCATAGTGGATTTCGAATAACTAAAATTACGCTGCCGGATTTGAATTTGAATCAAGCTCTCTGACAGTTGCATTGTGATAGTTCAAATAGAGTTCCACGTTGTCGAATAGATCAAATTCAAGCTTCATGATCCCAGCGTTCTCATTCGACAAAAGCTTTCCAGCACCAACGCGGTTCCAGAAATATTTTTTCCCTGCAATCATCGACGGCTCACGCGTTAAGATCACAAAATCATGGGGACGATCCTCTGACTCCTCGGGCAGCAAATAAAAAATGTCTTTAATAAGCGTGCGAAGATAAACTGAGTAGGTCGATGAGCCCTCATAGAGAGTCGAGTGACCAACAACGGAGACTTTTTCAACAATCCCCATTGCATTGGTTCGCCCTTTGAAGATTTCAAAGCGGTGAACTTTGACTTTGTTGTCAGTTTTTTGATTTTGCTGATTCATTTTTACTGTGTTCATTTTATTTCCTTTTTTATGCTGATTTTCTAATTGCTTCGATCATGCGGTGACGTGATCTTGAAAATTCTGGGTGTCTTAGGCATCGGTCACGAATGACCTTCATTGCCTGAGAGAGCCAGTGGTCCACACTTTTGGCAGAAACCCCTAGCTCCATCGCAATCTCGCAAGACGTGCGATGCTTCCAGAATCTCATTTCAATAACAAGAGCCATGACTCTTGGAAGTTCAGTGAGCACTTCTCTCACGATTCCATAGTCGATGGCCGTAAAGAGCGGAGTTTGGCAGAGTTTGATATTATTCATTTGATCCCCCCTTTGATTACATTCGTAGATGTAGGTAATGTGTCTTCATGTCTTGGGCTTTGCGCTTAAGCTCGATGCGCTCCCAGTCCTCAAGAGTAAAGTCATCGGTTCTCGGTTTTATGGTCAGCATTGATTTGCACTTGTCTTTGATCCATCGGAGTTTATTTTTGCTTTTCGCTTTGTTCATATTTCCCCCGAAAAGGTTTAGGCTCCGAGATCAATGATCTCGGAGAGTTTTTGAGTAGGTCGTGCGTTGATTTCTAATTCTGGATTTTGAGAAAAATAATCATCAATGGCTTGATCAAGTGCTCCGGCGTAAACATGAGCCTCAAGGCTATCCCACGAGCACTTCGTGCAAAGAACATCGACCTCAAAGGTCAGTAGGTCTTCGCAGCCGCAGTTTGGACATTGATGAAATGTTTGACTTGGATTTTTATTTTTTGATTTTTTCATTTAAGGCTTCCCCTCATTGGACAGCTATCTCAAGCTGCTTTATGGGAACCCTCTAGAACAACATTTGTGCCAGTTTCCGAAAGACGGAGAAATCGGACGTAAGGTGTTGTTGTGATTTAGGAAATCGCGGAATGATTTTTTGAGCGAAAAAACACGTTTGATCGCAACTGCGATCACAACAAAATCACAAAATTAAAATTTATGAATCAAGATAAAGACTTAACTGTTTTTATTGAGTGATCTTAAATGCGATCAGGAATTCGTAAACGCGATCAGTGTCTTTAATAAATTTGGATCGAGGAGATCAGTGACTTTGGCAAAAGAGGTACACCACTGCGATAGGCTTCAGTGCGAACAAAAGAGTCGGAGCAATTGGTGGTGACAAGAACTGATGCGGCCACATGGTTCTTTGATTGTTCAATGAACTCAAGGCCATTTATTTTATGATGAAGCTCGAAGTCTGACAGGAGCAGGATGCGCTCATGTCTTGGTTGTCGTTTAAGCCACCTAAAAGCTGCATCAGGATCAAATGCATGCTCAAGGGTACATTTGGTACTAACAGCCCCAAAACGCTGCGTCCAGCCCTCGTGGACTGATAAATCATCATCCAGCAGCAAAATCTTATCAAAACCAGTTAAATCTAGGCACCTTTGCCCGAGAACTCCGTCTTGAGATCGTCGCAATTTGACGGTGACAGTGGTTCCAATATTTTCTTGCGATTCAAGTTCAAAAATGCCGCCTTGATCTTGGATTGATTTTTTTAAATAGTAGAGGCCGAGTCCTGACCCATTCTCTTTGCCAAAGGTAAAACCTTTTTCGCCAATGCGAGAAAGTTTGTCTTGAGGGATACCTTTGCCATTGTCACTGACCTGAATGACCGAAAACTGGTCATTGCTCGTGACAGAGATTTCAATGTTGCCTTTGAGGTCCGTAGCTTCAGCAGCGTTGTCGATTAGGTTTGAAATATGACGCTTAAAATCTCCAGCGATAAGATTTGAAATTGCCATGCCTGAGGTCTGGTCATAGTTGAGCCTAAGCATCACTGGTGAATCTTTGTATTGGTGTCTTTTTTCTTCTATCAGGTCATCAACAAGAGAAACCAGAAGATAGGGCTCTGCTTTTTGAGTTTCGTTGGATCTGTCATTTGCTTGAACCTTGTAGGTCTGCATGATCTCGCTAGAAATCTCGCGAATTCGCTGAATGGCCTTCTTAAAGAGACGTTCTTGTTCAGTCTCCGTGGAAAGCAACGAAGTCGATACGGATTCCAGAGTGTTTAGAGGTGAGCGAATATCGTGAGCTAAACGAGCTGCAAGTTCGCCTAGAGCGATTTTCTTTTCATTTGCCGCTGCCTCGGACCTGTTTTTTTCGATGAGAATTTTTTCGCGCAGTTCAATTTCCCGTGTCTCAAGTTTTCTAATGGCGGCAAATAAGAAAACTAAAAATCCAATAAAGATTGCGATTAGGCCAAAGAAGGCGCGAGTTAAAATATCTGAGCGAATCTCCGAAACTAAAATCAAGTTTGTGTTCGATGGAACTCGGTAAAAAGTTTGTTTGCGCAAAAACCCATTTGGATGAATGGACAGCTTACCAATGTCAGTCGGGAAGTTTTCAAGCGGCTCAAATTCACTGCCGAAGGCAATGAGCTCATTTTGTTTTCCCGAGGTGGTGTCGATGAGCTTTGTCCCTTTAACAAATTGAGATGAAAACAAAACCCGCTGATTTTTCGTGATGCTGGTGAGGAGATTTCCCTCTTGTATTTCGACGGCTTCAGACTTGATCCAGCTACTCATGATTTCTTGACCAACTGAAGATAAGTAGTAGTCAAAAATTAAAAATGAAAGACCGCTCAAAAAAAGAACGGCCAATGAGAAAATTCCCAAAGACCTTCGGCAAAAGTAGTAGCGCAGTTTCTTTATAAGCAAAAGCGCTCCAGTTCACCACCAACAAATGGCGGCTGATTTTCAAAATAGCAGCGATGAACATAAACTAAATCACTCAAATCATGGGGAATCTCTTCATCAATTGCGAGTCTTGGTAAAACAATGCTTGTTGTTCCACCAGCGGTCAATCGGCTTTGCAGAAGTTCTCGCCCCCTTGGGTCAAAAGCAAAAAAGTGAAGTCGCTTTTCATAGAATGATTTTGGTGATGCTTTTGTCTCGTTAAAATGATGAACAGTAATTCCATGTCTAACAAGCTCACAGAGTCCTCGATACAAAGTTGTCTCTTGATCAGAACTCGGGCCACATGCACCGCCAGAAATATGGCCGCCAGACTCAAGTTCAGCGAAAACTATAGTGGTCTGACTAGCAGAGTTCTGAACCTCTGGAGTCAAAGAAAACAAACTTTTTAGAGGCACGGTCTTTCGTAGTTCGCTTATCAAGTCTGCCGACGCTAGAGAGAGCTTTTCTGTCTCTACGGCATTTGTGGCATGCTTGACATTGGCATCATCCCACCAAGTTGCCCAAACATACCGCTCAACTGCTTCGTGATAGGCATTTTGCCTTGCTTGTTCGGATGATTTTTTTGCGGCACGAACTGGATAAGCGGCAAAACCATCTGATCTCGTTGTCTTACAAGCAGGCAATTCACTTTTGTACCCGTTTGCATAAGCAGATCGTTCAATTTTTTCGACAAGAGCTTTAAGAACTGCCAGCGATGGATCAGGTGCCATCCCAGTAAAAACAAACTCAGAAATAACAAATTCCCCAGGTTGGTCGTAGGCATTTGCGATAGTTGTCCCACCAATTGCACTCACTTCAATTTTATTTGGCAGTTGTCCACGATCTTTTAACTGCGTGACAAAGCTCTCTAAAAAAAGTTGTGAGGTTTGCCTATTCATTTTTATTGAACCTTGAAAACCTGCCATGGGGCAGGTGAAGTAACCGCAAAGGGTAGTTCGGCTAAAGTCTCGCGGTCTTTTGCAACAAAAAATCGTCTAGGATGAGTGTAAATGTTAAATTTGGCGTCTTGAAACAGATAACGATTCACTTTTGCAAAGGACTCTTTGCTTCCATCAATTTTTGCCAAGAGGTCCTGAAGATTTTTATCCTCAGTGATTGGCTCAAGTGCTTTGTGCAGCTTTGGAGTAAAAAGCATTTTTAAATCTCCAGATGGGTCCAGCGCCCAAAAACCAGAGCCAGCATTAAATATGTCCACTGTAGCTGCCGCGTATGCGCTGGAGTGATCAGCTCTATTTTTAAACACTATTGGTGTAGTAATCGGAGCATTCAACCGTTCAAATGTCTTCGTCAAGACCTGAAAAAATAATCCACCTTTTTCTGATTCAGAGTACCCCCATTTTATTTTTGATTCTTGAAAATGTTTTTTACATTTTTCAATTTCTTTCTCGGTCAAGCTATAGGTGTTATTCATGTCGGAGAGGGACTCATAAGCTAGAAGTACCTTGGTAAAAATGCTAGACTCGATGGGTTGATTGGTAATTTCATAGTTTACCTGTCTAAAAATATTTGCAAAATAAAGACGACAGTTCTTGTCCTTAAACGCTTCAGTGTTTTGATTTAGTTGTATTGTTGCAAAGCGAGATGCAGGCAAATGCTTTAGACTTTTCTGAGCGGTAAGCATTTTGATAGTTTCAACTGAATACTGAAGCTCATTTCCTGCAACAACAACATTGTCACCAAGAACCGCATCTACTTGCGAAGCAAAAGACTCAGGAGAGAGATATTTAAAAGTAATTTTCTTTGGAGTATTTAGGCCTCCAATTTTTGAGTCATTTCGTTTTACAAACACAAGCTCATTGGTATTGGTATTTTCCAAGCGATAGTGGCCACTGGCTGGTATCTTGTCGCAATTAATTTTGCCGTTATTTAGATCAACGCACCTTTTTGGGATAATTGAAAAAAGCTCAAGACAAAATCGAAACATGGGGTGATCTACCTCTTCATCGAAGGAAATAAAAATTTTATTTCCTTCGATGCGAAGACCCGCAGGATAGGTTTTTAAGCCATTCTTTGTTTCAAGCCACTGATTGAGACCTGCAATGCTTTTGATGACAGGAAATTTTGGTCGACTAAACGCCATTCTAGCCACCGCGAAAGCAATCTCATCAGCGGTGATAGGTGCGCCGTCTTCAAATTGTAATCCGTCTTTTACGGTCCACTCTAAAAGTTTTGTTTTGGTGTTGTAAGTGAAGGAGGACAGCACTCGACTTGTCAACTGACTCTCATCTGATGCCTCAAGTGGAGTTGCATAAATCATTCGGGCAGGAGGCAAGTTGCTTGTGTTGTCTGCTTCGAGCGGATCAAATGAAGTCGGCCCAGATGTTTCTGTTATTACATAGGTGAATGAGCTTGATTGCTTTTGATTTTTCAGTTGAGTAATCAAAATTCCTCCAACAACGAGAAATACAAAAAATGCTAAAACCACTTTGCGCATTATTTCGACACCCCTGGGTAGTCTTGACTGGACATTCTTGCATTGAGGAGCTGAGCTTGTGATACCTCAGTATTTGGGCCAACAAGTTTTTGGAGCATATCAACTATGCGCTTCTGTGAGTTTTGAACCTCAACGCTTCGGCTGACTTTTAATTCATTCAAGAGTTCGTGGTTGATCTCATACCAATTTTCTTCTTGAAGTGGCTTGATGGCCCCGATGCTAACAAGACCACGGATGATTTCGCTTTTATCTGGACTGACATCAACTTGAACCATTCCTGATTCCGCGTGGACAGTTCCAACTGTTGCCAAAATCGACAGTAGTGTTACTATTTGTTTAGAATATTGCTTCTTCATTTGTTCCCCCTCCGTTTAAAGAGTTTATTAAGTTTAGTTTTTTCATACGGCCATAAATGGTCGTGTACGGTGCCTTCATCCAATGTTTGGCTGACTCTCGAAGAGTCCCACCTTTGGCAAGATTTGCGAGCAAGTAGTCTCGCTCCATTTGTTCCAGATGCGTGATGAACTCTGAATATGGGAGATCATTCACGCAAGCTGGCGTTCCTGTGATGTTCTGGAAAAATTTTGCGCTCAAGTGAGTGGGCTCAATGGTGTCCGAAGGAACCATTGTCATTAAACGCTCCATCTCATTTTCAAGTTCGCGCACGTTGCCGGGCCAAGGGTATCTCTCAAGATAACGAATGGTTTTCATCAAGATGTTTTTCTTCTCGCCACCGAACTGGTTTTGAAAGTGAGCCACCATTGGCTGAATATCCTCGGGGCGGCTGCGCAGAGGTGGAATAAAAAGCTTCAAGACATTAAGTCTGTAGTATAAATCTTCTCTGAATTTGCCGTTCGCAACGGCTTCTTCGAGATTTACATGAGATGCAGCGACGACTCTGACATTCACTTGTTTAGATTTGTTACCGCCAACAGGGTGGATTTCACCTTCTTGTAAAAATCGAAGGAGCTTAACTTGAAGTTCTGGCTTGAGGTCGCCAATCTCATCAAGAAAAACAGTCCCGTTATGTGCAAATTCAAGCTTGCCGATTTTATCTCGATCAGCTCCGGTGAAAGCCCCTCGAACATGACCAAACAGATCGCTTTCAATCAAATTTTCTGGGATAGCAGCGACATTGATTGGAACAAAAGTTTGACCTCTGCGGCTAGAGCTTTCATGAAGGGCTCTCGCCACAAGTTCTTTACCAGTGCCAGACTCTCCATGAATCAAAACATTGCAGCTTGAATTGGCGGCAATTTGCACCGTTGCGGAAAGCTCTGCAAGAGAGCGAGACCGTCCCACCATTTTAATTTTTGCGATCACCACTGAGTTTTCGTCAGAGATCGGTGACTGAAAGGTCGCAACGGTTTCTTCCCATTTTTTGCAAGCGGCTTCGATTTTAGTTCTCAAAAACTCTGGAGAGATTTCTTTTTCTAAAAAATCAGACGCTCCAGCGTCGTAGCTGCGCTTGAGCGCCTCACGAGAGTAATCGCCGGAGTAGACAAAAATTTGAGACTTAGGATTGATCGCTAGAATTTCTTTGATGAGGGTCGCGCCATCTCTGTCTGGCATATTAAAGTCCACGACAATGACGGCAAAGGCCGTTGGATTTGCTTTGATGATTTTGAGTGCCTCAACACCGGAGTTTGCTGTGGTGAGTTCGACATCCTTCAATCCAGCAAGATTAAACTTTGCTGTTTCAAGAGCGATGGACTCATCATCGGCTAAAAGAACTTTGTATGACATCGTGGCCCCCTCCTTCCCCCGAAGGTCGTGATTGGTGCGGAAACGATTTCCCATTGAGCAAGGGAGGGGCCAGAAGTTTTGCGACCATTTCGCCGCGCATCAACTCCGCGTAATCACGGAGGGTTTATAGTATATGCTGCAAAAATATGCAAATTTGTGAAGCATGAAAATGATCGCAAACGCGATCACAAATTAGGGTCTGTGGGGGTGGTTTTTTGTTAACTCCCTGAAAAATATAGTGAATGTGGGTTAAACAAAAGTGATCGCATTTGCGATCAAAGTAAAGATTACAGGGCCGATAGAACCAAGGCGGTCGTGCAATTAACGAATTTTATTTGGTTTTTATAAAATGAAAAAATTGATCGGATATCCGAACACGAGTGTTTTGAGTATCTATTTGCGTGGCTCAACGGTCAGTTTGAGCTTTAGAGCGCGAACCAGCCGCAGGAGCATTGGAAGACTTGGTATCCTACGCCCTTGTTCGATGTATTTGACCGAGTTAACATTGATGTCCATTTCTTCTGAGAATGATTCTTGAGTGTAGCCTAAATCTTTTCGTCTCTTCTGAAGCTTTTTTCCAAGGTCAGAAAGTTCGTCTTGGATGACCAGAATCTCTTTCTTTGGAACTTTTGATAATCCACGTATTGACATGGATTTAATTATGAATTTTAGATTACCATGAGTAACAGACACACATGGTAATCGTTTTGAATTTGGGATTTGGTCTTGAGGAGGACAGCATGAGTAGCCGATGGATTCTAAGAATGAGAGTAGCTTGGGTACTGTGGACACAAAGACTAAAGGCTGGCCTCAGTCTTAGTGAGGCAGCAAGTCTTTGCCAAATTCCAGAAGAAAAAATACGCAGATTTGAGATTGGCCTTATCTCGCCACCACTTTGCTATGTGGCGCGAATGCTTACTGCTTACAATGCCGACGACGACACGATCTTGTTTTTTTGTTGTCAGCCGTCCAGACGACTCAGAAAAGTGATGCCGCAACTGCATCCGCTTTTTTAGAAGTTAAGTATTTCAGATAGCCGCTTTTGACCTGAGTCAAACTTCTATCGACGAGTCAGGAACAAAAATATATTTTTCTCCGCGAGACTCTCTTGCAGCACAGGCCGCAAGCTCAAGATCGGAAGTTAAGAGTGCAGGAATTTTAGAACACAAAAACATGTTCAAAATCATTGCGTCAGCAGATGCGATCCCATATTCACCCATAATTTCAACAGCTCGTTCCCAACTAGGGAGCTTATCGAGAAAAGGTGAGAGATCGTTCGCGCGAGTGGAGATAAAGTTCAAATCAAATTCAATTTGTGTTTCATCCCAGACAGGTGTCAGTTGGGGCTTTAGGTAGTCTTGGCAGAGAATCTCCCAGCCATTGCGATTTTCAAGAGCGAATTCTGACAGCGCAAGTCTAAATGATTTAATCTGGTTGAGATCGAGTTTGGTGCTGCGCCCCTCATCGACCTTTTTTCTGTGACTCTTCCTATGAGTTTGCAGTTTCAATAACAGAGGACCAGCTAGCTTTTTCTCATTGTCTTCAAGAAAATCAACGAGTGAGTCAGCAATATAAGCGCGGCGATGATTTTCTAGAAACTCGGCTCTCACATTGACACTTGCAAATGTTGGTACCGAATAGTCTGCGAGGATTTCAAACGCTTTTTCAGATTCAGTATTAAAAATATCCGAAGGATGAGAGGCAGAAAACAAAATTGTAGTATCAGCAAAAAAACCAATGGGCTTTTGCTTTTTAGTATAATCCTCAAGAGCAGAAAACTTTTGAATCACTACATAGACTCCAAATCGTGATTGCTCTTGGCAATTTTTTTGACCGGAGCTTCTGTAGTTTTTTCGACTTTCTCATTTTGTTTTTCACGGATAGCAGTGAGAGTTTTCTCTCTCCGCTCATTATAGAGCTTTCGCAATCTTGCAACGGCTCCTTTTTTGGGAACGCCTAATTTAGTCATAAAAGTCCTCACTTTCTCTATATCAATATATCACAGGTTTGGCGAGCGGTAACTTGTTGATTCTATTGAAAAATTGTGTCCTACGGGTTTGGCACAAATTTCATTTGTAGTTTTTTGGGTTGTACTCCTTGCAAGCATTTTTATTTATAGACGGACAGCCCCAGCTTGAAGTTGCTCCTGCAAGAGCCTGGGCTCTCATCTGAGTGATTAACTTGAGTGGGATGTCAGCACGTCCGGCGCACGCACAGGCAATATAAAAACCGATAAATACTTTTGCTAAATTTTCTAATGCGCTTTGAAAGTTCATGGATAACTCCTGGTTAAAATTGTTGGTTTTGTGACTGAAGATCAGTCAATTGATTTGTGACGCGTTCGTAAAAGCGATCACTTAGCACATTCCGAAGAAAATGATCTTCGGCACTTGCTGTGGCCTAAAACGGGCCGAAAATAGAAGAAAACAGAGGAAAATCGAGTAATGTGAATGACTCCAAAATCACGGAGCCTTGGTTATTAAAAACTTTGTTAAGGCATTGATGGGATTCGATTTTCTACGAATCTCAATGACTTAAAAAAGGTCTTAGTTTTTCGTGCTGAAACCGTCGTTCCAATCGTCGGAATTGGGACGACGAATCCTTTGTGGAAGCTATCGATAGCAGGCCAAGGCCTATTAATCAACCAAGGGGCAAGCACTGTAACAGATGATTCGAATCTTCTATTTGGTGACTTTGCCGGCGGAAACTACCAACAACTTTTTTGGAATCACCTAGCTGCTAATTTTCAGTTCAGTACAGCTCTTGGCGTAAATGGAGGCCTTTCTATCGGCACAAGTTATGTATCCACAACTTCACCATCGAACGGTGCAATTATTCAGGGCAACGTCGGCATAGGTACAACTGGCCCCTCTGAAAAACTTCACGTCGTTGGTAATCTCCGAGTGCAAGGTTCAACAGATTGTACTCTTGGTAACGGCTCTGGTGGGACTAACTGTTCATCTGATATTCGTCTCAAAACAAACGTCCAAGAGATTGATAACTCACTTGAAAAAATCTTGTCTCTTCGCGGAGTTGAGTTTGATTGGAATGAAAAATCTCAAAGCCCTGGAGACCATGCCATAGGTGTGATTGCTCAAGACGTTGAAAAACAATTCCCTACTGCCGTCATCGAAGACTCAAATACTGGCTACAAAAAGGTTGATTACGCGGTCCTCGTTGCTCCAGTCATCCAAGCCTTCAAGGAACTCAACAAACGCATTACAGAGCTTTTTAGCGCGTCTGAGAAGCATTCGAGAGATATTGCCTCGGTCAAAGCTGAAAAAGATAAAGAGATAGCTGAACTGAAAGCCCGCGCAGACAACGCTGAGACGGAAGCTAAAAAACAAAAACAAGAAAATGTAGTGATAAAAGCTTATCTCTGTGCAAAAGACCCGAAAACTGCCATCTGCAAATAAACGACATGCATGGGACCTAAGAGAAGGAACCAAATGCAGAGAAAACACAGTCGCTAAAAAATAGTATCGTTGAATAAAATCTCAGCAAAGTTAAAAAAACGACAGTTATGAATCTCTACAAACGTAAAATTGTAGGCTGGTCATTACAAAACTACATGAAAGTAGATTTAGTTATAGATGCATTTAAACATGTATAGTCGGAAGTCAAATGAATGCCCCTGTGTTAATAGAGACAATCTGCGAAAAATAATAATAAAAAAAGCCCAGTTGTGACTGGGCTTTTGGCGTTTTGTAATATCAGAAAAAAGATTACTGCTTTGTCGCTTTGGCCATGAAAGTACCGCCACCGCTTCCGGCTTTGGCTTTACATAAAGCGATCACGCCACCAGAGGTTGCGGGAGTCACTTCTGTGGTTCCGCTTCCAGTGTGTTTAATAAGGCGAGCGGATACTGGAGTTTGTAATTGGTTAAACACCACGTCCATTGGGGACGATGTACCAATAAACTTGATCGCAAGCTCTTCAGCCACGTGGCAAACAAGCTCATAGAACTCACCAGATTGTACGTTGCAGTTTGCATCCTGTACTTGCCAGTCGTTCTGTGGCGTGCCAGATCCACACTCATAATGCTGTTCGTTCTCGCTACGTTGTTTAAAGCCTGCACCTTTAGCGTTGGTGATAAGAGGCTCAAACACAAAACGAGATCCAGGACCAACACCAATACCGGCATCTAAACCAGAGGCGGGAGCAACAGAAGAGTTATTGTCTGTGCTTGCCCAAGCGCTTGTACTGTAGTTTAATTTCCAGTTTTCAAACTCGAGATGAGCGGCGTTAAACGCATTAGCACTGTAGTATGGGTTAGCATTGTCATTTGCATCCGTGCTGATCAAGCAACCATTGTTGTTGCAAAACGGATGAATGTACATGCGTGGAAGTGTATATGGGCTACCATCTCTGAGAGCTTCAAGCACTTCATTGGCACATTCAATATTACTAGCAAGTCCGGTACCCGTTTGCGTGTAGTGTGCATAGGCATCACTAGGTCCGCGTGAACATGCAAAACCACCGCCCTCAGCTGCAGTCACTAAGCTCGCAATCCAGCTCATCCATTGGCTATGCGTTTTCGTGTTGGCATTGGAGAGCGCTGGAACAGTGAATGTTACACTGTGGGACTGATGATCATTAATAGTAACACTTCCCGATGTCCAGGCGATGGCTGTTGTCGGGTCGGCAGGCGATGTGGACCAAGTGATGGCACCACCGAGATTGGTTACACCTTCACCACCTGTTTTAAGCGATACATAGTTTCCTGGAGTTCCGCTGGTACCCCAAATACTGATCGCTTTGATCGTCGAGCCACTGGCGATACTACCATTGTTATCCAAAGGAATGGTTGTATTCGCTGTAGCTTCGTGGATGTACAAGCCAATACCCATACCAATGGTACCCGTAAGAGCGGCACCGGCACCGTTCGGGTCATTCAAGCATTGCTCTTTGTTGCTGTAATGGCTTGAGTAAGCATCTTCACCAAGAAAGCATTTGCAAAGACCTGGGGTAAAGTTAGTACCACCATTTTGCGAATCGCAAGTTAAAGACCAAACGCCGTTCATGTTACTAGCTGTAAAGGCTGAGTCGGTAGAAGTGTCTCCACCGGTATCGATATTCGATCCACCAGACTGGACTTGAGCCGTAATCGTACCACTTGAGTCAATGCTGACAGACAAAGAGACGTTACCACTGGATACGATCGTATCCGTGCTACCGTTTAAGTTGTTGGCTGGAATCTCAATGGCACCGACATTAGTCCCGGTCGTTGAACTATCGCTATCATAACGACGTACAAAGCAACCGATGGGCTCACTTAATGGAAGACCTGATACGGAGAAAGCCCCGCCATTGGTACAGTCCACATTTCCTTCCGCAGCAACCGGCGGTGTGGAAAAGCTCACGCAATACACGCTGTAATAGTATCCATCAGAGCACTGTGTACGCGAAAGCGTGTGAATTCCTAAGAAACTAAGGTCCACTGCTTTTGAAGCAGGTGTCATGCCTTCAAAGCTGCTACTGCTTTGCCCGGGATCGAGTGTCCCAGAAAGGGTGTATGTTGATGCGGCTGTGCTACCGCCACCACCGCTGCTACAGGCTGCACCTGTCAACGCTAGGGCACCAGCAGCTAAAAGATTTAAATACCTAATAGGTATCATATTCGAAACCTCCTTGTTTTAGTTGTTTTAGTGTTTCATAAAAATAAAATGGATCAAGAAATATAGAAAATAAATCGTCTATGTCATTACGCCTCCAAGACTAGAATCGAGTTTCTCAAAATATAATTTTTTATTAACGCTCAATGAAAAAAACCATCTCACAAGAGTCTTCTTTTAAAAGCCAACCGCTTCATGAGATCTCGACCAATTACAATACTAGGTCGAGAGTCGTTATTGCCGGTATATAAAGGCTGCTGACGTTTTGTCGGGTTTTAAAATATTTAGTGCCCGACAAAGCGTCAGCAGCCTTTATCCCTATCGTGGTTTTTTTGGAAAACTTGAGTTCTTCTCAATTCAACACATTGGACTGAGGCGAAACGAAACACGAGATCAGAGTACAAAATCAGAGCACAAAATAGGTATTAAAAACAGTATTTGGAGATTTTTCCACACAAGATTCATGGAATAAACAAATCACTGAGTACAGAATTAGAAATAAGGAGCCGAAGTGTTTTAAAACATAGAAAGAAATGTAAAAAAACAATAGAACTTTAGATTATTGCGTAGTAATAGCAGGAGACACGAATGGTGCGTTTTATAATAAGCGTTTAACATGAGACGGTTATAAGACGTAAAAATGGATTAGGTAATAGACCACCTAAATGCTCGATTTGAAGAATGACGATGCGATGAATACAATGAATACACACAAAAAATTAAACAGCACTTTGAAAACCCTCTTTAGCATACTCCTTCTCTGTGGGGCGGTCGGTTGCGAATCCGAAAAACATAAAGAAAGTACGAAGTTGATGGTCACCAGTCCGTGGAAAACAACGGTTACGGTTAACCGCGAATACGTTGCACAAATTCGTGCCATTCAGCATATTGAGATTCGCGCCATCGAAAGAGGTTACTTACAAAAAATCTTTGTCGATGAAGGTCAAGTCGTCAATAAAGATGATAGCATGTTTCAGATCATGCCAACGATCAACGAGGCCGAACTTAAAAAGAGAAAAGCCGAGTATGATCTTGCCAACATTGAGTATAAAAATACAAATAGTCTGTTTAAGCAAAAGGTGGTATCGGCGAATGAGCTGGCGCTTGCAAAAGCGCGTCTCGATAAAGCAAAGGCGGAACTTGATCTTGCCCAAATTCACTTAAATTTTACAATGATTAAGGCACCTTTTACGGGAATGATGGATCGCTTCCGCGTGCGACTCGGTAGCTTAGTAGAAGAAGGGGAGCTTTTAACCACACTGTCTGATAACAGCCAAATGTGGGTTTATTTTAATGTGTCTGAGGCGGATTATCTTAATTTTATGGCTCATAAAAAAGCCGACGGGAGTCTTTTGAATGTTCAATTAGTTATGGCTAACGGAAAACTTTTTGCCGAAAAAGGTAAGATCGATACCATCGAGGCCGATTTCAATAATGAAACTGGCAACGTGCCTTTTCGAGCCACGTTTCCCAATCCGGAAAGTCTTCTTCGCCATGGAGAAACCGGAAAGGTTCTGGTGACAGAACCTTTAGAAGATGTTTTGGTGATTCCACAAAAATCAACTTTTGAGATTTTAGATAAAAAATACGTTTACGTGGTGAATGCAAAAAACCAAGTCCAGCAACGTGAAATCGTAGTAGGCGAAGAGGTACCACATCTCTTTGTGGTGACCTCTGGCTTAAAAGAAAATGAAAAGATTATCCTCGAAGGGATTGGTAAAGTAGAACAAGGGCAAAAAATTGAGCCGGATTTTATAGAGCCAGCTAAAGCCATGGGCAATATTGATTTGCCTGTTAAATAGGTTTTACGCCTATGTTCTCTCTTGTTTGTATCAATCTTTTGTGATGAGGAAACGAAAACAGGGTGCAGTAGAATCTAACTCTGTTCGTGGGAGCTAAAAAAATGTTTACAAAGTTTCTTCATAGGCCAGTTCTAGCTATTGTCTTATCTGTCCTCATTGTGTTTGTCGGTTTCTTGGCCATCACCACACTACCAACCTCACAGTTTCCGCAAATTGCACCACCTCAGGTCCTTATCTTTGTCGCGTTTCCTGGTGCCAGTGCTGAAGTGCTGGTGGATTCCACTCTTATTCCTCTCGAGCGTGCCATTAACGGTGTTCCCGGGATGAGATATATCATTTCTGATGCGACCAGCGCTGGGGAGGGGACCATTACGGTCGTTTTTGATTTAGATATGGATCCCAACGTCGCCATGGTGCAGACAAAAACCAGGGTGGATCAGGTGATCAATCAATTGCCGCCACTTGTTCAGCGCGAAGGGGTGATTGTTCAGTTTATTCAACCGAGTATGCTGATGTACATCAATCTTTATAGTACCGACAAACAGGCCGACGAAAAATTTCTGTATAACTTTGCCAACACCAATCTTTTACCTGAGATTCGCCGTACGAAAGGTATTGCGCTTGGTAAGATTCTTGGAACTCGTCAGTATGCTATGCGTATTTGGTTAAACCCAGATAAGATGCGTGCTTATAATGTTTCCACACGAGAAGTGATGGACGCTATCAACGAACAGAGCGTGATTGGTCGTCCAGGTCGTATCGGGCAAAGTTCGGGAAAAACGTCGCAGTCGTTGGAATATGTGCTTGCATATAAAGGACGATTTAATCTGCCCGAGGAGTATGAGAACATTATTATTCGGGCCAATCCCAACGGAGAGAGTCTTTATTTAAAAAACATTGGCGAAGTGGAACTCGGCAGTGAGTTCTTCGATATTTACTCCGACGTGGATGGACATCCTTCCGCAGCGATTGTTTTAAAACAAACCTACGGCAGTAATGCGAACTTGGTCATCGAGCGGGTCAAAGAAAAACTGAAAGAACTGGAAAAAGATACTTTTCCACCTGGAATGAAATATAAAATCAGTTATGACGTTTCCAGCTTTCTCGATGCCTCGATAGAAAAGGTTTTACATACCCTGTTTGAAGCCTTCGTCCTGGTGGCGATTGTGGTGTTTGTGTTTCTCGGAGATTGGCGCTCGACATTGATTCCAACCATTGCGGTTCCAGTTTCTTTGATCGGTGCATTTATTTTTATGCAGGCATTTGGTTTAACAATTAACTTGATTACATTATTTGCACTTGTTCTTGCTATCGGTATCGTGGTCGATGATGCCATCGTGGTGGTGGAGGCGGTTCACGCCAAGATGGCCGAAGAACATTTATCGCCGTATCGTGCGGTGCAAAAAGTTTTAGGTGAGATCAGTGGTGCGGTTATTGCGATTACCTTACTTATGACGTCGGTATTTGTGCCTGTGGCATTTATGTCGGGACCTGTGGGGATTTTCTATCGACAGTTCTCAATTACGATGGCAAGTTCCATTGTATTATCTGGGGTTGTGGCACTCACTCTTACCCCGGTGCTCACGGCCATGATTCTTAAAAAGCACGAACCACACAATAAAAAGAGTCATAATCCGATTACCATTTTCTTGGATCGTTTTAATCGTCATTTTGAGTGGGGTACAGAAACATATATTAATTTTGTTAAAAAAATTGTTACCAAACGTTGGATTACGGCAGCAGTTCTTATTGTTTTTTCTGTGGGAATTTTCTTTATGAATAGCATTGTTCCAGCGGGTTTTGTGCCAAACGAAGATCAGGCGATGATTTATGCAATTATTCAGACACCTCCCGGTTCGACTCTAGAAAAAACCAATGCTGTTGCTCGACGCTTGCAAGAAATTGCCGAACATGTGGAAGGCGTGGACTCAGTATCTTCTCTTGCGGGTTACGAAATCTTAACCGAGGGACGGGGATCTAATGCGGGAACCTGCTTGATCAGCTTAAAAGATTGGAGTGAACGTAAAGAATCAGTACAAGAAATTATTGAGAAGCTCGAAGAAAAAAGTAAAGAGCTCGGAGCGGTAGTGGAATTTTTCGAACCACCAGCGGTTCCTGGTTATGGAGCTGCGGGAGGGATTTCTTTTCGTATGATCGATAAAAACCCAACGGTCGATTATCATGAGTTCGATAAAATCAATAAGGAGTTCATGCGAAATTTAAAAAAGCGTCCAGAGCTTACCGGTCTGTTTACATTTTATTCGGCTAATTTTCCTCAGTATGAACTGCTTATTGATAACAATCTCGCCATGCAAAAAGGAGTGACGATTGGTGCTGCCATGGAAAATCTGGATATTTTGATCGGTAGTACCTTTGAGCAAGGTTTTGTGCGGTTTAACCAATTTTTCCGTGTGTATACGCAGTCCCTCCCGGAGTTTCGTCGTTTGCCAACTGATTTAATGAACTATTACGTTAAAAATAATCGTGACGAAATGGTTCCTTACTCGTCATTTATGAAAATGCGTAAGCGTCAAGGACCTAACGAAATCACACGCTACAACCTCTATACATCATCGGCTATTCGCGCCAACCCAGCACCGGGGTACACCAGCGGTGATGCCATTCGTGCGGTTAAAGACGTTGCCAAAAAGACATTTCCACGAGGATACGACGTTGCATGGGAAGGGTTGTCTTACGATGAGGCACAACGTGGTAACGAAGCTCTCATTATTTTCGCGATTGTTCTTTTCTTCGTCTATTTGGTGCTGTCAGCACAATATGAAAGTTTCATTGTTCCTTTTGCGGTGATGTTCTCATTACCGCCAGGAATTTTCGGCTCCTTTTTATTGTTAAAACTTCTTGGCGTAGCCAACGATATTTATGCCCAGGTGGGGCTGATCATGCTCGTCGGACTTTTAGGTAAAAATGCGGTACTGATTGTGGAGTTTGCACGGCAAAAACAAGAACAGGGAATGAGTGTGCTGGAGGCGGCCATCGAAGGCGGAAAAGTGCGGTTTCGCCCCATCCTTATGACTTCGTTTGCGTTTATTGCCGGTTTGATACCGTTAATTGTATCGACAGGTCCAGGAGCCGTGGGTAATCGCACCATTGGCGCTGCCTCTTTGGGTGGTATGTTATTTGGGACTATTTTCGGGGTGGTTATTGTACCGGGTTTATATTATATTTTCGGCACTCTCGCGCAAGGAAAATCTCTGGTTCGAGATGAGGAGGAAAGTCCACTGACTGAAGGGGACACGCATCATGGTTAATTATTTTTTTAAAAAAATAGTCTCTTATTTTGTTTTACTTGCATTTGTGGTCAGTTGCGCACCGACGCTACCTCTGATGAAAAAGCATGACGCCAATAAGGCAGTACCTAATGCCTACCCTGATTTTGATAAGCAAGATAAAATTGCCTGGTCCTCACAAGAAAATGTGCCCTTAACAAATAAAACATCGATTGAAGGTACAACCAAAGAGAGTTCGGCCAAAAAACAATGGAAAGATTTTTTTGTCGATGGTCAACTGCGCGGCCTCATTGATCAAGCGTTAGATAGCAATCAGGAATTAAATATTTTTACTCAAGAAGTGAATATTGCCGAATACGAAATTATGGCCCGTAAAGGGGAGTATCTTCCAAAAATGGGTTTTTCTGGTAAAGCGGGACTTGAGAAAGTGGGTAAATACACAAGCCAAGGGGTGAGTGATGCCACATCGGAATACGAACCGGGAAAAGTAGTTCCAGAAAAACTGCCACTTTATCAGTTGGGTTTGGTGGCAACATGGGAAGTGGATATTTGGAAAAAATTGCGAAATGCCACTAAAGCGGCATTTTTTAAATACTTATCGTCGGTTGATGGTCGAAATTTTATAATTACTCGTCTCGTCGCCGAGATTTCTAGCACCTACTACGAGCTAATGGCTTTAGATAAGCAGCTGGAGATCGTTAATAATAACATCGAAATTTTAAAAGAAGGTTTAAAGCTTGTTCGCATTCAACAACAGGCGGCGCGGGTCACATCACTTGCCGTTAAACGTTTTGAAGCAGAAGTTTTAAAAAACCAAAGCCGTCAATATGATCTTCAACAGCGGGTGATTATTACCGAAAACAGATTGAATGTTCTTGTTGGACGCTACCCCCAACCGATTGCCCGCCATTCAACAGATTTTATTGATCTTGTCCCTTATCAAATTCACACGGGTGTGCCAGCGCAACTTCTTGATAATCGCACAGATGTGAAGCGTGCAGAGCTGGCGTTAAAAGCGGCGGAACTAGATGTAAAAGTGGCCAAAGCGCGTTTTTATCCTTCGTTAAGCATAGATGCAGGATTAGGTTATCAGTCGTTTAATTCGAAACATTTATTTGCCTCGCCAGATTCGGTTTTTTATGGAGTGGCGGCTAACCTTACCGCACCTTTGTTAAATCGAATGGCTATTAAAGCCGATTACTTTTCTGCAAATTCTAAACAGATCCAAGCAGTGTATGATTATGAGAAAACCCTGATCACGGCGTATACAGATGTGGTGAATCAGTTGGCGAAAATTAAAAACTTAGAAAAAATATACGAACTCAAATCCCGTCAGGTAGCGGCTTTAAAAGATTCTATAGATATTTCTACTATTTTATTTAAAGCGGCGCGTGTGGATTATGTGGAAGCGTTATTAACTCGTCGAGATGCATTGGAGTCGCAAATTGAACTTGTGGAAGTTAAAAAAGACCAGATGATTGCGCTCGTCAATTTGTACCAAGCCCTTGGCGGCGGTTGGTATGATCCGCAAGAATTAAAACAATAGAAAATTTATTTTTTTATTGTTTTTGATTTTTTCAAAGTCCACTGGCAACTAAATCTTGTAGGGTTTTCACCCGTTTGTAATGAGTTTAAAATTATTAAGCCTTGCTCTACTTGTGCTGTTTTGGTCAAAATGTGAACGGATTTGTTTTTACAAACTTTTTCTTCTTCAAAAAATAAATATAATTTACCATCTTTTATTTGTGCGTCTTCACTAACTTTATATATGCAATGTTGTTTTTTTTCTTCTGGGATATCGGCATTATCAACTCTGATTGATGGGGCTAAACTAAATCCATGATAAGGACCCAAAATAATATTTTCTATATTACCTTCAAGAGTAAACATGCCGTCTCCACACTCTTGTAATGATCCAGTAGACACTTTTTTATCTAAAGTGTAATTGCCCTCAGTAAAGTATGTAATGATATCGCTATCAGTTAAGGGTGCAGCCAAGCTACCAGCAGCACACACAGTATTGATTATAAAAAAAAGCATATATTTTTTTATCTGCATAAAGGAACCTTTCCTCTGTTTACTGGCCCAAAATATCTTCCTCTTGTTTTGATCATAATATCTCTACAGCATCGGATTTGGTTGCCTACTGAACCTATATTTGCACAATTTCGGCCACGTCTGTTGGCTCTTCGAATGGCTGGACTTGCTTCAAGTGAGCATATTCCGTAACCCGCATGGGCATTTCCTGCCTGTCCTCGACGCTGATGCAAGTTTGCTCTGCAGCCAGTTTCATGCTGAAACAAACTTAAGTAGCAGCTTGCATTACATGAACCTACGGCTGAGGCGACTTGAGAACTAAGAGCCAAACACTGTCTAGAAAGTTTTGTGCGCGATGAAGGGCTACACCATTGATGGTGATCTCTTTTGGTAAACAAAGAATAATTTTTTATTTCAGCGATAGAAGTCGCAGTTGTCATAAACAAAACAATGCTAAGTAACGAAATCCTGACCATTTGTAACCTCCGTTAAGAATAGTAATCAAAAAAAGTGCCAAGCCATCTTAAAAGTAGAGTTGTTTAAGTCGAAAAGAGTGTATCAATGTAAAGCAACTGTTTGGTTTTAAGACATCGACGTGATTCTATCTCAAGAAAGCGTAGGTTATCGGATGTGGGTAAGGTTATTTTTTCCTTGGGCTTTGGCGCAAGCCACTAGTAGGGGACCAAAGCTTAGCTGTCAGAATTCGTGCTAAATTAAGAAAAAGAGGTAATGTCACTCGTAATTAACTCATGTATCAGAATGAGACGACTAATTTCTGCAGCACTTGGCACCGTTAAAAATATTAATGATAAAAAAAGTATTATCAAAACATTTCGCATAGTCATCCTCGAATGACCTAAGTATTAACGGCTTATAGATCAAAGGTAAGTGGGGCATCGACAGGCCTTATGTCCAGGATTTACGCTTGGGGGAGAGTCACTATTATGCCTGGAGCAGGCTAAATAGGTGATTGCAGGGGCTTTGTTATTTTAATCGCACATTCCGATAGAAGGGAGAAAAGGTTTCGGGTCGATAGAGTGATTACCTGCAAAACCAGCAATCGTTTTAAGGGAGAAATGTAGATGGGGGTTATTCTTAGCATCACCACTTTGACCACTTATGGCAATAACGGTCTCTGTGGTGACCTCTTGACCTGCATGAACATTTACTTTTGATAGATGGCAATAAAGGCTGTAAAGGCCATCTCGATGTTTAACCTCTACATATTTTCCGCATTTAGAGGTTGCATGGGAGCATTTTCCTATTTTTCTTCTACCTCTTCGGTCTTTTTGAGTGCAATCAAAGAGCGAGTCACTTGTGCTTTCCACAACACCGTTCATAAAGGATTTGAGTGGGACATCTCCTTTAGTTCGTAAATCTATGCCTGTGTGTAAATGAGCTCCACGACGCTTCATGCGCGCCACGCGCCGCAAGCCATAGTCACTCGTGATGCAGGAGTTGATAGGCAAAACACCCATTTCATGTGGGGCTGGGGGAGTGGATTTTTCACTGACGACGATTTCTGATACGCCAAGGTCGCTTCCATCGATCTCGTCCGCAAGACAAAGAGGAGTGGCAATGAGCAGTAAAGAGAAGAGAGTTAAAAATGCGAACTTCATTTTTTGAGCCACTTCGGATTTTTTTCACATTTTTCTACAATATCGGCATCGTTATTTAAGAAGGTACTGATGTCGTCAGTAATGTTAGGTGTGGCGTACTTGTTTGAGCCGCCATAGATCTCGATAAGGATTTGTACGCCCTTATCATCAGTATATTTTTGATGGTATTCTAAGATGCAATCACACCACTTTTTTTGTACATCTTTCTTTTCGTCTTCAAAATTTTTTAAGCACTGGAGACGTAAAGAATCGAGAAGGGTGGCTCTTTGTTTATCAAGCTTGATATCTTTAGCAAAACAAAGAACAGAATGAGAAAAAAGTAGCAAAAATAAGAACAAACTCTTCATAATAGTCTGATTGTAATTGATTTTTTTTGCAAAAGGCAGGCGCCCTAGGCTAATGTAGTGGGACAATGTATTAAGCACAACAGTTAGGCCTGCTGAGTGTATCTAAAATTCAATAACTTGCGGCAAGGTGAATACGCCCGTAGTCCAGAACCCATCTCGTAAATAGGAGCTACTGCGATTCTTTTATAAAGGTTAATTCTTCGTTACTCCTTGTCAGCCTAGCTCTACTAGGCTTTCGCGTCGTGCCTCGATTTAAACTTTATAAAACCTTCTCGTTACGCTCCTGTTTATGAGATGGGTTCTAGCAATGAGTTGAAATTTTTTATTCCAACTCATTGCCACATACCAGTACTAAGGAAATTGATTTGTTGGTTGGCACTTGTTTTCTAGCAAGGGAAATTCTAAATGAGTTTCCGAAGATGCGTTTAAGTGCTGACTTTGGGAGTGAAAAGATAAATCGACACTGTATGTAGTAGAGGCAAACAAATTCTTATTGGAAAACTTTAACTCTTCTGCGCTAGATTAGAACCATTAAAGCAGAATGCGTTCTTTTAGAACATTAGCTCTATAGCTGTTTGCTAGATCTTTTTCATTAACCACATCCACCTTGTAAGGAAGGTCTGATGACTCAAGAGCGTCTTTGATTTGAAATAGAAAACTCTGTGGGTAATTTTTCTCGTTGGGTAGGGCAAATAAAATATCGATATCAGAGAATTTGGAGTAGGTGCCGCGTGCCCTAGAGCCAAAGATCCATACTTGTGCGGAATACTTTTTTAGAGGTTTGATTAAAAGATCATCCAGGATGTGGAGTTCTTTTTCAGTTAAGCCAAATTTCATCGCGACTGGAGAGCTTTGCAAAGTCTTTCTCCCTCAGGCAAAAATTGAATGACCGATGATAAAACCTCTTTTGCAATCTCTTCATCGTAGGTGTGTGAACTTTTATTTCTTGCATCAACAAAGCAGAACCAAAGATCAACATCATCAACTAGACCACCTTGAGCCATGTCTCGGATAGCCGGCTTAGGTGGGCGATTGGTAAGACCAAGAGTTTTTAAGGAAGTTTTCCATGCTAACTCAATACAAAACTCAAAGCGCTGAATCAGGCCATCGCGAATTACGCTTTGTAGCTTTGGATCCTGTTCTTTATTATAAAGATCAAGGGCCTCCCTGAGGGTTTTTAGAGCCTTTTCGTATTCTTGAATGCTGACAGTCGCCATGATCCTACTCCCTTGAGTGAACATTATTCTGAATATTGTTACTTTATAGGGACTCTTTTGTAGTTTTGCTTTTTATCCATTTTCCGAGAAGGAAAAATGGATGGGGTAGCAGGACTCGAACCTGCGAATGATGGAATCAAAATCCATTGCCTTACCAACTTGGCGATACCCCAGCAGAATTACGAACTTCAAAAGTTAGTGAAAATCGCCACTGAAATCAAGAGTTTCTAGAGAGAAACACTGAGAATTCTAGGCATTTGCGCTCCGCGTAGTTAAGTGGGGGCCACGCAGGCAATTTATATACAACCAATAGATTTAATGCTTGAGGCCCCGACAGGCTGTCTCCCAGAATACCTGTCGGAAGCTTTCTTTGTTGAAACTAAAAACTAACGCGAGCAGTGATTGCCGTATTAAAAAAGTATACACGTGAACTCAAGTAGCTTTCTTTATTAAACCAGGGGTGAAAGAACGTCGACTCAATCCCCAGGGCAAAAGCATGGTTGATTTGCGCCAAAGCGCCTAATGCGAAGGAGGCTCCGAGAGTGGTTTCATCTTTCCACTCCGTATTTCCAGGAATCTTCATTATCATCAAATTTAAACCAGGGGATGCATAAAAATCGAAAAATTCTATAGGAAAATGGAAGCGAACATTACCACCGATTGCTGTTAAGCCAGCGAGTTGGTAATTGCTATCTTCCTTTTTTGGTAAGACAGTAACTCCTACGCCATAACCAAAACTATCTGTTTTCATAAGTTCATAGGCACCACTAAAGCCCACACCACCACCGTAGGGGATAATGCTTGCATAAACGTTATTGCGGCCAGAGTAACCTGCTTCTGAGATTGTGTTCGATAGGTACTGGGGGCCCTTGGCAAAGGCCATTTGGCTGATAATGGTGATTAATAAAAAGGCAATTTTCATGGGAACTCCTCTAAAAAAACGCAACGCTATATGCTGTTGCGGAAAAATAATGAAGCTTAGCCAATATCAAAAGAAAAGAGTGATGTCATGGGGGAGATATGAGCTGCGGTGTAGAATTATCAAGAATCAATAAAGTTATACTTTAAGATTTAGTAACGGATGAGTGGTAGAGTGGCTTAAAATTTATGCATTAGTTGGAAGAGTTTTTTTTGTGGCATACGCCTATAACGAGAGGGCTTTGCTTCCCCATCCATGGCGAAGCTTGCAGGGGCCCCGGTCCACCAAGGGCAGTGACTAATTACCCGAGGCGTTTAGAATCAATCTTGTCGAGGGATTGCCCCATCGACTCGATCTCCTTTTTATATTCTTTGAAAACAGCGTTTTCAATCATTTCTCGGGTTTCTTGGTTTAATGGGTGGGCAATATCGCGAAATTGCCCGTCTTTTCGTTTTTTACTAGGCATGGCAACAAAAAGGCCGTCATTACCGAGAATGACCTTTAGATCGCGAACAACAAAGCAATTGTTGAGTGTGATCGTGACATAGGCTTTAAGACGATCCTCATTGACTGGGTAGATTTTAACTTCGGTGATTTCCATAAAAGCTCTCCATGTTGTGTTATCAGGATACGTCTACATATAAAGGCTATCGTAACACTAGACTTTAGGAGAGGCATAAAGGATTTTGGCTTTGTCTCAAAAGGAGACACACTTTTTGTGTGTCCTAATAAAAACCGCGCTATACTTTTTATTTCGAGTCGAACATCTTCATGTCGTGTTTGCGGCGCATGCTGTCCGGCTCATTTACAATAGTCGCTAAAGCTTTGAGATCTTCCATTTTCTTTACTAAGACTTGAGCGTAATCAGGGTTCATATACGAAAGGGGGTTTTCTTGTTGGATGGCCCACTCCATTTGAGCATAGCACTGCTCCGCCAATAGAGTGTGGGGTGTGGTGTGAATGCAAGTTTCAAAGTAGTGTTCGCCCAAGCGCCAGAGGTCTATTTTTTTAAGTGCTTCTGCAACAATTCCAGCATAGTACAAGGTTTCGGGATAAGAGCTCGAGCTGGTTTTCTCCAATAATTGGTGTAAAATTCCTGAAGCCCGTAGATAAATAATGAGGCCAGATTGTCTTTGTGTATAAGGTTCTTTTTTGGCTTGTGCGATCAATTTTTTAACTTCTGCTAAATTGACTTTCGCCGCATTGTTTTTTACCGAAGATTCTGTGCGCCAAGCCTTAATGCTTTTGAGCCAAGCACCGGCATCATGACGGATATAATAAGGTAGGCTCGTATCATTTAATAAAGCTTCAATAAATGTTTGCGCTTGCTTTAAGTCTTCACGTACACGAATAATGACCGCCAAATTTTTATAAACAGTCGAGAGCCATCCATGAAAATCATAAGATGCATTTTTCTTTTGTGAAAATGTTTGAAAAATTTCGTTGTAAGCCGTTTGATACTGGCGATTCACCAAATGAAACTGACTTTTTTGCCAAGAGTTAAGTCCTTCCAGTTCGGGGGCAGTGAGAGACGAGAAATTTTGTGTGCCGCGGTCGCTGCGCGTGTGACAGGATATACAATAGTTGCCAACCTGACTGAGAATGGTGCGTGCAGGTTGTAGATTTCCGACCTTAACAAAAGCTGACGAAGTTCTGAGGTCTTGTTCGAGCTGTTGAGCCGCAAACGCGATGATGGGGTCCTTTGGTGCCGTAGTATCATGAAGAATTTCACTGGCGCCGTCGGCCATATCAGCAACCTTGTCTTTTAAAAAGTCGAGATTGTTCGGGTTATAATATTTTTCCTGAGCGTAGAGGACAGGTGTTAGAGAGGATAAGTCCGCCGAGAGTCGGTGCATGTTGTTGTACCACCCACGACCATTATTGTTGGCATTTTTTTGTGTGGAACAGGCAAAAATAAAAAGTAGGAAGGCCAAAGAGACGATGAAATTTTTCATAGCAGAACTCCATTGAGTAACACTCAAGATAGTCTTTTGTTTATAAAAACATTGTAGCGCGTATCTCCAGGATCTCAACAGGAGTTTAAATAGGCGCTCTAAAGACGTGTTTAATGTGTTGGGGAGTTTGTCCCCTTTTTAAAAGGTCTGCACGACAAAGAGGCCCATGATATGTGGGGTTAATGGTGTGGGGTCCAGCGAGCCAACGGGATTTATTTTTTTTGCTGTCCTGCTATCTCCACGTACTTCATGCGGAGATCCGCCAAGAGGTGTTTTAAAAAATCGGTCTCTTCTTTCGAGAGATTGCCGGTAGTTTTCTTTTCTAACACTTCCAGCATATCGATATTAAACTGGGCCACAGTTAAGTTGATTTCTGTTTTATTGGTTTGCGGGTTGGGGGCCAGTCCCAAAGACATGGCTGCAGCTGAGCCTAAAGAATAGAGCAATGTGGAAAAAGACGCTTCTACGCGCTGAGGTATTTCGCTAGTCATGGGTCCTCCTGAAGGGTGAAGTCTTCTTTGGTGCGCGTGAGCCACTGGTCACGCAAGAAAACGTAAAGAGAGTAATAACGAGTATCAGAATAATTGGTCAACACAGGTAGTAAAGCATTGGGGACAAAATAAAAGGGTAGTCGTTGAGAAAGTTTACGGCGTTGTGCATAGGTGTATAAGAAACGCAGCCATGCGGGGTTGTCATCATAACTGTAAAAAGCGAGTTCACTACCGCGCTGATGGGTCCATGGAAAGAAGCGCAAAAAATATTGTAACGCGGACAGGAGGGAGGCGCGTTGGAGAACTTTTTGCGAAAAAAGTTCCTGTTGCACTCGTAAGATATATTCAATCTCTTGATCAGTAAGCTTTTCTAAAAATTCAGGAGCGGCGATGAACCAATGGGCACGGCCACTGGCGAGAAAAAAAATATTATCGTTGGTGGGTGCATGCGAGCTGACGACAAAATGTGGTGGATCATTAATGCACATATTCTTGGCAACTTTAAGGAGCCTTTGAAGTTGGGGGCCGTGCTCTGCCTCAATATTGTTCATCCAAAGATAGATATGCGGGAATTGAGTCAGAGCCAAAAAAAATAAAATAGCTGGACCTACGATGTAAAAGGCATGGGCACCCACAGCCATATAAAAAATAAGCATGCAAAGTAAGGTGGCGCTACCAAGCGTGAGCCACAGTCGTTCGCGTATAAAATCCTGCGAGTGAGATCTGATCATGCTGACGCAAGAATAGAGAAAATATTAAAATGAAGGCAAGGTTTTATATTGCTTGCTCTGTGCGGCAATATCACTTCCGATCTATGCAAAATAGTTGATTCTGCAGGGAGCAAAATAAACAATAGGAGGGTACGTGTTCACTTTGAAACAATGAAGCTCTGCAAACGTACTTCACATTGAACACATACCAGTAAGCTATTTTAAAACGGGGCCGCCATGAGGGCAGGGCCAAGTTGGATTCATCACACGCGAGGGAAAAAATGAGTTTAGACTTAGCAACATTAAATGCATCAATACAAAAAGAAAGCCAATTCATCGATAAAATGTTTCAAGAGGTATCCAAGGTTGTTGTCGGTCAACGCGAGATGATCGAAGGTATTTTGATGGGGCTTCTCACCGGCGGGCATGTTCTTTTAGAGGGGGTGCCGGGGCTTGCTAAAACTTTAACCATTTCGTCAGTGGCAAAAGCCATCTCACTCCACTTTCAACGGGTGCAGTTTACTCCAGATCTTCTGCCTTCGGATCTTATCGGGACGATGATTTTTAATCCCAAGACAGGGGAGTTTTCTCCTAAGATTGGACCGATCTTCACGAATATTCTATTGGCGGATGAGATCAATCGTGCGCCAGCCAAAGTACAAAGTGCACTTTTAGAGTGTATGGCTGAGCGCCAAGTCACGATTGGCGATAAAACGTATAAATTAGAAAACCCATTTCTTGTGCTGGCAACGCAAAACCCCTTAGAGCAAGAAGGCACGTATCCTCTTCCTGAAGCACAGATGGATCGTTTTATGTTCAAGATTATTGTCGATTATCCTAACAAGGCCGATGAAATTGAAATCATGAACCGCATGGGTACGGATAACCAACCGATCATGTCAGCGGTTATTAGCAAAGAAGAGCTTTTAAAGGCAAGGTCTGTAGTGGATATGGTTTATGTTGATAACAAAGTACAAACCTACATTGTTGATTTGGTGATGGCGACACGAAAGCCGATGGAGTATGGTTTGGGACAGTTGGATGATTTGATTCAAGTGGGCGGTTCCCCGCGTGCAACCATCAGTCTTGTGCGTGCAGCAAAAGCGCACGCCTTTTTACAAAAACGCGGATTTGTAACAGCTGACGATGTTAAAGCTGTGGCCTACAATGTCCTCCGCCATCGTTTGATTCTTTCTTTCGAAGCCGAAGCAGAAAATATCAAGAGTGATCAAGTGATCAGTGATCTCCTCGGCCAGGTGGAGGTACCTTAGTTTGTCGCTACCTCCCGAGATTTTAAAAAAAATTAAACTTCTCGAAATCAATACGCGAAAGCTTGTCAATTCCACTTTCGCTGGTCAGTACCATTCGGCCTTTAAGGGGCAGGGGATGACCTTTTCCGATTTTCGAGAATATGTTCCCGGTGATGATGTGCGCACTATTTCGTGGAATTTAACGGCGCGAACTGGAAAAACCTATATTAAAAAATACGAAGAAGAGCGGGAGTTGACCCTCATTCTAGCCGTCGATGTGAGCGGTTCGATGGTGTTTGGCTCCAAAAATTATCTCAAGGGTGAGGTGGCCACACACCTCGCCGGCCTTTTGGGGTTTGCGGCCTCTAAAAACAACGACAATGTAGGACTTCTTCTTTTTTCTAATCAGGTTGAACATTTTGTGCCCCCCAAAAAAGGTCGCGGTCATATCCAAAGATTATTGCGCGATCTTTATTACCACCAACCCAACTCTCAGGAAACGCGTATCGATGTGGTGGCAGAATATTTATTGGGAATTTTAAAAAAACGCTCCACTATTTTTATTATGTCCGATTTTTTAACTGAACAACCTTTTGGTAATGCTTTAAAAAAATTATCGCGAAAACACGAGGTGGTTACGGTTACGGTGAACGACGAGGCAGAAGCGCATATTCCTAACTTAGGGTTGATCGATCTTTATGATCCAGAAAGTGAGACGATTACCACAGTGGATACCGGCTCGTCATCGTTTCGTAAGGCGGTGTTTGACGATTATAAATCTTTACTTGCTAAACGCGAGGGAGAATTTAAAAAAACACGGGTGGATAACGTTCAAGTCGAAAACGGCGATAATTTTATGGATCCATTGATTCAGTATTTTCGTAAAAGGATCGGTTGATGCCAACACTCGAAACGAAAGTGGAAAAACCCAATCTCCCCGAGTGGCAATGCCAAATCACCACGCCACCGAAAAACCCCTCGGGTTATACCGTGGGAGAGATTTTTACCCTGTCATGCAATGGCAATGCATTAGCAGGTACGACGGAGAGCAAACAAAATAGTGAAGGTGTCACCTTAACTTTAAAACCACCGGTAAAAATAAAATTAGCCGAAAATTTTGATTATGCAGTTGTCTTGCTAAAGCCTCTCGAGCTTGGTGAAAACAAACTAACATACGAAGCGACCGCTTACCGTGCGATGAAGTCGCAATTTCCTTTTCTCGAGTTTGTTGATTCAAGCGGCCAGGGTTTTATCTCACAGCCTATGGAGCTCAATGTGGCGTCTATTCTCGACACCCAGAATCCTCCCAAGGCGCCGTATGGGCCCATTGGTGCCATGCCGATGCCGTGGCCGATGTGGATTTTCTTCATGGGCTTTATCATGGCCATGGTGTTAATGGGTTGGCTCGCCATTTTTTTGCGTCATCGTATACAAAAACGCAATTTAGAAAAAAATATTCGTAAATTTCAAAGTCCGATGGGTTCGTATCATCAGTTCCAAAAGGATCTACGCTTGCTTAAACGTGGTGTTTTATTTTCCTCGCGTAGCGACTGGCAGCCAGGGCAGGTGCAAAATTATATTGCGGCTTTGAATGAACATGTGCGGATGTTTCTCTTGCGCGAGTTTATAGTGCCGGCGACGACATGGTCAACTCGACAAACGCTAGGTGAGATTCGCCAAAAAGCCAAAAACGATTACCACCGTTTTCGTCTTCCTTTGCGTCAGGCATTGGCGGAGTTAGATCGCGCCCAGTCCTCTTACGAAAAAATGTCGTCACAAGACTGTGAGCAGCTGACCCATATTGCAAGTCAAGCGGTGGACAGTGTGTGGAAATATAAAAACCGTGGAGTGGCACGATGAGTTTATGGCTTAGCCCATGGGCGTTTTTATTTTTGCTACCGTTTGTTGCATTTTTAGGATGGCTATTGTGGTCTGGTGGTCCTAAGCGTGGCTATGTTCGTTTTGGTGCGATTTATTTTAAAGAATTGGCGACGACATGGCGTGTGCGTTTAAAATACTTTCCTGATGTTTTAAAAATAATGACTTGCGTATTTGCTGTGCTCGCATTAGCGCGCCCACAAAAAGCCGACGAAAAAGTAAAGCGTAATATAGAGGGGATCGATATTATGGTCACCCTTGATGTTTCCGAGAGTATGTTGATCGAGGATATGAAACCGATCAATCGCTTGGAGTCTTCGAAAAAAACAATCGAAGATTTTATAAAAAAACGTGTGAGCGATCGGATTGGAGCCGTGGTGTTTTCTGGTGAGGCGTACACGCGCGTACCATTAACTTTAGATTATCAGCTATTACTGGATAATGTGGCGAAGATTAAAACCTCGCGCAATATTAAAATGGGTACGGCAATCGGGGTTGCCCTTGCCAATGCGTGTGCGCGTCTTAAAGATTCCGATGCCAAATCGAAAGTGATTATTCTTTTAACCGATGGGGAAAATAATACGGGACTTATCGATCCGTTGACAGCACTTCGTATTGCCAAGGGTTATGGTATCAAAATATACACTATTGGTGCGGGGAAAGATGGCGATGCCCAGCTACCTGTCTATACTCCAGATATTTTTGGACGTATGCAAAAACGGTATCAGCCAATCCATAGTTCTGTAAATGTCGAACTGCTCACCCAGATGGCTGAGGAAACGGGCGGAAAATTTTTCCGGGCAACTGATACGAAAACATTAGAGAGTGTGTTCTCAGAAATCGATCGATTAGAAAAAACCAAAATCGATGTCGATCGGTTTGTAAAGTATAAAGAACTTTTTCAAGAGCCTTTGTGGTGGGCGGTACTTCTTTATGTGTTAGCGGGCGTGCTACAACTTACCGTATTGAGGAGGGGGATTTAATGTTTCGTTTTGAAAGCCCCCAATATTTACTCTTGCTGTTATTTGTACCTCTTCTCATTGGTATTTTTTATATATTTTGGCTGCGTTGGAAGCGTGTGACGCAACAAAATTTCGGTACGCGCTTAGCACCCTTTTTGCTTGATAGTTTTTCCCAGGCCCGGTCATTTTTAAAAGTGTTTTTTCTTTCGTTGGCTTTAATTGGCTTTATTGTTTCGCTGGCACGACCACAGATGGGCGAGGGTAAAAAGGAAGTCAAAAGTTTGGGACTTGAGCTTATGATTGCGATCGATGTATCGCGTAGTATGCAAGCAGAAGATGTGCGCCCGTCGCGACTTGATCATGCAAAAAAAGAAGTCATGCATTTGTTAGACAAACTCAGTGGCGATAAAGTGGGACTTATTGCTTTTGCAGGATCGTCGGTTTTACTCTCACCCCTGACTGTGGATAAATCAGCACTTAAAATGTTTGTCGAAGGTTTATCTCCTGAGAGTGTGGAAAGCCAAGGAACAGATATTGCCAAAGCCTTACAAGAGGCAAAAGATGCATTTGCGCGCGGTGGTACAGAAGATGAGGAGTCGCATGTTACCAAAGTGGTGCTGGTGATTAGTGACGGCGAAGATCACGAAAAGGGCGCCGAGGCAGCTGCGAAAGAACTTGCCGATTCGGGGATTCGTATTTTTGTCATGGCTTTTGGGACAGCGACAGGAGGAAAAATTGCTCTGCGCGATGGTCGCGGAAACTTAATGTCGTATCTTAAAGATAAAAGTAATCAGGTGGTGGTCTCAAAAGTAAATGGCGAATTTTTACGAGAGCTTGCCAAGGTGGGTAAAGGTAGTTTTTATCATGTGACGTTTGGAGGAAGCCAAATGTCTTCTCTTGTCGAAGACCTAGATCTTCTCGAAAAATCAGAATTCGATTCTACCGTCACCACAAGCTATAACGAACTTTATCAGTATGTATTGGTGCTGGCGCTTCTGTTTGCTTGCTTTGAGCTCTTTATCGTGACACGCAAAAAACGCAAAGAAAAATGGAAAGGTCGGTTTCCAGTATGAAATACATAAAAGGACCTTTTAATATTTATATATGTTGTAGATTGTTATTACTTGGGCTGTTGTTTCATTACGTGTCTAGTAGCGCCATTGCCTGGGATGTAAAGTCTTTTATTGATCCTACGCAGTATTATTCACGGGACTTGAGACTAATTTATAATAACAATGGTGGTGTGGTAAATTTACGAGCGGATAAAAAAACGGAAGCTTTAGATCAGTTTATTGGACTCACAGCCGAGCACCCCGATGATCTGTGGCTTCAGTTTAATATTGCCTCTACTTTGCAAGTCCTCGCACAGGAAGAAAAAGCCGTCAAAATTTATCAAGAAATCGCCGAGGGCTTAAAAAAACAACTCCCCAATTATGTTGCCCGCAAAGAGCTTGCCGAGTACCAAACGCTTTTCTTTGCAGTGGAATACAATCTAGGTGTGGCTTACCAGTTTATGGGAAAGATAGACGAAGCCTTAGCGGCATATCAAAATGCTTTGGCCATTATGCCCGAGTCTAAAGAAATCAAAACCAATATCGAACTTATGTTTGCCGGTGGTCAGGGTAAAGGGAAAGGAAAGTCTAACGACAAGAATCAGCAGGACAAGCAAAAAGGCGAAGGCGAAGGTGAGGGGGATTCTGATCAAAACGACGATCAAAAAAATAAGGACGCTCAATCGCAACAGCAGGAGCAGAAAGATCAGCAGAAAAACCAAGGTGATAAAAAAGATAAGAAAAAGCAGCAAGGCTTTGATGCTAAATACATGTCTCCCGAAGATTTAAAACGCATCATGGAAGAGCTCAAAGAGCAAGAGCAGGGTATTCGTGCAAAGATGGAGCGGAAAGGAAAGAAAAGTGAACCAAAAGATAAAGAGTGGTAAGCGGTATACAAATTGGCATTTTCCGGCAACACTTCTTGTGCTGCTGTTCATGGGCTTTTATGTGCCACCTTTCGCATGGGCGGGCGAAAACGATATTGAAACACGTCTTCTTGTGTCTCCAAACACTATTGGCGAGGGAGAACCCTTTACTGTAGTTATTGAGGTGACTTCTGATCAAGAAGTGGATGTGACCACACCACAGCCACCGCAAATTGAAGGGGCGCGTTTTTTAGGCCAATCGCAAGGGCAAAGAATTAATTCCACCACAGGTATGAACGCCCAAGGAAAATTAGAGTTTAAATCTATACGCACGCACATGTACACGTATCAGTATGCGGCGGAAAAAGTGGGAGTGCTGGTGGTTCCGCCCGCGTCCATCAGTGTGGCTGGCAGCAGCCGCAAGTTAAACGGGGCGCATTTAACCGTACTTAATGCGAGCCAAGCGCAACAATCACGGCGCAATCGTCCGCGTGGGAATGGTCCTTTCGGTGATGATGACAGTTTTACTGGTGGCGGTTTTGGTAGTGACCCTTTTGAAAATATCGATCGTATGGAGGAGGCTTTTAACCGTTTACTGCAAAGACAATTTGGCGGCGGTGGTGTCCCCGGTTTTCAGGCGGTGCCGCCTATCAATGCCAAAGACGCATTTGTCATTGTCGCAGAGGTCGACAAAACAACGGCGTATAAAGGTGAGCAAATCACATCCACATGGTATCTTTATACCAAATCTGGTGTGCGCGAAATTGATACATTAAAATACCCCACGCTGAAAGGTTTTTGGAAAGAAGACATAGAGCTTGCGACACTGCTTACGTTTCAGCCGGCGGAGCTCAACGGGCAACCCTATAATAAAGCGCTTCTTGCATCCTATGCATTATTTCCTATCGAGGCAGGAAAAGCCACGATAGATCCCTATCGCGCAAAAGTTTCTGTCGTTACCGGTTTTGGAAAAATATCAACCAGCGTAAAGGATTCGCAAAGTATTCCCATTCTGGTTAAGCCTCTGCCAGAGGTGCCACAGCAAGCGGTGTTTTCAGGAGCAGTGGGGGAATTCCAGATGACCGCGAAAATGGAAACGGCGTCGGTGGTTGCCCATCAACCGTTTTCAATTAAAGTGCGTATCGATGGCCGTGGGAATGCCAAACAATTTGAACTTCCCAATTTAGCTCTACCGCCATCGGTCGAGCTTTATGATATTAAAAAAGACAGTCAGTTTTTTAAAAATGGTACGAGCTACAAGGAATTTGAGATTTTTCTTATTCCGCGGGAAGAAGGGGATATGACAATCCCGGCGATTGCCACCACAGTGTTTAATCCCAAAACGGAGAAGTACGAGACATTATCAACACAAGAGTTTCCTATTCATGTTTTGGCCGGAAGCGGGCAACAGACTTTGGCAGCAGATCGCATTCATAAAGAAGTGGCGCCACAGACACAGGAATTAGTACCACTAGCAGCGTGGACGCCCTCATCACCCCAGCAGTGGACACCACGTATTCGAGACTTTGTTGTTCTGTTTTCTTTATCAGGTGGTCTGTTTGTCCTCTTTGGGTTTTGGGCAAGTGGAACGTTTGCCAAAGAAGAAACACTCCTAGAAAAATTTGAGCGACGTTTTAAAAAATTAAGAACAGTGCTAACCCAAAAAAAATGGCGGGAGTTAGGCGTCGATGCCACAAATTTGGTGAACTTTGTCCTCGGTGACATCGTCGGCGCCGGCGGAGCCGATGTGCATATCGACCGTTTGTTAGAAAAACTACCGCCCAGTGTTCGTAAAGAAATTTCCCCAGATCTAAAGCCGATGATGAATCGTTTTTTTACTATCGGTTTTGGTCCGGACGAAGCGTTACGACAAATGGTTGAATCTAATGATTTTTCCCGAGATCTCGAACTGCTGAAAAAATTAATGACAAAAGCCATTGAAATGTCCAGTTTGAGTTGAGATGATGATCCCTCGAGAGCGCGTATCCTCGAATACATGGCAGGTGAATGTCTCAATTTTAGGCACTTACTGATAAAACGGGCTTTGATCCAATCCCAGGCTCAATGGGGTTGCGACACGGCGCAGGCTTAGCTACACTGTTGTGAGTGTGTGGAGGCGAGATGAAGAAAATTTTCCTGACGATGGCACTTTTATTTGCTGTGGGTTGTGCTCATACGCGTAGCCAAATTCAAAATAAGGAAAATATCCCCGACGAAAATCTAATGGCCAATAATGACGATGATGTGCCTGCGACTCAGGATGACTATGTCGAAGGTCCAGAAGATCAAAAGCCAATTCAAGTGGGTCGCAATACCGCACAAACCGCCGACTTAAACGATGGTGAAAGTGACATGAGCAGCCTTCCTGATGAATTCAATCAGGAAGTGAAGGATTGGATAGAATATTTTCAAGGTAAAGGGCGCAAGCATATGGTGCGCTACCTTGGCCGTTCCACGCGCTATGTTCCAAAGATGAAAGAAGTTTTAAAAAATCACGGGCTACCAGAAGATTTGGTGTATCTTGCCTTAATCGAATCAGGCTTTAATGGTCGAGCTTTATCCCGTGCTCGCGCGTCTGGGTATTGGCAGTTTATTCGCGGTACGGCCCGTCGCTATGGTCTACGTATTGATTACTACACCGATGAGCGCAGCGATTTTATTGCTTCTACAGAGGCCGCCGCTCAATATTTAAAGGCTCTCTATCATTTGTTTGGCTCATGGTACTTAGCCATCGCATCTTACAATGTGGGCGAAAATAAAGTTAAAAATCTGGTAATGAAGTATTACACGCGCGATTTTTGGGAACTGGCACGTATGAAGAAGCTTCCGCGTGAAACAGTCCACTACATTCCGAAGTTTATTGCCGCACGTATGATTGGCAAGCACCCAGAAAAGTATGGTTTTACAGATGTGGAGTGGATGGCGCCTCTTGATTATCAAGAAATTCAACACAACAAAGCGGTGAGTCTTATGACTTTAGCTCAGCGCTTGGGTCTCAATTACGAGGACTTGCGTGATCTCAATCCTGGATTTAAGCGTGGGATTATTCCTAAATACGGTGGTGAGGTGATGGTGCGTGTACCGTCACAGCTGAATAAAGATCAAGTTCTTGCCGCTATAGATGGAAGTTCCACGGCGGTAGCTGTAGAGCGAGCTGTATCGGCGTCGGATCATGATTACACACGTTACCGTGTGCGCTCTGGAGATACTCTTTCGACGATTGCACGCCGCTTTCGCGTTTCTCTTTCTACACTTATTGAGGTAAATGATTTAACCCGTAAATCAGTAATTTACGTAGGCAAGGTTTTGCGTATTCCACAAAAAGGGGGCAACGGAGCTACTTTGGTGACATCAGCAAAATCACGAATTGTTGCGAGCCAAACGGTGAGAGCAACGCGTGTACCTTTAAAAAACAAACGACAGAAAATTGTTCATGTCGTGCGTAGTGGAGATACACTATTAGATATTTCGCAAAAATACGGAGTGCGTTTATCTAAACTCATTTCCCACAATAAGCTTCAATCTAGCGGGAAAATCCTTATTGGTAGTCATATTGTAATTCCTAAATAAATCTCTGGAGAGCTCATTGCAAATCTTATTGATTACTGATTTGTTTCGTAATGAGCTCTACGCGTAAGCGCGAGCTCTTTTTTTTGTTGGTGGCAATTTGTGGAAAAGTCCATCCAGGACGAAAACCCATTTCATTCGCAAAATTATGCAAGAAAGGTTCGTGGTTTTTTCATTTTATAACGTCAAAAGTTTTTGCTGACATATTTTCGTGAACATTTTCACTTGTTTACTTGCGTATTATTTTGAGATCCCAAGTTGATCCAAAGTGTAAAAATTTTTAGGGAAAACTCGACTTTCGTAGTATTCTTGTATTCAGGACAGGATAAAAATTTCCTTTCTTTGCCAAAGGCAAGACTCCCGGAAGGGATGTTCGCGCAAAGCTATAGGGGCTTAAAAGTTTTAGGATTAAACTTAGCCAGCCAGCTACCAAAGGAATGAGGTAAGGGAGGAATGTATGAATAGTCCACGTCTTCACCCGCCCTTACCCCCCATAAGTGGCGGGTTCTTTTTTTAAAGAACCCGGAAAGTTTTAGAGTTGGGTTATGAAAACCGGGTTAAAAAAATTGGTCACATTTTTTATTTGTGCAATCACTTTGATGCCTCAATGTGTTCAGGCCAATAACATTGTTGTTCCTGGTGTGTCTGGAAATCATGTGATGAAACCGGTTGCGGCTAAAAGTGATAATTTAGATTTTATAGAAACAAAAATTGAAATCTGCACGGAAGATAAAATGAAATCCAGTTGCACTGTTTATCCTGAAAATGCGGGGGCCTTTAAAGGGTCGCCATCGGACTGGGGATATTTTTTTAATCGTTGTTCACAATTTTCGCATACTAATAATTTTACTGATATTACTCAAGCAGTTGCGACGATCGCTGTTATGCCAAGCGTGGGTTTTATTAAAAAAGTAGCGTTAGAAGCACTTCAATTTACTGCACTTAAGGAGTCCTATCCTGATGATGTAGATCAGGTCGCTTTACAAAAGACATTGGAGATGGTTTTATTCAGTCTTAAAAATGAGAAAAAAATCAAAAATGAGAACCCTCGTTATTTTAATGCTGCCAAACAAATTTTGCAAAAATGTTCTACGTTGTTAGCGACAGATTATCGCAATTATAAGGCGGGTGGTTGCATTGGTCAGTGCCATGATCACCGCAACACTGATCATGAGTCTGCGAGAAATAATTATTATAATAATCGCCGACTCGACCGTAACGATTCTCAAGATCTTCAAGATCTTTCTATCTACGTAAAGTCTATTGCACACTAAAATATGCCCGTGTTTTTCTAATTTCTTATTATGAGATCCCAAGTTGAGCCAGAGTATAAAAAAATTTAGGAAAAGCTCGACCTTTGTAGTATTCTTGTATTCAGGACAGGATAAAAATTTCCTTTCTTTGCCAAAGGCAAGATTCCCGAAAGGGAAATCGCGCAAAGCTACAGGGGCTCAAAGTTTTTAAGGAGTAAACTCAGCCAGCCAGCTACCAAAGAAATAGGTAAGGGAGGAATGTATGAATAGTCCACGTCTTCACCCGCCCTTACCCCCCCAATAAGTGGCGGGTTCTTTTTTGCCTTTCATGTGTATGTACCATTCTGAGAGCAGGCCTCTTGCCTAGGTCCAGGTTCGTAGCCAAATTACAGTCATTTCCATAAAACAGCGTTATTCTGTAGAAAGCGGCTCGTTAAAGCCAATCGTGGCCATCACGACACAAGGTAATCTGTGTAATCTGTTGGTGTGCGTTTGTGGAGGGGAGAGGACAGGGATGAGATTTGCGATGATTTTTTCATTTGTTGTTATGCTATGTTTTAACGTTCAAGCAGCACAAAAAGCATTAGGGGCCAACGAGTCCATGGCCAAAATGACTGCGGAGTTTGTTAATAGAGTGGTCACCGTCGATGCCTACCTGAATGTCCTAGCTCGCCATATATCATCAGAACAGATGGAAAAACTAAAAAAAGAAATGGCCATTAACAACCTTTCTTTAAAAACCAAATTTCCTAAAATGAACTACGATGGCAACAAAGTATATTTCGATAAAAAAAATTACATCATGTATGTCGATGAAGAAACGATTAATGTCAATGGTATCGAAATTAAACGTAGCCAACAAACTGTGGATGTGGTCTTTCATGAAGTGATCGAAAAACTTAAAAAGCGAGAAGCCACAGGTATATTTTGGGTTCCAAAAGTCTATGCTTTGGGGTTGATGGGGATCATGCTCGGCGCCATTGCTATCGGAGGCATTGCTAAGTTATTAGCGCCGATGTTTGGAATGGATGGTAATCAAGGGGCCATGTTAGCCGGTGGACTTTTTGCTGCAAGCCAAATGCAGAATGGTATACGGGGTGGAACTGTTTATTGCAATGGGTCTCTTTATGCATACGGTGTCCCTCGTCCCAGTGGATATTTTGGTCCCGGTACACCGATCATGGGCCCGTTGTCTCTCGGGCGTGTGTTTGGTCAAACAATCCCACCATGCAATCCTTATAATGCCGGGCTTGTTTATCGCGGTATTAATAATTTTGGATTAAATGCAACACCACTACAGCGGGTCACCCCGCCGGGCACGGTGCTGGGGCCGGCAACACCACTAGTAAAATAAAGAACTTGATTGTAGTGTTCTAATAAATCAATGCATACACGCGCTCGGCAATATCCATAAATGGCTTATTGGTTTCTGCATCTGCTTTAAAAGTAAGGGGTAAGCCGATCTCGCAGTTGCGTCCAATTTCAGGGTTCATTGGTATTTCGCCAATTTTCTGAATGTTTTCTTTTTCGATGAAGTTTTGCAGATCTCCCTTAGGGTAAAGTTGCAGCTTTTCTCCACTTCCAGGAATCTGCATGTACGCCATATTTTCCACAAGGCCCAAAATTGGAATGTTCACGCGGCGGAACATGTCGATCGATTTTTTAACGTCGGCCAGAGCCACATTTTGTGGTGTGGTGACACAAATCACTCCGCGTAGTGGGATTTTTTGTGCCAGGCTTAATTGCACATCGCCAGTTCCCGGTGGAAGATCCACAAGAAGAATATCCAAGTCTTTCCAATCCACTTCGAATAAAAATTGATTCATAGCTTTAAAGAGCATGGGGCCGCGCCATACCACAGCCAGATCTTCTTCCACCAGATTTCCCATGCTGAGAGTTTGCACGCCACCTGCCTCAATTGGAGACAGCAAATTATTTATTAATTCCGGCTTGTGATTCATGGTGCCCATCATACGCGGGATGCTGGGGCCGTAAATATCTGCATCCAGGAGGCCCACCTTAAGCCCGCGAGCTTTGAGCGCCATGGCGAGGTGGGTGGAAAGGGTGCTTTTTCCCACGCCGCCTTTACCTGAACTAATAGCGATAATATGTTTCACTCCGGGAATGGGTTTTTGCTCGTCAAATGGATTGGCCATGTCTGTTCCTTGTCTATTTTAAAAAACTCCCCTAACATTGATATGTGGGAAATTCAGACACTTTTTTAATGGTCATTGGCGGAGTTGTCATTCTTTTGCTGATATATTTTTTATTTCCCCGCTCGCGTCCCAAAGAGCGCGTGCTTAATTTCTCTAAAGAGAGGGCTAAGTCTGCTGCTGCACACACGGCGCATCAGACCGGCTCCTTGAATGTATTTTTTAATTTTAATGGCCACAGCTTTGATGCCTATGAAGCTTTGGGGGTGCCCGCTGGGAGCACGCTTGAGGAAATTCAACGGGCATTTCAGCGCAGCATTCAGGGAACTGATCCCGCGTCCCAGGAATTTTTTAATGCCGCTTTTCAAGCGATCCAGCAGGTCGAACGCCATCGTTAGTATCATGGAAATACTATGGCGAAAGTCCAGTGGGCCTGCCTTTTGTTATATATCCCATAGAAGTCGTAAGGGGATCTTGCTAACATCAAAACATATATCGCAACGAGGCGGTAGGGAGATAAAAATGCGAGCAGTTGTTGTTGGTTTATATCTGTTGTTTGTATTTCCAGTTTATGCTGGAGAAAATTTGTATGAGTATGCGTCGTGCTTAGAGCAACTGAATCAGATGAATCTACCGACAACCCATTACACCTCAACTTCGGGAGGGTCGCATTTTATTTTTAAAAAAGGTGCACAGATTGATGGTAGCCCTGCTGGGAAAGGTTTTTTTCGTCTCAAGAATAACAGCGTGGTATTTTGCTCTGTAAATTGGCCACAAAATCAATCGTTTGAGTTTCAATATGAGGGGGAAGCAGTAAGTACAGCTGGCATGGCGAATACCACAGGTACAAGAAAGAACATGATGGCAACGCCTAAGAATTGTAAAGCGGCAACAGATGCTGGGACAGTGTATTTTAAAAATCAAATTCATGCCATGGTCGAGAAGGCCGCTACGAAAACAATAATAAAGAATGATAATATGGACTGGGAATATCCCACAGAAAAAAATCTACGTGCTGCTTTAAAGGCCTGTTTGAATATTGATAGTATTGGTACAGCTATTAAAAATGGATTAGAAGCTCGCAAAGCCAACGGTCCACAGGATACTGGTGGGGATATTGAAACCAAGAAATAAACAATTTTGTGTGTATAAGATGTCGCATATCTGTCAAATTTTTAGACGGTATCTCTTTAGTTAGGTGCACTGTTTGAATTTGTTTATTGGTTAATCGGACTTAATATCAAAAAATTTCCTAATCCGCTGGTTTAGTATTTGCACTTTATCTTTTAGTAAATTCGCCTTAATAAAGTAAAACAAGGAATAAAATTATTTTAGGGTTATATTCTTGAAGCTTTGCAGAGTAGGAGATTTTCTAATGATTTTTCAAAAACATTCACCTCAAAGCAAGATGCGTTTCAATAAAATCGATGTGAAATTTGTAATTTTATTTTTATTCATTTTCGCGACCACGGTATCTCGTGCCCAATCTTTATCCCAGGAGGAGAAAGGCCTTATTAAAGATTACACGGCCGGAGGTTATTTTATAAGTAACGCCACGAAAGAGTTGCTAGATTATGGTGTGGCAAATCTGAAGGCGCCACTATTGCCACTCTATGATGAAGAAACGGCTTATCATGAACTGCATTATATTTATAAATTAAACAAAGCACTCGACAAGCTTCCATCTTATGGTACTTCGGGAAAAACGGTAGTCTATCGAGGCATTTATCATACAAGCGAAGAAAGTATTGAGAGTCGATATCCAATCGGTAAGGTTTGGATTGAACGTCGTTATAGTTCATCCACTGTAAGCTTGGATGTGGCCACGCAATTTGCCATGGGACTTTATAAAAATGAAGGCTGTGGTGGTTGTGATCAACATGTTAAAAATGCAGATCCTAAAAAAGCGGTTATTGTTTCTATAGTCTCCCGATCAGGTAAGGACATTTCTAATTTAGCGGCCCAGGCTGATGAAAAAGAAATCTTATTTAAATCAGGGGTTATTTTTAAAGTAATAAAAGCAGAGCGCGATAAAAAACACCGATTTCTTGTAGACCTTGTTGAGCTTGATGCAAACAATCTTTCAAAAGCAGATAAGTTGGCACTGGATAAGTTTGAGAAGGAGCGAGCCGATCGCATCATTGCGGATCGTTATTCAAAAAATGTTAATGGTAAAAAAATAATAAATTCTGAAGCCTTAAATACAGCAGTTGAGGAAGCAAATTCGATGTGGGAAAAATGGAGATCCTCGGGCGACCTCGATAAGCCGGTAGAGCTTTCTGAAGATGGAGAGGGCTAGTGCCCCTCTCCCGTGTCTCTGCCATTTTGAGAGTTTCCTGTAATTGGATGTTCCAAAAATGATGTATTCCTGCTGTTAAAGTAGGCGCTGTGCTCATTCGTAGGGTGGGGGGACAGATGATGCATTGCAAATTTCTTGAGAGAAGTGTCGTAAGTGCCTGAAGCCTAAGCGTATTTTTTAACTCATCTTGACTCTTTTTAGAGTGAACGGTACCTCTTAAATCAGTGATTCAAACAGTAAAAAATGAGTCTACGTGAAGCCTTTTCGATCTTGTTCTTGGGGACAAAAATGGCAGCGAGGGTTCATCCGCTACTGTTCATCAGTCCAAATTATCACGGAGATGTTCTTGGAAACTCAAGGTCTAAAAGATTTGCAAACATTGGTGTCTATGTCGAAACAGCGCGGTTTTGTTTATCAAAGCAGCGAAATTTACGGAGGTCTCAACTCCTGTTGGGATTATGGTCCTCTCGGCGCGCAATTAAAAATGAACATCAAGCGTGCGTGGTGGGAAACTATGACCCGTCGTCGCGATGTGGTCGGTCTGGATGCGGCTATTCTCATGCATCCTACAGTGTGGAAGGCGTCGGGCCATGTGGATAATTTTTCTGATCCCATGGTGGATTGTCGTTCGTGTAAGGCACGTCATCGCGCCGATCATCTCGAGTCGAATGTGTGTCCCAACTGTGGATCAAAAGATTTAACCGAGCCTCGCAGTTTTAATCTTATGTTTAAAACCCACATGGGCCCGGTTGAGGATGAAGGCTCGGTGGTTTATATGCGTCCCGAAACGGCGCAAGGGATTTTTGTTAACTTCGAAAATGTACAATCGTCCATGCGTCGCAAACTTCCCTTTGGTATCGCGCAAATTGGTAAATCTTTCCGTAACGAAATCACTCCGGGTAATTTTATTTTCCGCACCCGTGAGTTTGAGCAAATGGAAATGCAGTACTTCGTTACTCCAGGAGAAGACGATAAGTTTTATGATCAGTGGAAAGAATGGCGTATGCAGTTTTACCGCAATATTGGTATCAACGAAAAAAATCTACGTTTTAAACCACACGGCCTGGATGAGCTGGCTCACTACGCAAAGGCGGCGGAAGACATTCAGTATTTGTTTCCCATGGGGTGGTCGGAGCTTGAAGGTATTCACAACCGCACCAATTTCGATCTCAGTCAGCATGCTAAGTTCAGTGGTAAAAAAATCGAATACTTCGATGAAGCCAAAAAAGAAAAATACGTTCCCTATGTGATCGAAACCGCCGTCGGCTGTGATCGCTTGGTGCTCGCCGCACTTTGCGATGCTTACACTGAGGAGCAAGTGGGCGAAGGTGATACACGTACAGTCCTCAAATTCCATCCGCGCTTAGCACCGGTGAAGGCGGCGGTGTTGCCGCTTTCTAAAAAAGAGCCGCTCATCGAAGTGGCGGATAAAATATTTGCAACACTCAGTGAAAGCGTAGAGACCCAGTATGATGAATCGGGCAGTATCGGTAAGCGTTACCGCCGTCAGGACGAGATCGGCACTCCGTTTTGTGTGACCGTGGATTTTGATACTCTCGAAGACAAACAGGTAACGGTGCGTAGTCGCGACAGCATGGCCCAGGAGCGTATTAGCATCGATCAACTGAGTCGTTACGTGAACGATAAAATTTTAGCGAAGTTATAAAGCTTTAAGTAAAAATGGAGAAATCATGAGCCAACCGAAAAAATTTATTTATTTTTTCTCGCAAAACGAAACCGACGGCCGCGCCGATATGAAAGATCTCTTAGGGGGGAAGGGTGCCAACCTCGCTGAGATGACGTCTATGGGACTTCCGGTGCCGCCGGGGTTTACGATCTCCACAGAAATTTGCCATAGCTTTTACGAAAATAAAAAAAGTTTGCCGAATTGGGCAATGGACGGTGTGCTTGCCAATGTAAAAAAATTGGAGCATGTGATCGGTAAAAAGTTCGGCGATGTAAAAAATCCTCTCTTGGTGAGTGTGCGCTCCGGTGCTCGCGCCAGCATGCCAGGCATGATGGACACCATTTTAAATTTAGGGCTCAACGAAGAAGTGGTATTGGGACTTGCCAGCACCAGTGGTGACGCACGCTTTGCTTGGGATTCCTATCGTCGGTTTATTCAAATGTACGCAAACGTGGTGATGGGGATGAACCATTCTTTGCTCGATATTCTTTTCGAAGATAAAAAAGCAGAAAAAGGTGTAGAGCGCGATATCGATCTTACCGCCGAGGATTTACAATGGGTGGTTTCCGCCTACAAACGCGCTATTCGTGATTCTTTAGGTCTTGAGTTTCCCAACGATCCCATAGCACAGTTAAAGGGAGCGATCGAAGCCGTGTTCTCAAGTTGGCACAACAACCGTGCGATCACCTATCGCCGTCTTCATGGCATTCCAGAAAATTGGGGAACGGCAGTGAATGTACAGGCCATGGTCTTTGGTAACATGGGCATGGACTGCGCGACGGGTGTGGCGTTTACGCGCGATCCGTCTACTGGGGAAAAACATTTCTTTGGTGAGTATTTGATCAATGCGCAAGGGGAAGATGTGGTTGCGGGTCTGCGCACACCGCACCCTATTTCTAAGCGTCAAGCAGGGGATTCGGGTTTATCTTCTCTCGAAGAGGAAATGCCCGAAATCTACAAAGAGCTCACTGAGATCTATCAAAAATTAGAGCAACACTACCGCGACATGCAGGACATCGAGTTTACCATCGAAAAAAATCGCCTGTGGATGTTGCAAACCCGCAATGGAAAACGCACAGCCAATGCCGCCATTCGTATTGCTATGGAGATGATCGACGAAAAACTCATCGACGAAAAAACCGCTTTAAAGCGTGTGAACCCCGCAAGTCTCGATCAGCTTTTACATCCGCGCTTGGATCCTAAAGCTAAAAAAACCATTTTAGCGAAAGGTTTACCGGCAAGTCCCGGTGGCGTGTGTGGGCGTGCGGTGTTCTCCAGTGATGACGCCGTTCACTGGAAAGAAAAGGGCGAGAAGGTTATTCTTGTACGTATCGAAACATCACCAGAAGATATCGAGGGTATGGTTGCAGCTCTGGGCATTCTCACCACCCGCGGTGGGATGACGTCTCATGCGGCGGTGGTTGCCCGCGGCATGGGTAAGTGCTGTGTTGCCGGTTGTGGTGATATTCATGTGGACTACAGACTCAAAGAATTCCGCGCTCAAGGGTATGTGGTGCGCGAGGGGGATATGATCACTCTCGATGGTAGCACCGGCGAAGTCTTCTTAGGAGAAGTCAAAACCATTGAACCCACTCTAGGAGGTTCTTTCGGTCGTTTGATGGAAGTGGCCGACAAGTATCGTAAACTCGGTGTGCGCACCAATGCGGACACACCTCATGACTCGCAAGTGGCGCGGGATTTTGGTGCAGAAGGTATTGGACTTTGTCGTACCGAACACATGTTTTTTGCGACCGATCGTATCGATTGGATTCGTAAGATGATCGTTGCCGAAGGCTTAAATGAACGCAAACAAGCTTTAGATCATTTACTGCCTATGCAACGAGAGGATTTTTATCAAATCTTTAAAATTATGGATGGTTTGCCTGTAACCATTCGTTTACTAGATCCACCTTTACATGAATTTTTACCTCACGATGAAGAGGAAGTGCAGGAAATTTCAAAACGTTTAAATATTTCAAGCGAAGATTTACGACGTAAAATTAAAAGCCTTCAAGAATTTAATCCCATGCTGGGGCACCGTGGTTGCCGTCTTGCGATCACCTATCCAGAAATTTATGAGATGCAGGCTCAGGCCATCGCCGAAGCGGCAGCTCATATCGTAAAGGATGGAAAAAAATTAACTCCAGAAATTATGATCCCGCTTGTAGCGGTCGACACCGAGCTTGAAATTTTACGGGAGCTCGTGGTTAAAACTGTAGAGCGTGTGAAAAAAGAGCAGGGTGTTTCTTTTGATTATTTGGTGGGCACGATGATAGAGCTTCCACGTGCCGCTGTAACTGCTGACGAAATCGCCAAACATGCTGATTTTTTTAGCTTTGGAACCAATGATCTCACGCAAACCGCATTGGGGTTGTCGCGCGATGATTCGGCGAAATTCTTAAAAACATATGTGTCTGAGGGTATTTACGAAACAGACCCTTTTATGTCGATTGACGTGAAAGGTGTTGGCGCGCTGGTAAAAATGGGTGTTGACCTTGGACGTCAGTCCAGAACAAACTTAAAAGTTGGAATCTGCGGGGAGCATGGGGGAGATCCGGCCAGCATTTTGTTTTTTGCAAAAGCGGGCTTGGATTATGTCAGCTGTTCACCATTTAGAGTGCCAATTGCACGTTTAGCGGCAGCACAAGCCGCTCTCAACTAGGGGAGTTTGACTTGAGAATTAAAAAATTGGAACTGGTGGGATTTAAGTCGTTCAAAGATCGCACAGTGATTCATTTTGATGCGGGGATTACCGGTGTTGTTGGTCCCAATGGCTGTGGAAAATCCAATATCGTCGACGCTTTGGTGTGGGTGATGGGAGAAATGTCAGCGAAACATCTGCGCGGATCCTCCATGGAAGATGTGATTTTTGCCGGTGCAGAAGGTTATGCGCCAATGGGGATGGCCGAGGTCACTCTCACTCTTGAGAATGATGGTGGTCCTTTTCCAATTAAATATTTGAATCATTCGGAAATCATGGTGACGCGTCGATTGCATCGCTCAGGAGAGTCGGAATACCTTATTAATAAGGAAGCGGCTCGCCTGCGTGACGTGCAAGAAATTTTTATGGATACCGGTGCCGGCTCTAAAGGTTTCAGTATTATTGAGCAGGGAGCGATTGGTAAAATCGTCACTGCCAAGCCGGAAGAGCGTCGCACGCTCATCGAAGAGGCGGCGGGGATTACTAAATTTAAAGTGCGCAAGCGCGAGTCACAGAGAAAGCTTGAGGCCACCGAAGGAAATCTGGTGCGTCTTCAGGATATTATCGGCGAGCTTAAACGCCAACTCGATAGCCTGCAACGCCAAGCTCAGCGCGCCGAGCGCTACCGTCGTTTGCGCGAAGATATCGAAAATTTAGAAATGTGGTTGAGTTCTGTCGAGTACGCCAAGCTTAAAGAAAAAACCGATGCGGCAGAGAAATCTTATAACGAAAACAAAGATCGTGAACTGGTTTCCAGTAGCGAAATCGGCCAGATCGAGGCGCATTTGCAAACGCTTAAAGCGGATCTTGCCGAGCGGGAACGCTTAACCCAGAATAAACAACACGATGTGAAGGCTCTTCACGATGCGGTTCGTGAAAAAGAAAAAACCATTCAAGAGCTTCACTTTGAGATCGAGCAAGCCCGTCGCAACAAAGAAATGACGGGTAACCTCACTGAAGAAAGCATGGCGCGTAAAATGGCTTTACTGCGCGATGTGGACCAGGTGGATGTACGTTTAAAAGATCTTACCGAGCGCATGGAACAGGTGCACGGTGAGTATGTATCTAAAAAACAAATTTTCGACGAAAAACAAGCCCGCGTGCGCGAGCTAGATCAAAAGCTCACCGAATCGCGCCGTGAACTGTTGTCCATGGTGCAAGCAGAAACCACACTTGAGGCCCGCGTTCAAGTATTGCAAGATGGTATTCAGACTTTAATGGAAGAAGAAACCGAAGCCCGCCAGATCAGTGAAGAGCTTCACACGCAGTTTCAATCGATCGAGAAAAATTTTAAGCGTGTCACTGAACTTTTCGAAAAAGAACGGCAATTGCAGCTTTCGGTGGTCAACGATATCGAAGTGCTCACGGCGAATAAAGACCACCTCGCCAGTGATATGAAACATCGTGAGCAAGAGCTTGCCACTTATAAAGATAAACTCAATGAGGTGACTTCGCGTCTCTATGGACTCGAAGATCTACAAAATAATTTTGAAGGATTCCAAGAGGGCGTTAAAGCGGTGATGTTGTGGCAGCGCCAACAAAGCGAACATCTCAGTGATGAAGAGCGTATCAGCCAAGAAAAATTTACGCCTGTTGCCGATGTGGTAGAAGTACCTAAAGAGTATGAGCTGGCTATGGAAGCGGCTCTTGGTCCACGTCTACAACTTTTATTAAGTAAAGAGCCGGAAAATTCTATTGAGGCTATCGACTATTTAAAATCCAATCGCAATGGGCGATCGAGTTTTTATTCCGGTCTTGGTTTGCAAACCATTACCACTGAAGACATCGAGCCCCTCAGAGCTGATCCTCGTGTAAAAGCGCTTTTAAAAGATGTGGCGACCATCCCGGACATGCATCGCTCGGTGGTGGAAAAAATTCTCGATCATGTGGCGGTCGTGGACTCTTTGATGAGTGCTTTAGAGCTTAAGAAAAATCACCCGGAGTGGACATTTGTAACCACCGATGGAGATTTGATCTCCGAAGAGGGTATTATCTCTGGGGGTTCTGTAGAAGACGCTAGCTCCGGCGTATTAAAGCGCCAGCGCGAGATCAAAGAGTTAAAACAATCCAAAGATGAATGGGCGAGTAAGCTTTCCCTGGCGCAGGTGACATTTAACAAAGTACAGTCGTCGTATCAAAAGTTAGTGCAGGATTTAGAAAAAGCGCAAAAAGACCACACCGAAAAAGAAATCATGGTGGCCTCTTTAAAGAAAGATCTCGAGCGCGCAGAAGCAGAAATGAAAAATGCGAAAGTTGCTATCGAAAAACAACAGAGCGATCTGGATAAAGTTTTAGGTAAGCTCAGTGAGCGCCGCGACGATTTGGCTTTTCAAACCAATTATTTGGAAGAATTGCGCACAAAAAAATTAAGTTTAGAGACCGATAGCGAAGACGCTACACGCGAGCTGCAAGAGTCGCGCACGAGCATTGAGTCTTTGCAGAATGAAGTGACTCAGTTGCAGGTGCAAGATGCGAAAGTCACGCAAGAGAAAGAAGGGGCTCAGCGCGAAAGCGACGTGCTCCGCGCCGCTCTGGACGAAGTAGACGGTCGCTTGAGCCGTATGTCGTCTGAGGCATTAAAATCTACGGAGTTTGTCAGTCAAAACCAATTGGTTTTGGAAGAAAAGAAAGTGGATTTGGAAGTGAATATCCGTCGTGTAAAAGAAGAAGAGGAAATGGTTGCGCAAATGCGCGATGCCTATGAAATGGTAAGCATGGAGCTCCGCGAGCATCAAGAGAAATACAATGGTATTATCTCTACCAAGTCGCAACTTCAGGCGAATATGAACGAGGCGCAACTACAATTAGAGCAGGCCCGCATGCGAGAAGCCAACCTGGTTGAGCACATTCGCGAACGCTACCAAACAGAACTTGCAGAAGTCTACACACGCTTCATGCACCGCGAGGGCGATGAGCAAGAGGCGCAAACCCAGCTTAAAGATTTAAAAGATAAAATTGGTCGCATTGGCGAAGTGAATCTTTCGGCTATCGAAGAGTACGATGATATTTCCAACCGTTACGAGTTTTTAAGTAAGCAGTACACCGATCTGGTCGAAGCCAAAGAACAATTACGTAAAGTGATTGATCGTATCAATCGTATTTGCTCGCGCCGCTTTAAAGAAACCTATGAGGCTGTCAACGAACGCTTCCAAAAAGTTTTCCCTGTGTTGTTCGGTGGGGGTGAGGCGAAGCTTATTCTTATCGAAGATCCTGAAAAAGGCGAGATGGGCTTAGATATCGTGGCCAAGCCGCCAGGCAAAAAGCTACAAAGTGTGTCGCTTCTTTCTGGAGGAGAAAAGGCGCTCACTGCCGTGTCGTTGATTTTCTCCATCTTCCTTGTAAAGCCTTCACCTTATTGCTTACTGGATGAGGTGGATGCACCACTGGATGATGCCAACGTCATGCGTTTTAACGAACTTGTACGTGAAATGGCAAAACGCAGTCAGATTATCGTGGTGACTCACAATAAATTTACTATGGAAATCGCCGAAAAACTTTACGGCGTGACCATGGAAGAAAAAGGTGTTTCCAAAATGGTGTCGGTGGATATTTCCACTCGTCCCGATGTGCGTGAGTTAACGGGGGTCCATGCCTAATGGACCTCTTGTTTAACAGTCCCGAACTTTTGATTATTCTTACGGTTCTCATTATTGGCGTCTTCGGCGCCTTTCTTTTTTTTCGTAAAAAGAAAAAACGCGAACCTTTACGGGAAACCAGTAAAGAGCGCGAGCTTAAAGCACTAAAGGAAGAAGTCTCCCAGCGTGAGGTGCGCAAACTTGTTTCCTTGGAGGATGCTCTTAAAAATACGCAAAAAAATTTTTGGGGACGCATTGGCGAAAAACTTTCTGGGAAATCTTTTTCTCCTTCGGATTTAGAAGACATCGAAGAGGTTCTTTACACAAGCGATCTGGGCCCTAAGACCGTACAAAAGCTTTTTTCTAGTATCGAAAACAAGATGAGTGACATCAGCGGTGCCGATAACCTCCGTTCTGTTTTACGAAACGAAATTTTAGGTATTTTTAAAAATGTGGAAAGCGGGAGCAGCGATCTGGCTTTGCGCCCCGATGGTCCCACCGTGTGGATGGTCGTCGGTGTAAACGGCGCAGGAAAAACCACCACCATTGGAAAGCTCGCCGCCAAAATGAGCGAGCAAGGCAAGAAGGTTCTCATTGCTGCGGGTGACACCTTTCGTGCCGCCGCCGATGCGCAACTAAAGGTGTGGAGCGAGCGCGCCAACGTGGATATTTATAGCCCCGAAAACATTAAAGACCCCAGTGCCATCGCGTTTGATGCGTGTACAAAAGGAAAAGCCGGTCAATATGATTTGGTGATTGTGGATACCGCCGGTCGCTTGCATACACAAAAAAACCTGATGGAAGAGCTTAAAAAGATTAAACGCGTGATGGCCAAGGTGGAATCCACTGCCCCCCATGAGGTGCTTCTTGTTCTTGATGCCAACTCCGGGCAAAACGCATTAATGCAAGCCCAGGAATTTCACGAAGCTCTTGGGGTGACAGGTGTGATTATCACCAAAATGGACGGTTCCGCCAAAGGTGGCGTCGCTGTGGGTGTAGCTTGCGATGTGGGTCTACCGGTTAAAATGATCGGCGTGGGCGAGTCTGTCGAGGATCTCAGACCCTTTTCCCCGCAGGATTTTGTGACCTCGATTATTTAGAGCGTTGTCTGTTTGAAGGCTTACTGCTTCGCCACAGTCTTTTAAGAATTTTTAAAGCTTATTGTGGACACTCAAATTTACCGTTTTTAATATTAGCTCCATACATTTCACGAAATTGTGTCTGTATACTGATGGCTTCTTGTTCTTCCGCATCGGTAAAGTCTGCAATGGAGCTACCATCGTATTTTACTTGAAAAAAGTGGGTCAATTCATGGGCCAGAGTATCGTAAGCACTGCGACCCGTTTCTGCGCTTTTGTAGCTTGAGTTTAGATAAATACGATTTACAGCGGGGATGTAGATATTAAAAATTGTGTCAGGTTTTAAACCTATTTGTGCTTCAGCCAAATTTTGAAACTCTGTAAGATCAGCATCCACATCAACGATAAGAGTGGGTGGGGGGATGTTCGGGTTGACCGCCACTTTGCCTTTTCCATAAATTTTTAGAGTCAGATTGTGAATACATTGAATCGCTGCGTGGATATTTTCTGAGCTATAGACCGTCTCCTGCGCCTGCGCTCTACCGAGCATAAAAAAATACAACGTTACAACTAAACCCCATTTTCCCAAATTCATACCAACCCCTTAGTTGATTACCAATGAATCACAGGAATCGAGAAAAACACATAAGTTTTTTTACATAATGAAAAGTCTATATATGATAGAATCCTTTTTATTTTTTCTTTGTGGGATACAGATAACGATTTCACGCATTAGACTTCACAACTATTGATAAGACCCTTTTTACGAGAGCCACTTAATTGAACAGCCCATCGAAGGGTACTGAACGAGGGGTACGTCCTGGTTTTGTAATAATTGAATAACAGCATGGCGTAATTCATGACGGGTGACTTGTTTGGGGTCCTTCCAGGAGTCGTCGAGGCGTCCACGGTAGGAAAGCTGTAGATCTTGATCATATACGAAAAAGTCAGGAGTGCAGACGGCACCAAAAGCTTTAGCGGCAGTTTGCATGGGATCGTACAAATACGGGAAAGGGTAATGCTTTTCGCTGGCGCGTTTTTTCATGTTTTCAAAGGAATCTTCTGGATAAGTTTTTTCATCATTCGATGAGATGGCGATGACCTTCGCACCTAGGGCAGAAATCTCTTTGGTCAGGACAATTAAGCGGTCTTCGATGGCTTTGACATAGGGACAGTGATTGCAAATGAACATAATAACCAGGGCCTTACTGCCTTCATACTCTTTGAGGGTATGCCATTTTTGATCTACGCCCAGTAATTTAAAATCAGGACAACGACTAGAGAGTTCGCCGGGCGGTGTATAGGTGAGAGCCATAAAGTTCTCCTTCTGCAAAATGGAATTATGTACACATACACACAAGGCTTACATAAGCCCTTGTGCGCATGTACGTATATTCATAACTCATTCCATGCCAGGAGTCTACCGTCTGACAAGATCAAAGTGCCATCATTTTGTAAGTCATAAACAGGATTTTTCACATAACGCTTGAGTGCAGTAAGAATGGACTGCTTTTCCTGATCATCTAAATAAGGAAAGGCCATCTGCGGTGCGAGCTCTCTCAGGTTCTTAGATAAAATGCTCAAAAAAGCGATCCATGCCGTATCTTCAAATGTATCGTATTGACATAAGCTCGTCGTCTTTTGCTGAGGTATTTTGGGGTGATTTAAAATATTCATGCCGAGGCCGATGAACATATGGTGCGAGGTCCCTTGGCTGATCACCTCGGTGAGTATTCCTGCCAGCTTACCATCTTCGATATAGATATCATTGGGTGCTTTTAAGGCAAACGGAATATGGGGCCAGGACGACTGGAGAGCATCATAGACAGAGTAGCCTATTTTAATGTTGGCTACAGGTTGTGGGGCAGAGGTCAGTGCCAGGGACCACGTGGACAACAGGGTGGCGCCGTGATCCCGATCTATCCATTGATTATTGTTGCGCCCTCTGCCTGCAGTTTGGTGATCAGCAAAAAAAACTTCAAGTGGGATATGGAAATGGCATTCCTTTTTTGCCCAGGTATTTGTACTATCGATTGTTGCTGTATAATGAGAAGGAATTCCATGCGATTGTAGCCATTCACTGCACTTTTTATTTATGGATAACATAAAGACAGAATGGAGATATTTTAAGAGCCGGTCAATTTATTTCGGCCCTGAATTTTCCGGCGAACATATTCTTGTATGTAGGTTAATTTGGAGTTGGTCGTGGAATGGCGTTTATCTTCCCAGTCGGTGAGCTTTTGTCGAATCAGATTCATTTCAGCGGGCTTTACAAGTGCGTCATCGAATTCTCCTTTGTATTCTTCGACAATGTCGGGGGAGATGTACCCGCTATGAAGAATAATTGGAGTAAAGTGGTTCATACTCATATGATTCTTGCGAATTTGCTCTAGTATTTTGATTCCCGAAATTTTTTTGAGCATAATGTCGAGCACGATAACATTAAAACGTTGATTGTTAATCTTGATCAATGCCGCTGGCAAAGTTTGAGCAACAACAACAGAATAATCCCAATCAGAAATCATTTCGCTCAGTAAATTTAAAATATCTTCTTCATCATCTATAACTAAGATGCTTTTTTTTCGTTCACTGGACATGAACTACCCCTCTGATTTTGATTCCCGATACAGTCTATGAGGCCAAGACAAGAACAATTGTTAAAATCAATAAACTCATAAAATAAATGGCCATTGGATTCCAAGATGTATTTCACTAAAACGAATTCTATTTGTTGCTCCTCGAGTTTCGTAATTAATGAAATGATGTTATCAAAAATTTTCTCCCATTGGGTTTTAGGCAGATCAACCATGATGAAGGCGAGCTCTTTTGAGATAATAAATTGTAAGGACGTGTCTTGACGATCCTGATATAGACTAAGAGCCATTAAAAATGTATGTTCTAAGGACATAATCATATTACCCATTGTGACCACCATTTTCTCCGACAATAAAGGGAGATGGTTCGGGCTCTATGTGAGTACAGGAAAAAATAAACTTCTCATTATTTGTTTGAGGTTGTTGTACATTGTCACAACCCAAAAATAAGAATGTTGTTTTGGTAGATTCTGTAAGGAGATGAAATTCGACGTTTTTAATTAACGAGATTGTTGTTTTGGTGGAGTAGGGGCCCATATCATCGACAAAAAATATTTCTTTATCCGATGTGGAAATAGTCAATGTTTGGGTTAAAAATTTAAGAGAATTTTCTTTTATTTTTAGTGCTTCCGGGTTTGTGACATAAACTGAATCTGCGGAGACAATAATATCTGTGATTGTGGCATTATTTGCCGTGGATATACGATCTGTAGCATCAATAATAAAATCGAATTGATTTTTGTTTGCCGAAAAAGATTTACCAGATATAATATAAGTGCCAAAGTAAGCTCCTCTATCGATTCGCAAAGAGCGTGTTTTAAAGCGAATAAAATCTTTTCCAGTAATAAGATTATTATGACCATAGGGTTGAGTGTGAATAGTCCCCTGGTCATCCACATGAAAGTTGGCAATCGTACCATTAATGCCAGTGCGTAATCTATGGTGGGCATTTTCAATGATGGTAATGGTTTGGATGCCCGAGCGTGGTGTCCAGTCGTTCAAGAGATAATTCGCCGTGTATGTGTCTGGATCTATTTGCAGGCGACGTGTTTTAAATAGGACTTGATGGTCGTCTATTATGACATTCTCTGAAGATGCCAAAAGCTCAGTATCCATAACGAAAAGGTTGGTGATAAGACCTCCTATATCAGTTACGATACGATTTTCTAGATGGTTTAAGAGGCGAACAGTAGAACGACCAGTAAGCAGAGGGCCACCATAAACAGCATACGTACCTAAGTACTTATCGGGATTAATCTCGATAGCTGTAGTTTGAAATCGCAAAGTGTTTGAAAATGCAGCAATGGCTTTGGGGTTGTCTGTTCTCAAAACGCTGTTTGTCTCAATGTGAAAACGTACCGAGGCATTGTTGGCAAAGATAATCGTGTGTTCTCCAGGGGTAAGGTCTATCACCAAATCACCTGTCATATAAGGGGAGTTATCTATTCGAAAAAGCCCCGTAAAACCATCAGCTTGGATGTGAATTTGAGAGTTGGCCCATGACGTCAAAACTATTAAATGGAGTAGGTAAATGAGCATAGTCACCTCTACTCAACTTATCGGGATGTAATATTAAATTTCTGTTAAAATGCTTAAAAAATAGCTTCATAGAACATTTATTCTGCAACATATAATGAAATTTTTATTATTTTTTAACTAGATATTAAGAGTAACTCCAAAGAGAATAGAAATAGCCAGGTTTTAAAAAAATCTATTGGCCAAATAAATATAATTTGTTTATATAGAAATGTCGCACATATTTTGTAATTTTCATAAATTCTGTACTTGAATATTTTTAATAACCTAGGTGGGAAACGTGTTTGTATCGCGAAAAATTCTTATTTTGGATGACGAAATTGAAATTTGTACAATGCTCAGTGATTTTTTAACTGATAGTGGATATGAAGTTCGCTACAGTACCGAAATCGAAGGCTTTCTTGAGCAAATGAATGCTTTTCGTCCCCATTTTTTAATTATGGATAAATACGTTCATCGTCACGATTGCTTTAGTTTAATTGGTAGCCTTCGCAAGGTGCCATCGTCGCAAAATATTCCCATATTGGTCATTACGGGTTGCACGGACTTAGAGGAAAAAGTACGTGCATTAGAGCTAGGAGCTGACGATGTATTAATAAAACCTATTCAACTGATCGAGGTAAAGGCTAAACTTCAGTCCCTTGCACGTCGAGCATCTATTTATCAACTGCCTACCGAAAATATTACATACAAAGATATCCGAGTTGTTCCACAAAGTGGGGAAGTTTTTTCTGGGGAGAGTCGTCTACCCTTAACCGAAACAGAGTTTAAAATATTTCAAGTACTTCTCATTTCTAAGGGAAAAGCGGTGCAGCGGGAACAGCTTGTTCATAAAACATTAACGGCGCGAAATAACAATCTAAGAACAATAGATGTTCATATTAATTCCTTGCGTACAAAGTTAGGGGATGTAGGGAGTAAAATTAAAACTCTGCGCGGCCGTGGTTACATGTTGGTGGACTAAGGTGAAGCAAGCTATAGTAGGTTCATTTATAGTTATTTAAATGTTACTTGCTCAATAGCAGCCAGTAGCGTGGCCATATTTATTGGCTTGTGTAAGAGTTTCCGTGCGCCCATTCGTTTTAAGGAGTTTTCATCATAATCTGAGTAAGCAGAGACCATAAGGATGGGAATTTTCTTCTTATAGTCTTCCGTCAATTTATTTAAAAAATCAACGCCGGTAGATTGGGGCATGCGAATATCGCTGATAATAAGATCAAAAATATGATTTTTCGTTTTTTCGTAAGCTTCTGAGCCATTGATGGCGACTTCTACGCGCAATCCATAGAGTTCCAGCATTTCTTTGAGGGTTTCTCTAAGATCGTCCTCATCATCCACAAGTAAAACGCGTAAGTTTAGATTTGATTTTTTAGTCATGCGGCCTCACTTTTTTGAAAAGAGTGTTTTGGCAAATTGATAATAAACGTTGTGTTTACACTTGTTGGATCAAGATGGATACTGCCGCCGTGGCGATGTAAAATATTTCGTGCTATGGGTAAGCCTAAGCCGACGCCATCGCCGACATCCTTAGTGGTAAAAAACGGATTCATAATTTTATCTTGTATGTCTTTAGAGATACCAGAGCCACTATCAATAACGCGAATTTCGATGCCATTGTGCCATTCTGCTGCCTCAATGCGAATCCAGGGCTGTGAATCCCCATTTTTACAGGCATCAATCGCATTAGAGATGATATGGGTAAAGGCGCAAGCCAGATCGGAAGAATTACCAATGGTATTGAGGTAGGGCGGAATTGTCTTTGTGATGACATGAATATTATTTTTGGCAATTTTATCCGAATGATTGATAATAATCTGTTCAACAAGACCATAAAAATTGATAATGGAATCTTCTTTTTTTTGTAGACTTGTGTAGAAGTAAGATAAATTTTTTGTAATCCGTGTTACACGTTCGACATTTGTTTTTAATTTTTCAATTGTACTTTTAGCAGATTCCTTACAGAAGGCCGATTCACCACAGAGTTTGTCGAGTTTATCAATATTCACTAGAATTGTCATAAGCGGGTTGTTCATTTCATGTGCCATACCACTGGCAACATCTCCCATCATAGCACGTTGGGCATTAGATATAAGATTTAACGTTTTATTTTCCAGTTCCTTAGCCAAAAATTTATTTTTTTCAGACTGAGTAAACTCACTTTGTAATAAAGTATTTAGTAAACAGCCTGATTTAAGTAAAATTAAAGCATAAACTAAAGCTATGGCGCTGAGAAGCTCAGAATATCTTTGCCCACTATATAATGCGCCAATGGCGAAGGGTACTAGAAGCGCTAAAATTGATGAACGCATAATTTTATTAGAAGCCAAGTGTAGGGGCATGGCGGCCGAGGCAAGTCCGCCGACCATTATCGATATAAAAACTTGAGAGCTACCATCAGAGCGAGGAAATACAATGGCACTGATATAGGCCCAATGCAGCCACACGATAGCTAAAAAACTCCAATAAATGTTAGTTTTTGTATTTAAGCGTTGGCCTGGTAAATAGAAGCGATCGAGAAGGAAAAATACTGTATAGGCAAGAGTGGTAAAACTATAAAAACTAATGAGCCAATTCTGCAGTTGTAGTTGGTTGGCATCTAAAACAATTAAGTAGATAAAGGTAGCGCACCCAAGTGATCCCAAAAAAATCGGAATGCTCGTGTCTTTTAGATATTTATATTGGGTTTCTAGCCAGTGAGATTCCATATCTCATCTATCGGTTAGTAATATTAAATAATAATTAACGTCTATAAAAGGTACGATGTGCATCCATAAATAAGGTTTTAACTGAATTCTTGTGTATTTGTACGTATTGTCCAATCATTTTGAGATATATACCTTAGTTAATTATTGTTGTGGTCGTATCTTGTGGATAGATTGTTTTTAGAGGCAGCTTCACGGTGAAGCGTGTATGGCCGTCAACGAGTGTGTAATCGAGTTTTCCACCATGGCAAGTAATGTAAGACTGTACTAAATTGAGTCCCAGCCCCAACCCTGCATCCTCTTTTGTTGTAAAAAATTGGTCAGTCATTTTTTCCATGATGTTATCAGGGATGCCACTTCCGCTGTCGGTAACACAAATAAAGAGATGAGTTTCATCATTATAAACATCGATTTTAATCCAACGTGTATCTAAGGAGACAATGGCATCGCAACTATTATTAAGTAAGTTTATCATTGTCTGAGTCATTTGAGCTGCATCTACAAAAACTCTTGGTAGAGAAAGGTCTTTGGTATTGATCAAAAGTTCGATGCTATCATTGCGAATTCGATGCTGGCAAAGATCAAGGACATCATCAATAATTTGCTGAAAAGAAACCCACTTGAAGTGAGGGGTTTTTCCTGATGCACTGATGGAGCGTAATGCGCGGATAATTCCAGACATGCGATCTGCTGTGGAAATAATTTTGTTGGCTTTTTCTATAATTTTTTCGGCAGAAATTTGTTTGGTTACCAAATTACAGAGATACTCCGCATTCATGCGGATAATCGATAATGGATTGTTAATTTCATGGGCGATGCTGCTTGCCATTTTTCCAAGTACAATCAGCTTGGCTTGATTCTGTTTGCGTGAGAGTTCCTCTTTGGAATAAATATGATGGCTTTCGTTACGCGACAAATCGATGGATATGCCGCGCATAACCGTTGGAACACCATCTTTAGAAAATTTTACTACTCGTCCGCGAGTAAGAATACAACGCCAACTTTTGTCTGCATGTCTAAGACGGTGAATGTTTTCGTAAAGGCCGGTAGGATTTTGCAAATAGGTATTTAAATGGGAAAGGTAAAAATCGTAATCCTCAGGGTGTACCCGCTCACGCCAGGTAGCTAAAGTATGAGGGGTCTGGGTTTGCTCTATTCCTAACATATGGGCCCACTCGCCATCGAGGTCGAGGGTGCCGTCCTCTATTTGCCAACACCATGAGGCAATTTGCATATTCTTAAGTAATTCGGGCTCATGGATGTTGGGACTTTCAATAGAACATCCGTCTGTAGGTTGGTGTGAGAGCTTTCGTTCGGCCATAGATCTTTTATAAACAATTTATATTTATTAGACAACGACCAAATGTATTTTTACTCTAAACATAGACGTATCGTCTACGGATCGAGGTTACGGCATAAGAGAGTCATTAGGAATCCCCCTCTAGATTTTTTTTAAGTTTTAAAATTCAAAAAGCAAACTCAGGTCTGCGCAAGGGGCGGAGTGGGTAATAGAACCAACGCTGATATAATCAATACCAGCTATTTGGCTTAGTTCTTTGAGTCTTTGAGAGGTCATATTGCCACTGACCTCGACGGCGATAGATTCAGGAATCAGCTCCAGCGCTTCGCGAATTGTATCGGTCGTCATATTATCTAAAAGAAGGCGCGCCACATTCAGGCTCACGGCCTCCTGGACTTCTTGAACGTTGGTGACTTCTACCTCGATGGGGCTCTCCGTGTGTTCTCGAATAGCATGCACAGCAGCCGAAATACCTTTTGCTAAACGGATATGATTTTCTTTAATTAAAACGGCATCGCTTAGATTCATGCGATGATTATAGCCTCCACCATCACGCACGGCCTTTTTTTCCATTTCTCTGTAGCCAGGCAATGTTTTTCGCGTGTCGAGCACCCGAATCTTTGTTGGACCTGCAGCGCTAATAAAAAGGTGGGTGCTTGTGGCAATACCGCTGAGATGTCCTAAAAAATTGAGTGCTACGCGCTCAGCTTTAATGATTTGTAATAAATCACCATTGATAGAGGCCACTTTTTGTTGTTTTAAGATAGTATCGCCATCTTTGAAGAACCAACGTATTTGCGCCAGTGGATCTAAGTAATGGATGCAACGATTAAAGACATCCTGGCCAGAAAGTTTAATGTCGGCTTTGGCAAGCAAATAGGCATGGCCTTTTTTGGTCTTAATGTTTAGATTGTCCGTAGTGAGATCACCTTGAGGAAGATCCTCGGCAAAGGCTGCCGCGATCAAGTCATCAAGTTTCACTGTCGATATCCTGGCGTAGACGAAGTTCCTCTTCCATCACCTTATTGAGTTCTTCGCGTACGATCTTTTCTAGAATATTTAACAGTGAATCTTTGATTTGAGATTTAATAATTTCTTCGGTATGCGCACGCACAATAGCTTCGATCTCAGAGTCACTTAATCCCACCGCGGTGGCTACTTTTTTGCTTTCTGTGGCGGCGGGAGTCTTTTCTTTGCCCGTTTGCTCTAGCTTAAAAGATGGAGATGCAGAAGCGGGTGTTTCTGCATACAGATTAGGTAGGCTAAAACTTTCCTTTTTAAGAGTATCTACAACTTGTGAGAGGTCGTCTGTTTTTTCGTCGCTAATAATGTTAGGGTTTGTGGGTTGACCTAAGTTAAGAGCCTCAAATTTATCTAAGTCGTCGCTTTTGTCTTCTGAGATTTTAAATTGAGAAAGATCTTTGGCTGCCCAGGCATCCTGATTTTTTGTTTTTTCCTCTTGGTGAAGGAGGTCCTCAAAGAAAGATTTCTTTGTTAAAGAGGGCGCCGAGGACAGTGTTTCTGAAGGTGCTGGCGCATCCGTCACCGGAGGGTTGTCCTCAAGAAGGGAGGATAAATTAAATTCGGAGGTATCTTCGTCAAGATCTGACTCCGCAAGGGGCGTTTGTGGGGCTGTTTCCTGGGAGAGAAGGGGAGACTCTTTGTCTAATTCTAGCGAAAATGACGAGTCATTCGGGTCTTGTGGTGGAGACGCTTCTGCAGAGATGGATTTTGGAAAATTGAGAAACTGCGCTAAAGGGTTTACATCAGCGGCTTCTGTGTGTTTCTTCACAATTTCGCGTAAGTGGTCTGCATCGAAAGGTTTTTCCAGCTGATCATTGGCGAGGGATTTTTTATAAAGTTCTTGATCAAGCTCCATAAAAGAACTCCACATCAAGATAACGGGAATATTTTTGAGTGTGTTTGAGTGCTTAATTTCTGAACAAATCTCATAGCCATTACGCTTTTGGAGAAGTATATCAGCAAAAATAATAGTGGGCTGAAAAGAGTTAGCGACATCGAGCACATCAAGTCCGGAGTGAACGCTTTTCACCTCCGCATTGAGGTCTTGCAATGCCAATTGGAACACTTTTTTAATCGTATCACTCTCATCAGCGAGCAAGACGCGTAACGACATATTTCGAGTTAACGATTCTTTTGGGGGAGAGTCAAGAACAATGAAGAAACCCTTTACTTGGCAAGTGAAAGGGTGAGAAATTATTAACAGTCCGTTTAAAAAGTTCGCAGGAGTTGTCTTGGTCTAATGAAGGTAAGTCCTGATTGAGCGATTCAATAAAAATGCTACGGGTGGAACCTCGAGTTGATAACTGTCATAGATAGATACATATTGAAGAGTTTTATATTCTACCTCATCGCGGGGTTGATTGTTTTTGTAACACTCTTTTTAACCATAGATTTTATAACAGCCACCTCTAAGTATGGTGTCGGGCTTGTTATCTTTGCTAAGTATTACACATATTACACTTTTGAAATTTTATCTCAGTTGGCGCCAGTAGCTTGTCTTTTAAGCACATTGTTTACTCTCGGTACATTGAATAAAAATAGCGAGCTCGTGGCCATGTTTAGTATGGGGATGAGTCTTTTTCGCGTATCTTTACCAGTCATTATTGGAACGGTACTGTTTTCTATCGGTTTGTTTGTTTTTTCCAATCAGTTCATTACCCAGCTTGTGGATAAAAAAAATTATATTTTCTATGTGGAAATGAAGAAAAAACCCCATATGTATTCTACATCCAAGCAAGAAAATATCTGGTATCGTTCGGGGCAAAATATTTTTAATATTAACCTGCTCAATGCCAAAGAGGAAAGAGCGACAGGTATTACCGTATATACTTTTTCCAGTGGATGGACGTTACAGCAAATCTTGGCAGCCAAGGAAGCGGAGGTAAAGACGGGGCTTTGGACTTTAAAAGAGGGACGGGTTACTGTTTTTTTTGACAGTTTTGCTACACCAGTAACGGAAGAGTTTAAAGAGAGAACTTTAGCGGTTGGAGAAGATGTGATCGATATCAGATCTTCATCGCGAGCCTCGTCATCCATGTCTGTTGGGGAGCTTCGTCGATACATCTCGCGAAATAAGGAGGCGGGTTTAAATACCACGCCTTTTGAGGTGGATTATTACGCCAAATATAGCTTTGCTTTTACTTCGCTAGTTATGGTGCTTTTGGGCGTTTCCTTTTCGATTGGTTCTTCACCGCGTTCGGGCGGGATTCTCATGAATTTACAAAAATGTATTTTGGTAACAATAGGGTATTGGGTGGTATATAGTTCAGGTCTTACTTTAGGTAAGTACGGGGCTATTCCTCCATTTTTGGCAGCATGGGGGCCAAATATTCTGATGAGTTTTCTCGCTGTTTTCCTCATTTGGCGACAAAAGAAATAGAGTTTTTCTACCGTTTTTTTGCATCTATAGATTTATGTAAAGCCTACGTATTCAGTCAAATGAGCCAGTGTTCTGAGTAGTAACTCAGTGCTTGAGGGAAGTTTTATAAAACACTGTTTTATCTATTGTTTCTTGCACATCTCTTGTTATTAAAAAGGATCTCTGTTATATCTAAAACTTATGATTTTAGAAGTCTTAAAATACCCAGACCCTCGTTTGCGCCGCAAAGCTATGCCTGTAGAATCTGTTACAGAAGAGCTAAGGGCCCTAGCACAAGATATGCTAGAAACCATGTATGCTGAGCGTGGGATTGGGCTTGCCTCCATTCAGGTCGGCGTAGAAAAACAATTGTTGGTTATTGATATTCGTCCCATGGCGGAAGGGGATCGCTACGATCTGAGCAATATGACCGAACTCGAAAAACAAGTGACGATGCCGCTGGTAATTTTCAACCCCAAGATCACAAAAAAAGAGGGTAAAACCACTTACGAAGAAGGTTGTCTCAGCTTACCTGGGTACTACGAAACGGTACAACGCTTCGATACCATTGAGGTGGAGGGCTTGGATCTTGATAATCAGCTAATGTCACTTAAGTTAGATGGTCTTCTTGCTATTTGCATGCAGCATGAGATGGATCACTTGGATGGGAAAGTATTTTTAGATCGCTTAAGTCCCATCAAATCTGCACGCCTGAAATCAAAAATTAAAAAATTTGGATATCCCAAAAAAGATGAGGATAACCAAGACGAAGATAGCTCTGTAACAAATGAAATATAAAGTTTTGTTTTGTGGCACTCCAGAGTTTGCTCGCATTCAGTTGTCTGCACTTTTATCTGATGCCGATTATGATGTGACAATGGTCGTTTCCCAGCCTGATCGACCCAGTGGGCGAGGACATAAGATGACACCCTCCCCAGTAAAAGTATTGGCCCAAGAGCACAGCATACCCGTCCTCACACCAGAAAAGGCCAGTGATTCCTCGTTTATTACCGAAATTTCTCAACACACGTTTGATATATGTGTGGTGGTGGCCTATGGCCAGATTTTACGCCGTTCATTTTTAGAACTATTTCCTAAAAAATGCGTGAATGTGCATGCCAGTCTTTTACCGCGCTGGCGAGGAGCGGCGCCTATACAGAGAGCACTCATGGCGGGAGACAGAGAAAGCGGCGTTTGCTTACAGCTTGTAGTGCCTAAATTAGATGCGGGGGATATTATCGGCGAGAAAAGGTTAGTGCTTTCCCAGTCGATGAATGCGCTAGAGTTACACAACGAGCTCGCAACTCTTTCCGTAGAATTATTAAATAAAGATCTTAAGCAGTATTTAAAGGGTAAAATCACTCCTCGCGTGCAAGATGAACACTTGGTTACCTATGCTCATAAAATTGAAAAAGATGAGGGCCACATCGATTGGACTCAACCCAGCCAAGAGATTCATAACAAAGTGCGTGGTTTATTTATGGGGCCCCAAGCCAATACGCCTTTTCAGGGCAAGCGGCTCAAGATACTTAAAACCGAAATTGTCGAAAAAAGCGGCTCTCCAGGCTCTGTGTTACATGCCGAAAATGGAGAATTGATCATTGCCTGCGGGCAAGGTAGTTTACGCCTACTCATTGTTCAGCCAGAGTCAAAAAAACCGATGGCGATCAGTGAATTTTTAAAGGGTTATAAAATCGACACGGGCGATTTTATCGTGTAATCCATTTTAAAAGCGATTTGAGTTTTTATTGGATTCGTATTCGGGAGGGAGTCTGTGCTACTACGTAAGCTTGTGGCGCCAAGCATTTTATCTGCTGACTTTGCCAACTTAGAACGTGAAATCCGCGATGTCACCGAAGCGGGGGCGGATTGGGTGCATGTGGATGTTATGGATGGACATTTCGTTCCCAATCTCACCATCGGCGCTCCGGTGGTAAAATCCCTTCGTAAAATGAAAGATCTGTATCTCGATTGTCACCTGATGATCGAAGAGCCCGAAAAATATGTGGATGATTTCTTAAAAGCGGGTGCGAACAATATCACTCTGCATGTAGAGTCTAAAGGAGATATCTTAGGGTTGGTGCGTGAAATTCAAAAAGCCGGTTGTCATGCGGGTATTACATTACGACCGCGGTCGCCCATCGAAACCATTTTTCCCTACATACCGATTGTCGATCTTGTGCTTATTATGACCGTCGAACCTGGTTTTAGCGGTCAGTCCTTTATGGAAGATCAGGTACCAAAGCTTGCAACCGTACGCGATATGATTGAGCGCAATCGCTACAAAGCACTGATTCAAGTAGATGGGGGGGTGAACGAAGTGAGTCGCCCGAAACTTGAGGATGCGGATGTTTTTGTGGCGGGAAATTTTATTTTTAAAAATAATTACAAACAGGCCATTGCCGCGTTGAAGGGGGAATCATGAAACTCAATGGAGAGAGCTTAACTCTTGGCGATGTGGTGAAAATTTCCCGCGGGGAAGTAAAAGTGGAACTGGATGATTCTTCACGTAGCGCAATGCACGCCTCACGCGAATATATTATGGGACGGGTGAATCAAGGGGAAGTGATTTACGGTGTGAACACCGGTTTTGGTGCTTTTAGTAGTGTGTCGATTTCGCAAGAGCAAATTGTACAGTTGCAGAAAAATTTGATTCGTTCCCATTCCATGGGTGTGGGGGAGCCTTTTACCAAAAATGAAACGCGAGCGATTATGGCTTTACGAGCCAATGCTTTGGCGCGCGGGCACAGCGGCATTCGCACAGTGGTGGTGGAAAAGATTTTAGAATTTTTAAATCACGATATCATTCCAGTTATCCCGCAGCAGGGAAGTGTGGGAGCGAGTGGAGATTTAGCGCCACTGTCACACTTAGCCTTAGCCATTATTGGCGAAGGGGAAGTCTGGAGCGATGATGGTAAACCTGTTCCGGTCGCCAAAGTTTTAAAAGAAAAAAACAAAGAGCCATTAACTCTTGAGGCCAAAGAAGGGCTTTCGATGATCAATGGCTGTCAGGTGATGACAGCCGTAGGCCTTTTACATTTAAACCGTGCACGTGAGCTCGCATGGCTTTCGGATTTGGCAGGGGCGATGTCCCTTGAGGGTTTGCAAGGAAGTCGTAAAGCCTTTGATCCGTTGATCTCGGCAACTCGCCCCCATCCGGGAGAGGCGAAAACGGCGCGCAATATTTTAAAATTTTTAGGAGAAACATCGACCATTGCCGAAAGTCATAAAAACTGTGGCAAGGTGCAAGACGCCTACTCTTTGCGTTGTATGCCAGCGGTTCATGGCGCGGTGAAAGATGCATTAAGAAGTGCGATTCAAACTTTGGAGATCGAGGCTAATTCCAGTACCGATAATCCTCTAGTTTTTTGTGAAAATCAAAAAATTCTATCCTGTGGGAATTTCCACGGTGAGCCAGTGGCTTTTGCTCTCGATTTTGTTGCGATTGCGGTGAGTGCGATGGCGGCGATCTCTGAGTGCCGCATCGAAAAATTAATTAATCCTGCGATGAGCGGATTACCAGCATTCTTAGCTCCGAATGGGGGACTCAATAGCGGGCACATGATTGTGCAAGTGGCGGCAGCAGCTCTAGTGAGCGAAAATAAAATTCTTGCTCACCCGGCATCGGTAGATAGTATTCCAACCTCTGCGGATAAAGAAGACCATGTGAGTATGGGTACTATTGCTGCACGCAAGTTTGGAAAAATCGTCGACAATGCCGAAAATGTCGTAGCCATGGAAATTTTAAGTGCCACCCAAGCGCTTGATATGCTTGCACCATTAAAGCCGGCAGGTGCGGTAAGCGAAATTCACCAAAAAGTGCGCACGGTGGTGCCGTTTGCCAAAGAAGATCGCGTGTTTGCTAAAGACGTGGAAAAAATACGCGAACTCATTCGTAATGGATCATTGGTAGATATTTTAAAAAGTAAGGGAGAATTGGAATGGTAAGAACAATCATCGCCCCCACAGGAACAAAGTTAACATGTAAAGGTTGGCAGCAGGAAGCGGCTTATCGAATGATTCAAAACAACTTAGATCCCAATGTTGCGGAAAAACCGGAAGAGTTAATTGTTTACGGTGGCATTGGTAAAGCTGCGCGTAACTGGGAATCGTTTGATAAAATACTTTCCGCACTTAAAACATTAGAGAATGACGAAACACTTCTTGTGCAGTCGGGAAAACCGATTGGCATTATCAAAACCCACCAAGATGCACCGCGAGTTTTGCTCGCCAACTCCAACCTTGTGCCCAAGTGGGCGACGTGGGAGCATTTTCATGAGCTCGATAAAAAAGGGCTTATGATGTATGGGCAGATGACGGCAGGCTCATGGATTTACATTGGCTCACAAGGGATTGTGCAAGGAACTTACGAAACCTTTGCCGAGCTCGGGCGCCAGCATTTTGCTGGCTCACTTAAGGGAAAAATTATTTTAACTGCAGGTCTCGGTGGTATGGGTGGAGCGCAACCTCTCGCTGGTGTTTTCGCCGGTGGGTGTATGCTGGCTGTGGAGGTAGACCCCACGCGCTTACAAAAACGTTTGGATACAAAATATCTCGATGAAAAAGCCACAACATTAGATGAAGCGTGGAAGAAAATAAAAAACTACGCCGAAAAGGGCGAGGCTAAATCCATTGGTCTTGTGGGCAATATGGCCGAAGTGATTCACGAGATGATTCAAAAAAATTATATTCCCGATGTATTAACCGATCAAACATCGGCCCATGACCCATTAAACGGCTACATCCCAGAAGGGTATTCTTTAGAGGCGGCGGAGAACCTACGCAAAAGCAACCCCAAATTGTATGTGGAAAAATCCATTGCCAGCATGACCAAACACGTGCGGGGTATGGTGGAGATGATGGATAAAGGAGCAATTACTTTTGATTACGGAAATAACATTCGTGCACAAGCCCTAGAGGGCGGATTTAAAGATGCCTTTCGTTTTCCTGGATTTGTCCCGGCCTATGTGCGGCCACTCTTTTGTAAAGGCAGTGGGCCGTTTCGCTTCGTGGCCTTATCGGGAAATCAAGAGGATATTTTTGTCGCGGATCAGGCGTTAAAAGAATTATTCCCTCACAAACCCCATCTGCTTCGTTGGCTGGATATGGCGCGCGAGCGTATTGCGTTTCAGGGATTACCAGCACGAATTTGTTGGTTGGAATATGGTGAGCGTGCATTAGCAGGAAAAAAATTGAATCAATTGGTGCGCGAAGGAAAAATTTCTGCACCCATTGTCATTGGCCGCGACCATTTAGACTGTGGCTCGGTGGCATCTCCCAATCGGGAGACAGAAGCCATGAAAGATGGTTCTGATGCGGTGGCGGATTGGCCGATCTTAAATGCGCTAGTGAACACCGCTTGTGGTGCCACATGGGTGAGTTTTCATCATGGTGGTGGGGTGGGGATGGGCTACAGTTTACATGCGGGGCAAGTGATTGTGGCCGATGGAACTCTCGAAGCTGAAGCACGATTAGAGCGCGTTTTAACCGCTGATCCAGCGATGGGTATTTTCCGTCACGTGGATGCCGGCTATGAGGATGCTATTGCAACTGCTAAAGAGCGCCATGTGCATACGCTATAGGGTATTACCGACCCTGAGACGTAAGCCGCCAATACAGGCTGCCATTGAAACTCAGCGCGCTGTAAATTACTTTAAATCTGTCGATTATGGGCAAGTATTTTCCGTAAAGTGACAGTTTTTGTAGAGTAAGAAGTGATGAATAAATTATAAAATGTTATTTATTGTGTAAACATCTGTTTTTAAATAATTATTTTAATTTCATAGCAAATCCGCTTTGTTTTAATTTGGAATACATTCTGCACTCATGTTTCATGTAGGGCGTTCGTTAGGACGTGTGGAAAGGAATATGAAACTTACTAAACAGATTACACCATTTCTATTTTTTACTGTGCTATCTGTATTTGCAACACAGGCATTGGCCGGATCAGCTGATTCGCGCGCCGTCTACGATCAATTAGTTAAATTTTTCCCAATTATTATTCCTCAGGCATCGCAGGATGCACAAAAAGATACCATGAAGGAGTTGCTGGATACCAATGCTCCGCAGTTAAATTATCCTCCTTTTCCTCGTACATGGGTAGAAATTGGACTGGTGAAAACGCAAGAAACAAAAACAAACTTTGGCTTCAACTTGCGCTCATTATCAAAAGCGTTTCCGCTAGGTGCTGTCGTTGATACATTTGTGCAAGCAGGTGTGAGTCTTGATTACTCTATTGATTATCGTTACTCCAAAACAACTACATTCATTGCTATGACATCTTCTCGACGATTAAATCCTGGGCAAAAACAAAATAGTGATTCACCCTTTTCGTACCTGACTTTTGGAGAACCTAAAGGGCAATTGCGTTCAATTATTAATTGGGACGATAAAGTTAAAAAAAATTATTTTAAGGTAGAAAACGATTATCCTATGGTCGGTCTTTGTAAGTATGAAATGTCTTTACAGATTGCAAAAACGAAGAAAGGGAAGGTTGAATTTATTATAGGTTCCTATTCTGATGATGAGGAAGAGGTCCAGCCAGTTTCATATGCAGTATACTCCAATTTTTTTCAAATTGAATCTAATGTTCCTATTCAAGATTATTTGCGAGTAAAATGCCAAGATTCTTTTTCGGAAGCTGTACGCTTTCTTGTGGAAACAGACTTTAATAAATTGATTGCGGAATATTTTGCAAATTATCATCCTCTTGATTCGTGTAAGCTCTCGTCAACTACAGAACCTGCAGGTGATGCAAGTTGCATGGAGTGGTTTAATAGCACCACGCCAAAGGCTTTTCGCTTTGGTACAGTACCGCGTTGTGTGATTGGAAAGTGGGGAACAACTCAGTGTGTTCTCAAATCTAAAAAGAATGGGGCTTGTCCTTTATACTGGTCGAAAGAGGGGAAGCTGACAGACGTAAATCCAGAAAAAAGATTGTACTCAAAAGCTACTGCAGGAGATATAGATTTTGCCTGTGACGAAGGTCTAACATGCAAATCAGATAACTCATGGCTTGATTACATTGGCTTAAGAAGTGCGCACTGTAAGTAGGTTAACTTAGATCTAGATCCGTTTCGCGATAATTAAAATTTTCTAAGAAATATCCGATAGATAGGGGAATGATTTTTATTCCCATAGGTCTACAAGCAAAGATCAAAGATCCCCCCTTTTTGGTGGCGGGTATTATTGTTGTCACGGTTTTTTTATCCATATTAAATTTTCCGATTTTATCTAAATACGAAAAAGATTTTTATAATCATCCTCAGCGGCAAAAATATTTTTTTCAGTTGCGCTCTCTCTACATCAAAAATTGCGATATCTTTCAAAAAGAAGACATGTGTGCTGTCCTCAAAGAGTTTCAAAAAAATGACAGCATTAGAAATCCGCTCGTTGCTCATAGTGATCTTCTCAGATATTTTCAAGCGTTATCAAAACAAAAAACAAAGGATTATCAGAGCATTGTTGGTGTGTGGCAAGATGAATCCTTTGTGCGGAAAGGGCTTTCAGTAAATGATCGTGTCGATGCTTTAAATGAGTTACGCATTATCAGTGTTAACGATGATGTGCTAATTAAAGAACTACAGGTAAAAGCAGGTGTGTATTCAAAAAAACATCCGTCTGTTATAGCTTTGATAAAAGCACAGTTTATTCATAGTGACTGGGTTCATCTTATTGGAAACTTAATTTTCTTCTTCTTTTTTGGTGCGTGCTTGGAGCAGGCGGTGGGTCGAAGCTGGCTTATGGGCATCTACATGATTGGCGGTACAATAGGGTTGTATATCAACCAATTGTTTGCTCCTAATGAGAGTGCGATTATTCTTGGGGCTTCCGCCAATATTTTTGCCTGTGCGGGTGCTTTTTTAAGACTTTACTGGCAGCAATCGCTTCGCCTGTGGTTTAATTTTTTATTTGTTGTAAACAAAACCATTGAACTCCCAACGTGGACCTTTTTTATATTTTTTGTAATAGTACAACAAGTTGAGGGGGTTAGTCGTGGTGCCGCGGGAGTGGCCTATATTGCGCATATTGTTGGTTTTGCTGTAGGGGCTGTTATGGCTCATATGTGGAGTCAACAGAAAAAATTTAATCCGAATAAGGATATAATTTTTCCATACGAAAAAACCATGATTGAGGAGATCACCAACACACACCTGGGCTGTGCTAGAAAGATCGATTTAGCCTTGGACGTTATGTACTATCATCCATTAAATAGTGTTGCCTATCAAAAACTTTTCGATGTGTTAACGAGTTGTGATTGTACAAAACGATGTGTTTTGCAGGAGCAAACAAGGTTTGTCGAAGAGCAAGCATCTTACTTATTAAAAGAATATCTTAAGGAAAAGTGTACTGAAGAGGCGGGTAGTTTTTATTTAGAATTAAATAATTTTAAGACTACATCTTTGCTTCTTCTGAAGGAGCTTACGTCTGAGGATATTATTCGACTCGGAAATAATTTATATACTCGCGGATATAAAAATGAAGTGAAAGAATTATTTAGAATGGTGGCAGAAGAATCCAATGCCGAAATAAAAATAGTATTTGATCAGTTCTTGGATTCGTTAGAACGAGAAGAGGTTTTTAAAAATGTCGGATAATAAACAACGTTTTTTCTTGCCAAAATCAATGAACCGAGCTTCTTTCTGGGATCGAACGGTGGCGGCGATTATCGATTTGATGGTGGCTTCTGCTATTTTAGCGTTCATTATGAGTTTTATAGATGGACTCGGATTGCTGTGGTGCTTTGCCACTGTGCCTATTTATTTTGTTGTTGCACAAAAAGTTTTTGGCTGCACAGTTGGACAAAAATCCATGGGAATTTTTATTGCTAATTGCAATCCCGCACCGTTGTCTTGGAAACAAATTGTTTTACGTGAAGTAATAGGTAAACCGTTATCTTTGATGCCCTTCGGCTTTGGTTTTTGGCGACTTTTATTCTCTGATGAAACATGGCACGATAAAATAGCACATACGATGATCGTGTCCGAGAAAAAACACCAAGCATCGTTTTTCCGAGCATTTAGTGCCATGATGGTGGTCTTGGTCGTCGGAAGTGGGATCACGTATTATGTGATTTTTTACTCGTCATTTGTCGGTCACATTTTGGCTCGCAAGTTTGAGACACAAGGACATACAATCAGCGGTTTAAAGGGAAGTTTAAAAACGGGCTGGAGTGTTGATTATTGGTCTGGTCAGGCGATCGATGGCAGTTTCGAGTTAAAGGGCGTTCGTTTTTATTATGATCTTGAGGATCTCTATAGTAATAACATTGTACACATCAAAGAAATAAATGTATCGGAAGCTACTTTTAAATCAACAGGGGCGATACCTTTTGCACAGCAGGCGAGAGACGGTTCCGCCACCAGTTCGCCGTCACAATCGATAGATGAAAGCAGTAAAGTGAGTAAGCTTTTTATAGACAAAGTGAATTTGTCGCGACTCACTTTTGAGCGGTCTGGGGCGATTCCATTAGAGGTCAAACAATTTTTTATTGAGGCATTAACGTTTTCTGACCAACAAATTCAATTAAAACATGCTTACGTCGATTCAACTGTGCTCAAGGCTCAAATTTGGGATTCAACAATCAATCGAGCAACAAACGAACTCGTGTTTAATGCTAAGGCTGAATTGCGCCCTGGACTTCATCCCTTTATATTAAAACCAATTTCTGCTTCACTTGAATTCTTTGGTTCTATGAAAGATCCCAAGTCAATTAAAGTGAACTTATTTGATAATCGTGTCTACGGAGTTTACGATGGAAGTTCGCTGCAAATACAGCTCAAGTCTTTTACGCCGCAAAAGTATTTGCAATATAAGTTATTCGTATCAAATATAAATGCCACTATTCATAATCAGTTTTGTAAAGGTTTAAGTTGTCTCCAGGGCTATGAATCGCAAGGGCAGTTTCAGTTAGTAGGAAAAAGATTTTCATTCCATGGGCAAGAGGTATGGCCATCTGATTCACCATTCGAAAAAATGAAATTGCAATATCTCGCTTTGCAAATGGGAACAGCTGTGCGAACACCTCTTTTTGCCATATCTACAGAAATGGAAATTCCTGAATTTGTGAGTCAATTGTACTATAAAAAGCCATACTATACGCTAAATGATAAAGAGCGCAAACAGGTGAATTTTTTGAATAAAGATTTTTTCAAATACGCCCACCGTTCATTATCTACAGAGTCGATGGACGTGCATCTTCCTTCAAAAGACCAATTTAATAGTGAAAAGTAGCCGATTTTTAGAGTTCTAGAAAGGTTTAAAGGCGACCAGGTAGGTGGCCAACGTGGCCACAAAAATAAGTAGCAAAATATTTCCCCAGCGCGCCGGTATCTGTTTATAGGCTAAAACAGGAAACGCACCAAGTAAGAGCCAACAAAACAGTTTTCCATAAAGCCACAGCGAGCTGGAAAAGGAATAATGCATTTTTGCAATAAGACCAAATCCCGAAATGAAGGCAAGGGTGAGCGCTACGCCATGTAAAATAGCCAGAGGGCGGCGGGCAGTGCTTAGTGCCGTTTTGCTTCCACCCATGAGCATGTAGACGGTTAGTCCACCTAAGACGATAAATACCGTGAATAAGGAAATGAGATGAAGAAATAAGTAAAACTCTTGGCTCATGGATTCTCTCCTGTGACTAGTGAAGTTGAGGCATTTTTATTGTAAAACCATCGATTAACACAACGTCTTAACCTGTAATTATTTGATATTCAATCATTCATGATGAAGCTATTGATAACACGCTCAGGCATGCTCGGGGCGTAACCGTCATAGTCCAAAAATCACTACGTCCAAGTAAATGAGGGTGTGTCTAAAAAGACAGGTTGATTTCGCTGATAAATTATGGACTCATTAATTCTATGATGAGTTTAGAGACCTGGGAGCTATTAAGTTATATTGTCACCGTCGTGGGTTTACCATTTGCTATCATTGTTTTTATGTTTGAACAGCGTAAAGAACGACAAAACGAAGATGAAGAAATCTACCAGGGGCTATCAGATGAGTATGCGGATTTTTTACAATTGCTCTTGCAGCATGCCGATTTGCGCTTGATGTCTCCTGAGGCGCTCAGTGTTGAGCTGACTGATGAGCAAAAGGAACGTAAGAAAATTATTTTTGAACTGTTAACCTCCTTATTTGAACGAGCTTTTATCTTAGTGTATGAGCCAAAAATGAATACCCAAACAAAGCGCTTATGGTCGAGTTGGGATGATTACATTCGTCACTGGTGTCGACGCAATGATTACCGTAAAGCCCTACCAGAGCTTCTCGTGGGAGAGGATCCTGATTTCGAAGCCTATATACAAAAGGTAGTTGAAGAAGAAGTAAAACACGCACCTTAATTTTTTTTAAGTAGATTGCGAAGTTGTTCTCTCAGTTCTGGTAGCTTTGCCAAGGCGGCCTTTGTTTTGAGGTAATCTTGCAACTTCTGCAAAGGGAAACCTCCGTACTGCCCGGGTTCTGTGATGCTTTTTGTTACCCCCGACATGCCGCTGATTTGTACATTATTGGTAATAGTGATGTGCCCTGTAACAGAGGCTTTGCCGCCGCTGACAAAATTATCACCAATAGTGGAAGAGCCTGCCATGCCGAATTGGGCAGTGATTAATCCATTTTTTCCAATGATCGAGTTATGTGCTAAATGACACTGATTATCGATTTTTGTTCCCTGGCCAATCACTGTGTCTTCTATGCTGCCGCGATCGATAGAACAGTTGGCTCCGACATGAACATCATTTTTTAAAATAACTTTTCCTGAGTGCGGTATGCGGTAGTGATTCCAGCGTTCGTCGTGGGCGTAGCCATAGCCTTCGGAGCCAATACACGTATGAGGTAAAATTTCACAGTTGTCGCCAATTTCACAGGAGTGACCAATGTAGACGAGGGGGTGAATGGTGGTGTTGTCACCAATTTTGGCATTTTCTTCAATGATGGAGTTCGCTCCCACAAAAGAGTTCTGGCCTACGTAGACTTTTTCTCCAATAAAAGCGCCAGGGCCAATCACCGCCGATTCGGCAACAAGGGCAGATTCATGAATAATAGCTGAGGGGGCGCGCAAAGACATATGTGGGGCGCGGTAGGGAGTCGCCAAGAAATAAGTTTTTTTAATATTGGCCATGAGAAGTTCGGGGTTTTTACAAAAAATCCACGATAGATGAGACGCGGTGGGCACCAGACTTTTACATTTTTCGTGGGCAATAACAAGGAGCGCAGATGAGTGGAGGACTTTGTCCATGCCTTTTTCTTGGGTGAGGTACACGATGCTATTGGCGCGAATATTTTCCAGGGAGGAGACATTGTCCACGTCACCAGTAAAGGAGCCAAGAGACGAGGTGATTTGATCTTTAAATTGTTGCTGCAATTCTAAACAAGATACAGAGGGCAAGTAAATTCTCCTTTAAAAGCGCTGTGACGGTAGTACAGTTAAGGTGAGTCTAGGGGAATTTGTCGAAAGAGTCCATATTCCGAGGGAGATTCTCTCATGCCGCATTGCTTAAATATGGAAAGATCACTCTCACTTGACTAGAGTGATGGGACAAATAAAATTCCTTATTTACTTTACGTGTGGGTCGACGGTTCTGTCCGCCCAAAGGAAAAGAGTTTTGAGAGAGGTTATATGGTGAAATCTTTAGAGTCATATTTGAAGGATAAGCTACCGGCAATCCCGTGGAAATCGGCGAAGGCTATTTTAGAGTTAAAGGCAGAAGGTGGGACCATTCCTTTTATCGCTCGTTATCGTAAAGAACGCACTGGTAATATGGATGAAGTGCAAATTCGCGAGGTGATTGATTCTGAGGTAGAATACAACGAAGTTTTAGCACGTAAAGAATTCGTTCTTAAAGAAATTGGTGAACAGGGTAATCTTACAGACGAACTTAAAAAACGTATCGAATCCACATGGACACTGGCTGAGGTCGAAGAGTTGTATCGTCCTTACAAAAAGAAAAAGAAAACCAAGGCGACTTTGGCGCGCGAAGCCGGTATCGAGCCTCTGGCGGAATGGATTTGGTCATTGGGTCATGGTGGGGATAACGCCGGCGTCACACTTGAGGTAAAAGCCAAAGAATTTCTCAATGTGGAAAAACAATTTGCCACATACGAAGAAGTTCTTCGCGGTGCCACGAATATATTAATCGAAAAAATTTCCAACAATCCCGAGCTTCGTCAAGCGGTGCGCGACGAATTTACCGATAACGGTAAGGTGGGATCGAAACCGGGTAAAAAAATCAAAGCCAATTCCAAATTCGAGATGTACTTTGATTACAATGAGCCAGTAAAGTCATTAAAGTTAAAGAAAAATTCCCATCGTTATTTGGCTATGCGCCGTGGATGGACCGAGGAGGAGCTTGCAGTCACCATCACTGCCGACGAGGATATGTTGCTTGCAAAATTTCAAAATTTTGCTGCCCCTAAACCAAATCCTGTGGCGAAAAACTTCTTAGATTTAGCGGCAAAATCAGCTCTAACTATTCATGTGGTTCCGTCGATCACCAATGAAATTCATCGTGAACTTAAAGACGAAGCTGACATTCATGCCATTGAGGTCTTTGCCAGCAACGTTAAAAAAGTGCTTCTCGCCAGTCCCTTTGGCCCACGTTGTGTGTTAGGTGTGGATCCTGGTATTCGCACCGGCTGTAAGATTGCGCTTGTCGATAAGCAAGGGCATTTTATTTCGCACACTGTTTTACATATTCAAGGTGAGGGTGCTGAAGATAAAGCGAAAGCCCTTTTTCAGGAAGTGTTAAAGCAAATTCAAATTGAGGCCATTGCTGTCGGTAATGGAACTGGCGGGCGCGAGGCAGAAGTGTTTTTGCGTAAAATTATCAAAGAACTTGGTAAAGAAATTCCCGTTATATTAATAAGCGAATCTGGAGCAAGTATTTATTCTGCCTCCGACGTAGCTCGTAACGAATTTCCCGATTTGGATCTTACTGTGCGTGGAGCGATTTCCATTGCACGCCGTTTACAAGATCCGCTAGCGGAGCTCGTAAAGATCGAGCCCAAAAGCATTGGTGTGGGTCAATACCAGCATGATGTTTCTCAACCCACATTAAAGAAAAAACTCGACGAAGTTGTCGAGTCCTGCGTGAACAACGTGGGTGTGGATGTCAACACAGCTTCCGAAAATCTATTGCAGTATGTGGCCGGTATTGGTCCGGCAACTGCGAAGAATATTGTCGCTTTCCGTAAAGAAAAAGGACTATTTAAACGCCGTGATGATTTAAATAAAGTTCCTAATTTTTCCTCAAAAGTATTTGAGCAATCAGCAGGATTTTTACGCGTGCGCGGTGGAGAGGTGGCGCTCGACGCTACCGGTGTGCATCCAGAGCGCTATGCAGCGGTGAAGGACATCGCTTCCGAAATCGGATCTAACGTCAGTGAGCTTATGGGTAAGGGTGCGGAGAGCATTCTTAAAGTAAAAGACAAGTGGGTCAATCTCATTGGTGAGTTTACATTTAATGATATTTACGAAGAGTTAAAAAAACCAGGACGCGATCCACGGGCGGAATATCAGCCGTTTCAGTTTCGCGATGATATTTTTGAACTCAAAGACGTGAAAGAGGGCATGATCTGTAATGGTATCGTGACCAACGTGACCAATTTTGGTGCCTTTGTGGACATCGGGGTTCATCAAGATGGGCTTGTTCATATTTCTGAACTTTCCAATCAATTTGTCAATGATGCGCAAAAAGTAGTAAGTCCTGGCGACCACGTCACAGTAAAAGTGCGTGGTGTGGATTTAGAGAAAAACCAAATTTCTCTGACCATGAAGATGTCCGATAATCCTGAAGCGCGACCTGCTCGTCGAGAGTCCACGGAAAACCGTGAGCGCGGCCCTCGTCGTGAAGCACGTTCAGGTGGCGAACAGCGCGGTCCACGACAAGATCGTCCGCAGGGTGATAAACAGGCGCGTGGTGGTGGTAAGCCTCATCATGGTGGTGGTAAGCCGTCTCAAGAGGGAGGTAAACCCAGTGGTGATCGCGATCGCAAACCGAAGGGGCAACCGTTCAACAACCCGTTTGCTGCTCTCCAGGATATCAACAAACGCTAAGGGGTACTCTCCTTTAAGAGATGGTGGGCGAGTTCCACGAAGCCGTGGGCGCTTTCTTTTGTGCAAACGTATTTCGGCGGGTGGGTGAGTTTAAAATTTTTAACATTGGCCACGCCGATGGAGTTTTCGAAAAAAGAAAACATCGGTTCATCGTTGGGGGAATCACCGCTAAAAGCGACGCGAGTTTGATTTTTGTTAAGATCAAAACCCAGCTCCTCTTGGCAAAATGTGCGACACATACTGAGCTTATCATAGGCGCCGAACCAACCGTTCACATGGATGGAGCTTACCTTGGCGGTAGCTCCGTGGGATTCGAAGATTTTGACAATTTTTGCAATCTCTTCATCTTTTAACGGGGGAACATCTTCGCAGAAATCAATAGCAAGATCAAAAACACGGCAAAATTGATCGGCGGAGATTGCAGCATTTGGTATATTTTTAAGCACCTCATCTTGTATTTTTAATAATTTTTTTTGATTTGCCTGCCGTTCTTCTGGGCTAGCGACCCAATGACGAGTCATTTTTTTGTTTTTATAACTAAAATAGAAAGCACCATTTTCGCCGATCACTCCACGTACGGGCCAGAAACGCGCCATCATATCGCACCAACCGGCGGGGCGACCGGTGATGGGGATGACCTCAATGCCGGCGGCTTGCAGCTCCCAGAGAGCAGAATAAGCTTCTGCAGGAAGCTTTCCATGTTCGGTCATGGTGTCGTCAATATCGGAAAAAAGATAAGTGATATGATTTGGGATGAGTGTGTGCAGAGGTTTCATAGATTGAGACTAACATAAACTACAGGTAGAACAATGTTTGCACGAGAGTATTTTTTTTGTCGTAAATGTGCATTCAATATCTGAGCATTGATGTTTTAGTGGGCACAATAATCTGTCATGCTTATTGATTGGGATCTTCGTTGAGTTAAATTTTGCCGCAGCATGGAAAATCTTTCAGCTTGATATCAATATAATAAACTCGCATTGTGATATTTATGGCTGGTGCAAAAAAGTTAGTTATAGTTGAGTCTCCTACAAAAGCAAAAACAATCAGAAAGTTCTTAGGCCCTGATTACATTGTCGAATCGTGCATGGGTCACGTGCGTGATCTTCCTCAATCGGCTAAAGACATTCCAGAAAAATTTAAAAAAGAGAAATGGTCGCACTTAGGTGTTAATGTCGATAAGGATTTTGAACCTATTTATTGCGTACCACGCGATAAGACCAAAATTGTAAAAAACCTCAAAGATAAAATGGCCGATGTGGATGAAGTCCTACTCGCAACCGATGAAGATCGCGAGGGAGAGAGCATCAGCTGGCATTTGTTGGAACTTTTAAAACCAAAGGTTCCCGTTAAGCGCATGGTGTTTCATGAGATCACCAAAAGTGCTATTCAAGAATCTTTAAACAACTTCCGCGACATCGACGACAATTTGGTGCGTGCTCAAGAGGCACGCCGTATTTTGGACCGCCTTGTTGGTTACACAATTTCGCCACTGCTATGGAAAAAAGTAGCCTATGGTTTATCGGCTGGCCGTGTGCAGTCGGTGGCCGTGCGCATGGTGGTGGAGCGTGAGAACGAGCGCATGCAGTTTGTCTCTGCGGATTATTATGGTGTTTATGCACAAAATAAAAAAGCAGGAGTGACCTTCGAAAGTCGATTGCAGTCTTATAAAGGTCAGCGCATCGCCAGCGGCAAAGATTTTGACGCCAATACGGGAAAGCTTTTAGAAAATAAAAAAACTGAGGCTATTCAAGTCGACGAAAAATTGGCCAAGCACATTGCGCAAACTGTGCGAGAGAAAGCTTGGCAAATTCATTCTGTGGAAGAAAAACCAGTATCGAGAAAACCGGCGCCACCATTTATTACCTCTACGCTTCAGCAAGAGGCCAACCGCAAATTAGGTTTGGGTGCGAAAGAGGCTATGCGTGTGGCGCAAAAGTTGTACGAGGAAGGTTACATCACCTACATGCGTACGGATTCCACCTATCTTTCTGAACAGGCCTTAAACGCTGCTCGTGGTAAAATTAAAGAGTTATACGGCGATAAATTTTTGCCGAAAGAGATTCGCACGTACCAAGCGAAAAAAGTAAAAGGGGCGCAAGAGGCCCATGAAGCGATCCGTCCTGCGGGCACGGAGATGCTCTCACCTGACGAAACAAAACTTCGTGGCGTGCAGCGCGACCTTTATGAACTCATTTGGAAGCGCACCATTGCCAGCCAAATGAAGGACGCAAGTATCCTGCAAGTGAGTGCTAAGATCCATGTAGATGATTGCGTTTTTGCAGCCTCTGGGCAGGTGATTGAATTCCCTGGATTTTTAAAAGTATATGCCGAAGGTACAGACGAAGAAGATACAACTCAGGAAAACACCAAACTTCCACCATTAAAGGCAGGAGAAAAGGTCGATGTTTTAGCTGTTACGCCTAAGCAGCACGAGACTAAGCCGCCAGCGCGCTATACAGAAGCTTCTTTGGTACAAGCAATGGAGCGTGAGGGGATTGGTCGTCCCTCAACATATGCAGCTGTTATCGGTACGATTATTGATCGCGGATACGTCAACAAAATGGGGGGTGCTCTCGTTCCCACTTTTACAGCGATGATCGTCTCCAATCTCTTGCGCACGTATCTTCCTACCTATGTCGATGTGGGTTTTACATCCGAGATGGAAAAATCTCTCGATGATATTTCCACCGGCGATTTGGATTGGGATAAATATTTAAAAACCATTTATTTTGGTAAAACAGGACTTCTCAATCAGGTCACAACTCAAGAAGAAAAAATTGATCCAGAAAAATCCCGCGAGATTGGCTTTAACAAACTCAAAGGGCTTAGCTTTCGTGTTGGTCGTTATGGCGCATACGTGTGCCGCAAAAAAGACGGCGAGGAGCAATGTGCATCTTTGCAAGATTCTGTTGCGCCCGCGGATATTACGGTCGATGAAGCCAATAAATTGATCGACCAAAAAATTTCTGGAGCGGATGCTTTAGGAAAAGATCCAGAAACAGGTCTTCCTATTTATGTGCTCACCGGCCGCTATGGCCCATACGTGCAATTGGGTGATGAAGAGCCAAAACGTTCTTCCCTGCCGCCCGGTTTCGCCATAGAAGACATCGACATGCCCAAGGCGCTCTTTTTGCTGTCGTTACCTAAGGATCTTGGCGAGCACGATGATATAGGTAAGACCATTAAATTAGGAATTGGCCGCTTTGGCCCTTATGTCGTTTGCGACGGCGATTTCCGCTCGGTGCCGAAGAGTATTTCTTTTTTTGATATGAACCACGCCAAAGCCATGGAGTTGTTGCGCCAACCTAAAAAAGGGCGAGCATCGGCAACCGTATTAAAAGAGGTGGGAGAACATCCTGAGACGGGTGATAAAATCCAAATTCTCGATGGAAAATATGGCCCCTATGTGAAGTGTGGAAAAGTAAACGCGTCTTTACCAGAGGATGCCGATCCGAAAGCCATCACCTTAGCTGCTGCTGTGGAGCTTCTTGCGCCGAAGATGAAAAAAGCGAAGGGTGGTAAAAAAGCTAAAGCTGCGAAATCGGAAGATGGCGAGGCGAAAAAAACCACAAAGGCTAAAAGTACTAAAAGCGCGAAGAATACAAAAGCGAAAGCTGCAGACGATGAACCTACAAAACCGGTAAAAAAGGTGATTAAACGTCGTGCGAAGGATGCGTCGGCTACTGCGGATTAAAAAACTGCAGTATTCCTTTTGTCGCTATAGTGCCCTTTACGACTCTATAGCTCCGGTCTGTACCAAAAGTATATTCTAGTGGATTTCACACTGAATGGTGTCCAAAGTCCCCTCACATGAGCGAGAGGAATCTAAAACGAAGTATTGTCCTTCTTGTGTGACGATGCGGATATTATACTCACAGTAGGCCGTGGTAAATGAAATGGTACGAGTGGAATCGGGACCCACCATGGTTTCAATAGAGTCGTGAAGAGTCAAGGGAAGCTTGTTAAACGTTGCAGGCACGCTACCCATTAGTGGCATTTCTGTAAAATGTTGAGAAAACTGCACTTGAAAATCAGAACCTGGATTTCCACAAACTAATAATGGCTTTTGCGTTATAGAGTTTCCAAGTTCATCACAGAGCCCATCATGTTGACACTGGCATGTGGCTGTTTTTTGACATTCAAGACCACCAGCAAAAGCAGGGGCTGTGAATATGAATAATGTAAATATAAGAAGGGTTCGTATCATAAGGTCTCCTATTGTTTATTTTTTATAACGTCTTTAATTTAGTAGTCGTCTTTCGTATTGCTATCGAGTTTAATAAATTACATATAGCGCTTATAATGCCTTCTCCTGAAATGTCTCATTATTGAGAATAGAAAGAAAACTTTCGAGCTCTGCCTGCCGAGGCTTTGCTAATTCGTGACAGGCTGTCAGGCTACACTTTTCTGCCATCGTTTGTGAAAATTCTTTTAACGTGATGACAGCAGGTTTGAGTGTACCGTCGAAAAAATCAGGGTCCATTGTTGCGCCAAGTAATCTTGCAATACCAATATTTCCTAAAAAATCGACAATATCAGCATCGCGAAACGCGAGGGCAGCTTTGGTGGTTGGTTTTGTACCATAATAGGTATGGCCAAGAATCATTTCTTTTACTTGAGGCCATTTGTTAGAGGGAAAGCCCCAGCTCATGAGTCGTGGTTCCGCAATTTCAACGGAACGAACAGCATGATCTACTCCCTTTTTCTGAAAGGATCCTATGCCTCCCACATCATGAAGAAAGGCTGCAGCAAATAAAACATCTGAATCTATTGAAAAGCCTTCTCGTTTTGCTAGGAGTAAAGCCACTTGATAGTCTCTCTCTGAGTGAGCCAGCCCCCATGCGGGATGCACAACATTTTTCATTGCAAAATTGTAAACCTGCTCTTTCCATTTTGTATCGACTGGAATACCAGTGGGCGTTTTTATTAGCAGTGTAGGATCGTTCGCAAAAACCAGGGTACAGCTGAATAAAATAGCTCCCAAAGGCATACAAAATCGTTGAAACATAGGGTCCTCCTGCAAGACTTTTATTAATCGAGAACGGCAATATTGTCTGTTGATTTATTTCAACGAATAAAATAAGTATTTATCAACAATGGAAAAATACCCTATATCACCAGAAGACTGTCTTATTCTCCTAGCTGTTAAAGAGTCGACCTCTCTACGAGAGGCCGCACGTACATTGAATTGTGATCCCGCGGGCCTACTTCGCAAAGTACAACGACTGTCCAAGGATTACGGGTTATTACAAAAAATTCACGGACGTTGGGCATTAACATCGCAGGCTTTACCTTTAGTGGTATGGACACAAGAGTCGATTCTCAGCCAAAAAAAAGCTTTGCGCGGAGAAAGAACATTGCGGATAGCTTCGACGACTTGGTTTGCGGAGCGTGTTTTGATCCCCCATCTCAATAGTTTTACGAAAAGTGGCGATCGAACCACGTTTCAATTTTTAGTTCCTGATAAAAATTTTGAGCAAACCCTTATGGAAGGGGATTGTGATTTTGTGGTTGTTTGTCACCCTCCGGAAAATCCTGCGATTGGGTATAAACAAATCCTAAAAGAACCCTGGTCGGTAGTGGTAGCGCCAAAGTTACTTTCACAAAAGAGGGGTACACTTTTGTTGCAAGATCTACATAAAATTCCATTTGTGCGCCATAAAGATGTGAACCCAATGGCATTGTTTCCAGAGGATCTCAATTTAGAAATGTCTGCGAGTCTGACCATTGATAATTTGGTGGGGATTCGTTCAGCTGTTATTCATGGTCTCGGGTGGAGCTTTGTGCCCACGGCATTGGTGGGCGAGGAGCTCGCGAAGGGCGAACTTAAACAAATTGGCGACCGTTACGAGCTGGATCGAAAGATTTGTCTGTGGTGGTTAAGAGGAAGTTTTGAAGGGCAAAAGAACCTTCGCACCATAACGTCCTGGGCTCGTCATTCTTGTCAGAATATTTAGAATGTTCTAAAAATATCTATCAGATCTTATATATTGCATTTAATAGAGTTTTCTTGAAGATAACCTAAATATGCTATATAAATACGCACATGATTCGCCAGCAGGAACTTCAAATTGCTCGTCCGCGCCACCCTGATCGCAATGCGGCCCAAGGGGGGAAAAGTTTCTATTTCTTCGATTTGGACGAAAATATTTTTAGTATCGAGTCCGCGCACTATGTTTTTCATAAAAAAACCAAAGAGATGTTAGAGGTTCCTGGCAAGCAGTTCTGGGAAGAAATTGATAATATCGGCAAAAAAGGGTTTTTAAAAGATTATGAGGTTATTCTCGATGACGACGGTAGTTTTCGCCGCTTCCGCGATTCACCGGAGCTTCCTAGTCACCAGCAGCCATTTTTTGAGGATCTATCACTTGCTTTAAAACAGGGTGATTGGATGGGGCCTTCATGGAATCAATTTCATCATGCTGTTTATAATCAACGACCTGTCGCTTTAATTACCGCTCGAGGCCATCACCCGGAGACAGTAAAGGCGGGATTAAAGTTATTTACCGAAAAAAATATTCTTCCCAGTGATCCAAACTATCTGGCTGTTTTACCTGTGTCACACCCGCAGGTAACCGAGCAATTGGGTGGGGGGACTGTTCCTGAACTCAAACGTAAAGCCATTCGCTTTGCTGTGGAAGAGGCGTTTCGTCAATATGGTTATAATGATCATCATCGTTTTGGAATGTCTGATGATGATCCAAAAAATGTTAAAAAAATTATCGATGAGTTTATTGCTCTTAAAAAAGATTATCCAAGTGTGGCGTTTTTTATCATCGAGACCACCAAAGGAAAATGCAATAAATGGGAGATTTACCCCGATCATGCGGAACGAAAGCGCATCGAGCCATCCCTTCAGCTCAGTTTTTTTGAATAGGGTGAGTGTCGCGCGACAAAGGTCGAGCCATAAAATATGCCATTGTACTAAGCATAAATAGTGATTCATTTTGGGTCGCGATATCGACCAGGTTGGTCGAGTCGGCTGTGACCCGCACAGCAACAGGCTGTATATTAAAACAAGCGTTAAGAAATATAGCGCAGGTAATTATTGTTTTGCATTCAGGTTGGTCCTGCTACAATTGACTGACCAGTGTCGGGATTTCTCCCAACCGGCTCTACAAAAGTTCCGAAGATGCCGAAGTAGGATAAACCGAAAAAAAAGGAAGTTTATCAATGAATAAAATGATCTTGTTCGTATTTGCTGTAGTCCAGATCACCTCTTTTTCCACCTATGCGCAGGGTCTTTCCTTTGGTGGCAACCCTTATAAAGCACAATTGAGTTGTAACAATGTAAAAGACATTGAGAAGGGCTATTTGCTTGCACATATTTTATATAACGAGCTGACCCCAACTTTAGAGGAGCGCACGATCAATCGTTACGTTAAGTTTCTCGACGGATCTAAAATGATTTTCACACAAGGCGATATCGATTCTATTAAAAAAGATATGCACGGTGTTTTTGCTAAGCTCGAGAAGAAAGACTGTAGCTCTCTTAAAAAGGTGCATCAGTTGTTTATAAAACGACTAGAAGATCGCGCAGCGTACGCCAAAAAAATGCTTACAAAAAATTTTAAAATCGATAAAAAAACAAAAATGATGGTCGATTCTGAAAAACGTCCATTTCAAAAGACAGAAAAAGATCTTCGCGATCTACAAGCGAAATATCTTCAGTTTCAGGTTTCCAATTATATTCTTTCTGATGAAAAAATTCCAGATGCAGTCGAAAAAGTAAAAAGAAGTTATGATCGTGCGATTAAGAAAATGAAGGAAATGAAAGATGAGGATATGTACACCAACTACCTCAATGCCTTTGGCCACGCACTGGATGCGCATACCTCTTATTTTTCCGCAGATGTGTTAGAAGATTTCGAAATTTCTATGCGTCTTTCATTACAGGGTATTGGCGCCACACTAACATCGGAAGATGGTTATACAGTGGTAGAAGCTTTGGTAAAAGGTGGTGCTGCAGATCTTTCCGGGTTAGTAAAAGAAAAAGATAAAATAATTGCCGTGGGTCAGATTAAAAATGGCAAAGAAGAGCCCATGGAAGATGTGGTCGAGTGGGATTTGCGCGATGTGGTTAGTCGTATTCGTGGAAACAAGGGAACACAAGTGCGTCTGAAGTTACTTCGTCGAAACGAAGGTAAAACCAGCACGCACCTGGTTACCCTAACTCGCGATGAAGTAAAGCTTGAAGATGAGGCAGCGTCGATTTCTTACGTTGATAAAGAAAACAACGGCGTTAAGCGCAAAGTTGGTATTATTAATTTACCGTCTTTCTATGCAGATTCGCGTCGAGGCGGTCGTTCGTGTGCCGAGGATGTGGCTAAGCTTATTGATGAAGCGAAAAAGAAAAAAGTCGACGCACTTGTGTTAGATTTATCCACTAATGGTGGTGGGAGCCTCAGCGATGCGGTGGACCTTGCTGGACTTTTCTTTAAAACAGGAAATGTGGTGAAGCAATCATCACGCTCACCATTGATTAAGGCGACAGCTCTTCAGGACACAAACCCTGAGGTGAATTGGCCAGGACCGCTTGTGATTCTCACAAGCCGCGTAAGTGCCAGTGCTTCTGAGATCGTGGCTGGAGCACTGAAAGATTATGATCGTGCCATTATTGTGGGTGCGGACCATACTTTCGGTAAAGGAACGGTTCAACAGGTGATTTCGCTGGCGCCCGGATTGGGTGCTTTAAAAGTTACAATCGGTATGTTCTTTACGCCCGGTGGATTTTCAACCCAACATCGTGGCGTGGCTTCGCATATTGTTTTACCAACCGAGCTTGATGCGGAAGAGGAAATTGGCGAAAAAGCTTTAGATTATTCTTTGCCGCCGAATAAAGTGGCGTCTTTTATTTCGCCAACAGCATTTGTTACTCAAGGTGCTGGTAAATGGGAAAAGGTCGACAATAAGCTCATCGACGCATTAAAAAAGCGTTCTGGTGATCGTGTTAATGCGAGCACGGATTTCGATGAAATCAAAAAGAAAATCGAAAAACGTAAAACCGAAGCCAATCAAGAAGTGGTATTGGACGATTCTTTTAAAGAATCTAAAGAACGCAAAGACGAAAATGACAAAAAGAAACATTTTACTGATGCTGAAAAAGAGGCGGATTACTTAAAACGACCTGAAATCAGTGAAGCCATCAACGTGGCCGTTGATGCTGTCGATTTTAGAAATCATATTCCTTTAAAAGTACTGGCACAAAATAGTCCGGTCGGTACTCCAGAAGAGCGTAAAATTCAGTCTTCTAAAAAGGCATTGGATGCAGCTCACGGCGATGAAGCCGAACATTAATACGGGCGTCTGAGACTGGTCCATATGGTATACTTCAAATCAAATACGACCTGCCTCTATTGAGGGCAGGTTTAGTTATCCTTTATTGACATTCTGTGTAGGCTCACCTAAAAAAATGTTCTATGGCTGGGTCTAAAATATCGAATAGAAGTGGTACAAAGTCTAAAACATCCCTTAAGTCTCATGGTGTTACACACCCTGTAGCCATATCATCACAGGCCAACAAAACAGCTGCAGGAACAGTAAAAACGGCAAAAACCGTGGGCAAGAAGGGCAAAAAACCAAGTCTTCTTTTACCCAGCGAACTCCTAGTGAATATGTACCATCTCATGGTGCGCGCCCGCGTTTTGGAAGAACGTATGATTCAAATGTATCGTCGCGGTGACGCTTTCTTTTGGATTGGTGGACCAGGCGAAGAGGCTTTTGGCGTAGCACTGGGTTTACTTACTAAAAAAGGCCATGGCCCTGAATTTGATTATTTGCACCTTCATTACCGTTGTACACCGACACTTGTGGCAATGGGTATGGAAGATGAAGATGCTTTGCGCTTGATGATGAATCGCACCACAGACCCTTGTACTGGTGGGCGCAATTTTTCTAATCACTACTGTTTTCCAAATTGGAATGTTCTTCCAGTTTCTTCGCCGATCGGTATTCAATACGGGATTGGGATTGGGACTGCCATTGCTCAACGTCGACGAAAAAATGATGCGGTAACAATTATCACAGGTGGCGACGCGGGAAGTGCTGAGGGAGATTTTGCAAGTTCTATGATTTGGGCGAGTCGTCCTGGGTTTGAGCTTCCGATGTATATTACCGTGCAAAATAACAAGTGGGGTATTTCGACAAACTATGATAGCCAGCATGGCGAAAAACATGTTTCCGATCGCGGACGTCCTTTTGGAATTCGCACTGCGGTTCATAATGGTAATGATCCCATTGAGGCTTATCTAGCGATAAAAAGTGACCTCGAATATATTCGTAAAACCCGTAAGCCGGTGTTGTCAGAATTTCGGGTTTCTCGTCTTTATGGACATTCTTCTGCTTCCGGTGCCAATCGTGTGCAAGGGGAAGAAGATTGTCTTTTAAATTTCGAAAAAACGCTGGTGGACAATAAAATTTTAACGTCTAACGAATGTCAAAAAATTAGGGACACCTATTTTGAAGACATCCGTGAAAAAGCGGAGCGTATCCGTAGTGAGCCAACTCCACAAAAGGAAACACTTTGGGATTTGGTCTACGCGAATAATGAGAATGCGGATTGGAGGAAGTTTTAATGGCAAATATGGCGCAGGCCATTCGTTTGGCCCTTCATTACGCAGAAACACATATGGATCTTCAGGATGTGTTTGGTCAGGATGTCGGTGAACCTTTAGGTGGAGTTTTTACCGCAACTCAAGGGATAAAAAGTGCATGGAATACGCCGCTCGATGAGCGTGGTATTATTGGTGCGGCAATTGGTTTAGCCCTAGCAGGTGATCGGTGTGTAGCGGAGATTCAATTTTGTGACTACATTTTTAATACCATCGATCTTTTAAAATACGCAGGAAACATTTTATGGTCCACCAATGGGAACTACAATGTTCCCATGACAGTCATGACCCCTGTGGGAGCGGGCATACGTGGCTCTATTTACCACAGCCATAGCTTCGACGCCTGGGCTACGCGCCTTCCGGGATGGAAGGTGGTCATGCCGTCAAGCCCATTGGATGCTTATGGTCTTTTATTATCAGCAATAGAAGATCCCAATCCTGTTCTCTTCCTAAAACCAAAAGCCCTTATGCGTGTTAAAGGGGAAGAGCTGATTCCAGGTGAACCCGAAGATGAGAAGACATTAAAAAGTATGATTGATGCCCCATTGGGAGATAGATCGCAGTGGCGACCGCAGTGGCCTTCCGTTGGAAAATATATAATTCCTATTGGTGTTGGAAAAAAAGTTCAAGAAGGGACAGATGTCACCATCGTTACGTATGGGCGTCATGTCCACCTGGCACAAGAGGCTAGTCGTCATTTACAGGATGTTTCTATTGAGATTATCGATTTGCGTTCCCTTTATCCGTACGACTGGGGCATGGTGAAGGAATCGATTTTAAAAACAAAACGAGTTATCTTTTTAAATGAAGATACAGAAGTGACCAATTTCGGAGAGCATTTATCCTACAGAACAACGCAAGAGCTATTCTATACTCTACATGCGGCACCACGTGTTTTGGCAGGAAAAAATCTCCCGGGTATTGGCTTGCATCCTGTCTTAGAGGAAAATTCTGTGCCCCAAGTAGAAGATATTGTGCAGACTGTTCGTGAAGTTGTTTCTGAAGTTCCATAATTGTTGCAAAGGTTTTTCGTGTTACCAGAAAATTTTGATAAGTATTCCTATTATATAAACTCCGTTCAATCACCTGAAACAGACGTGCGCTTTTTTAAAAAAGTATATCGTGAACTTCGCCATAAAGAAGCGCTGATGTTGCGAGAAGATTTCTGTGGTACCTATATTGTTTGCCAAGAGTGGGTAAAGCTTGGAAATCTCTATAAAGCTATTGGCGTAGATTTGGATGAGGAGCCCATAGAATACGGACGCAGACTTGCAGAAAAAAATCTAAAGCCAAGCCAACGTGCCCGATTGAATATTCTTAAGAAAAATGTCTTAAACCCATCTTTACCAAAATCTGATATCACTGCGGCATTAAATTTTTCGTATTTTCTTTTTAAAGAGCGCGGGATGCTTAAAAAATATTTCCGCAATGTTTATAAAACACTCAAAAATGATGGCGTGTTTATTTTAGATTGCTTTGGTGGTTCAAATTGTTATGAGCCAAATGAAGAAGAAACGGTTCATAAGGGGTTCAGTTATTTTTGGGATCAAGATAGTTATGATCCTATAACCAATGAAGCACAGTTTTATATTCATTTTAAAATTAAAGGTAAAAAGAAAATCGAAAAGGCTTTTAGTTATGATTGGCGTTTGTGGTCCATTCCCGAGCTAAAAGAGATTCTTACCGAGGTGGGTTTTAAAGATATCCAAGTGTACTGGGAAGGTACCACAAAAAGTGGTGAAGGGGATGGCCACTTTAAAATTGTCGACAAGGGCGAAGACTGTGAATCGTGGATTGCTTATTTAGCAGCACTCAAATAAAAACAAAAACTCTCAGGTACTCCCTTGAGAAGACTTCTCGGATAAAGCACCATTTAAGCAATCATCTCTAGCCGCATTCGGTAGGGTAATCGATATTTTTTATTAGGATATCATCTTGATTCTGTAACTGTGAACTGCAAGAATTTTTCTTTTTTAAACTGTAAGTAAAGACATACGGAAGGTGACAGTCTTTTGTCATGAGTTTAATTTTGTAAATAAATCGTCCATCGACTTCCACTAGGGGCGAATGTAACGCCTGTAGAGGAGAAAAAGGGCGTTGCAGTTTACTTTGGATAAATTCAATAGCACCATCGATGCACAGGTTAGAAGTTGTTGCTGGTGTGCGATTCGATGGCATATCTTGTACAATCTTTACGTCGTTTAGATTTCTTGGAATCTTTTTTTCTTGATTGCTAATTTGTAAAAGTTCTTGATCCGAGTGTGGAGCGTATCCTCGCGATCTGCGCCAGCCATATCCCCATGAAGGGGTATGAACAGGCGTTTGTGTTTGCAGAAAATCCCAGTGCATAAGGTTGGCAGAGCTTGAGTCGCCGCGTTCAATGAGACAGGTTTGCAACTGTCGGTCGGTATCGTTACGGTCTTTCCTGGAGCCACCCTTCCAGTAGGCAATATTGTGTTGAACACAACATAAAACCCATTGATTTTGATTGGCATAGGAGATCGTGGGTGCAAAATGAGGACAACCGTAAGACTGAAAGGGATTGAGATTATTGGCCAGTAGCTCGAGAGGTATGGTTTCATCGCTGGCAATTTTGCGTTCTATAACCTGTGGCGTAGTGGTACCGCAGCCAACGAAAATAAGTACCGCTATATATAGCTCCCAGGTCTTGGTCATCAAATCGTTATCGGCATCTTAAAAGATTCACCTGAGGATCTATCTACGTGAAGCTAGACGTTTAGCCTAAGAGAAGACATGAAAAAAATAGAGGCTCAGGTAAGTTTAGAGACGGATACAAGCTTTTCCATAAATAAGGACTTGGTATCTGAGGGATAATCCGACTCAATCTGAGATAGTCTTAGCGCTCAAGTTCGAATTATTCCTCCCAGCATGTTACACTATGCTTACGTTAGCTGTGCGTTTGGGGGAGATATGATCAATCGTAAATGGCTCACATTTTTTTTATCTACAATTTTGGGCGTTGTTCTTGTTTATCAAGGGTGTGCAAAGAAAATCAGTAGTTTTAGCTATGATGCCTCTCTAGATTCTTCAATTGGAAAGTACAATTTAGGAGCCGGTGGAGACGGGTACAATTGTGTTCCTGGAAAGCGTTTAGGAATTTGGCTCGATCCGACGGAAACAGGAGAATTCAAATCTGAAAACTATTTGGGCTTTATTGTTTCTTACAGTGGTGAATTCTCAGCAGCCGACAATTACAATTACTATTCGGCCTCAGCGCATCCAAAAATTGGTCCAACTCCAAGTGGATTTAAAGCGAATATTTTCTTTTATGAAGGTAGTGACGGACTCGTGCTTAATTTGTTTTCTAATATTGATGAGGCGGGATCGTCCGATAATATTGTCAACATGGATATCGAAACGGTTGGGAATAATAACAACGATAGAGTTATTCTTAGCGATGATAATGGCGAGCTAAAATATATCACTACAGTCGGGAATGTACGCCAGTACCAAGGACGCTTTCACTATTGGAGCAATACCGACGGTGGAGTCCTTGGCCCTTTTCAAGGAACCGATTTTAAAATTCGTGTTAAATTTTTGAATACAGGAGATGTTCAAGACGCGCGGTTTTATTCCGCAAATGGGTACGCCTTTGATTTAAAAGACAGTGAAAATCAGATTTCTTCGTTTATCATTGCCTTCGAAGACTACGAAGACTGCTCTGGAGCCACTAAATAAGAACTTAGTACCTATTTGGCAGTGTCGAGAATTTCGGCCATGGTCAAAATGGCACGGAGGCGTAAGTGTGCCGCTTCCATTTTTTCTGTTTTGCCCTCACTGCGGTCGATAACACAAAGAACATCATCGACAAAGGCGCCTTCTTTACGAATCATCTCTGTTGTGATGATGGCTTGTCCACCCGTACTGACCACATCCTCAATCAAGCAGAGGCGTTTGCCTTTGATGTTGGGTCCTTCAGCGAATTTGCATGTACCATAGGCTTTGGGTTCTTTGCGAAGAAATATTACCGGAATATCTGTTTTTAGCGATATAGCTGTGGCAATAGGAATACCGCCCATTTCCATTGCGCCTAAATAATCAATTTTTTTAGGGAGAAGTTCAATCATGTGTTCTGCAATGACACTTAAAATTTGCGGTTGAGATTCAAACTGGTATTTGTCGAAGTAGACATTAGATGTTTTTCCAGAGCGTAATTTAAAAAAACCAGTTAAGTGAGCGATATCATATATCTGTTTTGCCAGCTCTTGTCGGTTCATTTCTTTTTGGCCTTTGAGGTTCTCTTCTTTGTTTTTGTCACTTCTGTTTCGGTTTTGATCCACTGAGTGAACTCTTTAAATGGGGTGTGGAGGGGGACAAATATTACACATGGGGTTGAGTAACTGTGCATTTTGCGAATAAAAGAGACGATTTGTTTCTCGTGTTTTTTCTGTGTTTTTATGATGGCCGCAGTTTCTACATTGACCTCCACATCTTCTTTCCAATGATAAATAGCATGGTGTTCAGGTAAAATGTTAGCGCAGGCAACGAGTCGGCTTTCGACAAGAGCACGACAAATTTGATGAGCTTCGGAAGAATTTTTAAAAGTGATGTATCCAATCGAGTAAGACATGGCGCCAGACTACTACGCTAATAGTGCAGTATCAATCAGTACAATTTTCGCCGTGCTTTATTAGGCTACTTTTTAAGCAAATGTACGCTCGCGCTTGCGTTTACGCCATTGTTCTAAGGCATGTTGGCGAAGATCTACAACCGAATCGAATTCATCGACAATTTCTACTCCCAAAAGAGTTTCGATCGCATCTTCCAAGGTCACGAGTCCAACTGTCGAGCCATAATCATCTGTGACAACAAAAATATGTTCATTGCGGTGAATGAGTTGATCAAGAACTGCAGATACGGTGATATTTTCTGGGACGGTGTGAATGGGCAGCACCATATCCTTAAGTAATAAGTTATCTTTATCTTGGGAGTAGGCCTCCATAATTTTGTAACGATGGACAAAGCCTTCGATATGGTCCGTATCTTTACTGTAGACAGGAATGCGTGAGTAACGGATAGGTTGATGGGTTTGCATAACTTGGCCGACAGTGAGATCCCAACTCAGAGAGAGCATGACGGATTTAGGTGTCATGATGTCGTAAACATACATCTTTTCTAACATCAGGAGGTTTTTAATAATGGTGGTTTCTTTTTTATTAAGTGCCCCTTGGTCAGCACCCATTTCTGCTGCCGTATAAAGTTCTTGCTTGGTGACAGTGTGTTTCATGCCACCACCACCGATCAGATCACTCATGATTTCGGCAAAGTAGACTACCGGATAGGAAATAATAATCATCAGGCGCAAAATGTAGGCGGCGGATGGTGCGATAATTTTCCATTTGGTTGCGCCCAACGTTTTGGGGATGAGTTCGCCAAAAACAAGCACAAAAAGTGTAAATACAATAGAGCCTACAGCGGCCCATGGTTCACCCCAAATTTTAAGAACCTGAGCACCGATCGAGAAAGCACCGAGTGTGTGGGTCATGGTGTTGACCGTAAGTATCGCCGCAAGGGGGCGATCGATATCCGTCTTTAATTTTTTGAGCAATAGTGCATAGGACTTGTTTTCTTTGACCCGCATTTCAACATAAGTGTGAGAGATTGACAAAATTGTGGCTTCTAGCAGGGAACAAAGAAACGATGTCGCTAAAGTAAAAACGATCGTTAAAATAAGTAATGTCATTGAAGTGGCTCAGACTTTCTAAAAATAAGGTTCGCCTCTTGAGCGAGGGGATCTTCTTCCATTGGGTATATGTTATCGCATTCGGTAAGCTAATAAAAGGTCCATGTGCAATGCGCTAAACACTTAATTTATATAAGCTTTATTAAGGGTGATGGATTCTTTAGGCTGTATTGTAAAAGATTAACATAAGGAGCAAATCAAATACGAACGACAGAGGGAGTTAAAAGTGCGACTTATGTCGAGATGCGTGAGCTAGTAAAAGAAAAAAGCCGACAACTGTGTCGGCTTTTTTGAGTCCTTAGAAAAAAGGTTTTATAATAACTATTTATTCTCAGCAGCTCGTTGCTCTTGGTATTTCTTCGCAAGTTCTTCTTGGATGTTGCGAGGAACCGCCGTGTAGCGTGAGAATTCCATAGTGAACTCGCCCTTACCTTGAGTGGCAGAACGAAGATCTGTGGAATAACCAAACATCTCGGAAAGCGGAACTTCCGCTGTAATAATGGCGTAACCTGTTTCGCTGGTAGTGCCTTGAATCATACCACGGCGTTGGTTGATCTGACCGAGAACAGAACCTTGGTATTCTTCTGGTGCAGAAACTTCCACTTTCATGATCGGCTCAAGAGCTGTGGGCTGGGCTCTTTCGTAAGCTTGGCGCATAGCTGCCATAGCACAAATACGGAAGGCCATTTCCGATGAATCCACATCATGGTAAGCTCCGTCATCCAAATCCACTTCGACGTTGACGATAGGGAAGCCTATGAGTGGGCCTTTAGCCAATTGCTCTTGGAAACCTTTATCACATGCTGGGATGAATTCACGCGGAATACGTCCACCAACAACATTGTTGTTGAACTTGTAGGACGTTTCGGAATCGGCAGGAAGTGGACGAATTTTTCCCACCACTTTGGCAAACTGACCAGAACCACCCGTTTGTTTTTTGTGAGTGTAGTCGTAGGCCGCTTCTGCTCCGATGGTTTCACGATAAGCCACTTGTGGTTTACCAGTGATCACTTCACAGGCGAACTCACGCTTCATACGTTCTACATAAACTTCTAAGTGAAGTTCACCCATTCCTGAGATAATAGTTTCGCCGGACTCCTCATCGCGGTGAACACGGAAAGTGGGATCTTCTTTGCGGAATTTCTGTAAGGCTTTAGAGAAGTTATTCGCACCCGCTTTATCTTTAGGCGAGACGGCAAGGGAGATCACCGCATTGGGAACGTGCATGGATGTCATAGCGACATTGACTGTGCCGTCTGTGAACGTGTCACCCGTTGCGCAATCCACACCAAAAAGGGCAACGATATCTCCAGCGTAAGACGCTTCGATATCCTCCATCTCGTTAGAGTGCATTTTTACAAGACGGGGAACTTTTACTTTCTTTTGGTCCGTCGTATTAATGATGAACTCACCCTTTTTCATGGTGCCTTGGTAAATGCGCATGTAAGTGAGCTGTCCATAACGACCATCATCTAATTTAAATGCATAAGCGATGAGTGGTTTATCGGGATCACACATAACTTGTACGGGAGTCTCTTCTTTATCAAGATCTAAACCTTGGTTGTTCACTTCCGTTGGGTTTGGAAGATAGTCACGAACACCGTCGAGAAGCAATTGAACGCCTTTGTTTTTAAAAGCGGATCCCATAAATACGGGAGTCATTTCCATTTTTAAACAGCCTTTACGAATGGCGCGTTGTAAAAGCTCCACGGGGATATCAGCGCCTTCCAAATATTTTTCTGCAAGTTCATCGTCGAACATAGTGGCCGCATCAATGAGTTTTTCGCGATATTCTTTGGCTTGATCAACAAGGTCCGCTGGAATTGGAACTTCTTTTACGTTTTCGCCATCATCGCCCAAAAAGTTGAATGCTTTCATTTGTACAAGGTCAACGATACCTTGGTGAGCATCCTCTGTACCAATAGGAATTTGTACCATCACCGCATTGTGATGGAGCTTTTCACGTAGTTGATTGGCGACGCGGAACGGATTCGCTCCCGAGCGATCCAATTTGTTGACGAAAGCCACGCGCGGCACATTATAGCGGCGCATTTGGCGATCCACTGTGATGGACTGCGATTGCACACCGGCAACACCGCAAAGAACAAGAATAGCGCCATCGAGAACGCGAAGAGAGCGTTCCACTTCGATCGTGAAATCCACGTGTCCGGGGGTATCAATGATGTTAATTTGTGTGTCATGCCAAAAAACGTTGGTCGCTGCCGATTGAATCGTGATCCCACGTTCTCTTTCGAGCTCCATGGAGTCCATCTTGGCGCCGACACCGTCTTTACCACGCACGTCGTGGATGGCATGAATTTTACCTGTATAGAATAAAATACGCTCAGTTAGAGTTGTTTTACCGGAATCGATGTGTGCCGAAATCCCGATGTTGCGTACGTTTTCAATAACCCACTTTTTACTTGCCATTTTTTCCTCTCTTCAATGAATAGCGTCCGTCACGTAAACGCCGTGCGATCTCGCTTGAATAATGCAAAGAGAACTAGTTAGCATGAGTGGGTAAGGAGTGCAAAAAAAATTTGTGAAGGAATGGCAAAACTTGCCTTATTTTGCTTATTTGTGCGGCTTTCTATGAGCTGAGGGTGCGTACTCACTTTGAAGCAAGGAATAACAAACTGTGCAAACACCACAAGATATACTACGACATCAATTTGGCTACGAGAGTTTCCGCTTCCCTCAGGAGGAAATTATCACCCATGTGCAAGCCGACCAGTCGGCGCTGGGGGTTCTGCCGACGGGGTTTGGCAAAAGTATTTGTTTTCAAGTACCTGCCATGATGTCTGAAGGCCTTACTTTGGTGATTTCACCACTGATAGCCCTTATGAAAGACCAAGTAGACCAGGCGTGTCTAAAAGGTGTTCCAGCGGCGTTTATCAATTCCTCCCAGTCTCGGGAGGAAAAACAATCTGTGCTAAAAAAAGTAGCAGATGGAAAAATTAAACTTCTCTACGCCACTCCAGAGCGATTTCGCAAATCTGATTTTTGGCAGGCCATTCAAGCCAGGCCTCTGTCGCTTTTTGTAGTAGATGAGGCCCACTGTATTTCAGAGTGGGGGCATGATTTTCGCCCGGATTACACCCGACTGGGTGAGGCACGGCAGCGTTTAGGCAATCCGCCCACACTAGCCCTTACCGCCACCGCCACTCCCGAGGTACGAGAAGATATTTTAAAACAATTGCACCTATCGCCCGAGACGGCGCAGTTTGTGGCGAATGTGGATCGCCCCAATTTACAATTGCATGCCATGGAAGTGCATGGGCTTTCCGAAAAAGTGCGCGCTCTTTTTGCCCTTTGCCATCACAATCCTGGGGCTAAGATTATTTATTTTTCACTGATTCAAACACTGCAACAGGTGAGTCGCGAGCTCAGTCGTTTGAATGTAGAGCATGTGGTTTATCATGGACAGCTCACGAGTAGCGAGCGGCGCGCCATGCAAAATCGTTTTTTATACGACAAATCCGCATTGATGTTGGCCACTCCGGCCTTTGGCTTGGGGATTAACAAACCCAATATAAGAGCAGTGATTCATGCGGAAATTCCTGGGTCGGTCGAGGCCTACTATCAAGAGGTGGGGCGCGCGGGGAGAGACGGCGACCCGGCTGTCGGCGAGCTTCTTTTTGACGCCGATGACATTGCTATCCAGATGGATTTTATCAAATGGTCTAATCCCGATCCGGGATTTCTCGAGCGGACCTATAATATTTTATGCAACAATGCTGATCGGGTAAAAAGTGAAGGTTTGGATTTTTTACGTCAACAACTGAATTTTTATAACAGTCGGGATTTCCGTTTGGAAACCGCGCTGAACACTTTGGAGCGCTTTGGTTTTATCGAAGGACAAACGCCAGAAACATGGGTGTGTGTGGAGCCCCCAAGTGGTGATATCATGGAGGAGGAGCTGTATAAAAAACGCCTGCAGCAACAGCACCAGAAGCTGCTTGCTATGGTCACATTGGCACGCTCTGAAAACATCAAAGAAAATGTATTAGAGTATTTTAATAAACCTCCTTCTAATGAGAAAGGGGTTTGATGAAAAGTCGATTTCCTGATCCACGCCAAGCAGACGAGAACGGTATTGTAGCTATCGGCGGTACTTTAGAAGTGGCAAGTCTTATTGATGCCTACAGTCACGGAATTTTTCCATGGCCGCACAAAGATTATCCCATGCTGTGGTTTTCTCCTGAAGAGCGCGGGATTTTATTTTTTGCTGATTTACATATTCCCCGTTCACTTAAAAAGTGGCTCAACAAATGCGAAATGACAGTGACCTTTGATACGCACTTTTCCGATGTGATTATGAAGTGTGCGACCCGTAAGCGTAAAGGTCAGAAAGACACCTGGATTACCGAAGGCATGGTGCAAGCGTATCAAGAACTGCACACCCAAGGTTATGCTCACAGTGTGGAGTGTTGGTTGGGGGATACGTTGGTCGGAGGGCTTTATGGAGTTTACATTGGCGGGGTGTTTAGTGCGGAGAGTATGTTTTATATCGAAAGCGGAGCATCTAAAGTGTGCCTCCTCGCCTTAATTGATAAATTGGAAAAAATGGGTCATTATTGGTTAGACACACAAATGGTGACCTCTGTCGTCGAAGATTTTGGTGGTGTTTATATTTCACGAGAAGAATTCTTGCGACTGTTGAGTGAGGCACAGATGGCAGAGATAAAATGGGAGTTGGGAAGTCATGCGAATTGACAGCAAAAAAGTAATCACCATGGCTTATTCTTTATCGGTGATTCACCCCGATGGGGTTTTAGAACTTATCGATAAAAGAGATCAGAACAATCCTATCGAGTTTGTTTTTGGTCATGGTGCTATCCTACCCAGTGTGGAAAAAGAAATAAAGGGAAAAGAAAAAGGTTTTTGTGCCGAGATAAAAGTACCACCACAAGAGGCTTTTGGAGTGCGCAATGAAAAACTGGTTTTAACCTATCCTTTAAGTAAGCTTCCAAAAGGGATTAATATCCAAGTGGGAATGAAGTTTCAAACGCAGGGACCGGACGGGGAGCCTATGGGGGTAATTGTGAGAGAAGTTAAAGAGGGGGAAGTTGTGCTCGATGGCAATCACCCGCTGGCGGATGCTTACTTGCAGTTTGAAGTGACCGTACTCAAAGTGCGTGAGGCTACGGAAACGGAGCTTAAGTCCGGTCAGGTGCATGGTCCGCGTTTGCATTAACTGGGGTGTGTTTTATAGTAGTTGCAGGCTTGTAATGCCCAGATTCGTAGATCTGGTCATTATGTTAGCTGATCGCGTAAATAGCGGTGTTTCGAATGTGTAGGTTTGCAATAAGGGCAGTAACGCTCAAATATCGACAGGTGTTTCTGTGCTGTCGCTAGGTTGATAGTTAATTTTTTCTGCTTTCGATGGACAATTCTCTACGGCATGAGCAAAAACTTCACGTAAGTCATCTTTACCACAGAACATAATAATCTTTTTACCGTCAGCAGTTCTTAAGAAGGTGGACCGGCCCGTTATGCCATACCCAAACATAACTATTTCGTATGTGCTGCCGACACTCATTTCGAATGTGGTTGAGCCAGGTACTTCCATACTTCCTCTGCAAGACGAAGAGAACTGGATTAAAACAGGTCGGGTTTGAGAGTCGTTTTTGTTATTATCAAATATGGCGCTTGATTTATTTCCCAAGCTTTCTAATCCTAAAAATTTAATTTTATGGCCGACTTTAAAGGCATCCTTTCCACAAGGTGTGTAATCAGCGTTGGCAATATCCCTAGGTGACGTATCACTGGAATTTTTGTGTGCACAGCTTGTAATAAACAAACAAAGAAAGATGGAATATTGAATCTGCTTCATTAATGCCCTTTCACCTTTTATAAGGTATATTGCCTGAAAATATTTGTATTTATTGTTAATAAAAACTTACTTTACACTTTTTTCTAAACTAGTCTGAGCAATTGGACGGTTTCAATCTATGAGTATAAATCGATTCGATCTTTTTTGAAATAGGACATTAATATAGATTCTCTATGGCTACTGAGTCTGTAATTTGCTGACGAGAGGATATCTCGTAGGGTCTAGATTTTTAATGGCAGTCTAGTAATCTAGGTTTGCAGTTGAAAAGGTGATGTTGCTGGAAAGTGTCTTTAATTAATACAAAAGAGAATAAGCCCCGTAAGCACTGAGAAAAATTCCCAAGCCTGCGGCGAATATGTAAACTATTTTTTTGCGATTGAATTTTAAGTTCCACAGTAACTTTAGTTTCCACTGTTGCAAGCGAAAATTGCGCTGAATTTTTTTAAATTGTGTTTCTAGGCTGTTGCGAATCATTTCACGTTGAACATCGGGCAGATTTGTAAATTCCACAGCGACAAGCTTACAATTTTTCTGAAAAAAATCGGATTCGATAATGGAAAATTTTTGAATGCGCTTGACTTGTGCGTAGCAGGCGATAGACGAGGCACCGGGTGGGGTAAACTCCACCATAATGATTTCATTTTTGTGTGGAGAATCAAGAAAGGGCACGGTGAAGGCCATTCCCGTTTCTGATAAATTGATAATTTCGGTAAAGAAGGCGCGATTGCCGCGAGGATGGGGTGCATAGCGAAGGATTTTTTTGTCCTTCATTTGCAAAACATACCGAGGTGAACGGGGATAAATTTTCCCAGCAGAATCTTGATTCATCAATTATTTATCAAAACAAAGTTCTAAGGGAATTACAAAACAAAAGGGTCCCAACCGACCTCAGTAAGTGCTTCTAGGCCATTCGTTGTTTTTAGAAAAACATTTTGTCCTTCGCTCACTAGCCCAATGACGGTTAGTCCTTGGTCCTGTATTTCTTGTAAAGATATAGAGTTCTTGATGGTCATCAGGAGCTGATAATCTTCGCCGGAATGGAGTTTGTAATCTTTGAGAGAGAAATTTTCGTTTGTACAAAACTCTCCAAGCTCTGCATGAATAGGAATTTTATTCTCTTCGATAACAAATTTTTGGCGTGAGGCATGAGCAAGCGATAAAAGGCTTTTGCTGAGACTGTCGCTGATGTCGGTAAGACTGGTGAGCCAATTTTTTTGCGATAGTCTCAGTGCGAGTTCAATAAGGGCTTTGGGGTGCTGATAGGCTTCGAGGAGGGCAGGATAATGGAGTTTGTGTTCGGTGGCCCATAAACCAGCCCGTGCACTGCCAACGGGTCCGCTCAAGGTAATCCAGTCACCTAAGCCAGCACCTGATTTTTCGATGGGATTTGTCGCTTTACCTAGGGCAACAATATCGGCATAAAAGTGATTGTTCGTACGACTGATATCACCGCCCACCAGAGGCACTTGGTAGTCTGTACATGCCTGCTTAATGCCTTCGATAAATGGTGTGATATGCGAGTGGTCCTTGTTGTGCCATGCAAGCGAGCACAGAATCGCCGTTGGCAGTGCGGCCATTGCGGCTAAATCGCTTAATGCTTGGACAATAGCTTTATAGCCTATTTTTTCAGCTTCCATGTGGTTCCACAGAAAGTGAGTTCCTTCGATAAATTGATCGGTTGAAACGATGTTACTTTGAGGAATAATAGCAGCGTCATCGCCGGTTTTTTGATAACCGGTCGCATGACTAGCAGTAAAAAAAAGCTTTAGATAATCATTTTCCGTCATAAAGATACCTTAGAATCTATTTTATAAAGAGGTGTAAGTGCGAAGAGAGTTAACCCTTCGTTACGTCTCATTAGTAAGATCCACCTTATCATTTTAAAGATAATTAAATCTGACTCAGGAGACTAGCAGATGACAGAATAAAAATAAAGCGCTACATCGAAAGTACGTGAATCATCCCGTTTGAGTATAAAGGAGGCGTTTTGTCGCAAATTACAAAGTTTATTCTTCTTCTTCTGGTTTTAACGGGAATGGTTTCCTGTCAATCACAGCCCGTAATAAAACCACAAACAGAAATGGAAAAATTAGAGCAGCAATTTTTTAATGATCTTTGGAATTTATCTCCAACATGGGCGGCGAGTTTAGGTAAAAAGGAATTTGAGGGAAAGCTTCGCATACCGGATGCCCAATCTATTCAGGACGAAAAAGCATTTATCGGAAAATACATGGGCCTTTTTGCAAAAATCAATGTGGCGGGACTTTCAGAATCAGAATTGGTCGATTATAAGTTAATAAAAAATTATTTGGAGTCGACGATATGGCAGATAGATGTATTTAAAGCCTATCAATGGAATCCATCAACTTACAATGTGGGAGAAGCTTTTGCGCCGATTGTTGAGTCTAAATACGCCGACGAGGAGTCGCGACATAAAAATCTTCTTTCGCTTTTAGAAAAAACACCTGCGTACTATGCAGCTGCTTTCGAGCAGCTCAATACACCCACTAAAGAGCATCTCCATTTGGCCATAGAACAAAACCAGGGCACCATTCGTTATTTGCAAAATAGTGTAAAACCGCTTTTACACAAATCATCAGATCAAAAATTTCAATCTATCTATGATGGGGCTGAGACGGCGATTAAAAACTATGTCGCCAAACTACAGGATTTGAAAGCCATTTTATCCAAAAGCAACGGATTTCGTAGTTTTCGTATTGGATCAAAACTGTATAAAGAGAAATTTGCGTTGAATTTGCAAATAAATGCTACGCCAGAGGAAATGTATACTTTTGCTAAAAAAGAAAAGATCAAAACTCTTCAGGAGATGACTAAGTATGCAAAAATATTATGGTCAAAATATTTTCCTAAAACACCTTTTCTTAAAAACAACAAGCAAGCGATCAAAAAACTCCTCTATAAAATTTCTGAGCACCATGCCGATCCGAGCACTTTTATAGAAAAAGTGCGAGAACAACTTCCGCAATTACGAGCCTTTGTTAAAGAAAAAAATCTTTTAGATTTAGATCCCACCAAGGTTTTAACTGTTCGAGAAACGCCCGCCTATCAGCAAGGATTTTCCACCGCGAGTGTGGACGCCCCAGGGCCTTTTGATCCCGACCGACCTACTTATTACAATGTCACTCCGCTAGATAAAATGTCCAAAGAAAGAGCGAAAAGTTTCTTGCGCGAGTACAACAATTACACCATGCAGATTTTAAATATTCACGAGGGGATACCAGGCCACTATGTGCAGCTGGTATACAGTATGAAATCGCCAAGTTTAGTAAAAAAGATTTTTGGCAACGGTACAATGATCGAAGGGTGGGCAGTTTATAGTGAACGTATGATGCTCGAAAACGGCTATGGCAACAATTCGCCGGAGTTGTGGCTCATGTATTACAAGTGGTACTTACGTGTTGTATGCAATACGATTTTAGACTACGAACTTCATAATAAAAATTTAAGCCAGAAAAATGCGCTCAAGCTTCTTATGGATGATGCATTTCAGGAAAAAACAGAAGCAGAAATGAAGTGGGAGCGTGCGACGTATTCACAGGTGCAATTGGCGAGTTATTTTTCTGGTTTTTCGCAAATTTATCAATTCCGCGAAAATTTAAAGAAAGCTCAGGGCGAAAAATTTAATTTAAAAGAATTTAATGAACATTTTTTAAGTTACGGTAGTGCTCCAATTCGCGACATTATCGATCTTATGATGGTTAAGAAAAAGTGAGGTGAATATGGGGCCGTTTGAAATGTTTTCTGATTGGTACAAGCAAGCTGAAGACGCTGGCGTGGTAGAGCCCTTCGCCTTTGTTCTTTCGACAGTAAGCACACATGGTGAGCCCCATTCACGGGTGGTGTTGCTACGTCGAACAGAAGACAAAATGTTTTATTTTTTTACCAATTACTCCAGTCTTAAGGGAATGGATGTTGCGCAAAATCCCCATGTAGCGATGAATTTTCATTGGCGTGCACCTGAGCATAGACAAATTCGCATTCAGGGAACAGTAGCGAAGGCACGCGCTGATATTTCTGATGATTATTTCTCGTCGCGCCCTCGCGGTAGCCAAATAGGAGCGTGGTCGTCGCCACAAAGTCAAATGCTTACGGATAAAAATGATCTTTTATCGCGTATTTCTCTTTTTGACGAAAAATTTTCTGGTAAAGATGTGCCGCGACCTGAGTTCTGGGGCGGTTATGGTATAACGCCAACCTATTTTGAATTTTGGCAAGAAGGGGAAAATCGACTGCATACGCGGATTGCATTTAGTAAAGACGGCGAGAAGTGGGTACAGAAATTGTTAGCTCCTTAGAACCCATCTCATAAATAGGAGCGTAACGAGAGGATGTTTTATAATCTTTTTTTAAGTGCGAAATAGATTTCTTGTGAAAGGGGTTGCTGAGAAAGCTCCGTGAGAACATCTTGATAGGTCGAATAGTTTTCTTGAATGATGTTTTGCGGTAAATGTTTAGCGATCTCTATGGCAGAGTAAATGCTTCCGTGCGATAAAGAAGCAATGGATTTTAACATAATTGTCTTTTTAATATTTGCATCGTCGAAGCGTGAGAGCTCTTTCATCGCGTAAGCTATTGATTCTGGCTGAGGATGATCGATGACATGATCTAATAGTGCGGGAACAATATTTTTATTAGGAGCTTGTGTGGCAATAATTTGTAGCGATTTAATTTTAATTGAACCTTTGTCATAAGCTAGAAAAGATGCGGCAAATTCGCTGATGCGTGGGTCGTGGACGCGGTGCTGTTGTTGCCAATGTTGGATGACGTTGAGTTCGTTTTCTATTTTAGTATAGAGTGCTAGGTCTGCACTTTTAGGACTTATTTCTTTTTCTATTGAGCAGGTTTCGTAAAAACACTTGTCGATATCGTGCAGTTGTTGTTTAAACTGACTTAGAGTCTTTGCAATATCGGTGTTTGGTTTTTTATTGTCTTTTTGCGATAAGATTATATTTACTGGTGTTTTTTCTTTTGTCTCAGGAGTGAGATTCACATTTTTAGTAGGGGTGCTTGTTGTTGATTTTATGGCGGAATTTTCTTTAATAGGTTTTTCATATAAGTATAACCTGACACTCATCAAAAGAGATATAACACAGAATAGCGTTGTAAAATATTTCATTAGAGAGAATCCTCCCAACCCTTACGAGTGTATTTATCATAAAAATTGGTATCGTTTTTAGCCCAACGATCATGTTTGTTAAGCCAGCGGCATTTTGCTTTTTTTCCACCATTGTAGATGCTATAGGATGAGCGATTAATGGAATTGGTATTTTGTGATGAACTGCAAGGAGAATTTTTTGCGATTTTACGTGCTTGATAAAGCATGTCGAGTGCGTAAATAAAATGTGAGGTAAGGTCGTAAACTTTTCCAGTTTCAACAAAGTCTTGGTGCCAGCGATCATCGATTTGCATCAATCCATAGCCGTGACCACTGTCACCGCGAAGGAAGCGCCATTGTCCATCGGAACCAAGTCGGTATTGGGTCCATACACTTTCTTGTTGGGCTGTAGCCATAACCAGTTGTACCCAGGATTGCATATCGTCATCGTTAGCTGAGGGTTCGCGGCGGCGAAGATATTCCGAAGCGTAATCTTCAATATACGAGTGCATGTCTTTAACGAATCGTGATTGTTCTTCTTTGAGTGTTTTGGATTCGTCGACAACGTAGTTTACGTATTTAGATTGTGCTGTGAAGGCGGCCGTTGCGGGCAGGGAACAACCATAGGCGGCCAGGCCAAAACCTCCTTTGCCGGGAAGTCGCTGATTGCATGAACTATCGTTAGAAGATGAGCTTTTGTTTTGACCGCAGGCCAAGGTCACCAGGTATAAACTCATGTAAATCCAGCGGACCTTTTTCTTCATGGCATTCCTTTCTGGGCCCTAAACCCTATAGGTCAATAAGGCAATATTCAGGCACAGATCAGATTGAATAGGGTCGAGTAGGGAAAATCAGGGGGGTATTAATTGCATACAAAGGGCAAAAAAAGTCACTGACAATTATTTTTAATTACTCAGGGATTTTGTCAGTCGTACAACAATTTAATTGCAGAGTTTCCCATTCATTAAGTAAAACACAGTTGGATTGTTATTGCCTTCTTAATTAAAAAACAGCATAAGTGTGATTAATAAAATTTTTTATGATGAAATTTCCAGTTATTTGTTGTTGTCTGTTCTTGTTCCCATATGCTGCCTTTGGCCAACAGAGTTTATTTAATGCATTAAGCGGAGATCGAACAAATACTGGAAAACATTTTTTTCAAATGCAGACAAATGCAGTGAAAAGAAACCAAGTCATTACGAATAATACCTATGATTATGGTCTCTCTGATAATGTTGAGATTGGTGTCAACTGGTTTGATATCCCACTAATTATTCCTGACAACACAATAAATGATCAGGAAATCATGGCAAACGCCCAGTATTTTTATCAAGAAAATGATTGGTTGCAATTCAGTGCAGGATTACAATCTGGTTTTGTCAAAGATATGCATGGTACATTAAGTTATGGGCAAGTTTTATTTATTAACTCCAAATGGCTAATCACATCTAAAAAAATAAAATTTGTTTTTGGCCTTCTCAAGGGCAATAATCACTATCTGTCTAGCACGCTCCCTATCGTTCAAACTGGAGTTGAATGGCCAATTATCAATGAAAAAATTCACTTCATTGCAGACTATATATCTGGTTCAACAGAAAATTCTGTCGGTGTCATTGGCGCTGCTTTTTTTGTAACGCAAGAGTTTATTATTTCTTTTGGATATCAATACCCATCCTACCACAGTAATAATCCAACGGCTTTTGTTATAGAAATAACCTGGGTTGAGGCAAATAAGGCTACTTAAAGCCAGGGGTTATAGAAAGAACATAAACTTTAAAAGTATCTACCCCGGTGGCCAGGACATCTGGCGGCCGCCTAAAATGTGAATATGGAGATGGTAAACGGTTTGTCCGCCATGATCATTGGTATTTATAACGAGGCGGTAGCCATCCTTTGCAAGGCCTAACTGATCGGCGATCCGGCTTGCTTTTACCATCATGTGGCCGAGCAGTTTTTCGTCTTCTGGGCTTTGGACTTTGGCCATAGATTCAATTTCTTTTTTTGGGATCAGAAGCACGTGTGTGGGAGCTTGCGGGTTTACATCTTTAAAAGCCAGGCAAAGGTCGTCTTCATAGACGATAGTGGCGGGGATTTCTTTATTAATAATTTTGCTAAATATTGTCATAGAAGGATTTTATTATAAAATAATACGAGACACAAATTGCTTTAAAAAAATCATCCATGGAGGAGTGATGCGTCAGTTAGTGGACAAATACCAGCCCTATTTTCCTGCCGCATTTTTTATCGGTGGGTTTGTTTTTGATCTCCTCACCACCGCACGTATTGATGAAACGTTTCAGTTGCTTCAACAGTTTCTTTATTTACTAGTTATAGGTTTTTTTCTTGTTTTCGAAAAATCACCGCGGTTGGAGCTTTTCTTTGCCACGGGATTTCGTGCCAAGATTTGGCATTATAAAACTGAAGCCGTTCATTTTCTTTTAGGTGCTCTTTTAAGTGTTTATATGATTTTTTATTTTAAGAGTGCTTCACCGTGGAATTCTTTTTTATTTGTCGGAAGCTTGGCGGCACTTCTGGTGCTTAATGAGTTTGAGCGTATTAAAGGGTTGGGGGATATCATTCGTTTCTCCCTATTTTCACTTTGTTCGGTTTCTTATTTTGTCTATCTTGTCCCCATATTATGGCATCAAATCGGTTTTTTTACGTTTCTCTTTTCACTGATTATCGCGGCCATTTTTATGGTGTTCTTTTTTTATTTGCTTTCAAAGTATGAACATTTGCCTCAGTCGTATTTGTTAAAAAACATTGTGACTCCCGCGATGCTGGTCCCTGTGATTTTTTTCTTTCTTTATGCGTTTCACGTTTTACCGCCGGTTCCATTGTCTTTGGAGAAGATTGGCGTTTATCACGACATTAAAAAGTCTGGGAAGGAGTACGAGCTTTCTTATGATCGTCCCTCTTGGAAGTTCTGGGAAAACGGTGCGCAAAGTTTTATCGCCATGGCTGGAGATAAGGTATTTTGTTTTGCCAGTATTTTTGCGCCTGATTTTTTTGCCGACCGTGTGACTATGGAGTGGTGGCAAAAGAGAGGGGATGGTTGGACGAAAACAGACTCTATTCCTATGCAAGTAGTGGGGGGACGTGAAAAGGGTTTCCGGGGCTACACGGTGAAAACCAACTACGAAGGCGGAGAGTGGCAGGTGCGGGTGGTTACGTCTGATCATCGTGAGATCGGACGCATTTATTTTTCCATTGATAAGACAGGACAAATGGCCCCAGTGGAGCGGGCATTTACTGTTGATAGATTTTAATCAGTGAGTACTAACTATTCATTCGTATACAAGCGATTTAACCACCCGTGGTGCAATCCAAAATTTTCAATTTCAGTAAAATCGTTGTTAAAAGTAACATCTGTAATGATATAAGCTTTTCTTCAACCATTATAAAAAGATGTACTAATAACGTAAAATAGGAGTTCAGAATGAAGTTTCTTTGTGCTTTAGTATTTTTCACTTCCATCACCGCATTTGCGGATGCAATTCCGGCAGGAATGACACCTGTATACTGCGGGGACCAAAACAATATTACATATCCGGAGCCAGCTGCTAATGGCATCCAATCTGTTTGTCTATCGGAGTTGAGAAACAACGAAGTAAGCCCATTTAATTCGTATAACCGCTACGTATTTGTAAATCGTGTAGAGAACGGCAAAATGATCCGCTTTGTCTTCGATCTCGACCATCCTGCCAATATGCGTCCCAATCAAGGCGTTGCCCCTGACAATTGCTTAGGTGCAGTAAACGAAGATAAGCTTTTTAAGTACAACTCAGTGTGTGGTTTCGAAGTAGCCCCGACGGGTGTGATCAAAGATGGCATTTATACGCCTCGCGATGTAGAAAAGCTCCCAGACGGTTCTGGGTGGTATGTGGAAATTAAGCTACATATTTCAACTGGACTTTTTCGTAATGGCGATGTTTGGCAAAGAGTAGAGATTCAATCTTGGTGGGAAGTAGAGGACGGAAGCAAAGGAATTTTTCGCTCAGATGTTAGCCCTCAAGCGACTTGGCCTTTTTAAATATAAAAATGCGTACGCACCCAATAATGCTCCATTAAGTAAATGGAGCATTTGTACCCACCAATCATTATTTTTTATTGATCTTTCATCTGAGATGTTACACAGAACCTAGGTTGTATTTTCCTTTGCCTAGGTTACTGTTAATAAGTCGAATCGAATAAGTTAAAAATTCACAAATGTTAAGAGAATAAATTCTGTTTGTTCGGCTTTAAATTTTCCCAAGTCGCTTAGCTTACCCGCACGCTTATCGTTAAATCCCCACATCGGGACGAGATTGGCAACATTTACCAAAAAACTGAGATGTCGATTGTAATTATATCGAAGCGCAGGTCCAATTTTTAAAAAATGTTCGGCAAGGCGACCATCGCGCTCGCGGGCCGTCAAGTTGACTTTACTGGAATTAAACCAGGTGTCTTCGGTGCCGATGAATCCTCCAACCGCGATAGTGCCATTGGGGACATACCAAAAGTTCAAGCGTTCATTGAGTTCATAGCGTTTGGTGTGTGACAGGGAGTTGGTATCTGGGTTGGTGTAAGTGGTCTGTGTGTGCATGTTCCAGCGCAAGATGGGCCAGTACTCAATATCAAAATGCTTTACAATGTGTTTAGAGAAAATAAAATCGAGACGAAGGGAGCCTAAGGTATTTTGCGCTTTAGAATATTTACTGGTCGGAGCTTCATAGCGTATGCGGGAAAAGACTTCGATGTCGAAGGGTAGTAAGTTTGAGGCATCCGTGTAATCCACGATAAGGTCATCTATTAGCAGCTCTTGGCTTTTACTTACGGTGGGGTCCATGTCATCAAATCCAGGAGAACGGTAGGTAAAGGGAATGCGGAAGGCAAAATGTTTTCGATCCGCTACGGTATAGTTAATGGTTGCATAATTATATGCAAAAAATCCGGTACCGCCCTGATTATAATTTTGCATGTCCACAGTGGCGAGACTAAAGCCAGAAAAAGACCAGGGGTTGTCGCCATAGACCGTGGTTTCGATAGTCGAAACAGAGGCATGGGCATTCGCGCCGCCTACGAGTGCAAGTAGCATCAGTCCTATGTGTGCAAAGTGTCCAATGATAGACAGATGTCGATACAAAACGCCCCCTTTTCGCGTCAAGAGGGGCATGCTTGCATATCGAGATGAAAAAGATCAAGGTTTTTTCGTAAAAAAGAGGGACCCTATAAAATCTCCGCATTGCCCTTTTAAAAAGGATATGCCATGTTGGGGGCCAATAATGGGGGTAAGTTATGGTAAATAGCAGAAATCTCTATATCTCTGTTTTGGTGGTGATCGGCATTGTGCTCAGCTGCACGAGTCGTCCTAAGCCTGTTTTCGATAGCTCTAAGGACTATAAATTAAGTTCCGGTGCCATTACCATTATGACCTATAATGTGGAAAACCTTTTCGATACGGAACATGACCAGGGTAAAAGCGATGAGACCTATCTGCCGCTAGCTAAAAAAAACGAACAGATCAAGGCCAAGTGTCGAGCTGAAAACCGAGGTTATTATCTAGAAGAGTGTTTAAGTAAAGATTGGAATGAATCCACTCTCGACTTAAAACTGAAACGTCTGACCGATGTGCTTGCGCATGTTAAAAATGGTGAGGGACCTGATGTTCTTATTTTGCAAGAAGTAGAGAACAGGGGTGTGCTCGAAAAATGGCGAAAAAATTATTTAAGTCGTTTTCATTATCATCCCGCTTTACTTTTAGAGGGTCCCGACGAACGGGGCATTGACGTGGGGATTCTGACTCGCCTTGAGGCCGTTCCGCCGTTAAATTTACATCCCTTAAAATTTATCGCCAATGATAAACTCAAGCAATCGCAGATTTCAGAAACCCGAGGCATCTTAGAGGCAAATTTTAAATTACCTGATGGATCGCTGTTAACGGTTTTGGGTGTGCATTTGCCTTCACAGGGCAATCCACGGGAGATGCGCCGTCAGGCTTTAGAGCAACTCAACAAGTTGCGGGAAGGTCTTCCTAAAGATCGCATGGTGGTGGTTGGAGGTGATTTCAATATCACATCCGAAGAAGAGGCGCAGGCCCAGTTTTTTTCCGATTATATGCAAAAAACATGGGGAGTTTCCCATTTGATGGGTTGTAAGAGTTGTAAGGGAACACATTACTACGGACGAAATGAGTCTTGGTCATTTTTGGATGTTTTACTCGTTTCCCCCAATATGCTTGATGGCAAAAGTCCTTGGGTGGCTTTACCAGAAAGTGTGCGCGTCGAAAATAACAGTCTTTATCAGGTGAATCGCTTTGGCGGTCCCTCTCGGTTTAGTGAACACCGCAAAGATGGTGTTTCCGATCACTGGCCGCTAGCGATGGAGATTGTGAAACGTCCAATTGCCAAGATTCCGGTGATGGTGGACGAAAAAGATAAAGACAAAGTAGATAAAGACAAAACAGTAACGAAATAAAGTAACAGTGAGAAACATATGAATATTAAAATAAACCCACTATTTTCTTTTTTGGTCTTAACACTTGTAACGTCGTGTGGTCCACGCGATGTTTTACAAGATAAAAATTCGAAAAGTGGGGGTGGTAGTGCAGGCAGTCCTTTTGTTTTATCAACTCAAGGAGAAGTGGCATCCACATGTCCGCAAAAAAAGATTGATCGTAAAGATTTAGGGAGCCCTGAGAGTTCAGACGAGCAAATTTTCGCTGGAAAAATAACCGCCTCACTAGAGGCAGGTAAAGAAAACTGTTATCGTATCGGATCAGAAGTGAATCTACAAAACGGCAAAAATGGTCCTATCCGTGGCAAGCTTATTGTAACCAAGGCAGAAGTGGTTGCTATCAGTGACCTTGCGGAGGAGCACGCTAAAGCAATGGGCATGTCTCTTACCGAATTAAAAAACTTTGCGAACACAGCGATCCAGTCCGCTCCATATAAATCATATGATATGGTGAGCATTACGTATTTTCGCTATGCAAGTGGTGGTGGAAAACCTGAACCAACCACAGACATGATCACAATCGATAAAGAAGGGGAGCGTGCGGCAAGTTGTCCTGCAGATTTTAAAGATTCCAATCGTTTGATTTTTTCGGAAGACATGAATGAACTGATCAAAGAAGGGAAGATCAACGCAGCGATGGAAGCCGGGGATCGCAATTGCTTCCGTATCGGAAGTCTTGTGAACTGGCAAAATAGCAAAAGTGGACCTGTCGTGGGTTCGATGACGGTTGTGAAGGTACAGATTGTTCATAAAAGCCAATTGGGTAAAGAACAAGCCAAAGCTTTGAATGTAAAACAAGACGAACTTCTCAAGCTTGCTGAAGAAAAAATCTCATCAGTAAAGTTTGATGCCATGGGTTTGGTTCATATAACCTATTTTAGCGTCGACGGGAAAACTGGAGGAGATACCGATGGTGGCACAACAGAAAACGCACCGATTCTACCCATAATTGCTAACGGTTGTAGTTTAAAAGCCTTTTTTCCAGATTTAAAAAGCTATCTACTTGAAGTTGTAAAAGACTATATGAATCAAAAGAAAATCATGTGGGATTCTACTACATTTTCTATGAGCGAAGTCAAAATGCAGCCCGTGCTTTTTAATGATGGAAAAGTGTATATGCTTCCCGCATTTGAAGTAAGTCTCAAGACGACAAAAGGAAGTGATCTGCGCCTCACAAATTATGATCTCGGCCATGGCAAGGAAAAGTATTTTGTTATGTCTAGAGAAATTACCGCTGATAACACCTACGATATCGAAGGGCTTATCACAAACCAAGTGTGTATATGGCCAAGCGTAGGCGTGGGTTTGTCCACTTTACTACAGAAGCCGCGTTTATTTAATAAAGTGTCGGATCATTACAGCGAAATTTTGCAAGGTTCAGAGCTCGACAAATTCTCTCTTTCGCAGGGTAAATAGGATTCCATCACTCTTAGGCGCTGAGGGTGGAAATCGCGCCTTCTCGGTTAGAGAGGGCGGGCGGCCCTCTTTTTGCCCAAAGGCCCTGCAATTTTACAGGAGACAGCGAATACAGATGTCGACACTTAGCGCCAAATGGATGCCATTGTGCCCGCTCTTTTGATTTCATGGGAAATAGCATATAGTATTCTTGGCTCAATAAAAGTGGTGTCGTAGCTCAGTTGGATAGAGCATCTGCCTTCTAAGCAGACGGTCGCACGTTCGAATCGTGCCGACATCACCATTTATGGTTCGTCGGTTAGCAAATAAAACTGGAATGGGGATCGGGAGATGAGATACGCATTATTATTTTTCATAATCACAGGATGCAGTCACTATAGCTCTATTCTCCCACATTACCATACGGGAAAGCGTAATCCTGAGAAAAAAACTCTGTCTTCTTGTACCAACTACATATTTGGTTTTAGTACAAAAGAGAGTAATCTTTCTTATGCGAATGCTCTTGATAACTTTAATCTCACCCCAGAGAATGTGTTTAGTGTAGACGAAAGACGATGGGTTTGGACTTGGCCAATCTATTACTGGCGATGTCTAGATATTAATGTGAATGACACGTATCGAGCCCAGTCAGTTTCAGAGAATGTGTCTGTAACTAAGATAGAACAAGTAAAGCCTCCTGTTGAAGTAAAGCCTGGCTCAATCACTGGCGATTTTCAAAACGACTCAAAAAGATGTGACAAACTAGAAAATAGCAAGGCAGAGGTTTGTCGTAAACTTATTAAACGTCAGTACGAAGGTTTGGAAAAACTTTAGCTATCACCTGGATGACAGCGCTCTTTTTTGAAAGAGCAAGTCTATCGAAATTCATATTTTCCCCCGCGATGCAGAATCACAATTTGTTGCTCGAAGCGCACAACTATGTTTTGCACGGCGCCCCAACTGCAAGCTTCTAATTAGATTTATGATCGCTGCTTCTCGTAGTTGGGGATGGGGGTGGGAAGGAAGGAATTTTTTCGTTCTGTTATAGATTGCATCGCTAATTTTTTTAGTCATAAGTGATTGAGCCGGTAATTCGGGGTAAACAATTGTAAAGTCAAACCTGTTCCACTTTCCAGCCTCTGGGGACATGGTAATTTCATTAGGTAAATCAGAGCATTGTGAATGCAGTAGGATTGTTTGGCGGACTTGGGTTTTCTGGGCATCCTGACCATTTCCATTCATCATGGATCCGTCCCTGTAAATCAGGTCCGTTATTAACCAGGTTTACTGAGACAATGGAGCTATTTTTTTCATTTTTAATTTTAGTCGTGGTAGAAGAGTTTTTCGATTAGGATGTTTATTATCGACAATGTGTCCTTTACCAATTATTAGTACTCCGCGCTTACAGTTATTGTTGATATCAGAATGCTTAGTAATTTCTACTGACATACTCTTGTCGCGAGCATTCAACCCATCAAGAGTTGTTACCCACGGAGGGTTTTTGGGCCTTTAAAAAGGCAGTTGATCTCCGGCATAGATTTTTTAAGCTCACTCAGTAGTATGGGTAACTGGCGAAGGGTGTAGCCTCCGTGTGATTCTCCCAATAAAATGAGTCGAGGATTTTTTTACTTAGTTCAACAACCATGTCTTTTACGGATTTTCCAGATTTAATTTTTTCCGTTAGAGTAATAGATCTTACTTTGCAATGCTGTCTAAAGTTCAATTGTTCGTTTTGTGCTTCAAGCGGTCGCAAATTATTTTGTATAATTTCAGTGCACTTATTTTTCGAAACCTCTGCTTCTAAGGATTTAACCGGTCATTTTTGAGTGGGCGCTATTTGATTTGGAATCGGCACTGTGAACTTTGCCTTGACAACTTCAGTGGGGCGCGCAATATCCACTAAGCTAACAACCCAAAGGGGTATACCAATGAAGTTATTTGCATTCGCATTTGTCGGGGTTCTGTCAGTTATACCAACTCTTTCGTCTGCTTCGTGTCTTAACATAACGGGCGACTATGACTCGGGATTTATTCAAGAGGGTAAAGGAAATCTAATTTGGTCATTCAAGCAAGATAGCTGCGACGCTATCTCTACAGCTTCTTACTATTTATGGGGTTCGACTAAATCAGATGAAGTGGCGCCTACAATTAACTATGTGCACGCTGGAAAAACTGATCTGTGTGAGGTTAAAGCGTGCTTTATATTTACTGAGACCGAAAGCGGTTTGGTATATGATTGGGATGGTTCAATTAAAGTGAATGGAGTCTATAGCTGCCGCTATGATCGCGTAGAGATTTCACTGGATGGTGAGAACTTTGTTCGCACTTTTTATATCAACGACGTAAGCCCCAACTGCAAAAAAACAAAATCATATAGTGTTTCTCTTAAGCGTGTACAGTAACCCTCTTGGTTTCAATATAAATTTGGTCGCGTGGCCAGAGCAAACGTGATCGCACAATATTGCTCTGGCTTCATAAAAATTTCAGCACGATATGCAAGTGATTTCAGATCGCTTAGAGTTTCGTCAGAATGAATTGCAGATTTGATACGATATGGAGCCATATCAAAAGCTGTACGCTTTTAGACAATCTAAAAATCAAGCAAAGAACCATTGCAAATATAAAGTGTGAAAGAAACTTTAGAAATTGCTGCTGAGGTGAAAATACAAATGCCTCAGCATTGTTAAACCCCCAATGCATTAATGCAAATGCGGTAGAAGAGACTGCCGATGCCGAAAGAAACGATACCCAACTCTTTTTTAACCATGGTGTAAGAAGGTTACGTGAGAACAGTTCTTCGAAGATCGGAGACACAATGCCTCCGAATACTAGCCATTCTGCATACCAAGTATTGTGAAATGGAATAGCCGCAGCCGCTGCAATATAAGCGATAAATAAGTAATGAAGTGGTTTTCCGAAAGGAATTTTTTTTCCAAAAATTCTAATCGCATTTCTTTGTTCTAACGGAAAATTTTGTTTAAATAGCCACACCCAAAATGGGGTAAAGAGAATCATTTGGAGAAGCCATAGCCACATCCATAACGGGGCCGAGCCAAACTGGCTGATTGAAATCAACGGCCGAAGGAGCGAAAATATAACATAGCTAAGAATTCCCCAGGTCAGTGGAAGCAAAAGGCAGATGTAGTATTGTTGCTTTGGGTTTGTGGCCATTGATCTCCTTTAACATCCACATCGCACTCGGTCATCTAGGTAATGTGACAAGCGTCAACTTTACACTGGCAAATTGAAACTAGCTCCGTACCACTTCCACTTATCTGTCATCTGAAAAGGATTAAAAACTAAAAGGGAGGTCGCTTGTTGTGGTCTCACTTAAATAAGGCTTCCAGAAGCTCTGATCTGATTATCTTAACTTGCCTTATTTTTAAAATGTACAGAAGTAGAAATTCCCAAAGACTGTAAATAAGTTACTAATTTTTCAATGCTCAAAGATGAAATTTTGCCGTTAATAAGTTCACTGATGCGCGGCTGCGGCACTTTTAATGTTTTGATAAGTTCTTTCTGCGAAATCTTTTTATCTTCGATGATTTGCATGATTTTACTGTGTAGCTCTGATTTTAAAACAAGAGCGGCACTTTGTTCGTCCGAAAAACCGAGGTCGTGGAATACAGGTTTATTTTTTTTCATAACAACTCCTCATATACTTTTTAATCGTCGCTTAGCGAGTTCAATGTCTTCTTTCGCCGTTTTAGCACTCTGTTTTTTAAAGCCGTGGAGAACATAAATCTTACCGCGCGCATGAATCGCATAAATAATACGGTACCAGCCACTGTGATCTTGCTCCTTGATTTCATAGACTCCGTTGCCAATACTCTTCATAGGGCGGCTTTTTAAAGGCTTTTCGCCTTTTTGCAACCGATAAAGCTCAAAGCCCATATCTTCCTTGATAGGTTCGGGAAACTCGCTCACTACCAATTTTGAATCACCGAGCCATACAACTTCTTTTAACAAGGAACCTGCAACGGTTCGATCTTATTTATACAATATATTGTATATTTAATCAATAGGAGTTATTTTTATTTTTTGGAAAGCCAACTATAGAGGTTTTAAATGCAAAAATAAAACCGACTTTTTAAAGCTCGTTGGGCTAAAATGTGTTCACAAGCCATCAAAAACCATCAAAATGCTTAAAAATTGAAGCTGAAGCTGTGTGAAGCTGTACGGACTTACTTATGAGACGCCATGTGTCCCACAAGTAAGTCCGTACAGCTTTCAGCTTTTTCTTACGTTGTTGAAAGTAGATTCACGACTTGTAACAAAAAGTTACATAATAAATAAAAAAATCCCAAAAATGAGACGTTTTAAAATTGTTTGAGCGTGAGCGATTAAATTAGAAGATTATCTATTTTTTATTGAAGACAACAATCGGTACATGGCGCGAGCAGCCACATAGCCAATGCCAATAAATAAAGAGCTTGGGAGCACATGCCATAAAAGTTCATGTAGGGGATCGGTCCATGGGCATATAAAAGAAAGGCCTAAGGCGCCGAAGGAGGTCATGGCCATGGCCCAGTAGAGAAAAGTGGCCTTGGGATAGAGTACAGCACCCTGTTTGATAAACCAAAGCGAGAAAAAGCCAATAGGTATAAGTATGGATACAATGACAATAGGGCAAAGCCATGTGTTGTATTGCCAGGCGACCAGAGCTTCAGAGGGTGTTTGCATGTAAACGGCGACAAAAGCAATGACGAGTACGAGAAGCCAAAGCACCATAGAAAAAATAGGGGTTTTCGCTAGACGAAATTGCACCGTGTGCGGGGACAAAGATTTAGTAAGCAGAAACGCCGAAAAAAACCCAGCAGACATGAGTAAAAGCCCTTCGATAAAACTTCGATCTTCGATAAAATGAATTTCTCCAGTCCGCCAATACCAATACAGCATACCGAGTAGCATGATGCTAATAGATAGAACGAGAAGGCCTAAGAATCGCTTTTTAGTGCTGGCGAGGGGTTGTACCGGTTGTAAATTGTCCGATAGAGACTCAATAAAAGAATCTTGATTGATCATAATTCGACCCCTAGGTGGGAAGCGAGGGCTTTGTAGGCTCTATGAGCCGATACTTTTACAGCACTTTCCGATAAAGACATAATGGAGGCCACTTCTTTTATGCTCTTACCGTCGAGCTTAATGGCGCACAAAATGGTGCGTTGATCGTGAGAGAGTGCATCGAGGGCTTTTTGAAAATCACGTATTTCCATAAAAGATATTTCTGCCTCGGTCGATAGGCTATCAAGGAAGTCCTCATCATGAATGCTATTAAGTTCTGCGCGGCGTCCTTGTTTACGGTAAAAATCGATCAGGCGACTTTGGACAATTTTAAAAAGCCATGGCTTAAACGGGAAGTTCGCATCATAGGTGTGGCGCGACTTATGGATGGAGATAAGAATTTCTTGCAGAAGGTCCTGAATACGCTCTTCCGTCTTTAATTTGTATTTTAAATAAGATTGGAGGTACTGAGACACTTCCGTAAGTAATGTGTTGTACATCTTCGAATTTCCTTTTTGGGCCTCTACCATGAGGTTTTCCCAATTTGAGCACTGACTCATAGGTAAATTCGTCCTCCGCGTTAAAAAGTTACATCCTAGTGGAAATAATAGCTAATGCAAAACTTTTTTATCATGTGTGTAACTTTCTTCGGATAGGGGCGAACCTTCTTGTAGCAAGTTTATGCTAGGAGGAAAAATGAAGAAAATTGTAGGGTTAATGACAATTTTGTGGGCACTAAGTGCAGTAGCTGATGTACCCATTCAAAAAGATCGCAATGAGGCTGAGTATAACAAAGAGTTCGCTGTAGCGCTTGATGGCTATGATCCCGTTTCCTATTTCGAAGAAGGTGGGGGAACTCCTTTAAAAGGAGATGCTGCGATCGAGTTCGTATATGGAACGATTATTTACCATTTTGCTAATATGGCGAATATGGAAATGTTCAAAACCAATCCCGCTAAATATGAACCCACCTATGGTAGCTGGTGTGCATACGCCATGTCGGAAGGATCAAGAATAAAAATCAAACCTTTGATCTATACCATCCATGGCAATCGTATTCACTTTTTTGTGGCAAAATCGGCGAAGAAAACCTTCGATGACGAGCTTGAATCGCGCGAGCCGGTGGCAGATATGAACTGGAAGGGTTTTTCGGGAGAAGAACCACGCAAGTGATAGTTTTACAGGAGCCACTTTTAATGCAGTGGCTCCTGCCTGGAATAGAATTTTACTAGATATTGAAAATCAATTGGTGTTTCAAATAATGAAACACGTGATACGAAAATTTATACCTTATTTATTCCTCAAGTAGAATGTATAGAAAAGAAAGAGATAATGGGTGTGGCGTAGAGGCCACAGACATCCATAAAGAAATGAGCTGGAGAGAATGTATATGAAACGATTTATTTTATATATCGCAGGGATCGTGTTTTTCACAGGCTGTGGCAACTTTTTTCATTCGAAGAGTGGGGGATCAAGTAATGGACCCAATTCAACACTGGAAGTTGGTAATGGAGTTGTGTTTGCCGACGTTCGCGATAGAGTTTTTATGTCGTATTGTGTGCGCTGTCATGTGCAGTACGCGGATTACACATTTGCCAAAAAAGATATAAAACAGATTTTACTGAGCGTAGAAAACAATCGCATGCCTAAAAACGCTGCGCCGTTATCTCAAGAATTAAAAGACTTATTAAAAGCGTGGGACCAAAATGGATCACCAGATCAAGCTGCACAAAACACACAAACCCCGCCACCCGCGACAAGTGATGAATTGGCGCCGACATGGGACTCGCTATATGCTAATATTTTTGTGCCGAAGTGTGTGGTCTGTCATAGTCCCAACGGTGTGGCCAAATGGATAGATGTTTCAAGTCGTGCGGGTATGGCCAAGACATTGATTAAGCATATTAATTTTGCAAAACCTGAAGACAGTTATTTGGTGTCGCGGCTAAAAGACAAGGAAGAGCCCATGCCACCACTTCCTCCGGACTCCAGCATTCCCCAGTTAACAGAGAAGGAAGTGGGCGTGGTGATTGAGTGGATTAAGGCCGGTTTGCCATAAATAAAATATATAAATAATAAATATAAGAGGAGATTTTTATGAAGCGTTTTTTAATACTCACTTTGGTCGCTGCATCTGCAGTTACAGCACATGCTACACCATACACGATGAGTTCAGATAAGGGTCAGGTATTATTTAAAGCCACGGCCCTGGGCTTGAAGTTCGAAGGTAAAGGCAAGGGCTCGCAAGGACAAATTCAGATTGATGATAAGGTCCAAGGCGATCTTTTATTTTCATTAAATACTCTGGACACAGGTATCGGACTTCGTAATGAACATATGAAAGACAAATATTTAGAAACGGGAAAATACCCAGAGGGAAAGCTCCATATCGACGAGGTAAAAAACTTTACCAAGAATAGTCCCGATGGTGAGTATGATTTTACTGGCAAGCTGACTGTCCACGGTGTGGAAAAACCCATCGAAAATGGTAAGGTCAAAGTTCACAAAGTCGCAGATGGCTTTGACATAGAAGCCATGTTTGATACAAAAATTTCGCAATATTCCATTCCTATACCTAAATATGCGGGGCTGGCTCTCAAGGATGATGTGCAGATCGTTGCTAATGGTGCCTTGCAAGAAGTGAAAACAAAGTAGGGCTTTTCGATGCGCGTAGTGGTTTTTCTTTTTTTATTATTGTTGAGTGTAGAGGGGGTACACGCCTTTCCTGAAATGATTCGCTTTGGCTATACCTCGTGCACAGCTTGTCATGTGTCTCCAGCCGGAGGAGGACTTACGACGGCATATGGGCGGTCCATATCCAAAGAACTTCTCAGTCGCTGGTCTTACGAGGGAGAGGAAAATCTCGCGCACGGTGCGATTGGAAATGAAAATACGCTCAGCTGGTTGAATGGTTCTCGCGACAGAGGCTTTAATGTGGGTGGGGATTTGCGTTTTCTGCAAACACGAGTGGATACGTCTCAGTTTACGCAAGGGCGGGCGTTCCCCATGCAACGGGACTTGGAGTTCAGCGCCAAGTACGATCAATTTTCTCTGACGACAAGCTATGGCATTATTTATTCTGCTAACGATAAAGATCAAATTAATTTACGTAGAACATATTTAACGTGGAATATTAATGATAATATTTTGGTGCGCGCAGGACGGTTTATTCCCGTGTATGGAATTATGTCTTCCGATCACTATCTGGCGATTAAGCAAAATTTGTTGTTAGGTCAGCTTACAGAGCGAAACACAGTGGAAAGTCATTTTACTTACGAAAACTGGAGCGCATCACTTTCGTATTCGAAAGCGCCGCCGTCCAAAACGAATTTAGATGGGGAGCTCGCCGCGACAGGAACATTGAATTATAATATTAACGAGACGATGAGAGTGGGTGTTAATTACTGGTATGGTCATTACAAAGAAAAAAAACGCGATATTACAGGTATCAACGCCCTTTTAGGTTATACAAAGAAATTTTACTCTTTAAGCGAAATTGATTTGCAAACCAATTTACCTTATGGCGGCGCGAAAACCAAAGGCTTGTATTACTTTCATCGCTTTGGTTACGAGGTCACGCGAGGACTTCATTTGCTCGCCCAAATTGATGGTTCACAAAGTGATGTCAATGCAAGCAATACCAAATATTATGCTTTTGGTAGCGGCATAACGTTTTATCCACGTCCTCATTTTGAATTGCAACTGATGTGGACGCGGCCCAAATATGTTGGTGTGGCGTTTAGCGATGCCGCGTTTTTAGTATTTCATTACTATTTATAAGAACTGTACAGCATCAGCGATGTTGTTACCGTTGATAAGTCTGTAAAAAGAAATTCTTGCTGTCATCATTTGCTAACTCAGTTCGCTGCGATAGGCATGAGTTCTTGTTTGATCGATTTTTTGGGATCACAAGAGTATTCCACAATAGACCCTTTTTGGTAGGGCTCTACTCGAGTTTCACAACTATCTGGCGACGGATCCTGTTTGCTTTCATTGTGTGCTTGAATTGCTTTTTGCAACTTATAAGGGAGTCTCAGTTTAAAGACATGAAGAGAGCTTATCTTTTCAAGTAAAAAGGACGTATTTGTCGCGGGCACGCCGTCTTCGGCAGTGGCACTCGTTGGTAAAATCATCAGGGCACTTATTAAAAAAAGGACACGTATCACATCAACCTCCGTGTTTAGTGAATAGTTACAGTTATTGGGTTAGAAATTTGTTTACCGTAATCCGCACTAATAGAAATGGCGCGAACTTCATAGGACTTACCAATAGTTAATCCGCTCGAAGTGTTCACGAGATGAGAAATGCGCAGGCGATTATCAGCAGTGGTGAGAAGCTCAACTCCGGTGACAGTATCGGTGAATAAAAGTTGAGATGTTGCCGGGATATCTGTTGTCCAGCTGAATGAGACAAACCCTTCAACGTTATCAACAAGTTGAAAATTGCTGATCACTGGAACCGTCCCTGTTGTGCAAGGATTGAAAACGGCAAATGCTGGTAAGTTCCAGTTACCGGATGCGATCGGCTTCCATCCACGAGACAATAGCTGATTGTAGGCAGCTTGCGGGGTGGAGTTATTGTTGTAATCAAAGAATAAAGAGTTTCCAGAGTGACCACACAGTGGTTCGGCTGTGGTCGCAGAACTTACTTTTCTCCACATTGGAACGAGAGATATGTGATAGCGTGGTCCCTGGTAGTAATCGAGTTTGATAACCAATTCAGACGAATGATCTAAAGTTAATTTTTGTCCACAACCCATGCGTGTGGGATGATCTCCGTCATTATTGACAATGGGTTGATACTGACCACTACTATCACGCACATACATAACGGCACCGTCATCCGAAAGTAGGGCGAATTCGTAATCACCATCTTCATCATCAGCAGTGAGTTTTAACACCGAGCTAAAAGTTAATGCAAAATATTCCATCAATCGGTTGCCGGCATCGTCATTGATACTACTTCCCGTTTCCGTCGGAAATCCTTGATCAAAGAGACGGGTCGGCACATCGAGGCTTGAGAAAAATAAGGTCTGGGGTGACTGCTGACCTAAGTTTAAATAATCCAGTGTATTGTACCAGCGGTCCTGACCTTGTCCTCGGTAATAGAGATGCGCGACAAGGCCATCATTGGGCCCAGCGACTCCTGGATCAAAAGGATCACAGACAACTTTATTTAGTGGATACATATTGGCATCAAATACGGAAAGAGGTCCTTGTTCTGGATTGGTTGCCACTTCAGTTGAGCCACCATTTTTATTAAAACACGCGGGAAGAAAGCACAGAGCAAAAACCAACAAGACGTGTTTGCGAGCTAAATTCATAAACCATAACTTTCTCCCCCGAACCTTCTTTAAGTATAATAAAAGGGACTATTTCTGCAACAGAGGTAAATAGGAAAGGTATTGAAATTGTTCAAGAGTTTTACAAAAAACATGAAAAATGTGTATTTATTTAAACTAGCCATTTCCATGAAAAAAAGATAGACAGAATAGATAACTTTAGTGGCAAAAGATTTGTTTTAGATTTCGCCAATTCGCAAAAAAATTTTCTTACTTTGGAGCATATTATGCAAGAATCACCAAAAACATCTTTTTCAACAGTCAATCCCCACTCAGGGGCGTTTTTAAAAGAATATAGTTATATGAACCCCGATCAATGCGCGTCTGTAATTCAGCAAATGCAAAAGACATCTATTCAATGGCGCCAACTTTCTCATGCTGAGCGTGCACAGAATCTTCTCAAATTTGCCGATCGCTTACGACTTCATAAAAAAAATATTGCTACAAGTATGAGTCAAGAAATGGGAAAGCCAATAAAGCAATCGCTGGCGGAGATTGATAAATGTGTACAGCTTGTAGAGTATGGTTGCCAGCATGTGGAAAAGATTCTTGCGCCTAAGAAAGAAGATAAATTTACTTTATACTATCAACCGTTAGGGATCATTTATGGAATTATGCCTTGGAATTTTCCAGTTTGGCAAAGTTTGCGTTTTGCAGTTCCGTCTCTGTTGGCGGGAAATGTGGTGGTGTTAAAACCTGCGGAGAGTGTAACGGCAACAGGTTTGTGGGTGCAAAAAGCTTTTGATGAAGTGGATGATCTAAAGAATATTTTTTCAACGTTGATCATTTCTCATGAAACATCAAATAGTATTATTGCACACAAAGATATACATGGCATCAGTTTAACCGGTAGTTCGCGTGCAGGAGCTCAGGTGGCGGCGATTGCTGGTAAGTATATTAAAAAATGTGTTTTGGAATTGGGTGGTAATGACGCGTACATTGTTTGTAAAGATGCCGATTTAGACTTAGCTGCAGAAAAAGCCTATCAAGGACGTATTCTAAACACTGGGCAAAGCTGTATATCGGCAAAACGCTTGTTTGTGCATACATCAATTGCCAATGCCTTTTCGGAAAAGCTTGTGCAAAAAATAAAGCAAATACGATTGGGTGATCCGCTAAACAGTGAAGTGGATATGGGACCGCTGGCACGCATCGACTTAAAACGCCAACTGGAAGAACAGGTGAGCGAAGCGGTGAAAGATGGAGCGTCCGTGTTGTTTCAACAAAATCTGGAGGCTTTGAAAGGGCAAGCGGCGTATTTTCCCGTAACCGTGTTACATAATATTGATTCAAAAAATTGTGTTCACTCCCAGGAGCTCTTCGGACCTGTTTTTCTAATCATACCCTTTGAGGACGAAGATGAGGCCATTTGCATGGCCAATCAATCGCCTTATGGTTTAGGGGGTGCCGTTTTTTCTCAGGATACTGAGCGTGCCAAGCGTATCGCTTTGCGGGTAGAAACGGGGTCCTTGGCCATCAACGACTTTTTGCGTTCCACATTCGATCGTCCTTTTGGCGGCGTCAAAGATTCGGGCTATGGTCGTGAGTTAGGTCGCGAAGGTTTTTTTGAATTTATCAATACCAAGGTGATTGTCCATAATTAATCAGCAGATGGAATGAATAAACAAAGCATTAGAGTTTCTCAGAGCCATGAGTTCTAAGCTGCTTTCTTCTCGTCCAAATGGGTTTCTAAAGCAGGGTCTGTGGATGTAGGCGAGGCAGCTGCGGTGGCTTGAGTTGAAGTATTTAGTTCAATGACGTTATCTGTTTTATCGACAGCCGTTATAGGATTCTCTAATGGACTCGGCGATTGAAAGCTGACTATCGATTGTGGTTCATGGAGGAGGTCACTGTCTTTTACTAAATCACTGTCATCAATGAGATTGCTTAAATCAATGGGTGGTGGTTTCGCGAGATCTAATTTTCTTGAGCGCGTGCTCTCGCGATCCGTAATGGCTTTTACAGCTGTTGATAAATTATCATCTTGTATGCCATTTCGTTTCAGCACTTCGTTGGTTTTGTTCAGTTTATAAACTAATCCACGCGTAAGAGCGACAAGCCAACTTGGCATATTTTTAAGATGCTCATCAATAGCTGTACTGGTTATTTTGATGCAGATTGTTTTGGTGAGGGCAATGGCTGTTGCCGAGTGGGGACGGTCCGATATGAGAGCCATTTCACCTAGATATTCTCCCGATTGAACAAGGCCTAAAAGAATTTTTTTCTTACCATAGCCAGTTTTAAAAATTTCCACTTGACCGCTTTTAATAATGACAAGTGCATCACAGTGAGATCCTTCACGAATGATAATGTCACCCGCTTGAAATTCAATTTCTTGAACTTTATCTCTACTGAACATACATCCCCTAACCAAATTAAGTAAACACGAGATATTTATCTTCGAGCCTGAAATAACTATCGGAAGAAAAACGGCTTACTGAAATTTTAGTAGAAATGTGTTGTAAATTGAGATGTGTTGAGACGGTATTTAGACAACTTAACATATAAGTTTTAAGAAATTATTAAGAACATGTTTAAGAGATCTTGTGTCATTAAAAATGAGCGATAATTTCTCTGGCAAGGCGCCATCACGAAACCAAGTCCACAGTCGATATATCAAAATGAGGATATGACTTAATATGAGGCAAAGATCTAAATCCCTAAAGAATCATTAAAGTTAAACATAAACTACTCCGATAGATCTTAGTCTAGAATAGAAGGGGGGATCTCGTATGAGTCTATTCAAAAACAAGTCTTTTAAAATTGTATGTATGGTGTGTGGCTTGTTAGGTGCGACCTTATTAGGATTTAACAACTGTGGCAATAAAGCATCCTTTAGTAGTCCTTATAATGAATCATCTATGGCGAGTGCGGATTCTGCCAATTATCTTTTAGGTCTTTTAGATGAAGCTAAGCAAATTGAAGCAAAGCTGTTGCAGCAGGGTGATATTCAAGCGATTGCACAAGCCAATGAGCTTCGTCAATTTATTGATAATATTGAATCGTTAATTTCTAGCACGGGTAGTAATTTAGCTGTAGATGATAGAGCCGTTCTTGATCAACGTGATTATTTGGTGAATTCCATGGCTAAAGGGCGCGAACTTATTATCGTGTTTAATTTTACCAGTGAAATTCAACGTCTCGATGCTGAAGATCAAAAGCTTCAGAGTCAGATTTCGGCTCTAGATGCGAAGTTTGCTAACTCGCTGAATGATTTAGAAGCACGTATAAAAAGTCAAATTGCTAATATAACCACAGATATTCAAAATCAGATCACGCAAATTAAGAACGATTACTCATCTTCATTTGAAGCATTCCAATCGCAAGTGGAATTCAAATTCAATCAAATGAATCAGCGCATTGATGTTCTTGAACAACGTGTAGCGAACATTGAAGCAAGCATTAATGCTATTAACGTAATGATGCAACAGCTACAAAGCGAAGTGGATGATGTTCGCACAACCACATTATCAGCTATTGCAGCGGTAAAGTCTTCGTTAGAGGATCTTAAAGCGAGCACGCAATCACAAATTGCGCAGTTAATGCAAATGAACAATGATTTAAATAAAAAACTCATCGATCAACAGAATGCGTTTAATGCTTATATCAATGCGCAAACACAAATTTCGTCTTTGCAAGCGCGTATGTGCAAAATTGATATTAGCACAGGCCTAGTCGCTTCCGGCGAAAATGTTTGTCAAACTCAAGAAGATGTTGATAATGGTCAATGCTGTTTAACAGCGGAAGCCGTAAATTGCTCAATGATGTTTCCTGAAGATACTCCTGTTGCTGAAGAAGCACGCAATCAGTGTAGCAACGTGGTCGTAACAATGAGAAACCAAGCGGCATTCGTAAAACAACTGGCTGAAAACGAGGCTGAGCAAAACAATATTATCAATCAACTTGTTAATGATGTGCAGAATCTGAATGATCAAGTTTCTTTGATTAAAGATGGTCTTGCCAAATTACAGGATGCTGTGAGTAACATTGAAAATCGTCTAGCATCAATGGATGCTCGCCTTATTCTTTTAGAATTTAAAGCAGCTCGCAGTGAAGGTGTGGCGACGATTCAAGAACGTTCTGATTTGTATCTAGCCTGGATTGCACGTCGTGCAATGGATGTGCGGGATCGTTTTTGTTATGCCAACGCGAGCACTGCTTATGATAAGAGCGATTACGAAAGTGCGAGACATAACTGGGTTTATTGTCAAGAGCGTTTGAAGTGGCTTACAGAAGCTCAAGAGCTTATACAGCTTGCGAAAGCGTATGGAGAAGCCGCTCTATCGCTAAATCTTGATGCTTCTTGTTCGGTGATGATTAATTCAAAAAATGCTGAAAGTCTCTCTGTGAGCGAACTCATGAACGCAGACATTGCTGATCAGGTTATTAATAAGTGTTCTACAGGTCCAAATAAACTGATGGCGTTACTTTTAAGTATTGTGAAATTGCAAAACAAAGTGGGTCCTGACTTCCGTACAGCTGACTATATGTCGAAAAAGGCTAAAGCGGGTCAATATGTTTACTTTGGTGGTTTAGTGAGTCAGGCGGGTATGAGTGCTATTGCCAAATTTGAAAATGTAGACCCGACATCTGATGATTTAAAAGACACTTACTATGGCCGCATTGAGCGTGTGTTTAAAAACAGATATGTTGAAACACGTTTACGTGTACAAGGAAAATTTCCTGAAGATCCAAGTAAATTTAGCGGAAGTGTAGCTGGATTAAATCTTGTATATTCAGAAGCGGAAATCAAAGGGGCTGCAAATCCCTACTTGACTCGTGTAAAAGCTCTTGAGATTGAAAGCGCGTGTGGTGGTCATTGCGGATTCAATGTTGTAGCACGTAACGATGCTCGTGCTATCGGTGAGCGTTTCAGCTACCCTAAAGATTCCGAAATTAAGTGTCCTGTGATTGATGATACAGTTATGGTAAGAAGTAGCGATGGAAAACATTACGCCTACTCTCTAAATTACACGCGCTATCAAGGGGCTACAGAAGTCTTGTTGCCACGTTTAATGTACGGAAATAACAACCACTATGCTGTTGCCGCAAGTGATGCCCATGCAGAACGTGGTGAATTTTTAGGTTGCGGTTATCGTGTGAGACATATCGTAGATCGTTTTGGTATACCCGATGCTTTATTGCGAGGACGCCATTTGCTACGTTATGGACGACCTTATGCGAAATCCCATGGTCTTCCACAATGTCAACGCTTTCAGTTCACATGTAACTTGTGGTCAGGTGTTGATAATAAAGGTGAGTGGATTGCACCAAATCCGAATGCGAACATCTTGAGTTACTTGAGTGGTTTTGATACCAACCGAGTGACTAATTTGTGTAAAGTTTCTGGTAACAGTTATGTGGCTAAAGAGCGCGAACTCTTACCTGAGGAAATGGCTAAAATTTGGGTTTATAGCTCAAGTGTTGATGCCAACAACACACAAGCTTTGCGAAATTCCATTAGCAGTAATACAACTCAGCTAACCAAAGACTATTGGATGTTACAAGATAAAGCGATAGCTTATGGTGTAGCCAACGACAATGTCTCTCAAACAAAACCATTCTATGCGGGAGTGGGTTCCATGAGTGAGTTCTTCTTGCGTGGATTGGCATCTTTAAATCAGTATGCGCCAGTTAAGGTGCAGCAATGTTACGATCCAAAATAAAGTAAGGTTCTAAGTAGGCGTCGGGGATTTGAGCCCCGACGTTCACGACATCAGGCGCGATCTCTTTTCTAGGCAAGCCCCTCGATCTGGGTTAAAAACAACAGTACCTCTTGACCTGCAAAAAACGCTATGAAACCATGAACGTATGCATACGTTTTTTATTTTCTTAATACTCATTGCTTCATCTTTGGCCGAAGCACAAGTCAATCGATGTTTGGAAATTTCTAAGACGGCGAAAGGCTTAAAAGCGGGCTCAAATCCAAAAACGTATGAGATCTTTTATCCAGGAGAGAAGCTCGGCCTTATCGGCCGCACGCGAGATGGTAAATTTGTAAAAGTGGATTTGGCGGGAGAGCTGTATTGGCTTAAAGAGCCTTCTTTTCAGAAAGTAAGTTCTTGTAAATTAAAGATATGCGTCGACCTCAATGAAGGAGATACGGTTTACACTAAACCCTCGATGAATGCGCCGGTAGGACTCGATGAAGGAGGGGTATTTAGTGTTATAAGCAATGCGAAAAGTTGGTACCGTGTGCGTGTTGGTTCTGGATATCGCTGGCTCCCCGGATCGGCTGTAAAAAGTAGTAAAACCTCTTGTGAAGGTTCCAGTGAATTAGATGATATTGCGTCAAGTATTGACGGTGAAAGTTCAGCTCATGAGGATGTGACGAACGGGGATACAACAGGAAAATCGAAATGGTTATTTGGTTTTGAAGGTGGCTATATTGTCACAGCAAGTTCACGACCGCTGAAAAATCTTTTAACTCCTATTCCTGATCCAGCCACAAATGTGAATGGGGATAGCTCTGCGATTAGTCCGTACATCGAGTCGGTGAGCAATGGCACTGGCTGGTATGCCGGGGTGACTATGGAGACACCCTTTATATGGGGTCTGCAAAACCGTTTGGCCCTTGGCTACAAAACGAGAACACTTGAATATGTCGAGCGGCAGAACCCCTACAATTCATCAGTTAGTTTTATTACGTACAACGATCTTAAACCATCGACAGTCAGTAAAACATTTTCCTTTGTTTATATTTCCGATACTATTAAATTAGCAGGATGGCATTTTTTAGGTATGCAGTGGCAGCCCGGAATCAATCTTGGCATTGACTATTCTCTTGATACGTTTCAAGTGGAGTTCCGTACCGGTCCACAAAAGCTCACTCGTTATTATGTTGATTCCGGTTACGAAAAGATCAATTTTCTTTATGGACCACGATTGGATTTGCAGTTTTGGATGTTGAATTTTTCTGTCATGGGAAACATGTCGTCTTTTGGGTTCGAGCCGGCGGCATCACTCGGCGTACAGTTTTAACATACAGAGGCTATTTCTTTTAAAAATAACAGAGTCCTCTCTAAAAGAGGCGAATTCTCTTAAGAATAGTCGATTTCTCTTTAGAATAGTCAATGCGGAATTCGAAGCGCACCAACGCAACATTCTACGTGTGTCATCCTGAGCGAATGCGAAGGATCTTTTGGTTTGGTGCTACTTTTCTTTGGGATCCTTCGGCTGACGCCTCAGGATGACAGCTACACTAAGGGGTGACAGCTATGCTCAGGGGTGACAGCTATGCTCAGGGGTGACAGCTATGCTCAGGGGTGACAGCCATGCTCGTGACCTGCCCGGCCTAAACGGATCCATGTTAAGCTTTCAAATGGGTCCTAAGAAGGAGGCAAAATGGGAAGAAAGATCCATAAAACAGAAGAGATTATCCAACACCTACGCACTCACGATTTAAACGTGGGTACAGGCATGAGTAAAGAGGAATCCGCTCGTCAAATTGGCGTGACCTTGCAAACACTCAACAGCTGGAAACGAGAGTACGGCGGTTTGCGCGTCGATCAAGCAAAACGATTAAAAGAGCTTGAGCTAGAAAATGTTCGACTCAAAAAAATTGTTGCCAATCTAACAATAGACAATTCGATTTTAAAAGAAGTGGCCGAGGGAAACTTCTAAGCCCGCGCCGGCGCCGAGAAGCTGTAGCACATGTGACAAGCAAGTTGTGTGTGTCGGAACGGCGGGCTTGCGTAGTTTTACAACAACCACGTACAACACAGCGGTATGAAGTGCGACCTGATGTTTTAACAGAGCACATTCGCCCACGGGTGATTGAGCTTGCCAAAGAGTATGGTCGTTATGGGTATCGTCGCGTGACGGATCTACTCAATATGGAGGGGATCAGCGTTGGCAAAGATCGAGTGTACACTATTTGGCGAGAGGAAGGATTAAAGGTGCCAGAGAAGCAGCCGAAGCGCTCTCGATTGTGGATAAATAACGGTAGCTGTATTCGTTTAGCGCCAACGCATAGGAATCATGTTTGGAGTTATGATTTTGTATTTGAGCGAACGCGAGATGGAAGGAGTTTTAAAGTTCTCAATATCATAGATGAGTTCACGAGGGAGTGTTTATGTTCACTTGTAAAGAGGAAGATCTCTTCACAGGATGTGATTTTAACTTTAGCTGATTTATTTTTACAGAGAGGGATTCCTGAGTACATACGCTCAGATAATGGGCCTGAGTTTATTGCAAAAAACTTGGTGAAGTGGCTTAAGGGATTAAATGTAAAAACATTATTTATTGAGCCTGGAAGCCCTTGGGAGAATGGCTATGTTGAATCTTTTAACGGAAAAATGCGAGATGAATTACTTAACGGAGAATGGTTTTATACATTGATTGAGGCACAAGTAATTATTGAGAGATGGCGTAGGCATTACAACACGAAGAGGCCACATAGTAGTGTGGGTAGAAGACCGCCTGTTCTGGAAACTTTACAACCCAACTTGGAATTGCTTGCGATGTAAAACTGAATCATGTAACTGGTACTAACAACGCCGGCTGGTCATAGTTTTGCTAGTGCTGAAGTTACTAGGACAGATATTTCGGGCTCATCTGCTACCTCTCAATGCGAGAGAAATAAGAAATTGATGACTTCAATAAATAAAACTATTGATAGCAAGTGTTTATGTGATGATAGATGTCTGTCCTTTGAGGGGGCAGTGGCTTGCGTTCCTATGATTCCAGAAAGCTGTTATCCAGACAGCAGCGGACTTGTAACTAAAGCTGAAACATTTCAGGTGAACTCAATAATTCAATATCTGTATCACAATACAAAGAACAATAACGGTAATTTTAAAATATCGCTGGATGTTTATATTGATGACTTGTACAGACTGACTAGAAAAAAAGAACCTGGCCTAGCTGCTTTATTAAATAAAAATGGTATTTCTAATACCGTTAAAGAATACGAGATGAAATGTAAAACATCTGAGACATGTTCGGTAATTCATAATAAGAATAAAAACATGTACCTAGAAGCTATTACAACTTGGGTAAATCAGAATAAGAAAACAAATAATTTTGACAAGCAAATTTATTGTTCCGAGAAAAAGTTAAAATTTGGTTCTATGTGTTTCTTCTAGATAGTAGTACCCTTCTTGCGAATAAAACTGGAATGCTCCCTATATATAGAGCATCAATTCAAGCACGAGGACAAACTATCGTGGGGTATCTAGACTCTGGCGTTCCATGCCAGTGCGTTATTTGAAAGTCGCATTAATTTTACTAAGCTCTTCCTTTGAGGGACGAAGTCCTTCTGTTGGTAGGTGAGATAAGGGCTTTTCGGTTAATTCTAACGCTTGTTTAAACTCGGTAACATCAGGATTAAAATAAAGAAGGCCGGTGACAAACTCCTGTTTATGACGAGAGGTATACAAAAGGTCTAATGCCTTTTTAGCATCGCGCGGGTCATGCTCACGGCCATCTATTTTTTTAAGATTTAAAATAGAACCATCGTGAAGAGTGACCGGAAGAACTGTTCCCTCTTCGTAGTCCACATGGATTTCTTCTTTGGCGGAAACAAATCCCAGTTCATGTAAAGGAAAATTATGTTCTTTGGTGGCATCATAGCTGCGTGTGGAGCCTTCGTGATTAGCAAAAGTGATGCATGGAGAAAGCACGTCGATAATGGCTGTTCCATTGTGTTCAAAAGCGGCGCGCAATAAGGGAACGAGTTGTTTGGCGTCGCCAGAGAAGGAGCGCGCCACAAAACCGCAACCGAGTTCGATGGCGAGGGCACAAAGATCAATGGAGTGGAAATGATTGATCTCGCCCGATTTAAGCGTGCTTCCCTCATCTGCAGTGGCAGAAAACTGTCCCTTGGTGAGTCCATACACGCCGTTGTTTTCGATGATATATACGATCGGCACATTACGGCGCACGAGATGAACGAAGCCACCCATACCAATGCTCGCAGTATCACCATCACCTGAGACACCGATAGAGAGGAGTTGTGAATTTACGGCATAAGCCCCGGTGGCAATAGGAGCCATGCGTCCGTGAATACTATTAAAGCCATGGGATTTTTCTAAAAAGTAAGCGGTGGTTTTTGATGAACAACCGATGCCAGACATTTTAGCAACCTGGTAAGGGTTCACTGAGGATTGAAAAAGAGCGCTGATTAAGTTGTTCGTGATGCTGTCGTGCCCGCAGCCAGAACATAGAGTGGACTTGGCTCCGACATAATCATTACGCGCATAACCCAGTTGGTTTGTTGTAGGACTCGCGGTTTTAGTGGTTTCCATGTAATACTCCCTCGACAAAAGACTCTGCGCGTACCGGCCAACCATCATATTTTAAAACTGATTTCATTTTTCCAGCGAGATAAGGATATTCCATGGCGAGGAGTTTTAACATTTGACCATCACGATTTTGTTCGAGGACAAATATTTTTTCATGGCCGTCGATAAATTGGCGTACTTCCTCCGTAAAGGGGTAAGCTTTAATGCGCAGGGTGCTGCACTCCACGTTTTGCGCGGCGAGCTTGTCGCGAAGCTCTGCGATCATAGAGTGGGTGGAGCCATAAGTGACAAGGCCCACTTTATCCGTACGTTTATCAATATCTGGAGCAGGAACCATTGTTTTAGCGGTATTCCATTTTTTATTGAGTCGATCTAAAAGTTTTTCGAAAGTTGTAGGGTCTTCGCTGTATTTAGCCGCATCATTATGGCCTGTTCCCCGGGTAAAATAACCGGCATGGGGGTGCTCTGTTCCAGGAAGAGTACGGTAGGGGATTCCGTCACCATCCACATCAGCATAGCGACGAAACTCCGATACCTTATCAAGAGCTTCTTTATTAAGAATTTTTCCGCGGCGAATAGGTTCTGTTGGGTAATTTAAATCCTTACACGTCCAGTGGTTCATGCCCAAATCAAGATCGCTGAGAACAAAAACAAGAGTTTGTAGTTCTTCGGCAAGATTAAAGGCGCGTGTTGCAAAATCAAAACATTCACAAGGTGAGGCTGGGAACAGCATCACATGACGAGTGTCACCGTGGGAAAGTTGTGATGTGGATAAAATATCTCCTTGCATGGTGCGTGTAGGAAGTCCCGTTGATGGACCGGCACGCTGCACATTCCAGATCACTCCCGGAATTTCGGCAAAGTACATGAGCCCTGCGGCTTCTGACATCAAACTTATGCCAGGTCCCGATGTGGCGGTCATGGCGCGAGCCCCTGCCCAACCGGCACCAGCGACCATGCATACAGCGCTCAGTTCATCTTCCGCTTGTACCATCGCAAATTTATTTTTTTGATTGTCGTCTTTAAGTAAACAATGGGCATACATCTCAAAGTTTTCAGCGAGAGAACTTGATGGAGTAATGGGATACCACGAGGCAAATGTACAGCCTGCAAAAACAGAACCGAGAGCTGCGGCCGTATTGCCATCAATAAGAATTTTATTTTTATTAAGATCGGATGGAGAAAGTTTTTTGCTCGTGTTTAGCTCGGGGATTTGACGTGCATATTCGCGACCGGATTGCACCGCTTTTTGATTCATATCGATAACGTTATCTTTTCCAGAAAACTGATCGCTAATTGTAGTGTTGATGATATCTTGCGGGATACCGAGTATTTCACAAAGCACACCAACATAAACCATATTGGTTAATAATTTTTTAATTTTGATCGATTCGACGACCTGTCCTGCAAGTTTTGTAAAATCAATGCTAACGGCTGTGCACCCCTCAGGGATCGGACGTGTGAGTTTAACACTGGAATTATAGATATAAAGTCCATGGGGTTTTAAATGCTGTAAGTCCTCATTGGCTGTTTGCGGATTGAGTGCCACAACAATATCGGACTTGGGTTCTATAGAGCTATACCCTTTAGTGTTAGCGCGGATGATAAACCAGGTGGGAAGTCCTGCAATGTTTGAGGGGAAAAGATTTTTTCCAACAACTGCTACACCCATGCGAAAAATGGCCCGCTGTAAAATGACGTTTGCTGATTGAGAACCACTGCCGTTAACTGTGCCGATCGTAATAGAGATATTTTCCAACATAGTTCGCCATTATAGTGGATATCGTGGCCTACGACAACGTCCATCATGTCGATAGAGGGTGTCTCTGAAGTGTCGTGTTATTTTCGTACTCAGTTCGTCCATACGAGTTTATTTCATATAGAAGGCGTCTGAATGCCCACCTAAGAAAACTTCGCGCAAAATTTCTTAAAAAGCGAGCTCACAGACAGGCTCTTAATGGGGCAGATCAGCGATTTGCGCTTCGGGGTCCACCTCATGTACCCAGGAAATATAGGCCCTGTGTAAGACATCGGCAGGTGTAGGCGGGTGAACAGGGCCAATAAATATGGTCAGGCGACCCGGGGAGGGGAGAAGTTGCCCCTTGGGCCATAAATTATTATTTCCCTTAATATAGAGAAACAATATGGGAGTATTGGTTTGCGTGGCAAATAAGCTCACACCTCTTTTAAAATTTTGAATTTTCCCATCTTTAGAGCGCGTTCCTTCGGGAAAAAGAATCATCCAGATGGCATCCAGTTGTCGGAGTAAAGACAGACAAAGATCGACCGCTTCGCCTTTTTTGTCTTTGCGATCGATAGGAATGGCACCAAGACAGTGTTTAGAAAAAAAAGTAAAAATAGGGTTTGAAAAAAAATAATCCTTAGCGGCTGTAATAAACAAGTAGGACCATAATTTAAAGGGTACGGCAGCAGCGATGCTCGTGGCATCCAGGTGGCTGGCATGGTTTGAGATCAGTAATAATTTTTTATGGTTTTTAAATACTTCTAAAAAATCGCCACGAATATCCAAGGAAATGTAAAAGCGGAATCCCAGTTGTTTGAGGAAAAACGCCCAGAGTAAGCGAAAAAAATAACTGGTCAGATCCCGGTGCTTGGTAAACAGGGGTAAGTGCTTCAAGTAAGGCGGCAGCTTCATCCATTGTTCATTATCGTAGTCCCAATCTTTCATGGGTGGATGTTTCCTTGCAAATAGTTTATGACGTAAAAACAAGCAGGTGCGACAAAAACCAAGCGCTCAATACGGGTAAAAAAATCACCGCGGCCAATAACAAAGGACCCATAGACACGGATACCTAAGTCGCGGCGGATAAATACAAGTACGGTATCCCCAGTGCTACCAAATACAAAGCAGGCGGTGCCCAGCATCCACCAATTTTGTGGGTTTGGAATAAGATCTCGCAATAAATAAGCAACGGCTAAAGTAATGAGGGCGGCGACAATATATCCTTCAAGACTGCGCTTGGGAGTGAGCTCAGAGACAATTTTGATTTTTTTAAAATGACGACTGACACGCAAATAAACGTTTTCGAAAATTTCGGTTAAAATAATAATGTAAATGAGGAGATAAACCCCATGCTCCATCTTTAGAATTCGCCCTAAATGCATGAATCCCCAGAGCAATAAAAAATTTACCAAGGTCAAAGCTATGTATTGAACCATGCGTTTATAGGAGTTACGCACCATGGGAATAAGACAAACACCTAAAAAGAAAAGTGGGGGCATGAGCTCAAACAATCGATCATAACCTTGGTAGATCGCATAACCACAAACAATAAGGGCAAAGTAGCAGGCGAGTACAAAATAGCTACGATGAAACATGCCTGTCATTTGGAAGAAGACCTTGGCTCCGTAAATAGAAATAAGAGTAATGAGAATCAGTGGAAAGGGCCATTTCATGCCCAGCATTAAAAATAGAAAAGGAGTGATAAAAAGCCAACTGAGTACGGAGGCAAACGAGCTTTTGAATTGTGGGTTTCGGCGGTAGATTAAGTAATAGATGATGATAAGAGAAATAATAAAAACAAGAGTCAGAAAGACAATGCCCTGAAACAATGGCTCAGACCATAACTGAAAAAATGGAGATGAATTCAAGGACTGCTCCTTTCAGGGCAAATATATCCAGGTCGTATCTTAAAGATTCAGATTGTAGTCCTTAATCTTTTTATAAAGACTCGATCTAGATATTTTAAGCAATTTGATCAAAGATTCCACATCTTTGTCGATGTGCAGTGCGGCCTCGATGGCTTGTTTTTCATAGTCGCTAACCAGATCCGCCAAACTTTTATTAAAGTCGAACTTTAACTCCTTGGATTCGATGGTTGCTGGCGAAAGTATTTTTTTAACATCTTCACTGCGGATGATAGGTAAAGGTGCAATAAGTAAAAGTTGTTCTGTGACGCGTCTTAGTTCGCGAATATTTCCAGGCCAATTATAGGATTGGAGACGTTCAATGGCATCTTCAGAAAAAGTTTTATTTCGGCGCGGTGTTGATTGGCCAACAAAATAAGCACAAAGCTCCGCGATGTCTTCTTTGCGCTCACTCAGAGGAGGGATGTGTATTTTATGGCCAGAGAGGCGCCAATAAAGATCTTCGCGGAATTTGCCATCTTGAACCATTTTTTGCAAATCTTCGTTAGTGGCAGCAATAAGTCGGGTGCTAACATGAATCGTCTCATTGGCGCCAACGCGACGAACCTCACCATTTTCCAAAAAGCGGAGAAGTTTTGGTTGTTGGCTTAAAGGTAAGGCCTCGATCTCATCGAGAAATAAATCACCGCCATGGGCGGATTCCAGCAGACCTATTTTACTTTGTTGGGCACCGGTAAATGCGCCCTTGGTGTAGCCAAACATTTCTGACTCAAAAAGATTTTCCGCAATACTCGATACATTGATAGAAACAAAGGGACGAGTGGGTTCTTGTTCGTTGAGAATATGGGCAACGACGTCTTTTCCGCAGCCAGATTCTGCGTAAAGTAGAATAGGACTTTTTTCGCCTTTGAGTTCTGCAATTTGACGGCGTAAAGAATTGGCATGTTCCGAAGAGCCAATAAGTCGAGCAGCTTGGCCTTGTTGTGAAAAGCGCAATTGAAAATAGGCCTCAAGTTTATTTAAAGTGAGTTCCACTTCGTCTGGAGTGAGCGGTTTCGGTAAAAAACGTGTGGCGCCAGCTTTTAAAGTTTTCTCCATTAGATCGCGACTAAGATCTCCTGATATGGCGATGATTTCAGCATGAGGGTGGTGCTCACTAATGGTGCGAATCACTTCAAGGCCTTCGTTTTTTTGTATATTGCCACTCAAATGGAGGTCGACAAAGGCGGCATGAATCGTTTCCTCCACTTTGTTGTACTGGGTTTTGCCAATAAAATTCCACGGGGTTTCTACAAATTGTCGCAAGGTTTCGAGGACAAGAGAGTCATCATCCACCACTAATAAATTTAATTGTAAAGACATAGTCGTGCTCCTAAAAAAATCTATCACCAAAGAAGTATCTCATATATACTCCTTTGCATGTTGCGAGTTGGTTGAAGTTGTATCAGCTTCAAGCAAATAGAGATGTTTTTATGAGCATTTTCTTTTAAACCAATTCAATACAAATTGTTTACTGAGTTGTGGTTCTTAGCAAGATTAAAGGAGTAGACGTGTCAAAAAAAATTCTTTTACTGGAGAATATACATCCAAAAACAAAATTAACCATGGAAAGCCATGGATTCTCAGTGGATTTAAAAAGCACGGCTTACAGCGAGTCCGATCTTATTGAGTGTATTTCTGATTACGAACTTATCGGTATTCGCTCCAAAACGAAAATCACAGCAGCTGTTTTACAGCACGCAACGAAATTAAAAGCGATCGGCTGCTTTTGCATTGGGACAAATCAAGTGGATCTGGAAGAGGCAACCAAAAAAGGTGTGCCGGTATTTAATGCGCCATATAGCAATACGCGGAGTGTGGCAGAGCTTGTTATTGCCGAAATCGTTGCTCTTTCTCGTAACCTTTGTGATTTGAGCAAGCAAGTGCATGAGGGAATATGGAATAAATCTGCTAGTGGCGCGCGCGAGGTCCGTGGCAAAACTCTTGGCATTATTGGTTACGGACATATCGGAAGCCAGGTGAGTATTTTAGCGGAAGCCATGGGTATGGAGGTTTACTTTTATGACGTTGCAAAAAAACTTCCATTGGGAAATGCCCGTTCAGCAGCCTCTCTTGAAGAACTCTTAAAACGCTCAGACTTTGTCACCTTACATGTGCCAGAAACTCCCGAAACAAAAAACATGATGGCGAAAGAACAGCTTGCGCAAATGAAAGCGGGAGCTTATTTGATCAACGCGAGCCGTGGAACGGTCGTCGTGATCGAAGATCTAGTGGCGCTTTTAGATAGCAAATATTTAGCTGGCGCAGCTATTGATGTTTATCCACAGGAACCGAAAAACAATAACGAAAAATTTATTTCTGATCTACAAGGTCTGAGTAATGTGATTCTCACTCCCCACATCGGAGGAAGTACTGAGGAGGCACAGGAAGCCATAGGCATTGAAGTGACACATAGTTTGCTCGGCTATACGGAGCAAGGGAAATCCTATGGTGCCGTGGGTTTCCCTTCGATCGAGGTTCCAGAAAAAAGATCTGAAGTAATCCGGGTCACTAACGTGCATAGAAACGTGCCCGGGGTATTGGGTGAAATCAATAGCATTGTTTCAAAAGCAGGTGCAAACATTCGCGCGCAGTATTTATCTACCAACGAGCATGTGGGGTATTTGGTCATGGACATTGAATCTCCTCAACATGCAAAGAATGTGGCGCAGGATATTGAAAAGCTAAAAACCTCGATTAAGACCTACGTGCTTTAAAAAATCTTACCCGGGTTAATAATATTATCGGGATCAAATGCGGCTTTTATTTTTTTCATGATCTCAATCTCGACAGGACTGCGCGAGAAGTGCAAAAATGATTTTTTCGCCATACCCACGCCGTGCTCGGCACTGATGGCCCCCTGAAAGCGGGCCACAAGTTCATAAAGAGGCACGTCGACTTCGCGACATTGTTCGATAAATTTTTGTTTATCGAGAGAGTCTGGTTTAAGAATATTGATGTGAACATTGCCATCGCCAATATGGCCAAACCACACCACTTCAAAGTGAGGGTATTTTTTGCTGATAAGCTCACTGCATTCATTGACGAATTGTGCCACTTGCGAAGAGCGAACCGAGATATCATTCTTATAGGGGCTGAAGGGGGCAATAGACTCGCTGATCCGTTCTCTGAGCGCCCAGAAACCTTCGGATTGCTGTGAATTTTGGCTAATTGTTCCGTCGCTAATAATTCCCTCTTCGAGCAAGGTGGAAAAGACCGACTCAATTTTTTCCGAAAAATCACCGCTGGTTTCTTCCAGCTCAATGAGTAAGTAATACGGGTAACGGGCATCTAAAGGTTGAGACAGTGTGGGATGGGCCGCGAGAACTTTATCAAGGGCATTATTTGCAAAAAACTCACAAGCCGTCACGACCAGTTGCTTGTTAAATGTTTTATAAACTTCGATGGTTTTCGATAAATCCTCGATACCCAGTAAGAGTACATGTAGGGGGCCTGGTGCGCTGGCAAGTTGCAGTTCCACTTCTGTGATAAGTCCCAATGTTCCTTCGCTGCCGATAACTAAGTGGCGGAGGTCATAGCCGGTGGCATTTTTTCTAAGAGATTTATTAAGGTAAAGTGTTTCTCCACTGCCGGTAACAATACGAAGACCAGCTACCCAAGATCGCATCATGCCATAGCGAATAACCTTTACGCCGCCCGCATTGGTGGAAACGGCACCGCCAATTTGACAGGAACCTTTAGCGCCAAAATCAACCGGGAAGTAAAAGCCGTGGTCTTTGGCATACTCTTGCACAGTTTGTAAGATGACACCGGGTTGCACACGTAAGAGTCCGTCAGGTTCATTGAAATCAAGAATCTTATTCATGCGATCAAAAGAGACGACCAATTCTTTATTGCTTGCTGTCGCGGCAGAACTTAAACCCGTGCGCCCACCCGAAGGGACTAAGGGTGTTTTGTATTTTTTCGCCCATTGGACGATTTTAACGACATCCTCTTGAGATTCGGGGAAAACAATCGCACAAGGCGAGGGTGGAAAGTATATAGACCAATCTTTTCCATAAGCGTTTAAATCACTGGGGTCTTCGTTAACTTGTGTGCTTTTAAGTATTTTTTTAAGTTCAGATAGAGACATTTTCTTATCCTAAAGAGAAGGGATATGGGACGCAAAAGGATTCTGCAGACACACTCAAATAACCTATCAATTTTTGGGTGGGCTTTAAGACTCCGCAAGTGACGCCCCGTAACATTTTGTGTAGACCAAGGGAAGCGATAGCACGACTCTACTGCTCTTTATGCTTTACGGAGTAGAGCAAAGGGGGTGGTTTTTTTGAGAGTGTTTAAGCCGCAGACTCCATTTTTTGATAGAGCGACTGGAGTTCATGGAACAAGCTATCCTTTTGGTATTCGTACGCGGTTGCATGACGATGTCCTTCGGCCACTTTTTGTAACAGTCTTAGAGCGACAAGAATGCTTAGGCCTAAAGATTCGGCATGGTTTGAGCACATATCCTCAAGCATTTCTGCGATAACAGACACTTCGGGAAGTCCGTAGGTAGAGCCGGTTCCTTTCATTTTATGAAATTCGTTTCTTAAGGCCGCGCGGTCTTTTTCTTGCCAGAATTTTTCGATGGCAGCAAATTTTTCTGCAAAAGAATCTAAGTACTCACCTTTAAGTTCGGTAAATAGGTCGTTGAGGGCAGATTCTTTAGCCGTTTTGTTTTTGCGTCCCGTGGACTTCTTTTTCATGCGGCATCCTTTTGTATAGATTCTAATTTTCTCCACTCAGGTAATGTAAAATAAAATGTGGAACCTTTTCCAGATTCAGAGCGCACCGAGATAGTGCCGCCATGTTCTTCGACCAGTGCTTTCGAGATGGCCAAACCAAGGCCAGTGCCTTTGACTAAGCGACTTTCGGGTTGGGTCGCTTGGCGAAATTTTTCGAAGATAAGTTGTTGATCGCTTTCGGCAATGCCTGGGCCAGAATCAATGATATCAACTTCGAGAGCACTTTGTGTGTTCACAAAATAACGTAGCGTCACACTCGAACCTTTCGGTGAGTATTTAATGGCATTCGACATTAAATTGGTAATAACTTGTTGAATGCGATCGCTATCAAATTTTGCTTCTAGGTCTTCCGGTGGACGTAAAATTTGGATACGCACTTGTGCTGTTTGTGCAAGCCCTAAAAGACTATCGGCACAGGACTCCAGTAGAGTTTGTAAAGAGTGCCAATGCGTCTGTAATTTAAAAGTGCGTGATTCCATCTTGGCAAGATCGAGTAGATTGTTAATAAGGCGTACCAGTCGGTCGGTTTCCTGTTCGGCAATGCGAATCAGTCCTAAAGACTCACCATTAAGATCGCCGACAATGCCGCTACTGAGCAGTCCCAATGAGCCTTTAATGGAAGTAAGCGGTGTGCGCAGCTCATGGCTGGCAATGCTGACAAATTCTGACTTGGCCCGATCGAGTGCTTTCAGTTCATCCATGCTGTTAATTGCCTTTTGCGCCAGGGAATTAAACGTTCGTTGCAGATCGCCGATTTCATTATTTTCTGGAGTCGAAAATTTAAACGTGTAGCGATCCACTAAAAAATCCATCATTCTTTGTGATAACTTCTGCAAAGGATGAACAATGGAACGCTTAAGGTATACGGAGAATAGAAAAATGCCTATAAGGGGAGAGAGAACGGATAGGAGCACATATTTTTTAAAAAAATCCTTTGCCACTTCTATCTTTGGAAGTGTTTCGTTGTAAAAACGACGTTCACTTTCTTGAAATTCTTTAAAACGTTTTGCCTGTAGCTGAGGGCTATTGGCATTGAGTGCTTGAACAATGTTACTGATTGCAATCGAACGATATTCTGGAAAAACATTTTTTCGTACTTTTTTAAAGTAGGCTATATTTTCTTTAAGTGAAGGTTTGTTCTCAATCTCTTTGGCAAAACCACGCAAATAAAGACTCAGATGGAGATCGTCTTGATAGCGATCCATCTCCTGATATGCTTTATAAGCATAACTTGAAAAAATAAAAGTGCTGGCAGCAATAACGTAAACCGCAATGCTGATTTTGGCACTTATGGATTTCATTAGGCCGCCTTTAGTATCGTTTCAATCTGTTGGCACAGGGTTTGAGGGTTAAAAGGTTTTTGAATATAGCCCACACCGAGATCAAGAAATTGCGCAATATCTTGGGGTGTGGATTTTGCGCTTAAGAAAATCACGGGCGAGGCATTTTGTTTTTGTTCTTTGTACATGCGACAAACCTCTGGTCCAGAGAGTTCCGGCATCATACCGTCAAGAATAATGAGATCGAAACTTTGTGAAAGAGCTGTGTCGAGTGCCGCACGCCCGTCGGCGACAAGGTGGACTTCATGTTTGCCCACGCGCTCGAGCACCAGTTTGGCAATGGTAGATATATTTTGATCGTCTTCAGCAATGAGAATTTTCATAGGGGTATCTCCTTAAGCGGCCGTATAGTTACGTAGACATTTTTTGATCTGCTCTTTGAACTGATCATCCATTTCTAAAAATGTCCCGTGGATAAGATATTGTTTATTGTTGTGAGGATCTGGTTGTGAGGCGATAATTCTTACTTTAGGTAATGCCTCGTAGTCCATTTCGTCGATGTTAAGATAAAAATCCAGTCCGACAGCAAGGGGATAGGGTGACACAGCCATAAAGCTACTTAGCCCGATTTTTTTCATTCTTAGAGGAGATTGTACGCTTGCTTCTAAGTTGACGTGGGTTGTTTCTGGTAGATTGATAAATGCTGGGTCTGGGATACGACTTTCTAAAAGTTTTTGTATTTTATTTACTAACACTTCGGGGTCCACCGGTTTGACGATGTAGTCATTCACGCCCAGTTCAACAGCTTTTTGAATATCGTTTTTGTCGCGACGGCCGGTGAGCATGGCAATGATGAGGTCTTTGTGTTTGGGTAGGCGACGGATTGCGCGCACCAAATCAAAGCCATTGTATTGGGGCATATTGGCATCTGAAAGTAGTAAATCGTAATGATTCTCATTGAGTTCACCAAGGGCACTTAAACCATTTTCAACGGCAATGACAGAATGCCCGGCTTTTTCGAGAATTTTTTTTACCAGACGACGAACATCAGCATCATCGTCCACTAAAAGAATATGAAACACTAAAAACCTCCCGGAAGACCAAAGTGCTCACGCCCTAATGAGTCTTTGAGTTATCCTCTTTCATCGGAAAAATCGTTGAAAAATTCAATAGAAACCAAGGTTTATGGTGTGCATAGAGGTGCTTGTTTTTTTCGGTTGTAATAGATTGGATTTCATCCCATTGAGCTCGACGTACATCGAGAAAGAGTTTGTTTATTGCACAATTTTTGTGAAATTAAGGAGGTTAAATATGTCTTGAGTTATGCGTTTATCAAATAAGTGTAAGAAACATAAACTTTTTAGGGAGATTTCAAAGTGAGACAAATAAGTCTCAGGAGAAGACACAACTGAAGTTGGCGTGAATCAAATCTAGATTTTCATCAAGTAAGTTCAAGTTTTTTTAGATATATGACGAAAGTAAGGGGGAGAGTAATACGTTCGTAGAGGGGGAAGCGTATGCGATTCAATAGATTTGTCATATTCATGCCTATTTTATCTGTGGCACTTTTGCTCATGTTCCAGAATTGTGGAAAGAAAAAAACATACGACAGTGTTGTTTTACAAAGCAATGATGATCCTCAGTCTCTTATGGATGATGCTAAAGCAAAAGCGATCGATTTAATGACAGACCCAGGAAGTGATGCGCAGTCGTTACAAAGAACAATCACTTTTTTAACGCCACTGTTGGATCAGATGCAAAAAATAAATCCGAGCAATTTGCCACCGGACATGAAAGACTCCTTGAATAGACTTATTATTCTTATTGAAGATGACATTGCCAAGTTAAAATCTATGATTGATAGTTTAAGCCGTGGTGCTTGTGTTTTTAAAAGACAGATCGTTGATAATGGTGCGAGCATTATTGCCTATGAAAGCGAATCTGTAGGAGCTGGACAATCTTGTAAACAGCAAATCCGTGTCTGTACTAACGGACAATTATCGGGAAGTTATGATATAACCAGTTGTAATGTAGAAAGAGGACCATTAACGGCCACGTATTCTCCAAGTCTTGTGCGTTACGGTGACAATGTGACGATCACACCTCGTGGAGGTAGACCACCTTATACGTATATGTTGTCTGCAGGTGCAGGTAACTTAAATAGAAATATCTATAAAGCACCTATGACTGCTGAGGTCGCAGAAGTTCTCGTGTCTGATAGTGATAAAGCAGTTGTTAAAGTGGAAATTCAAGTTGTTCCGCGACGTGTAGTGCAAAGATTTTTTGTTGGATCGGATGCCACTGCAACACATCTGTATAGTGATTATATGTTTGTCGTACCCAATTACACAAAGATAACAGTAAAGCTTTGGGGTGCGGGCGGTACGGATGTTTTTTGCTTCTATGCTTCTGGTGGATCTGGAGCGTCTACTTTTCTTAACTTAACTGCCGGTGCGCCCACCTACAATACTCCGGGCGTAGCGAAAGGCGGAGATGTTAATATCGTTGGAAATCAAGGGTCCTTCGTACAGGGCGGCAGTGCTCCAAATGGTGGTAAGGGCGGTGTCAATGGCACAGATGCAGAGGTGCCAGGCGGTGGAGGTCTTGTATCGGCATCAGGTTCGTATGTTGAAAAAACATATATGCCGGGCGAATTACCCATCGGTTCACTGATTTCGTTTCAAGTGGGTGCGTCGATTTGGGAGCCGGGTCCATTAGGAAGTGTGTGTATCGGACGAGAAGGTTTCAAAGGGGCAAGCGGTGCGGTGGAGATTGCTTGGGAATAAGCGATCACAACCCTAGGGCGTTTATGCGCCCTAACCAGTGATTAGCTTTCTAGCAAAGCAGAAGCGTAAACACCCACTCAATAAAAGGTAGGCGCCACCGATAGTCCAAAAGGGGCCGCCTAAGAAAAAATAAAATGTCATAAAGCCTCCGAGGAGGAGGCGCGTGAAAGCTTCAATGCGGGACATATTTTTATACATAGTCTTAGTTTAAACACATCTTTTTAAAGTTAAGTAGGGGCTGACGCCATGTCAAAATGAGGAAACGCCCTAAATCAATGAGAGTTTATTTTTTTAAAACATCACCAAGTTCACCGGTTTCGAACATTTCCATCATAATATCGCTTCCACCAATGAGTTCTTTGTTATGATAAAGTTGTGGGATTGTGGGCCAGTTGCCATATTCCTTAATGCCCTGACGAATTTCTTCGTCTTGAAGAATATCGAAGGATTCAAAGGGAACATCAAGCTCTTGCAAAATGGCTACGGCGCGGGCCGAAAAACCACACATGGGGAAAGCGGGACTGCCTTTCATGAATAGAAAAGTTTTATTTTTATTGAGCATTTCCTCTATGCGAGAACGGGTATTAGACATTTTCAAATCTCCTATAAGGCTTCAGTTTTAATTGTTAAGGCATGAACTTCGCCAGTTTTAAGTTCATCAGCAAAAACACCCATGACATGTTTGTGGCATTGAATGCGACTCATGCCTTGGAATGTTTTTGAGGAAACATAGACTTGGTAATGATCTTCAGTGCCGGTCATATCAATCACTTCCACATGCCCATCTGGGTATGCTGTTTGTAGGCGCTGTTTTATTTCTGTTGGTTTCATGGCCACAGTATATAACCTGTTATTGACTATAATTTGAGAAATTTATTTTAATTTTTTATGATGACAGACTTCTTACTTCTTAGGACTGCAAAATAGTCTTTTGTGGGTGTTGAGTGGAATTCCGTTTTATTTTGCGGATATAACTGCGGTCGGTGGATCGCGAGAGCGTTCCGTGGAGACGCTGAAAACGCCCTAGTGTGAGGGGGCCATAGGTGGGAAGGTAGGGGGCTCCAATGCATGATAAGCTTTAGCATATAAGTAGCTATTTTTATTAAAAAAGGTGGAGTGCCATCTGGGTAATATGTCGACAGAGGAGCTATTTTGTAGATCAACTCGCTTAAAAATGAGGCCACTTGTCGTGGACGGAGCGATGTGTTATATACCCGTGAAATGTATTTTAATTCAGTTGATCCCAAACAGGTAGCACGTGAAAAACAAAAAGCGCGGGAGCTTCGCACCTCCCAATGGTGGAAACAACAATTAGCACAAGGGACATGTTACTACTGTGAAGGGAAATTTTCTTCGCAAGAATTAACCATGGATCATAAAATTCCCCTCTCACGTGGGGGAAAGAGTACGAAGGGGAATGTGGTTCCTGCTTGCAAAGAATGCAATAATAAAAAAAAGAATCACACACCTGTAGACTTGATTCTTGAGCAAAAGATATTTGCAAATGATGAAGAATAGGGCGCAACTGCTTTCTAGATAAAATCCCGGCAGAATTTTGTTTGTAGACGCACAACATTAATTATTTTTGTTTCAAGCATATATAACTATATCGTACCCTTTACTACTGATACCCAAAATCTTTAGTCTGTTCACTTGCGCAAAATGCGGTGACGGCTGGGGTATTTGGTAGGGGTTCGACGCCAATTGAAAAGAGCGGGGAATTTAGAGAAGAACGCGTGGTCGACGCGCAGATGTTAATGACGAATTGAGGAGAAAGCGTTGGCAAAAACAACAATTACATCCAGTAGTACAGCAGAATATTTTGCTAAGAACTTGCAGCAGGTGGGTTTTTCATCACCCACCAAGGCAGTATTAACCACACTTAAAGAAGCGGTGGATAATGCGCTTGATGCCTGTGAAGAAGAAGACATTTTACCCTCCATTTTAATTGAGATTCGCAAAGTGGGGACCGGTGGCAGTAAAAACACCGATCTTATTGAAGTGATCGTTGAAGATAACGGCCCAGGTCTCGATCCAGAGATGCTACCTAAAGTTTTTGGAGAATATTTAGCATCGTCTAAATTTGGTCGCGGCCGTTGCACACGAGGGCAACAGGGGATTGGTATTTCGGCGGCAACCACCTGGGCGCAGCTGACCAATGCATCAGGTGTTTTGGTGACCAGTAAGACATCTAAAATGCGTAAAGCCCAACGGGCACAAATTGATGTGGATATCAAAGGCAACAAAGGCCTCATGAAGAATAAAGAGATGATCGATTGGGATAAAAAACACGGTACGCGTGTGGAGTTTCGTATCGATGGACGTATTCAGCTCAATGGTGATGGGGGTTTGTTAACCTACATTGAAGGAACAACATTAGTGAATCCGCATTTGGAGCTTACTTATAAACTTCTTGATAGTGATGCGGTAAAAATTCCGCGTGTCTCCGACAGCGTTCCCGAGATCCCTGCGGCCACACTTCCCCATCCGCACACCATGAAGCTGGGAGAGTTTATTACCCATGCCGGAATATATGGAAAAATCACTCTGAGTAAATTTTTAAAAACGGGTTTTTCGCGCGTCAGTGATGCCAATATTAAAGAGTTCGTAAATAACAAACTGCCTAAAGGACTTTTAGAAAAATCACTTACGCAAATTGGCGAAGGGGATTTTAAAAAAATCTATCAAGCGATTCAAGCCACTGATTTGCAAAGTCCTTCGACGCGTTCGGTGCTTACCGTTGGTGAAGAGGCTTTATCTAAAAGCATCATGCGCTTAGGTGATATCGATTTTTTCTCAGTGGTGGCGCGAAAACCTACGATTTGTGATTTTAAACCGGTAGTGATCGAGGTGGCGCTTGCACGTTTCCAAACCCGTGGCAGTGAAGATTCGCAAGTGCAGTTACTGCGCTTTGCCAACCGTGTGCCACTTCAGTTCGATAAAGGGGCGTGTGCGATCACCAAAGCGATTGAGTCAGTAAACTGGCGTTCTTATGGTTTACAGCAACCAAAAAATTCTTTACCGCTTGGACCTTATGTATTCGCGGTGAGTATGGTGTCGCCATTTATTAAATTTAAAAACGCTTCAAAAGAAACCATCGATGCCAGTGATGAGCTGGTGGAAGAGATTCGTTTAGCACTTATGCGCGCAGGGCAAAAGCTCTCGCGCCATATCAACCGTGAGAAAAAAGCCGACGATCTTGAGCGCAAAATTCAACATATCGAGCAGTTTGGGCCCATCTTGGTGGAGAAGTTGGCGCAGCTCGCCCATGCTTCGGATACTCGTAAGAAAAAAGCAGAGGCGGGGTTAGAAAAAATTCTTGGCCGCGATTCCAAAGCGGCTGAGAAAGATTTAAGCGAAGCGGATTCGCGTTTAAAAGCGCTAAAAGAAAAAATGCGCGCCCGTGGAATTATTGGTGAGATTGACGAAAATGGCGACGAGCACGCAGAGGAAGATGGAGAAACACATGTCTAAGATGATTCGAATTCGTGAGCTTACAAAAGATATTCCCAAAGAAGTTCGCATGATCACAGACCAGATGCTCAAAGATCTGGAAAATGCCAAACGTCCAACACTGGAAGCCATTAAGTGCTCTCTCGATAATAGTTACTACGACCCGAAGGTGGGTTTTCTCACTCCGGGCGATAAAAAAGTTACCACCGAGCTTAATGTATCTTCTGTGCAAAAAATGGCGCGCATGGTTTTTTTAATGGAGATTCTTCTCACCAAGCTTGAAACCGGATCGGTGGCGACAAAACGTGAAATTTATTACATCGCCAAGGGGGAAGTGAAATCCAACAAAATCCTTAAACCTCTCGATTTTGATGATCAGGTAGAGAGTGATGCGATCATTGATTACATCTGTGACCTTCTCGAAGTTTATCGCGAGGAGATGAACTGTTTCGCCAACGACCGCGGTGGACAAACGTACTCCCAACATTTGGTTGTAACAGAAACCATGGCCGATGGTGAAAAAGCGACGATTGATTTAAGCACATTGGGAACGGCACCTTTCCAGCCCAAAAATAGACCGCAGTCTTTAAAGCTAAAAACCAAAGGCAAAGTGGATTTTTGCCTCGTGGTCGAATCAGAAGGTACGGCGAACACGCTGGTGGCGAACGGCATGACCAAACGCCACAAATGTATTGTTGTTGGTGCTCAGGGTGTGCCATCTAATGCGGTTCGTGGATGGGTAAAAAGTATTCAAACCCAACTCGATGTGCCGATCTTCTTCTTCGGCGATCTGGATGCGTACACTTTACAAAATATTTATCGCACTCTTAAGGCGGGTTCAGCTGCCAGTCTTATTCGCAATAGCGATTTTTCCGCTCCCGAAGTACGCTTTTTAGGTGTTTTGCCAGAAGACGTGCGCAAGTATGATTTGCATTGTTATCAGGTGCGCGAGAATGATGCAAAAGAAGGTCGCTCTTTAAAGAAAGCCAAAGATGCACTAAAGAACGATCCGTTCTTCCAGGATAAAAAGAACAAAAAACTCGCTGATGTACTGAATTGGTTAATTAAAGAAAAACTGCGTTGCGAGCAACAGTCATTTTATTCTGTTAATCCCAAAGACCCGCACATTTGCGAAAAGATCATCGTTGATAAAATCAAGCGGAAGTCTTTTATCTAAAAGGTAAAAAAAAGTACGATTTTTTAAAAGCGATACCCAAAGTCCTTACCGTCGTATGGAGAGTCACTATCGTACAGAAGATGCGCGCCGTCATCCTGAGCGAATGCGAAGGATCTCTTAATAAACAAGATTGACCTTGAGGAGAGATCCTTCGCATTCGCTCAGGATGACGGTGCGGCTCAGGATGACGGTGCGGCTCAGGATGACGGTGCGGCTCAGGATGACGGCGCATCTATTACACTATTCAATTAGTTCGAGAGTTTTACTTTTCGTATTTGCAGGTCACAGTCTGTAGTTCTTTGGAACTAGGCTTAGAGAACTTCATAGTAAGATCAATAAGAGTTTTCCCTTTTTCTTTGCTTAACACAAGAGTGTAATCGCTCTTGGTTTTATTAGGTCCACAGTTGTTCTCTATCAGTTGATGGATTGTGCGCTGTGGGTTTTTCTTACTCGTATCGGTAATTTTGTTGATGGTTGTAGCAAGGCACTTCATCTCTTTGGTCGAGAGGTCCACAGTTTTTTTGTTATTAAACGTATGAAATAAAACCGGATTGGCATTACCAATTTTTAGTGTGGTGTTGTTTTCGATCCATTCAAAACTGCTAGGAGGACAGTGTTCGTCATCGCCCATCGTTTTACGATAATCTCCAGTAGGTAAAAGGCCGTTAAAGTCATTCAATGTGGCAGGTTTCCCTTTGGCAAAGGCCATTGGTGTTACAGTTAGTATGCAGAGAAGAAGTGTTTTACTTATTTGTTTTTGCATCGTGGGAATTCCTTAATGATACTAAGTGTGTCGGTTTTTTTATCGCGTTTTTCTTGGTTCTCAGTGTTGTTGGGACGAAGGACTGCCCAATAGGAGTTGCTACCAAAAGGTGTTTTCGGCTGCTTATATTTACCTTCTAGGAGGCCACCTAAAACTTCCACAGTGCACGACAGTTGGTTTTCTGCCGAAAAGGGTGGTTGTTCGCAACCTGGTCCGCGCCACGCGGGGGTTTTACCTTCTTCCAATTTTGGTGTTTGGCATAGTCCTTGAGCCACACCATTGCCATTAGGACCAGCTTTGGAATTTAAACTTCCCTGCCAATTACATGCAGATTCGTCTTTCGCTATGGCCGCAGATGTCCAAATCCAAAAATTTAATTTTTCGTCATTGTTCATAGACGTGTAGCCACTACATGTTTTTTCGATATCATCTGGATTTGTGCTAAAAAAATCTTCGATGTGATTTTTCGATTTTCCCTGTCCTGTAAACTCTTTTTTTAGAATTTCGCCATACTCACCATAGGTGCCATCGTCTTTAATAAATTTTTTGCACTCTTCAGGAATTTTTTTGTCTTTTGGAAGTGGTGGAGATTTGTAGTTGCTGTCAAATTGCAGCCGACTACCGCCAGAACCAGAACCACCGCCAACCACTTCGGCATTAGAGATATGTGTTGTGAAGAGGGAGAGCGACGCTAATAACGTAACCAAAATTTGACGTATAGACATGTCTTAATCATGAACGGTTTTTTAGTAAATTGCATCATTTCTCGACGTCTGGATTTTAATATGTCTCATGCTGAACCAGATGTAACAGACTTGGGTCTAGATAGCTGTGCATGCTCCTCACCGAGTAGGGTGTTTATTTTTAGGTGGTTTTTAAGGCCATTTTCCAGTTGGTGAATCTCAACGTTTCCTTAATAAATGCAAATATTTATACCCTGCAAAACAGATTGTGCCCAGCGCACTTCAGACGTAAACTACCCACTATCTAAATATTTAAAATTATTATTGAAAATCGTTTTCATCTCGATGAAAGGACAACACATGAGTCAGATTGAAACCACCGAAGCCATGGTCAAAGACGTTTATGCAAAAACTCGCAAAAATTTGGAAGTTATAAAAAAGCGTCTCGGGCGTCCGCTAACTCTTGCCGAAAAAATTGTTTATGGTCACTTGGATGATGCATCTGCGCAGGAGCTAGAACGAGGTAAAAGTTTTTTGATGTTGCGACCAGATCGTGTGGCCATGCAGGATGCAACAGCACAAATGGCGCTCTTGCAGTTTATGCTCTCGGGCCGAGAAGAGGCCGCTGTACCATCGACAGTGCACTGTGATCACTTAATTCTTGCTTACAAAGGTGCCTCTGACGATCTTAAGCAGTCCAATTTGGAGAGTAACGAGGTTTACAGTTTCTTATCTACATGTGCCAGTCGCTACGGTATTGGTTTTTGGAAACCGGGTGCGGGAATTATTCACCAAGTGGTTTTGGAAAACTATGCATTTCCAGGTGGTCTCATGATTGGTACCGACTCGCACACGCCCAATGCCGGTGGTTTAGGTATGGTGGCTGTTGGTGTTGGGGGTGCCGATGCCTCTGATGTTATGGCGGGTCTGGCTTGGGAAGTTAAAAATCCAAAAATAATTGGTGTGCACTTAAAAGGAAAGCTGTCGGGATGGACGTCACCTAAAGATGTGATCTTAAAACTTTTAGGTATTCTCACTGTTAAGGGTGGTACAGATAAAATCGTTGAGTATTTTGGTGAAGGTGTCGACTCTATCAGTTGTACAGGCAAAGCTACGATCACCAACATGGGGGCAGAACTGGGTGCCACCTGCTCTTTGTTCCCATTTGATGAGCGCATGGCTTCGTACTTGCGTGTTACGAAACGTGGCGGACTGGCAAGTCTTGCCGATCAAAATAAAGATCTTTTGACAGCTGATGAAGATGTCATAAAAAATCCATCCAAATACTACGATCAAGTCATCGAGATTGATTTAGACAAATTAGAGCCCCATCTCGTAGGGCCACACACTCCTGATTTGGCTCACAGTTTAACCGAGTTAAAAGAAGCCGCGAAGAAAAACAACTGGCCAACCAAACTTTCCGCGGCACTCATTGGATCATGCACCAACTCATCCTACGAGGATATCGGTCGCGCCGCTTATGTGGCTCAGCAGGCTCTTGATTCTGGCATGAAAATGCCACAGACATTTATGGTATCGCCTGGCTCTGCGCAGATTAAAAATACCATCGAGCGCGATGGACAAATGGAAGTATTAAATAAAGCAGGGGCGACAGTGCTTGCTAACGCTTGCGGACCGTGTATCGGTCAGTGGAAACGGGATGATATTAAAAAAGGCGAAGTGAACACCATCGTTACAAGCTTTAATCGTAATTTCCGTGGACGTAACGATTCCAACCAAGAAACCCTTTCTTTTATCGGAAGTCCGGAAGTGGTTATGGCGTTGGGAGTTGCTGGACGTTTGGATTTTAATCCTGCTACCGATACGTTGAAAACTCCCAAGGGAGATATCAAGTTAAAAGCTCCTGTCGCACCAGAGTTTCCAGAAAAGGGTTTTATTGCGGATCAAGAGGGATATCAAAAACCACAAGGTAAGAGTGCTACTGTGCAAGTAAAACCAGAGTCCGAGCGTTTACAACTTCTTGAACCATTTGCTGCTTGGGATGGCAAAGACATGAAAGATATGGTCGTGCTCGCGAAAGCAAAAGGCAAATGTACAACAGATCACATTAGCCCAGCGGGCCCATGGCTTCGCTATCGTGGTCACTTGGATAATATTTCGGATAATATGCTTTTAACCGCAGTGAATGCATTTACGGGAGATATCGGTAAAGGCAAAAATCAGATCACAGGAGAAACACAAGAGTTCGCAAAACTCGGTCGCAGCTATAAAGGCAAAGGACAAAAATGGGTGATTATCGGCGATGATAACTACGGTGAAGGTTCGAGCCGTGAACATGCGGCTATGTCGCCACGCTTTTTGGGTTGTGCGGCTGTGATTACGCGCAGTTTTGCGCGCATTCATGAGACCAATTTAAAAAAACAAGGTGTGCTTGCACTGATGTTTAATAACCCCGCCGATTATGATAAAATTCAACAAGATGATCATGTGTCGATTACTGGTCTCGATTCATTTGCTCCCGGCAAAATGCTCACGCTCGAGGTGAAGCATGCCGATGGCAAAACAGATAAGATTGATCTTAAACACACATATAATGAGGAGCAAATTCGTTGGTTTAAAGCGGGCTCCGCTCTGAATCTTCTACGTCAGGCAAACAAATAGATTCTCAGGTATGCCCGTGGGAATTTATTGGAAGCCAGATTTGAGTATGCGGAAGTGTGAACGTCCTTGTATTGGTGGCTTCCGCCCGTAGTGGGCGTAAGCTCTTTTTTTAAATTAAAACATTTTATAGATTTAAACAACATCCCGACCACGATGGTCGGGATGCACTCATGACAGGATGCATGAACTTTCGCATACTCCTACCTGGCTGAATGCTCCCTCAAACGGACATTGTAAGCGCACTCAATGCGTATTCAGATAAATGTACTGTCATTTTCCACATCTTAAAAAAGAAGAAAGCGCTTAGACGGTTAGAAAGTGGCAGATACACATTGTAAAAATGATAAAAAATTCTCTTTTTATAAGATTCATTGACCTAAAAAGCAGGGTCTTTTAGTTTTACCCTCACAGTTCATTTAAGGAGTTTAAAATGTCCACGTTGCTTGTTTTGTTATCCGCTTTTATTTTTGCCGATGTGAGTGGCCTTACCATTAATGATGTAACAGCTCAGACAAACCTGACCGAAAAGCAAATTATCTCTGCAACGGAGTCGAGTTTAGAATCTTTTCTTTACAATGATGGTGATGGTATTTCTTGTGGTTTGCAGTCTTTTTATGTGGTTGGATATTCCACTTTGGAAGATGTTTCGAACATGACCCAGTTTACTGTAACTACAGAGGTTGAGGGACCCAAAGGTGTATGTAAGGGCTATGAAACCTATAACTGTTACACCAAATGGCAAAAGAAAAACGACACATGGGATGTTCTCAATACCGATTGCGACGAAGGTTATCTTTACGAAGACTAAGTATCAAATCTCCTGTAGAGGATCGATCCGTAGTGTAAATGTAGGAATGAGCGTAGTGGATTACGCCACTTTTTTCATCAATAACCCAGTAATGTGGGTATAGACTCCTGCCTCAATAAAGATACGCAGAAGATCGGAATCTAATTTACCTTCGTTGGCTTCCATGAGCAGGATATCAATAGCAGAGTCTGCATTTAAAGACTTTTTATAGGGCCGATCAAAGGCGACGAGGGCATCATAGATGTCTGAGATTGTCATCATACGAGCCTGGATGGGAATTTCCGGACCAGCAATACCGCGAGGGTAGCCAGAGCCGTCCATTTTTTCGTGATGGCAGTGGGCGATTTGAGGCACATGTTCCAAGCCATCGGTCCAAGCAATCTGCTTTAAGAATTCATAGGTATGGGAGACGTGAGATTCGATCTGCATGCGCTCATCACGACTGAGGCTACCTTTTGGAATGGATAATATTTTTACTTCATTGTCGGTGAGAATTTTTTGTCCAAAATGCTCGCTCGACATCTCAATCATATTGAGAATTCGATCTAATGAGGATTGATCCTTTACGACATAGGGTTCATTGGCTTGCATCACGCCACTTTTCATTTGTCGAATACGCAGTTTGGTTGTTTCAATTTGGCGTTGGATATCTTCGACTTTATTCTGTAGCCAATGGACATCGATTTCTGGTTTTTTCTCAACGAGTTCGAGAACACCTTCAATAAGTTGTTTCCACTGATTGGCTTCGTTCTTGTACTCCATGCTATCCAGACGGAGCAATATGGATTCCAGTTCACGGGAGTGGAGTTTTTTTTGTTTTAGTAAAACATCTTCTTTAATGCCGATTTTTCCAAAATCGTGCAGAAGTGCGGCATAGCGAAGTTCGCGAATTTGTTCTTCGGAAAAAATCACATTGCGATACATGCCCACATTGGTTTTGTGTACAGCAAGTGCCAATTCAACAGTTAAGACAGCGACACGATCGCTATGTCCAGATGTTGTTGGATCTCGAGCTTCAATGGCTTTAACTGATGCGTGTACGAAACTTTCAAAAAGATTTTCGATATTTTCTGTGAGCTGAGCATTTTCTATAGCAACAGCCGCTTGCGAGGCAAATACTTGCATGAGCTCTTCATCGTTAGCAGTAAAAGGAATAATTTCTTCTTGTGCAAGAACATCTTTGTTTAGATGCTCGACCCCTTCAGGTGTGAGTTTGTTCACGATTTGGATCACGCCGCGAACTTGTCCCTGAGAAGTTACCATAGGAACGGTGAGGAGTGATTTGGTATGATAGTCTTTATCTTGATCAAATTGCGGATTGAAGCGGTAAGGAGTGTCCGCAGGTAAGTCATAACAGTCACTGATGTTGATTGATTTTTTTGAGAGGGCACAGTAGCCTGCGACACTTTTCTTATTAATTTCAATGATGCCATTGTGCTCTTCAGATCCGCTAAGACGATTCATAGTTCTCAAAAAACGCAAGACCGGGATCTTTTGCGGAGTTAGTAAGGGATTATTTTTGGCATCATGGTAGATCATTTTTTTATCAAGAAGATAAATGCTGGCGCCTTCGGCCTGACAAACTTCCAAGCATTTTTCTAAAAAGAGTTGCATTAGATTGGTGAGCTCTTTTTCTGAGGAGAGTGCGACACCGATCTCTATCAATGACTTTAATTTTTCGGTCATGTTTTCATTGTTTCTTTTTGTGTCACTCATTCCATAGCTATTCGGAATTTCATCATTTTTTATTTAGTGTTCATTTGTCAGAATGTTGCGATCAAATCAAAATAGGAGAGAGTAGGTAACTGTAGGGTAAATAGCTGTCGTTTCAAAATGAGACAGATTGAAGTAAAACGTTCGGGAGAAAGACGATTGCACCCTAAAGTGCGTCGTGCCCTAAAGTCATAACCGACTTTTGGCGATAAGAACATAAGTCAGTTTACGGGGGAAGAGTTTGTTAAAGTTATCCAGAGGACTCATTCTAATCCTTATTTTAATGGTGATACCGTTGTTTCAGAATTGCGGTTTGGCACCTACAAATAGTGGAGCTGGACTGGATTCAAGTACGTCTACAACAACCAATCCCGATTGCTTGTCCGCAGTTGTCGACTGTGGACCGCTTGAAGAGTATTTAGAAATTACACTTGATGTACAAAATCCAACTGTACTGGCACTGGGGACTTCCTCGTTGATTGCATACGGACGTTGTAATACCGGTAATTATCCATCACATACCATTCGTTATATAATTACCGATCCAAACGCCAACGAATTAGCAACTGTTGATAGTCCAGCGGCATGTGTAAAAGGGTTTTACCAGCTGACAGTGAATCTGACGAGTTTATCAGATAATGTGCAGTATGGTTTAAATGTAAGTATTATTGGTATTGATGAAAACGGAGATTCTCATCAAAACACAAATGCTAGTGGAAGTGCGTCTATAGATTTTAGCCGTCAATAGAACTGGTTAAGGAATTCTCTTCAAAAAGTTCCTTTTTATTTGCATAAAAGAGATCATTTGTCGTGCCAAGTCCTGTCCCGCAGAAACCTTCACCATAAGTGAGGTGCGGTGTGTGAGGTGTGGGAATTCTATTATGAAAAACATAAAGTGTTTTTAGTAATAAACGAAGTTCAAGCGACTTCTCTTGCGATGCGGTTATGACACATACACTATTGGAGTAGTCCGTGGTATTGGCAAACTTGCTCGCTTCAGATATATTTTTGACCCTAGTTATAGTCAGGAAAGGGCCGAGAAGTTCCTTCTGATGCACAGGGGAACAGTTGCTAAAATCCGTTACAACATTCCAGTGGTCTGCTTGCTCACTTAGCGGTTTCAGCCAATAACGCTCGTTTCGTAACTCTTGGAGCTGGGCGAGGAGTTCTTTTCTATAAGAAGAGCTGGTAGGTTTACCAAAATATTCGGGCTCTATTTCTGTGCTCCATTTCTTCATTTCGTCTATAAGAGCGGGGTAGATTTTTTCTTGAACAAACCAGCGATTAAATCGAATCTCACTTTTTAAATGGTAGTTTAAACTACGTAAAAACAAAGGTTTTATGGTTTTTAAATTGGCATCGTTTAAGACGATAACGGCGTTATGCGCTCCATGAAAGAAGCGGCACAATTTATCCGGATTGAGAAGTGCAGGACGCCACGGTTGGGCCTCATAGAGATGGGATTCTACATGCAAGTTTTTAATTGCCGGGTGATCTCTAACCAAGTCGCGTACGTCGGGGGTAGCAGAGGAAAGGACGGCAATTTTTCCATGACCCATTTCGCAAAGATGCACCCACTCAGCCAGTTGTGTATATATTTGCGAAGAGTCTTTATCGCAAAAAAGAACAACATGGTTTTGCGCTATCAATGCAGGAATAATCTGTGCGCAAAAACGGTACAGGGGAGAGCTCCACGGTAAAGCAATTGCGACAAGACCACGTGGTGTGCGTAAGTGTGGATCAAAATAACAATCTTTGGCCAATTCTTGTAATAGGGTATAGCCATCATTCCACTCGTTATGAGCCTCGCTGTCTGTGTAGCCGAGTGTTTCCACAAGAAAATGAATCAGGAAAGATTTTTGGTTTTCAAATTTTTTTAAGAAAATATGCAGTGATGAAGTCAGGTCTATTTTTTGTCTTAATATTGGATGAGGCGTATTTAATTTTTGGATAATAGAAATGGCGTCAGTAAATTCCGCACCATTGCTTGTTGTCAGCGATGTGATTTTTCCTTCGACAAACTGGTAAAAGGGGCTCAACGACGTACCTCAAGCTCACTGGAGTAAAGTCGTCGTCCATTGGCGCCGAGAAACTGAATGCCCATCGTTGCCTGACGATTGCTAATATTATGTGGTTGAACAAGCAGAAAGTTGGCTTCCCCATCTTTATTATAAATGGCGAGAGGATTAGGGGTATCTTTTAACGAGCCAGGATACATGTGCGCGTGCAGGCCACTAGAAGTAAGTTCATAAGTGGTAAAGCCTAAGTATTTTTTAGGAATGCGCATAAGCTCAGCGATGTGCCGATCGCCGGAAATAAAAAGAACCATTTTTTTAGATTGCTTTATTTTTTGTAAGAAATGTTCGAAAGATTTGGGATGATTACCTTGGTAGGATTCAAACGTATGGTGTCCGCCAAAAAACTGATCACCACTTATGAGCCAAAAGAGACCTTTCTTTTTTTTAAGTAACGAAAAAAACCACTGTTCTTGCTCAGCGCCAAAATGCGTGTCGCCTGGGGTTTTGTTAGATTCACTGCGAAAATAGCGATCATCAAATAAAACAAAATTATTTTTGCCAATTTGCACAAAGGAGGAGACTCCGGGGCCGCGTTCAATATTGACGCTTTCCTTGGTTGGAAAAAAGTTTTCAAAAATGCGTTTCGATTGATTTTTATAGGCAAAGTTTCGATCAGCATTGTTACTACCGTAGTCGTGATCGTCCCACGTAGAGAAGGTGGGAATAAGGTTTTTCATTTTATATAAGTCAAGATGCAGGCGCGTTTCCTGATAGCGCTGCCAAATCAACTGTTCGTTAACCAGTGGCGGTTGGCCATTTTTTTTAAGATCAACATAGACATTGTCGCCGATAAGAAAAAGCATATCTGGTTTTTGTTTCTCAACCAGCTCCCATTGTTTTTTTTGGAGCTCATCATAGGAATCGTCAGTACATGAAATCACAGCTACTTTTGGAAGTTTTAAATCCTTAGGAAGAGTTTTAAAACGTCGTTCCTCAATAATTTTATTGTTGTCATTGATTCTAAATATGTAGGTTGCACCAGAATAAAGCCCATCCAATTTAAAATTTACAATTTTCCAAGCAAATCCCTCAAAGGCGAGTTCTTCTGGGTCTGGTGTGCGCAAGACAGTTTTATCGAGATGAAATGAGTAATTATAGATTTTTGCTTTAGGAACCAGAACACTAATAACTGTGGAGGTCTGATCCGTAGCCCCTTGCAGTATAGGCAGTTGTTGCGGATTCAGTTCGGCGGGGGGAGGCGGTGTGAGCTCTTGCTTTTTTTCAAAGGATTGGCAGCTGATGAGGAGAAAGGCAAAAAGCAAGATGTAGTGCATTAGCGGGTCTCCTTGATTTTTTTCATGAGAAAATTAAAACTTTCATGTACAGATGTAGACCAGCTGCGACCTTTTACATAAGCGACGTTGATTTTGTTTTTAAGGGGTTTATTGTTTTTTCCTTCAATAACATGAAGGTTATAGCCTTCTGTTTTTAAGCGTTCCAATTGATGCTCTGGAAGAATTCCGGCGCCAAGACCAAATTTAATCAGCTTTGCAATTCCAAGGGTATCGCCAAGAACTGCGCGCACTTGTAGATCAATCTTATTGATTTTGTAATGATGCTCAAACCAACGCGACAGGAGCAGATTGCCTTGGTCGTAATCGACGTATTCCAAACCCTCGTAGTATTTTTTACTGCTGCCTTCGCCTTTTTCTTTGATATATTGGGTTGAACAACACAATCGGAGTGTTTCATCGTAGACCAGTTCTGTAGTGATCTGGTTATCCATGTTGTATTCATCGACAAAAGCAAAGTCTAAATCTCCACGTAAAAGCATGTTGTTAAAGCGACGTGGAATATCGAAGTGAATTTTAAACTTCAATAGTGGGTGCATTTTTCCCAGTTCGGCAATGTGAGGGAGGAGGATATTTAAACCGAAAACAACTGGCATACCTATACTGATTTCCCCACGCAAAGAATTTTCTTTATTAGTAAGATCCAGCAAAATTTCCTCTAGGCGCTGGAGATGGGGGGAGAGTTGTTCGTAAAGACGTTTGCCATCCTCTGTCGGCACCAGCTTTTGTTTGATGCGATCAAAGAGCTGAAGATCTAAAGTATCTTCCAAAGATTTGATATGTTGGCTAATTCCTGACTGGGTCAGATGCATCTCGCTTGCGGCCTGGGTCATGCTACGTGTTCTATAGACAGCTTCGAAAATACGGAGGTAGTTCATATTAATCTGGTCTAGTAGCATGGTGCCCTTTCCTCTATGGTTGGGGCGAGCGTGAGCCCCCGTCTTATTAAAACTCGATTAAATAATTTTCGAGTTTTTGTTTAAGTTTTACTCAATTAGACCTTAGAAGGGGGTGGAGTCAATCAAAAAATCTAATGAAAACAGTGAGTTATGAAAATTGTTTCATAATGAGGCGAGCCAAAATGTCACCATTATCGCCAGTTTCCTCATTTTTCGTCCAGGTCCAGTCGAAAGATTAAGGGTGAGAACGAAGGAGAACTCTATGACAGGCTTAAAAATGAATCTTGCGATCGTTGCTGGACTGGCCCTGACCTTAGTGGGTTGTGGCTCTAATAGCTTCAGTATTGCTGGTGATGAGGCCACGTTTACGCAAAACACAAAAGCGACGAGCGTCCCTATTGATATCTTATGGGTTGTCGATAACTCTGGCTCCATGGAGACCTCACAATCTCAAGTGGCGGCGAATGTATTGTCATTTATTGATAAATTTAAACAAACCAATTTTGATTTCCGTATCGCGGTGACAACAACTGAAGCCTATCAAGCGCTTCCTTTATTTACGAGTGATGAGAGTTGGTCGCGTTTTCGTGACGGTACAGATGCGACAGGGTATTCAGGAATCAAAATTATTACGCCGACAACACCCAATATTGAAGCTGTATTCGATCAAAATATTAAACAAGGAATTAACGGAAGTGCCGATGAGCGCGGATTTCAAAGCTTAGAAGCTGCACTATTAAATACACAAAACCGTGCTGAGTTTCCGCGTGCCGGGGCTTATTTAGCGGTGATTTTTATGACAGACGAAGAGGATTTTTCGTGGGATGGAACTGCAAATATTCAGTTAGATGCCTATGGAAATCCGAATTCGATCAGTGATTCGCGCTTGATTTCGTACCAGCACTATCTTGATGTGCTCGATCAAGCGACGGGTAGCACGGCGACGAAAAAGAATTATGTGGTCAATACGATTGCGATCTTTGATGAAGCCTGCCGTGCACAGCTTGCGACGGAATTTGCTGGCCGTCGTATTGCAGATCGCTATGCTCAACTTACCGATGCAACAGGTGGTGTAAAAGCCAGTCTGTGTGATGATTTTAGCGGGATCTTGTCGAGCCTTTCAGATACGATCTTAGAGTTTTCAACCAAGTTCTATTTGGATCGTGTGCCTAACGTAGACACCTTACAGATTTTCGTAAACGACATTGAAATGCCTAAAGAAGGCTATGTGTATAGTGCTGATGATAACTCTATTACTTTCAAAACCGGTTATATCCCAGCACAAGATGCCGTGATTAAAGTGAAGTTCTTACCAACCACGCTTAAGAACTAGAGCTCTAAATAAAAAAGCGAATCAAAAGTAACGGACAATCCCACCAATGATTGAATAATTGGTGGGATTCACGAGTAAAGGGCTGTCACGGTTTTTTGCATTCTGCATGAGATATAAATTGCCACCAATAAAGAACATCCATGGGAAAAGATCATAGTAGGTGTAGTTCACACCGACGATATATTCCAATAAGCCACTTTTTGCAGTGTAGGCTGGTCGTGTCGGGGTGGCGTACTGTGGGGCTACGCCATAAAACAGATTGCTAAAAGCCTCGGATGCGTAATCTAGCTCTAAACGGGTGGAGATTTCGCCATAGCCTTCACCTAAGTAGAAATTGTTACGGAGGCTCGGGGCAAAGTTCCAATCAAGGAAATCAAATTTATGGCTAAAATCGGTGTTGGCGACAAAACGTAAAGGGAGGCGTACATACATGGAGTGGAACGCATTTTTAGTGAGTTGAATGCGTAGCTCTGGTCCCAGTTGCAATGTCCAACCTAAATCCGGCATGCCTTGGCGTACGGGAATTTTACTCGACGGCGTAGGAAACAAAAAAGAAAAACTCACGGCAAATTGAAAGCGATCCTTTTCAGCAAGTTCACCTTTTACACCATCTTGACGATCGATGGTGATATGTTTGCTTTTATAGGTGGGGAGGACTAAATAGCGCATGCGTCCTTGGCCAGCACCTGGGTAATCTTGGATCCATCCGAAACCAAAACCAGCACCGATAAAAGATTCTTCGGGCTTCTTGGGTGACTCCTGAGCGGACGTGGAAAAAATATAAAAAAGCAGCGAAAAAAACATTGGCATCAATAGCCAAACCTTTTTTGGAAGTAGGAGTCTGCTACGGTAAGAGTCATCATCACATCTTTATGTTAAATCGAAGACTTTCTAATGTCATACAGACTCGTGTAGAATCCTCGTAGGTCTTAACGCACCGTTGAAGTTTGGCTATGCAGGGTTATTTTGTAAATCAGCATAACAATCACTATTTCGCCGACTTTTGTGTTTCATTTTGCGGTTTGGGAAAAAGTATGCCATGAAATATGGAACACGCGACATATACGTACTTTAGATTAAAGGTAAGCCATGCTTAAATTATTGTCATACCCAAGAGCTTTTTTACTTATTCCATTTATTATTGTTTGGACTGGGTTTTGTTCCGCCATAGTGCTTCTCGGCCTTATTGTGGGAATACACAAAGAAGTTATTTGGAAGTATTGGATTCGGCCAGTGTGGACCCGAGTGTTACTTGTATGTAGTGGTGTGCGTGTGCATGTGAAGGGAGCAGAAAAATTACCTAAAAATGTCGGCGCTCTTTATTTGTTCAATCATACGAGTCACTATGACATTCCGGTGATTTTTTTTGGTTCGCCACGGTTTTGTAACTTTGGTTCAAAAAGCGAGTTATTCTCAATTCCTCTCTTCGGTTGGGCTATTCGCATGACGGGTGCATTGGAAATTGAACGCAGTAATCGTACGAAAGTGATTCAGATTTACAAAGAGGCCGAAGTGCGTGTTAAAAATGGTGAAATATTTGCTTTGGCTCCTGAAGGCACGCGCCGTCCAGGACATGGAACATTGGGTGATTTTAAATCGGGCCCGTTCTTTTTTGCGGTCAACTCCCATATGCCGATCATTCCGTTGTTACTTGTGGGTTGTGAGGACGTGATTAAAAAGCATTCGATCATGATCAATTGGGGGCGCTGGCGCACCGATGTTACTTTTGAATTGTTAGATCCTATTTATCCCGATCAAAGTGGGGAGGCGCAAATTCCAGAATTGAAGACGAAAGTTTTCGAGGTTATGCAGCGCTCGTTAAGAGAACGCTGGCAACAACGAGGAGAGACTACTTTGTAACTGCCGGAGATAAAGTGTTTTGAGGATGGGGTGGACTCATTTGGCAGGCTTTTAGTTGGCTCAAATACTGATTGATATTTGATTTTGTTAATACCGTTGGATCAGTGCCACAGTTACCAGAAGAAATACCACTACACGAATAACAAATATCTCGTCCATTTCCAGGAACCATAAAAGGAGCTGAAGAATTTTTGCACTGAGCTTCACTCATGAAGTTTACGGGCATGACTTCTTTTACAGCACTCAAGCATGCGGTGCCATCGCAAGTTCCAGGTTGTCCTAAATCGGTCCCCATTGTGTAGGTTGGCGCCACAGTAATTTTTCTTAAAGTGTTGCCATTGAGTGCGTTCTTTACTTGAAAAATAGCGCGTCGCCCTTTTACGGGGTCATTCTGCAACGATATTTTAATAAGAGGTTTTGATTCATCTAATTCGTAAGGTGGAGTATTCGTTGAGCTTTTACTATGGCCAACATAAGCGAGAGGATTACCATCTTGATCAAGAGAAAATTTAATGACCCCTTTGAGTGCTGTATTATTTAACTCTCTAAAATTTATTGGCAGGGTGGTTTCCGTTAGTTGACAAGTCGGGAGTTTGACTGCCAGATGCGGGTCCATATGCTGGCACCAGGTTTTTTGTTTATAATCAAAGTAATAGCGTTTGTAGTTACCCACGTGAATATTTCTTTTTAGAGTACTGTCGTAGCGAAATTTTGTTGGATCGCCAACGTAAAAATCGTCTGCCGTAGACGATGTAAATATCTTTGTCAGGTCGGAGGTTTCATCATCCCAAGGAGTGCCTGGAGTGAGGATTCTTTTGTTGTCGAGACGACAATGATACTTATCCTTAAGATTTGCTATAAGCTTTAAGCTATTGTCTTTTGCTTTGGCGACAACAAACTGTCGATCTTGTCCAGCTGAGCATGTTTGTAATTCTTTCTGTACTTTTTCTCCGTCAAGTTTAATCGGGGGTGTTTCAGCCATTCGCGGTTGAGCTAATTGTTGACAATGACCTTTCTTACATTCTTCAGGGTCGTCGATAAATAATTCAAGGGCGGTGTACTCGTGGCAAGACCCTCGATCGATAGAAGAGTTTTGATTAACAAGCTGGTCACAGGTTAATCCTGTCTGAAATTTAGATTCATCGCGCAAAACACCAGATTGGTCCATTTTTTTATAAACGAAATAGTTTTTAAGGACATCGCCTTTTTTATTACGCGGGCAGTGTGCATAGGTAATTTTGGGTTGGTCATATTGAAAATTTGTTTTAAATTTAATGCTGGCGCGTAGGCCAATGGTGTCGATGTAGGTGGGCCCGAATTCGTTAGAAGTCACCATCTCAGTAAAGGCATGTGCTTTATAAATATCGCCAATGCCGAACAACAGGGTGAGTAAAAATAGACGTCTCATGTGATTTTTATCGGTAAATAGTTAAATTGTATTGAGGTCTTTCTGGCTGTATGGTTGTGCTTTTTGTATGAACTAAGACATAGGTCTTGTGCCTCACGTCCTAAAGTTCTGAGCCGTAATGCCGACGAGAGTTGGGTAAGAGCTTGAGGTATTTACGAAGAGACTAGGGGAGACCCTAATAAGCTGAGAATAAACAAAGGTCGAGCAGATTGCTGTGAAGACGACATAGCCATAGATAGGGTTTATATTTTTTAAATCGTTTCTATATTAAAAGAATATTAATATTTATAAAGATGAAGATCCTGCACTTAAGCAAATATTATCATCCTTACCGCGGCGGCATAGAGAAAGTCATAAAGGAACTATCTGAAGCTTCGGTAAAAAATGGTCACGAAGTAACGGTCATCTGTGCGAATGAATCGTACAAGCGCCAAGAAGAATATATAAACGGTGTACGTGTGATCCGCTTACCGTTAGCGTTTACTGTTTTTTCTCAGCCGATTACTCCCGCCATTTTTAAAGAGTTACATGTCGAAATTGCAAGAACAGATGTTGTTCATATGCATACCCCAAACCCGATGTATGAGTTTGCTGTTTTGCAAAATGATTTCGATAAACCATTAGTTGTTACGTACCATTGTGAAGTTTATAAGGCGCGAGCCTTGAACAATCTGTATCAGCCGGTTTCGAATGCTTTACTAAAACGAGCGGATAAAATCCTAGTGGGTACATCCTTTCATATTGAACACTCACGATGGCTCAAGGAGTTTGCAGAAAAGTGCGAAATTATTCCTTTCGGCATAGAGCCAAAATATACGAATATCAATGAGAAAATTTCTCATTATCTTCAGCCTATCAAAATGCAATATGGTTCGTACTTTTTGTTTGCTGGCCGTATGGTGCCTTATAAAGGTGTCGATGTACTCTTAAAAGCCATGCTGAAAGTGCAAGATGCGAACCTGGTATTAATCGGTGTCGGGCGCATGTTGGATGAGTGGAAGGCGCTGAGCAAAAAATTAAATCTCGAGAGCCGAGTTCATTTTGTCGGTAAAATTGAGTCCGACGATGAGTTTGCGGCCTTTGTTCATGGTGCAAGAGCCTTAGTTTTACCATCCATTAATGAAGCGGAAGCTTTTGGCCTGGTTCTTTTAGAAGCGATGTCGTGCGCAAAGCCGGTTATTACGACTAATCTTAACTCCGGAGTTCGCTTCGTCAACAAAGCGAATGAGACGGGGCTTATGGTTCCCGTGATGGATGTGGAGCGGTTGGGCGAGGCGATGAACCGACTTCTGCAAGATGATGTTCTTTACGCTCGTTTAAGTAAAAATGCCTATGAACACTTCCAGAATCACTTCTTAATTAGTACATGCTTTGCTCGTCATGAGCAAATTTATCAGAATCTATTACAAAAGCTCAAACGCACAGCTTAGTTTCCCCTTTTCCTTCTGTCAGGATTGTTCTGATCTGAAACGAATAGGGCACAAAAGTGTACTATAATGATAATCGACTCTATCTTTTAAGACGAACGTCGATAAGCAAAATATGCGTCATATTTTGAATTTCAAGAAGCAAGGTGTAGAGCTCCCAACATTTGCCGAGTCTTACGTGCAAACACTTTTATTTAACCTGCAGGCTCATGATGGCAATACCCAGGCCCATTGCGTGCGCGTTTCGGAAATGGCTTTGTCTCTGGCACAGGCGATGAATTTAAATTTGATGGAGCAGGCAATTTGCTTGTACGCAGGATTACTACATGATGTAGGTAAAATGAAAATTGCCGAAAAGATTTTAAATAAGCCAGATAAGCTAACCCAAGAAGAATACGATTTAGTTAAAAAACATACAGAATTTGGTGTAGAGCTGATCGGCCCGCTAACGGTACTGCCATTTTTTAGAAAAGTGAGCGACGCGATTTTATACCACCATGAGCGCATAGATGGTAAGGGCTACTTCAACTTACCTGAAGAGGATATTCCACTGGCTTCGAAGATTATTCTTATAGTGGATACAGTAGATGCCATAACAGAAGATCGTCCCTATCGAAAAGGCAGGTCTTTTGAGGTTGCCTGTGATGAGCTTGTTCGTTGCTCGGGCACGCAGTTTGATGAACAAATTGTGGATTGTTTTTTAGATGTATTTGGGCGACGACGCGTCGAAAAAACCAATAAAGCAGCTTAAAGCTATTCGAATTTTTACATAAGATCTTAAGAGAAAGTAGAAGTCTTTTTTAATTAAAAACGCATACGCACTTCATGCAGCAGGGGAAGAACGTCTTCTTTGTCCGGTACTGATTTAATGGCTAGTAAATCTTTTACGTA
>JACKAL010000006.1 GCA_020635085.1 Pseudobdellovibrionaceae bacterium
TCAAAGCTAGGCTCTGGAGAAAAATCCATGGCGCTTGCGCCGCTGGAACTAGCCATTGGGCGATCGTTAGCTCCGCCGACAAATTGAATATTGCTAGCAACGATTTCTGTTGTGTAGCGTTTTTGTCCTTGTTGGTCTTCCCATGCACGGGTTTGCAGCTTACCTTCGACGAACACTTGACGACCTTTACTCAGATACTGACGACAAATTTCTGCCAGTTTCCCCCACACCACAATACGATGCCATTCCGTGCGTTCTTGTTTTTGTCCATCGCGATCCACCCAGTTTTCGTTAGTGGCAAGATTAAAGTTAGCGACCGCTTGTCCTGATGACAGGGTTTTAAGCTCAGGATCGGCTCCTAAACGCCCCATTAAAATGACTTTATTTACTGACATATTTCCCCCTGTTGAGTTGTGCAAGACTTATAAACAATTATTTTTTTATATTTCATGTAACCTCCTTGCCGCCTGCAGTGCAATTTAGCTACCAAACAGTTAGTCATCGCAAAAACTGGAGGTGGGGTCAATGGGAACAGCGGAGAGTTTTTAGGAATTTCTCCAGTACAAATAAGGGAAAGGAAAATGATTGTAAAATACATAGTGATTTTCATGACATAAAAAAAGAGACACATGCATTCACTTTACGCGATGAGATGTTAATGATGTATTAATGGGCACTGGTGATTATTTTTTTAGCAATTTGCTGCGATGTCTTTTTTGTCTGCATTCGAGTGTCGGTGAATCCTCGGATTGTTCTCATTGTCGTGCGAAATAGATCGGCAGATCTTGGGTAGGAACATTCTACTGATAAGCGGTAAAGTTCGGCATGGGATCATTAAAGGGATTAAATTGCATGCGAAAACGGTAACGATTGCCATCAAGTGACTGAGTTTTAAAGCGTCCAAACATGCCATCGAGAAGTGGCATATAAGATCCTAACTGCGCTTGTAAACTTTGTTTAATAGTAAAATCAATGGCCAAATTATAATAGCTCACCACAAGTCCGCTACCGGGTACTACGCGTACATCCATATCTCCACCGAGGAGTAAGTAAAGATCATCTTTTATAGTTCCAATTTTTGTATCACTGAATGTGAGTTTACCATTTTTAAGTAAACCTTTAACCATAATGGAATCCATAGAAAGTTTTGGTAGATCTACATTACCTCCCGCTTGTGGGAGGTTAATGGAAAAACTAGGGATAATCACCCGATTGGTTTTTAAAGAAAAGTTGCCGTCGGGTTGGCTTTTAAGTTCGAGATCGGCATCGATATCGGCATTTAATGAGCCTGTACCACTAGCACTAAATGGAATTTCCGGAAATGTTTTTAAAAGTTCTTTTAGATCAAAATGCGCATAATCAATATCGGCATTAACCGCCATGGGCGCTTTAATTCTACTGCTGTTCGATAAAGATATATCAAGGTCCCCCTTAAACAAACCTTCCGCCTGTGCCTTCCCATAGTAAGGCTTAAGAGTGATCAGACCTAGAATGGAGGGGGCAATTTTTAGAACATCGGCGTGTATGTCGGATGCAAAAGCCGTTTCGGCGAGAACGTTCGTCATTTTTAATCCGGGCTGGGGGAGAAATCCAAGAGAAAGATCATCGAATTGCAGGTAGACACTGTTGTTGGTGTTTTCAGAAACGACGGCAGAGACTTTATCGCTAAGATCGTTGTAAGGAAAAAACATAACGAAAAATGCTATAATGAGAATAAAAAATAAAAAGATTTTTGCTTTATGATAACGAAAAATATTGCCAAGAAAGGTCACGATGGCCACGAGTTATCTCCTTTTTTTCTTATCTGATTTTAGAGGCAACGAGAGAGAGCTCATCGTGTAGCGAACGGTAAAGTAGTGTGGGTCTTCTTTATCCGCTTCTATGGTCACTCCTGCGAGCTTGGTGTTGTTGTGCATCGAGGATAGTCGTTCGCTGATAGCTACCGCTTGACGAAGAGTCAATTTTTTTAATTCGTAGCTTACACCTTCTTGTCTAATTGCATTGGGAACTACAGAGTTGGGTAACGGCTTGTTGACTTGGGTAACAGCTCCTTTTTGTGAATCCAGTACACGGGATTCACTGGCGATGCCATCGATGCGGGAGCGTATCTGTTCAAAAGGTAGACCAGTAAATTGATCGGGGCTGATGACTGGGTTGCGGGCGGATCGGTTGAGTCCGCGCATAAGGGTTCTATCTTGGTTGAAATTGGCTTCTACTTGTTGAGCAGAATCGATGAAACCTGCAGGTACAGAGTAGATGAGATAGCCTACGAAAAAGATGGCGGAAAAAATAATGATTTTTTGTACGAGGGGAGACAAATTATTATAGCGCTCGCTCAGTTGAATGAAAGCTTCGCTTTCAGAAACTTTTACGACGAGTTCATCCCACTTTTCCTTGAGTTGTTCTTTTAAATCCTCAAAATTCATTGTTACCCTTTTACGCGAAAGCGAAATGCAAATGTCACCCCATTGGTTTTGCCGATAGAGGGTGTTACGGTTTGTACTTTTTTATCCGAAGAAAACGCTTCGAGTTTTTTACGCAGAAGGTCCACGGTTGATTTTTGTTTGGCTTCGCCTTCGATAGTTATGGTAGAGAATTTCACATCTATTTTATGAATGTCATAACTGTTGGTTTTACTGGAAGGCAATTCAGCGCTGATGTTGGCAACCACTTTCATAGCGGGATCAATATCTTGAACTTTTTCGAAAATTTTAAGATTTTGTACTTTCTCTGCCTCTTCATCGAGATAGTTCTGGATTCTTTCGGGTGTGGCTTGTGCACCACGAAGGTTGGCTACTGTGCCAGCTGTTTTTTGTAGTTGTTCAAAGGCACTTTCCTCTAAAGAGGTAGCGATGGATTCGCGCATAAAACCATAGGCGATGAGTGCCACATAGGCAATGCTGGCAAGAAGAATTGCATGACCCCACTTATTCCACGTTTTTTCTAAAAATTGATTGCGCTTGGCAAATTCATCTTGGCGAAAATTAATTGCCGGATTTTTTGGACGTTTAAAACCTTCGATCGCATAACCGATGGCAATGGCCACACGATCAACAAAAGGGGCGACCGCATCCACTTGATAAACATTTAAAATATCACCATCTATTTTAGCCGTATTGGTGGGTATAGCGAAAGTTTTGGTTATCAAGGCGTTGATATTTTCGATACCGCTGATGCGTCCAGAGAGAATTATATTTTCCACTGTTGTTTGAAAGCGATCTTCAATATCGATGAACATCATTTTGAGTTCATAAAGGAAGGGACGTAGTGATTTTTCGATGACACTCGACATTTTTATGGCTTCGGCAGAGGCACCAGCTAGAGATAATAGGAGTTTTGTATGCGCAGGAATCAACTGTTCCGCTTGCTCATACGGGTAATTATAATTACGCGTGATTTCGTTGATCAACTGGCGTTCGCCCCAAGCCACACTGCGGGTGGATATGAGCTGGTTGTCGCGAAATAAAGTTACGAGAGTTGAGTCGTGACGGAAGAACAAACGCATAGTGAGTGGTGCTGGTGCTGCCTCTGGCGGACTTAAAAGAAAAGAACCTTGATTCCAATTTTCGATGAGATTTGCAAAAGCGGCGCTTTCAGCACTGATAATATCAGGGTCCACCTGAACCTTATTAAAAACTTCTAATAATTTTTCGATTTGCTCTTTAGGTGAAACATAAGCAAGCACACTGGATTCATTGGCGCCGCTTGAGACCATTTTGGCATCAAAAATGGCATGATCGGATCCCATGGGGAGCTCTTCATCGAGTTCAAAGGGTAAGCTTTTTAAAATATCCAATCGGCGACTAAAAGGAAAAGTCACATTGCGGTTACTGATGGAGGACTGATTGATTCCGGTAGCCACAACATTATTTTCTAAATCGTAAATATTGCGTACTTCTTTGAGAATTTGTAAAAGATCAATTTCCCAATTTTCAAGGTCGTTGATGTTGAGAGGAAAAAAATGACCTTTAATAACTGAGAAACTAGAGCGATCAGAATTGAGTTCGACGACTGCAATTCCACTGGATGTAATATCTATACCGATGGACTTCATAGTAAAAGTCTAAAGTATAGATGAGTGGGGTTCAATTTTAATTCTCTAGGAGGGTCATTTTACGTCTTGAAAAATCACGTAAGGAGGACCCGATGGTAGGGTTGAATTACCACTTTGGTCGGGTTGGCCTGTATTCTGTTTCTTTTTGTCGTCGACACACTTCTTTTTATCAGCGTCGCTTTGCTTGTCAGAGCACAGACAATCATACAGTTCATCGCCGGTTTTATCTTTACATTGTTTGTTAAACTGGGGGTCGTCCTCTTTGATGCTTCCTTGCAAACGAGACTGGACCTTTTGAAAGTCGTAAACAACCGCATTGATCTCGCGCGTGATATTACCCACAATACCAATGCAACTGATATGAAAGTTAATTTCTTGATCAAAGTATAGGGGTACTTTTTGTTCGTTGAAGTTAGACGTATTGACACCAAAGCCACCGATAAAGCCAAAAAAGTCCTGTTCATTTTTAAACGGGCCGCCCAGGGATGGATCGCTACGACGACGAATAACTTGTTTGGCGACTTCTTCGGTAATTTGTGGATCGAGTCCGCGCAAAAGGCTTTCGTCGGCATAGTTCACGTTAATGCCCTTTCCTCCATAGAGAGTAATGGCGGGGGCGAGAACTTCAAAAATTTCATCGGTCATGCCTTTTACCATGTGCAGTTCTTCGATGGTTTTAAATGGTTGGTTCGGTGGTATGTAATCACTATGGGCATCGTAGGCATTGGATTCAGAATCACCATTATTTACTTGTGTACGATCGGCATCGATCCAATCGGTAATATCGTTAAGTAAGAGATCAAAGCGAAAGTTGGAATATTTTTTTGCAAACGGTGTGTCTTCGCGTACACGTATAGCGAAGAGATCTAATAATTGTTGACGGGTTTTGTTGCGCAGACCTTCAGATGGTGAGGCTAAATCGTTGATATCGATCTTGCCACTTTCGCTGGTAATTTTTGAACTAAACTGATGTTTAAATGTCGAGGCGTGAGTGAGTTTTTTAATATTATCGGCATCTCCAGTGGAAAGACCGCCGGGAATGGCCAACGGCCAACTCATTGGGAACTGCCACAGCATATCGAGAATCGTCGGATCGGGAAGTGATGTCGCAAGTGAGCGCGCCTGTTGATAGGCTTTAACCCGTAGTAAACTGATTTGTAGACAGGACTTTGCCGCATAATAGGCCTGCACACGTTTTACAGAATTTGCCGAACTTTGATATTCAACGATGGAATCTTTTGCGATTTCTAAAGCGATAAATAACAAAATAGTCATCAAGAATGTAGCATATAAAATGGCAGAACCGCGTTGGTTGCTTACAGTGTTTAAAGTTTTCAATTTGACCCCCCATTACCAAGAGGGTTGTTGTTGCCACCGGCACCACTATTGGGAGCGGTATTGGCTCCTGATCCTTGGAATTTTTTAGCTGGGTCTACATTGTTGGTAAAGCGCACGGAGGCAATAATCGATTGAGAAAATTTGGCAAAATCTTTATTGTTTTTATCTTCGATAGTTAGCGCAATTTTTACTAAAGCGGGAAAGCGATTTTGTGTGTTGGTCGTGCCATTGTTATCGGTGAGCCACTCTTTTTTCCAATCCTTCTCCGAAGGAGTTTCACCGATATACTCTAATTTAAAATTGCTAACATTTTCTAAAAGGGGGGTGGCATCACCACCACGAGTCACATCGTTATCGACAACAATCGACTCCCGTCGCCAGAGACAGGTGCTGGATTTTCCCGTAACGTACGATTTGCAATCATCAAGATAGTAACCCACTTCCACTTCGTTACTTTCCTGAGCGTTGGCTGTCGTACGATAGTGATTGAGGGTGGTAAAGTGCACAGAACTTTCTTTACCGATAAAATTGGTAAGTTGTACCGGTGGCGGCGGTGGCTGTGCCTGGTTGCTATTGGGACTCTGTGTAGGTGGCGTACCGGCGGCCTCATTGGGATTATTACCCTGCTGTTGGGCAGCTACAGAGCTGCGGTCGATTTCGTAAAGAGCGTACTGATAATGAAAAGCGCGCTCGATATCGGTGGCCATTAAACGAAGAGCATCGAACACCATGCTCTCGGTTTTTAGACGGGCATCGAGTTTCTTCTTGGTTTGTAGTCCACCGCGTATCGCTTGTGATGCAATCACTGCGATGGCTCCCATAATCGCCATCACGATAAGAATCTCGAGAAGTGAGAAGCCTTTTTGGTTTTTAAAGGTTCGTCTAAGGGCCATTACCTTGCCCTCCGAGAGGATTGCTCGCGCCACCACCTAAATTGGGAATGGGCAATTGCTGATTAAAATCCACCAAGAACGTGGTGGCGGAAAATTTGACGGAATTTTTATGAAGCGTGTAGATGACAGTTATGGTAACTTCTTTAGCGGCCTTATTAAAATAATCCGATATTTGTGTCATCATCGTGGAGAGCATGGGATCGACAGTGCCACCACGTTGTTGAGCAAATACCGGTGTTAAATCGGGGAGTTCAAATTTTTTAGAAGACATGATCCAAGTAAATGATTTGTACTCGGCGCCCAATTCTTCAAAATTCCCAGAGGCTTCATCAGGTAATAAGGTTAATTGAGTAGAGAATTGCTTTTCCATATCGGCGACTTTATAGTCGAGCAAAAAAGCGGCCTGGTTGTTCATTTTCATTTTGCGAATGCGCGCTTGGCTTGTTGTCCATGCTTGTGATACCACGATAAGCGAGCCCATCAAAATAGTGAGGGCAATCAGCACTTCGATGAGAGAAAATCCTTTTTCGTTTTTGATAACAGGCCCGTCACTGGTCATGCTTGTTTAGTATACTCTATCGTTTTACAAAGTCCACAGTGTGAGCGCTTGAAGTTACGCTATTTGGTGAGGTCCTTCAACTTCTTATCCCCCTCAAGCACATCCACGCGACCAGTGAGAGGATTGGTCTTCAGCGTCCAGTTGAGCTTGCCACCATCGGTGAGATGAATGGCAACTTCTTCGACGCGGCCTTCAGGAAAAAAGTGAACGTAGAGACGGCCAGCGGTGAATTCTTTTTGTTGAGCTGCAATTTCGATACTCGAAAAACTAAGGCCATCGGGGAGAGGCTGGGGGCCTTTGGGAGAAAGTTCTTTGTCGATAGCAAAGCCGCTAGGGTCGGGCAGATCTTCTTTTTGATCTTTTTTTTGTTTGCGCAACTCTTCTTCGTCGTAGGTGACGAGAAAATGTTTTGATGTGGCTTCTATCCAGTACGCTTGTTTTTCTTTTTTATTTTCTGGAAGGTTGATCACTAAGCGATAGGTCATATTGCGCATGCGTGCTTTGTTGCGTAGATCTTTGAGGGAGGCGGCAAAGTAGCGTACATCGCGGCGGATAGCACGATTGGATTTTCCCATTTTAGAAGCGAAGGTGGTGACCAGAACGGCCACCAAACCTAAAACGATAAGGATCTCGATGAGGCTAAATCCGCGTTGCTGGGACGTGCGAGACATCGAGATCATAGAGAGAAATTATTTTAACTTCATGGTTTTGCTAGAGATGTCAGCGTCAACGCCTTCGCCACCGGGGCGTTTGTTTTTGCCGTAGCTGACAATTTCGTATTCGATACCGTCAGACTCATAGTGAAACGGCTGTCCCCATGCATCTTTTGGAATATCTTTCGCATAAGGGTTAGGGCCCCAGTTCTCGCAAGAGGGTTCGCCCGACGGTTTTTTTACGAGAGCCATTAAGTTTTGGGAGCTTGTTGGATACGATTGGCAATCGGTATTGTACATTTCCAGTTGATCAATTGTGGTTTGAATGGAAAGTTTTGTTTGCTTCACTTGGGCATTGCCTTGTGCACCGCTAATGCGAGTCGCGATAAATGCGACGATACCGGCGATTAAGCCCAGAACGATTAAGATCTCAATGAGCGAGAAGCCATGATTGTTACGAATAAAACGAGCTCTTTTCACATTTCCTCCTTGGATTCTTTGAACAGTTCCTAACTTACTGTACCACGTTCATCATGTCCATCATTGGGACCAGAACAGCGATAACGATAAAGCCAATGACACCCCCCATAAGAATGAGCATCACGGGCGTCATGAGAGCGGTTAGACCATCGACCTGGTTTTTAACTTGAAAATCATAAGTATCAGCCACTTGATTAAGCATTTTTTCCAATTCACCTGTTTTTTCCCCGATGCTGACCATGTGAATAACAATAGGGGGAAAATGTCCTGATTTTTTTAACGGTACTGCGATCGATTCCCCTTCGCGAATATTATCGCGGGCTTGATCGATGGCTTTTGCCAACACTTCATTATCCACCACAGAGCGCACAATATCCAGGGCGTTGAGCATAGGAACACCGCCGCTCAGGAGTGTTGAGAGTGTGCGCGTGAAACGAGAAACCGCAATCATGCGTGCAAGCTTACCAACAACAGGAATTTTTAAAGTGATACGATCCCAAATGGGACGTCCTGATGGTGAGGATTTCCAGCGTATAAAGATGGCGACAGCAATGAGTGAGCCAATGATAATCAAAAGCCAATAGTTAACCATAAATCCGCTGATATCCATCACCAGTTGTGTGTACCACGGAATTTGTACACCTTGATCGACAAGAATATTGGTGATGGTGGGGAGAACATAGACAAACATGGCCATAAGGATGGCGAGCATCAGGAGAATAGTGATGATGGGATACATCATGGCGGATTGTACGCGGCTTTTAAGCTCTGAGCGCGCTTCGGCAAACTCGGCAAGGCGTAAGAGAATCACGTCGAGGGAGCCCGACATTTCCCCGGCGCCCACCATAGAGATAAAAATATTATCAAAAACATTGGGGTACTTGGCCATGGCTTTTTCGAGAGTACTTCCCTCGTTCACTTGGTTGCGGCAGTCAGCAAGGACTTCTTTTAAGTAGGCATTTTCCATTTGATCCGACACCGCGCCTAAGCAATCCACCAAGGGAATGTTGGCTCGAACAAGAGACGAAAGTTGGCGGGTCATATTGGAAATATCATCGATGGATGCTTTGCCCTTTGTTCCAGCACTAACGGATTTCTTTTTTTTCTGCGCCTTGCTTTTATCGGAAAGACTTTTAACAAAGATGCCATCTTTTTTAAGCTTCATGCGTGCGGTACGTTGGCTATCAGCATCAACGATGCCCTTCACGTTTTTTCCCGCTTTATTTAAACCTTTATACTCAAAAACCGGCATGTTTTTAAGTGTACATAGAGATATCTATCAGGGCTAGATGAAAATGGATGGGTGGGGGAGAGAAAATGGTGGTTGGCAGCACTCTTAATGTAATTCTGTGAGCAAAGAGATGAAAATAACACGATAGGGGCGTAAATGGCCGCTTTACTCAGGCTGAACCTTGTTGCTAAAATAATCATGAGTTGTGACGTTTTTAGAAGATTTCTAGAAAAACAGCTTATATGCAATTAGTTTTATTAAAAGAGGGAAGACATGGAATGGTTTTACTCACTATTGGTGTTCATGGTTTTTGCGGCCCCTACGAAGCCCAATAAAGGAGAGGGTGCAGATAGGCGTTTTGTACAAAATCAGCTTATGTCTGCTACTGAGACTAAAACCTGGACCATCGCCGAAATTTATTCCAAGGCCCACGAAAAAGAACTCAAGAACATTGTTCAATTGTTTAAGGATATTGAAATTGTACCTGTCACAGATCGCAAAAGTGAGCACCTGGTGTTTCAGGTAAAGAGTGTTGCCAAGGGCTCCGTCTACGAGCGCGCCGGTGTGAAACCCGGCGATTACATGCGTACGAAGTAGTTTTTCTATTTCTTTATCGTCTTTATGTTTGCAGACGATGCCTTTAAATCATTGCTAAATGAGTATTGAGGGGCATACAGTTGTGTTCACATTGTCATTTACAGGTAGCCACTGCATTCCGATCCTCAATGTAGCTACAGACACTCCTGCGGAGGGCATCTTGTTCGACAGTATCGAAAATAATGTCGGGCCAGCTTGTGCTCATTACCGATGCCAGCGATGAGCGATAGACGAACTCATGACCCGTATCCATTTGCACGGGCTGCACCTGCTGTGGTGGGATGGGCTGATCGAGAAGCATAAAGTTGGTGTTCGAAGGTTCGTCGTAATATTGGAAATAATTTTTGTATTTTAAAGGGGCTTGAAAGACAAGTTCAACAATGCCATCTTTGGGTTTTGGAATTTCGACATAATAAAAAGGATCGGAGCCATTAAGGGTCATCATCTTTTCGGTTTGCTTTTTAAATTTATTAGCAGCTTCACCATTAATAAAAATGAGATCAGTCAGTTCATAGTTGAGATTTGTTGATTTAAATCCAGTTAAATAAGATTTAGAGCGTATGATTTTTTCAAAACGTACAGTGAGACGAACAGTGTCTGAGGATTCAAATGGAGTTAATGAAATGGATACGGGAAATTGGGGGATAACGGCCGGGATTTTGCTCTGCCATTTTGTTTGAGCAGCCTTAACACTATGGGAAATATTTGCCGACAAAGACTCTTCAGGCAAGCTGTACTGATTGATATTGCTAAAAGAGGCAACCACTTGACCACTCATTTTATCAGGACATTCAGTCATCACGGTGTTTTCATTTTTTGTATCACTTTTGATGGAGCGAACAGAGTAACTGTAGCCATCGGAAAGACCGGCGAGTGCGTGCCCCAACTCATGAATAAAAACCGTTTTTCGTGCCGGATTTAATGTGGAGGTGGAGATGAACGAACCTGCACCGCCGTATTCATTAGTGTTGAGGATAACAAGGATGGAGTCGGCATGGGCTAAAAACCCCATGTCAAGAGCTCTTTGTGTATTACGGACAATGAGGAGACGGTCGGAGCAATTGGCGCCGATCACCGAGGAGTAAAAGGTGTTGAGTTTATTTTTGTCTTTGGCTTTTTGAATACCACTATCTTTGGAAACAGTGGCAACAAGTTTTACATTGATACGATCTTGTAAAGATTTATAGGGCTCAAAGCGGAACAGGTAATCGCTGAGCTCTTTCGCTGCTTTACCCAATGTGGAGTTGAGTACGGCCTCATCTGAATCGAGACTGAGTTCTTTGGCGCTAAACCCATCGCCAAGAAGCACCAAGTCCCATGCTTTTTCCGGGCTGGCGCCATTATGGAGGGTGATAATGCGATAAGGCTCGCCAGCGGCTGACGGGTAATCCAAGGTTTGTAGTGGCAGTGCTGGATCGAAATTTTCCAAAATAATTTTTTCGGGTAGTGGTAATTTGTAAAATGTTTCTTTTTTTGTTTTTGCATCGATTTCGAAATAGTCGATATTGGCAATTTCCGCGGGCGATAGAGGTTGTGGAAAGTCGACGAAAAAATGGGACGTGCAGTTGTAGATGGTTTTCCCTGTTTTTTCATCGGTGTATTGGTTGGGGTTTACTCCATAGCTTTTGATGATGGAACCGTCTTTTAATTGTGCACGCAAGCCGACAAGTCCTGAGTGAAACGACTCTTTGTCATAGAGATCCGGAGTCATTTTCATCGGAGATGGTGTTTTTAAAAGTCTTAAAATTTTTAGTTTGCTATGGTCACAATCTTTTTCCTCCATGTAGACGCGCAAGCCTTCTGTTGGAGCGGAGGCCGGCTGGCGTGTGGAGTAAAAACTTTTGTGGGAGCAAGACAGGACAGTAGCGGAAACAAAAACGAGAGTAAAAAATTTCGTCATGCTTCTATCATAAACCAGAATGTGACAGGGGCAATACTTCCGGTACATTGGAAGTATTTAGGATTAATGTTCCGGTCTTAGATCCTTCGGCTGGCGCCTCAGGATGACGGGCGTGCACTTCACAATTTTCTTGGAATAAATAAAAGCAGATGTCTGGAGCTAGAGTCCCAAGATTCTAACGCCAGCGGCCGCAAAAGGTATCAAGCAACGTACCTTTCTGTGGGACGTGCGGTCGCAAAAGGTATCAACGTACCTTTTAGAGGTCGGTTTGGGTATTGGATAAAACTTCTTCGATGGTGGTGATGCCGTTAAGCACTTTTTCGATACCGTGATCGCGGAAGGTTTTCATACCTTGGTCGATGGCCATCTTTTTGATTGTGCCCGAATCTTTTCGTTGCATCACAAGCGAGCGAATCTCCTCACTGACCACGAGAAGTTCCTGAATAAGTGTTCGGCCCAGGTAGCCTTTGTAATTACACTTATCGCAGCCAACCGCGCGGTGAATGCGACCGGCGAGAGCCACTTCGGGAGCAATTTCCATGTTGGCGATTTCGGTATCTGTTGGGGTGTGCGGTTGTTTGCAGTGTGGGCAAAGCACGCGCACGAGACGTTGCGAGATCACGCCTAAAAGAGACGTGGCAATCAAAAAGGGCTCGCAACCAATATCGGTTAAGCGCGGGAAAGCTCCTGCCGCATCGTTGGTGTGAATGGTGGAAAGCACCAAGTGACCAGTGAGAGACGAGTTGATGGCAATTTCTGCTGTTTCCAAATCGCGAATCTCCCCGATCATAATGATGTCTGGATCTTGACGAAGAATGGCGCGCAGTCCGCTGCCGAAGGTGAGGCCAATTTTGGAGTTCACTTGAATTTGCCCAATGCCGGCAATTCGTTGCTCCACTGGATCTTCTACAGTGATGATGTTGGATTCCACCGAATTGAGGCGCTGCAAGCAGGCGTAAAGGGTGGTCGACTTACCACTACCGGTCGGACCAGTTACCAGTAAGATGCCGTAGGTGCGCGAGATCAGATCGGTGAGGCGCACGAGGTTTTCCTCAGAAAATCCCAGCTGTTCTAAAGATAAAATCACGTTAGATCTATCCTGAAGACGCATCACCAAGCGTTCACCGAAAGCGGTAGGAACGGTATTTAAACGCACATCGATGTCTTTTCCTCCAATACGTAAAGGAATACGACCATCCTGAGGTAAGCGCTTTTCCGCGATGTTCAGATTGCCCATAACTTTAATACGTGAGGTGATGGCATTTTGTAGTTTCTTTGGCGGTTTGTAAATATCGTAAAGAATACCATCGATGCGAAAGCGTACGACCATTTCGCGCTCATAGGGTTCGATGTGAATATCCGAAGCTTTCTCTTTAACCGCGCGCGAGAGGAGAGTATTTACAAGTTTAATCACCGGCGCTTCATCATCGGACTCTAGAAGATCGACAATGGATTCATCCAGGTCGGTGTCGTCGCCTTCGATCTCTTCAAGGCCTTCGAGAGCTGCTGTGCCTTTTTCGTACAAACGGTTGATGGCATCGATGAGTTTGTTTTTGGCAACCACGAGAGGAACAACATCTTTTTTAAAAATGGTGCGCAGATCATCAAACACCACAAAGTTTAAAGGGTTGGTGGTGTAGACATACACAAAATTTTGATCTTCCTTAGCGGGAAGGATTTCCTTGGTCTTGGCATAGTTGATGGGAATATGGCGAATCATATCCATCGGGATATCATTGACAGGAATATCCTTAATAAAATGAAAGCCCAGTTTCTGGCAAAATTTAGATAAAATTTCTTCGGCCTGTGTGTCGCCGCTCATGCCGAGGAAGCTTCCTAAATTGGCAGCGCCCTCAACTGGAGAGTCGAGCAGGGCTTTGAGTTGCACTTCGCTGAGCGAGGTGACTTTTAATAAAAGGTTTTCAAAGTTAACTTCCGTAGCAGCCATATTTATTCAGTTGGGGTCGGCTCCTCATATTCCAGAACCGGTTCTTCATTATCCATTTCTATGGTATTCGGTTCCACATCTGGAGTCACTGGGGAAATGGATTGGTCCTCCAGTTTAAATTCGTCAGAGGCCTCAGCAACCATTCCGACATCTTTCAATGCATCGCCAAAAGGGTCACGACCATTAGCATTGCGTTTGATCCATTCGATACGGTCGGTATACTTCTTGTTTAATAATTTTTTGTGATCTTGAGAGTTGCGTAAAATTGTTGGTGTAAGGAAGACCATCAAATTTGTTTTTTCACGAGAATATTTCCGTCCTTTGAATAGCCAACCCAAAATTGGAATATCTCCTAGAAATGGAATTTTTTGTTCTGTTAAATCGTCTTTCTCTTGAATCAATCCGCCAAGAACGGCCGTGTCGCCGCTCTTAAGAGTTAGGTTGGTTTTAATTGAGCGCTTTTTAAGACCTTGTGATACGTTGGCAAGACTTACTGCCTTGATTTCTTTTTGACTGACGTCATCGGCCTTTTGTTCTATATGCATCGTCACAATGTCAGACTCAGGACTAATAGAGGGCTTAATTTTTAATTGAATCGTCGCATCTTTAAACTGAGGAATGGCCGATGTCACATTGTTGGCTGTACTTTGTTGGAGACCTACGGGGATCTGATCACCAACTTCGATTTCGGCTTCTTCATTATCCATAGCTGTGATTTGGGGTGTAGATAAAATACTAGCTGCTATTTGCTTTTTAAGAAACTGGATAAATCCAATGAGACTTGGGATGGTAATTGGAGTACCATTGGCACCAAGAGATACAGAAACCTTATCACCACTTCCAAACCCAAATATACCACCTTGGGTAGCAAGATTTGTAAGTGAGCCGGCATCCCCAAAAATATAACCAGCGCGAGCAACTGAGTTTGCTGTCGCATTTGCGGTATTCGTTGCGTCGGCGCCTGGACGAAATTTAAGAATATTAAAATTCCAGTCATCCGTTTTTGTGGCATTCATCTCAACAATATAGGCCTGCACATAAACTTGATCTTTCGGGATATCGATCTTGGATAAAATATTGGTCACCGTGGCGTAATCCTGTTTGCTGGCTGTGATAATTAAGCTGTTGGTGTTTTCGTCGGCTTTGATGATCACATCGCCGCCAAAGAGTTTTTGGTGTTGGGTTGGTGGCTTAAAAGTGGCCGCATTGCCATCACTTGAGTTTGAGGCGGGAGCGGATTGTTGCACTTGTTTTTCCTGTTCCTGCGCGATGCCATTTAAAGTGTCGGCAATTTTTTTCGCATCACCGTGTTTCACATAATACACGTATATACCGCCGGCGTCGGAGGGATCGAGGGGGTAATCCAGCTGAGACACCAGTTTTTCGATGCGCGTGATCCCTTCGCTATTTCCGACGACAATAATCGAGTTGGTGCGTTCATCAGGGGTTACTAGAGATAGAGATTCATCTTTTTCTTTTTGGCCAAAACGCGATGCGGGTCGAAAGGTGTTTTTCTTTTTATCTTGGTCTTTGTTAATAATTTTATCTATGAGGTCGGCAATGTCCTTAGCTTTTGCATTTTTAATGGGGATCACACGCAGTTGCTCTTCAAATCCAGGCTTATCAAGCTCGGTTAAAACACGCGAGATACGATCAACGCTGGAACCAAAATCGGTGATGATCAGTGAATTGGTTTTATCGTAAGGAATGACTTGTCCATTCTTGGACTTTAAAATTTTATCAAACGTTTTTGAGGCCTCATCCGCTTCGATATATTTAAGGCGGATAATGCGCGTGATGAGCTCATCGCCATTGGGATAATAGGCGCCAGAGTAGACATCTGTTCCCGACTTGGCATCATCAATTTTTTGAATTCGTAAAAACTTCCCCGAAGGAACGATCGTATAGCCGTTGGAAGCAAGAGCGGTAAGAAAAGCCTCCCATGCTTCAGCCACCGTAATTTTAAATCCGGAAGTGATGGTGATTTTTCCATTGAGGTTTTCTGAATAGATAAAGCGTTTACCGGTTAATTTGGCCATGGCATTGACCACATCGGTGATGGGTGCATCTTTATAATCGAAACTTTCGACGATCTCAGGAAAAGTTTTGCTTGAGATGTCTTCGGGCTGGGCATCGACAAAGTTTTTGGTTCCCGCCGCATTGATTGGCGATGTGGCTTTGAGTGGATTTAAAGAGCCACCATTGCCAGAGCTGCGTGCGGAGCTGGTACCAGTGGAGGAGGCAGGAGTACCGGGGCGAAAACGAGTGGGTGCCGAGGAATTGTTGTTGCCGCCAGAACGCGGTGAGGGGCGAAATCGCGAAGGGGCTGGAGTGGGCTCTTCTGAGCCGGGTGGATCAAAATCCGGAGCTTGCATTTCGGGCATGGACTCCGCTTCATCAAGAAGTTCTGTATCGTCCATTTCTTCTTGCGCCCACGATTGGGGTGTTGTGCTTAATACGAAAAATAATGAAAGCACAGATAGAAAAACGAATTTTTTCATTACGACCTCACAATAATAGTAAAAGTGATCCCAATCTCATCCATGAGACGGTTCTTTCACCTAATCCTACAAACTCTATTAAAACCTAAAAAAAAAGAGATCTTAAGCATGAACTGACTGAACGTCCTTTAGCTCACCCAAGGTCCAGAGAAAGTCGACTGATTGGGTTCTCAATGACTGTTCAGAAACGAAAAAATTATTTAAAATGAGAAATGACTTTCGCTATAGAGCTATTAATGGCGACAAGGTAAGAGTGTAAACAGATATAGGTCGAGGAAAAGAAACTGAAAACCTAACATTCTCGGCCCAATTTGATTATCTTTAATAGGGAGTGCGGATTAATTATCCACGCATCGTAATAGTGTTAGATTGTAAAAGGTAGGTTTATGAAGCTTCCGTATGTATCGGCCCTTCTCGAAAAAATCAAGGGTGGTGATCGGCCACCACTAGAAAAATATTATCCATTATTTTTCGTGATCCTTTTGGGTTTTTTTGTGGCCGATTTAGGAGATTTATATGTGCGCAAGTATCTTTTGCCGACATCCATTCCGCCCAAGAAGGCGGCTGCTATAAAACTCGGGCAAAGTAAGCGCTATCAATTTCCAGAAATTATCTCAAAGAACATTTTTAATTCCGACGGGGTTATCCCACAAACACTTGCCGAAAAAGAGGGTGAAGGTGCGGGCGAAGATGGAATACCTAAATTAAGTGATCTTCCCTTGGATCTTCTCGGGACTTTGGTCTTGGCAGATCCATCTAAATCCATCGCGACTATTAGTATAAAAGGACAAAATAATGTGGACCCCTACTCTGTAGGTGAAACTGTCTCCGGTATGGCAGACATTAAAGAAATTCAGCGCGAGCGGGTCATTTTTCGCAATTTGCGCAATCAAGCTCTCGAATATATCGAAGTACCGCAAGATCAGGTTTTGGCCTTAACTACGGAGAGAGGCGCTACAGTGACGCTTCCCAAGCAGTCGGCTGAGAAAACCGAGTTTACCTTTCAGCGTAAAGATATCGATGCTCAACTAGAAAACCTTCCAAATCTTCTCCAGCAGGCGCGCGTGGTTCCAGAGACCGGCCCTGATGGATTGGTGCGCGGCTATAAGCTCGTCGAAATTCAACCTGGTAGTATCTACGAAAAATTGGGTTTACGCTTAGGCGATGTGATCACCGGCGTGAATGGGGAGTCGATCAATAGCCCACAAAAAGCCTTGGAGCTTTACCAAGCCCTTAAGAGTTCGAATGACATCAAGCTTGCCATCGACCGCGGCGGACGCAATGTCGATTTGAGCTACCGTTTGCAATAAAAATTTTAAAGAGAGCATTCTAGGGGCTGTTAACGTTAGTTGAAATGTCAACAGCCGTTATTTAAAAAAGAAAAGGGCTAAAAATTATTAGTCCTTATAGATTTATAGTTTCTAATCAGTGCGAATCAGTATTAGCAGGCGTCGTTAATATCGTAATTCGCGTGCTGAGGCGTCTCGCTTAAATCCTTACGAACTTTATCAACACGGATGGAACAATTGCTGTCTGCTTCAAATGTATACGTTGTCGAATTCGCTCCTGGAGTGACCTTAATCGAGCAACCTAACTCAGGAGTACCTTTCGTGATATCGATATTCATTTGAATGTAAAAATCCTTGTAAGGCTTTCCAGGAATTTCTACTTGCACGTCTACATAGTTGGCGTCATCACACAGTTGAGTTACAGATTCATTGAGAGTGTTTTTATTATTCCAGTCGAGTTTAATTTTGTAAGATTCACCCTCTTCTGCAAAAGAGTTTAAGCTAACGAAAACGATTGAACTAACGATAAATAGTATGTGTTTCATTTTTTCTCCTTATAAAAATCTAAGTACATCTATGGATAAATAAATTTTTAATCAGTAATGTCTTCGCCGCAGATTAAATTACGCTTTTTATTTTTATCAGATTTAGAAGTTAACTTTACTGCCAAAGAACCGCCACCATCGGATCCAACATCTGCGATGACATATTTTTTTCCATCTAAAGTCACTTCAGAACCGATATCGTAACAACTGATAACAAAATTAGGAATATCATAGCCATCCTCTGTACAAGAATCTTTTGCTTTTTCTTGGCATTTATTTTCAGCCATTGCTGTTATGCTAAATAATCCCATCATCACGACAAGTGCTGTTTGGATACGTAATTTCATTTGTCCTCCCGGTTTATAAAAACCTTTTATCGATTGAGCTTGTTTTTTATGAAATAAAACTTCGTAACTTTCTTTAAAAATGCTTTAACGTTTATGAATTTTACGTAGTCTCTATGGTTGTTTTTATAATTCATGCTTCACTCTTTTGCGATCGTATAGAAAGTTTGTATAAATATTACGTGGTGTCGGGTAGAGAAAAGAAGCAACCTTTCCTCTTTATTTTATTTGTGGGATGTGGATAACTAGCTCATTTGACTGAATGCCTACAGTAGGCATTTTTATAGGATATTCAGCCAGATAGGAGTATGCGAGAGTTCATGCGTCCTGTCATGGGTACCTCCTGGCCATCGTGGCCAGGAGTTTTTTTAATTTAAAAGATGTTTTAATTTAAAAAGAGCTGACGCCTACGATGGGCGTCAGCAGCCAATGCAGGACGTTCACGCGTGCGTATACTCCTATCTGGCTTTATGCAAACCCATAGTACGAATAAAATTTTTACAGAGTGGCAATAGATTTTAGAATGAACCTAAATCATTCACAGAATTTCCCACAAATAGAAGAAAGAGCCCACAATTAATCCTGTGATTTGGTTGGATCTTTTATGAAAAGAGTGCTCTCTAAAGTGAGGGTTGTCCCTTTTTAAGGGCATCAATCTTTGCATAAATGCCGAAGTCTTTCAGGATTCTTTTTTTAATTTTTTTCGGAAAATAGATGGTGTAGTGCGCGTTTTGTTCTTTAGTTAAACGGACCGAGTAGTGATTGAGAAAAACGTTTTTGCTAAAGAAAAAGTGGTTGTCCATTTGACACTTGGGTTGATAGCCGAGTTCGTCAATCGTTTTTAGAAACTGATTAAAAAAGCTATCATAGTCTTCTATGTGTAGAGAAATCGACTGCTGTTCTAAGCCTCCTCGTGTTAATAAATCCAGAACTGAAGAAAGAACGAACGCGTTGATCAACAACAAATAAGTCTCTGAAGAGAAAAGCAGAGAGTATTGAGAGTTTAAGTAAATTTTAAACCATGTAGTGGTAATTAAACTTAAAAGAAAGATGACTATAAACGAAAATAGCGAACTCATTCTATATTGTGTAATTGAAAAGAGTTGATTTGTGTATAAAAAGGACTGTGTTTATATAATTTTCTATATGAACCAGATGGAGCGCTGATAAACACATCAATGAAATGCTATGTTTGTAGAATATGTTCCATTCTGCTTAAAGTTTTCATGCTCAGACAGTTAGCGAATTGGGTTATGGCGCTTGGCGCCAAGCCATTATGTGCGTTCTCTAAAATGAAAAAGAGCGACTTGTTTGACTACTTTATGAACGGACCTAAAAAAATTACCTTGTTGTTTGTAAATTATTGGGATTCCCAACTATCTAATAATTGATTAATACCAGCTCAGACATCATTACGGGGATCTAATGATGGTAAAAATTAAGCTAGAGGGGGTCCATGTGAGTTCAGTTTTATTGTTTGCGGGTAGGTCGCTACTAGATAAGCCGGGGATACGAACACATTTATTAAGAATTCCAGAGGTGTCTGCTACTCTTCGTGAGGCACAGAGAGAGCTTGATACGGATAAGGGAGTGAAGTTTGATCTTGTTTCCTTTATTCAATCCGAGGATAAAGAGTTTCACTCCATGTCTTGTTGGAAAGATCTAGTTGTGCAGCTGATACAAGTGGGTCTTTACAAGAGATTACAAAAATCGATGGTTAAGCCGAAGTTTTTAGTTGGGAGAACAGGAAATATTTCAGCTATGGATGTGTGTTTAGGTAAGCAATCGTTAAAGGGTATGGTTCAGACCTTTAAAGAGCAGCGTGAACAGACATTAAAGAACGCACAAAATCAAGATACGCTCGTTGGACAAAGCTTAGAACTTTTTAATCTCTATGTTTGGAATGGTGACACCTATTTGAGTAGTAAAAGTGGGAAAAGCGCCGAAAGTCTTATCGAAGACGTGATGAAAGATCACCTAGTATATGAGACGATAGCGTTAGGACTTTCTTGTGAAACAACGCCTGAAATTGCCAACGTTACTGTTGTTGAATCGTTGATTCTTGATCCGCTTTTGAATTGGATCGTACCTCATCTAAAGTCTGCATAGATTTTGCGAACTAAAATCTACCGAAAATATCATCAAAATGCGAGAACCTGGCTTAGGAATTCGCATTGTTGTAATACCTATTATGTAGAACTCGCCTAATGGCCAAATCGATATCTGTGCTCGGGGGATTTGGGGTACCTAGTGTTTTGTCAGTTAAATGGGTGGCTTACTCTAACGACACTCGCTAAAAGGATAGGTCTCTTCTACTCCAAAGGTCTGTAAAATTAATCGACGAAAAAGTTAAGTATTTCGTGTCTTAAACCGAAACGTTTCATGTCCAAGGAAGGGATTATGAGACATATACAAATTATAACATCCATTTTATTCGCCCTGATATTAACTTCCTGCGCCTCATCGGAGTTAAAAATGAACTCGGACCCTAAAGGTGCAAAGGTGCTCCTCAAAACCGATAAAGATTACGTTGAGGTGGGCGTAACGCCGCTCACGTTACCAGATGAATATAAAAATCTGAATCAGTATCAATTTATTGTCGTCAAAGACGGATATCAACCGCAATCGATTGTAATGGAAAAACGCATGGTCAGCGCTGATGCCGATGTATTTACAAAATTGGAAAAATTTTCTCCCGTTGAAGCACAACTGAGTGACCCTAAAGTGAAGAGCGAAGTGCAAAAAGTCAGCCGCACGGTAGCTAGTATTCAATCGGATCTGATTAAACGCAATTATGCAAGTGCAGAAGGGATGGCTAAGGAGCTTGTAGGCGAATATCCATATTTTGCTGTAGGCTGGAACTTACTGGGGAATTCCTATTATTTGCAAAATCGTCAAGGGGAGGCTTTAAGCGCGTATAAGAAAGCACTGCAGTTTGAACCGGATAATTTAGAGACAAAAAAGTTGATCGAAACGATGGAGGGTATTCCGCCGAAGGGAGACCGCTAATGACACACTTTTTAGGATTTATAGTTTTTCTACTTTCTGCAAGACTGGCCTTCAATGTTCTAGGGGTCGGTGCTGAGTATTATTTTGATGAAGTGGCGCTGATCATTGTTCTAGGGGGGACATTAACTGTTACGTTGATTTCTTTTCCTATGAGTTACCTGGTAACACTTGTGGTTTCACCCTTTCAGATGCTGTTTGAAAAGAAAAATCACTTTGAAGATACGGTGGAGACTTTGGTTCGTACATCGCAAGCGGCACAAACGTCAAAATCCGCTATTCGTGAGCTGGTTGACAATCAAAAAACAGAGCCCTTTTTAAAAGAAGGACTCGAGCTTTTTCTTTTAGATATAGATCGCAATGATTTTAAAAATATTATGACAGAAAGAATCTATCGCGCTCGTCAGCGCGAAGAGGAACAAATTGCGTTGTTTCGAAAGCTTGCCAAATACCCCCCGGCGTTTGGGCTCGTCGGAACAGTGTTGGGGCTTGTAAGTCTTATGCGTACAGTGGGTGATGGCGCTGCCGCCTCAGAGATTGCCATGCGTATGGCGTTAGCTCTTGTGGCTACACTCTATGGACTTGCGTTTGCCAATTTTATTTTGGCTCCACTAGCAGAACATTTTACCCATAAAGCCGATGACTTAAAGGTTTTCCGTGAACTTCAGGTCGAGGGACTATTGATGATTTATGATCGCAAGTCGCCGCTTGTGGTTCAGGAGATGTTGAATTCCTTTTTAGATGTAAAAGATCGCTTGGATGTTGTGGGGCTTAAGGAAGGGTTTGAGCAAAGTGCATGATGTTTTCGTTCGTAACAAATTAAGAGAGCGTCAGCACTCCCAAGAGATCGAAAACTCTTGGGAGATCAGCTATGGTGATATGATCACCTTGCTTTTGGCTTTTTTTGTTATGTTTTTTAACATTAAATCAGAAACAGTTAATATGAAGCTTATCAAAAAAGATCTGGATAAACATTTTTCTAGTCCAGAAAAAGATCGTAACCCCACTTCGACGGACGAGAAAAAATCAGGTGAAGCTTCACAAAAAGCCAAGGTACCGATTATTTCAAGTCAGGTACAGAATAGTTTAAAAATAAAAAGCAATATTTATGGTCAAAATATTTTAGTTGAATTCCCAGAGGTAGAATTTTTTAAACCAGGAAAAGTTTCGCTTACAAAAAGTGGTCAAGTCGCACTCAAAGAATTTACTTCGGCCATTAGTAGTCACTTGGGATCTTTTCGCATCGTGGTACGAGGATATACGGATTCGACTCCGCTTAAGAAAAGTCGATTTAAAGATAATTTGGAGCTTTCAGCGGCGCGATCCATTTCAGCTATTCGCTTTATGAACAAGCACGGTGTAGAGACTCAATATATGCGCATTGCAGGCTATGGAGAAAGCGACGGGGCGCGTACGCAGAATCTCAGCCACGGATTTGCGCGACGTATTGCCATTGTTTTAGAACCGCTCGAGCATGCAGAAAAAGCCGACAGCAAGGGAGCTAAGGACTCCCGCTCTCAGAAATCTATAGAAGAAACTCAAGCGAAGGTGGCGACCTCGCTACCAAAGAAAAAGCAAAGTTTTGAAGTGCAGGAGTATGTGCAAGATATCAAGCGTTGGGTAGCTGAAAGCGGCATCGAAAAGAAATGGCAGTCGGCTCGCGATCCAGCGTCTTATGCACGTTGGATTGAAGGGCAAAATTTTTATCGAAAGATGATGACATGGTCTATCCGTCAGGATTTAAAAGATCGCGGATACAATGATGCGCAAATTAAATGGATATTAAAGGATTTAAGCAAAACAGAATTAAATGAACAAGGAAATGAGCCATGAGGAAAATACTTACTTTACTATTTATTTCACTGGTTGCGAATAGCGCAGGTGCTTCTATAGTTCCTGAAATCGAAGACTATTATACAAAAAAAGTTTCCGATTATGTGCAGACACGCTTTCCGCAAAGACCGTATACGGTTTTTGTTAAGGTGGACACAGGTGATGTGGGGAATATCAAGCGAGGGGAACTGGCTGACCGCAAGGCGAAGAATCTTCCGTATCTCGACGTGGTTGAGGACAATGACTTCTGGTCGCGTACAGATTTACCTTTAGCTTCTTTTTTGCCGTATTTAAAAACAGTTTATGTAAAATTAGAAGTGGACGCAAATTTAACACCCCAAGAATTCGAAAATTTTAAGCAAGATTTGTTCGATCATTTAAAGTTAAGCCCCGCCGCGGATCGTATAGAGGTGACCCAAATGCACTGGACCCCGCAGAATGAATTTATTCCGCGCCAGTATATCTTAGGCTTTGCGCTGGGTGTTCCAGTAGTCCTTTTACTTATGTTTTTTGCTGTTACCCGCATGGGTGTGCGCAGTTTAGTCAAAGGGCTTGCCGAGCCTTTAACCAATATCAGTAAATCGACAGAAGCCTTTGCCGGGCAATCTGCGGTTATGGCAAAAAGTCAGTGGTCGGGGGTCGATAGTTCGATGAACAACAAATCGTTTATCGAGTCGAGTGAGGATCGTGAAAAAATATCCGAACTGCTCACTAAGACGAGTGCTTTTTTTACGGATCTCGATGGAAAAACATTAGGATTTATTGAAAAATGGGGAGCTCGCTATCCAGCCTCTATGGGGGCAATCCTCAGCGAAATGAACGCGGAGCGTGTGAAAGAGTTGTTTCGTTGGGGTGTGGGCGATTGGTGGACACAGGCTCTCACGCAGCCAGCGAGTTGGGATTCGTGGATGATGCAAATTTTAAATGAGGCTCATCACGAGTGGCGCCGGCAAGAGCTACTCTCTGTTAAAAATGTGGTGAGTGCTGATGAAAAAATATTATCGTTGTCTTTGGCTCGTCTCACACCACGAGAGATTGGGATTGTGTTAAAAGGAAAAAACCTTGAAACCGTCGAACCTGTTTTACAGTTGTTACCACAAGACGTGATGATTAATGTGTGTAAGTACATGTTCCCAGGAGAGTGGGGAAAGATTATCGATAAAAAGCGTCAGGTCAAAAATGGCGTGTCGGAGCTTCTACAAAAGGAGCTTTATAAAAAAGCGATCGATATGAAGCCGCTGCGCGATGAAAAAGATGTAACCTTAATTTATCTGGAAGCGGATTTGATAAAATATCTCAATGGCGCATCTACTAAGGATGAGCGGGAAGTGTATCGAACTTTGCCTGAGGGTTCATCTATTGCAGTTAAACGGTTCCCATTTTATAAGGTGTTTGAAGCACCACTAGAGAATTTAAAATCATTGGCCGCAGATATTGCTCTCGATGAGTGGGCAGCGGCCTTACTGGACTGCGACCGGGAAGAGACAGACAAAGTCATGCAACTGTTTACCGATCGACAAAAATTTATGCTCAAGTCAGCCATTGCGGAAATTAAAAACAATGATTTAAAAGATGAGCGTAAAATACAAGCTAAACGCAAGATTGCAATGACTTTAAAGCAGCAACAACTTGTGGCTGCGGCTATTGAAGATACGCACCATAAGAATGAGGAGTCCCGTGCGGCTTAATGTAGGTCTTGTACTGTTTAGCTTTATTTTGCCCCATTATTTATGGGCAGCGAATATGCTTTTAGATGCAAAAGCGGGATCGTGGAGCTTTAATACACAAAATGTGCGCAGCCATCCGGATTCAAAAAGTGGATTTGGTGCCTATTCTTTTGAATTCGGCTATGCTTTTAAATCGAAAATTCTTGGTGTCATAGGAGCTAACTTCTTAATGAGTGATGGCTTTTCGGGAAGTACAGGCTATGGTTTCGATATTGGCGCCCGTTATTATCCAATCACCGATGCTTTAACCTCGAACACAGAAACAGAGACCACATCGATTCGCGTCCAGGAAAAATGGCGACCCTATGGTGGATTGTTTTTCCGCCAACGAGACTTTAATCTTGCTTTACAATCTGGATATCTCGGTCCAGGGATCGCGGCGGGTTTAGATTATAATTATTCTCCCAATTGGCATTTCAACTTTGAGTTGCGATATGACATGCTCTACGGCTCGGGTAATGCCACGGCGACCCAGATGAATATTCTGTTTGGTGCCGGAATAGAGCTATAATTTGACCCCAAACGGGTTCCCAAGAGACATTTCTCGCTCAGGTTAGGATTTCGTCCGTTCAGTGAAGCGGCGTTGCTCCATGCTCCGCGTTTCTGTAATCTTTTCAAATAATAATGACCATAGTCGCAGACATTGGATTTTTCCGATTTGCGTGTGAAAACTGAGTGCTAGATGAGCTCAAAGGAATGGATGGAAATGACAAGATTTCTAGGACTTGTTATTGTTTTTTTTAGTATCTCTACATTTGCTGAGGATGAGTCCTGGGAGCGCAAGAGCAAGGATGTGCGTACGGCGTGGGACTTTACCTCATATCTTAAAGAGTTCGTCGACGAAGATGAAAGCTACCAGAAGGCGAGTTATGATCTAAGGATCGCCAATGCTCAGTACCGGGTGGCATCCGATCTTTTCCAAAGCACTTTGACTTTGCAACCGACGTATTTAACAACGAAAACTCTTTATAGCGATGGCCTTACGCCCAATGTGGAGCAAAATCGAAAAAGTCTAGTGGCGGGACTACGCCAAAGTTTATCCTTGGGAACTCAGTTTTCGTTTGATGGCACCTTTTTTTTAGATAATGTGGATCCCCACTTGGGTGGTATAAATAGGCAGTATAATGCCTCTATTGAACAGCCCATTTGGCGCAATGCTTTTGGTCTCGGTGGGAGAAGTCGGCGAAATTCTGCCGATCTCAATCAAGAGGGTGCGAGCCATGCCCGCGATAAAGCGCTTTTAGCCAGTTGCATCTCTGCGGCCGAAACCTATCTGTCGGCGTTTCTTGTACAGGAAAAACTGAAAATCCGCGAAGAGGCTTTTAAAGATTCACAAAAAGCATTGGATATTGCACGCCGTGGGTTTGATCGACGCTTGCTGAGAAAGATCGATTTCCTAGCGGCAAAAGCGGACTTTCTCCAGGTACAGGCCAATAAAATTAATGCCAAAACAGAAAGGGATAAGAGTCTTAATACTCTTTATGTGCGTGTGGCGCGTTGGCAGGGGTTTGAAGAGGCTGTATTAACAGAGCCCGCTGCTTTTTTTATGGGTCTTATGACGCCTACGGATTTTAGCAAAGAGGAGATGCCGGCCTATCAAGAGACGATGGCGAAGGTGACATCTGGTCGCTATACTTATCAGGCAGCTAAGAGTGAGAATCGTTCGCTGGTTAATTTAGGAATTTCTGGAGGCCGCTCGACGCGAGTGGGAGCAACGCCCAGTACGCCGGCATTTAGTGCGACAAACAATGACTTTGTTCAGCTTTACTTAAAGCTAGAGCTTCCCATTGTAAACCGCACACAGAACGGAAACATCAGCTCAAGTTATTATCAGTTGCAAAAAGCCGAGGCGGACCTCCGTCGCATGGAAAAAGACCTACAAAGTCAATTTGTAGAGCTACAATTACAAAGGAAAAAATTGGAAGAGCAGCTGAAATTATCCACAGAAAATCAACAGCTCAAAAAGCAGCAATTTCAAGAAGCTCAGCGTTTGCTCAATGTTGGAAAGATAGAGTTTGTTGATTATATTCGCTATCGCGATACCTATTTTAGCGAACGAGAGAATAACTTAGATATCAAATCGAATTTGTGGCAGAGCCGAGCAAAGCTCGCTCAATATGGTTCGGATATGGGAAAATCCTGCCAGGAGGCCATCTAACTTATGATGCGTATTTTTAAATACTTTTTAGATAATACTTTTGTAGTGAATATTGTCTCTGGATTTATTCTGATTGTTGGCTTGGTTAGCCTTTCGATGATGAAACGGGATTTGCATCCGCCTTTTGAGTTTAAACAGATTGATATTTCTGTTTACTTACCGGGAGCTAGTTCCAAAGAAATGGAGAAATTTGTCACCTATCCGATAGAGGAAGCGATTAGAGGAATGTCGGGTGTGGAGCATATGCGCTCGGAAAGTAAACCGGGAACGACAGACATTCACTTAGAATTTGAAGCGAGCTATGGAAAAATTTTAGAATCAGTAGAGCAAGTACGAAGTCGTGTGGAATCGATTCGTTCGTCGTTACCTCAGGAAATTCGCTATATTCGTGTTCAGCAAAATAAAGAAGAGAACGTCTTTTTATTTAATATTGGTTTTGAAAACATGGATATTCGCAATGAAGTTCATCGCCAATTTTATACCGCATTCGAGAAAGATATGCTCAATCTACCCGGTATTGTGCGTGTTTATAAAAGTTTACCCAGTCGTGATATTTATGTGGAGTTCGATCCTGTCAAACTACGCCACTATGAAATATCAACCGCTGAAGTGGCCCAGGTGATCGCGAAGGGGCTTAATTTTTCACCAGTGGGGCAGGCGCGCGTAGATGATGAGCTATACGCGGTGGAGATCGCCAAGACAACGAATTCCGTAGAAGATATTTTAAACTTATCAATTCGTTCTAATTTATCAGGAAACCAAATTCGTGTGAGAGATGTGGCAAAGGCCAGCTATAAAATTGCCGACCAAATCGAAGAGGGGTTTTTAAACAGCAAACCTATGGCGGCCATGTGGGTTATTAAAGATACGATCAACGATGCTATCGATTTAAAATACTCAGGGCAAAAGCTCATAGATAAATACAATAAAAAAGCACCCGATAATGTTCGTATCGTAAAAATTATGGACGGGCCGCGTTTTATCGAACAGCAAATTCAAGTATTACTTACCAACGGTATTACAGGTTTTATCCTTGTGTTTGTTATTTTGCTGATTTTTTTAAATTGGCAATCGGCGATTTTAACGGCCTTAGGCATTCCCTTTGCCTATTTGTGCACATTCATTGTTTTATTTCAGATGGGAATAAAAATCGATCTATTATCTATTATCGGACTCATTCTCGTGGTGGGGATCCTGGTAGATGATGCAATTATTATTTCAGAGCGCTACAACGAACTACTTTCACAAGGGTTTACAACTAAAGATGCCGCTTTTAGTGCCATTCGCGATATGTTAATTCCTGTGACGGGCGGGATTCTTACGACAGTTGTTGCTTTTTTACCGATGCTCGTGATCAGCAGTGGCATTGCCTATGTATTGATGGCCGTCCCCGTAGTGGTTATTGTTTCTCTTATGTTTAGCTGGTTGGAATGTTTCTGTATTTTACCGAATCACCTGACTCATCTGGTAAAGAAGCCGCCAAATGATAAAAAGCAAAATCTTTTTGTCCAGGTTCGTAAATATTACGAAAAAGTTCTTTTCTTATGTTTACGTTTTCGCTATGGCATTTTACTAGGTCTAGTGGTTGTTATGGCGGGATCCATTTATCTTGCCACTCAAAAGCTACAACACAGTTTTGATTTAAATATTGGCCGAGAGCAGGTGAGCATTTATGGTGCGCTCAAGGAGAGTGCATCGGTGAAAGAATCTATTGCTAAAATAAAACCCATCGAAAATTTTTTAAGAACGTTTCCCAAAAGTGAAATCGAAAATGTGGTAACAAATGTGGGATCCATATGGATGGATGGGGCCATGCGACAAGGCAAACGTTTTGTCAAAATTCGGGCGATGATCAATTCTTCAGAGAAATATCCGAGCGAGATTCTTAAAAAAGTGAAAGCACAAGCAGAAGAAAAAATTAAAAGTTTCAAAACTGACGATTTTGAGCGTCTTTATGTGGATATTGATCACAAAGGTTCGGAAGAGAAAAAGAAGGAAATGGTGCGCGTGCGTGTGCGCGGCTCCGACGGAGTCGATTTTGAGCATTTCGAAAAAGAGGTGACCGAAAAAATTGCAAAGCTGTCTTCCATTAAAGAATATGTTCCTGATCCCACATTACAGCAGGAGGCGTGGATTTTTATTCCAGACCGAGGAAAAATGGCACAGTATGGTCTCGATCCGCTTATAGTGTCGAGACAGATTCGTAGTTACTTTACTCCCAACGAGGTGATTGAAACCCGTATAAACGGCGAAAAAATATTTGTGTATACCGAGGTGAAAGGCAGACGTTCTTTAGAGTATAAACAAATTCATGGTTACGAGATTATTTCGCCATCGGGAACCAGCGTACCCCTTTCTTTTATCGGGCACTGGGAGAAACACACCGTACTTAAAACAATTAGCCACGAAGAGGGTTTACGCTTTTTAGATTTGGATTTCCGTGTGAACACAGAAACCTCAAATAAAACGGCGGCACAAAGTGATGTGGATAAAGCTCTACAGTTTTTTCGCAAAAAATACCCTGCCTACGAATTTTTATCTAAAAATACCAATGAAGACGAAGAAAAGAATCAGGCTTGGGGCCTTAAAGTGGCATTGGTCTGTATCTTGTCGGTATTCATGGTGATTGCGCTGACTCTGGGTTCTGTAAGTCAGGCATTTATTGTGGGGCTTCCGATTCCATTTGGTTTGATTGGTATTATTCTCGCGCTTTATTTACATAATATGCCTCTTGGGCTTATGTCGATTATTGGGCTCGTGGGAACGGTGGGAGTTTCTGTAAATGCCTCTATTATTATTATGGACCAGATCAATAAGCTTTCCGAAAATCATCATAAACCTTTTAGTTGGGATATTATCATTGAGGCCTGCTCGGATCGCTTGCGCGCTATTGTGTTAACCACAGCGACCACATTGGGAGGTCTTTTGCCTATGGCCTACTCCTTAGGAGGAGAAAGCGGCTTTACTCAGCCTCTTGCATTTTCGATGGCGTGGGGATTGGTGTGTGCAACACTATTAACTCTTTTTGCTTTACCCGCACTCGTGGCCATTCAAGAGGATTCCAAGCGTGGTCTCCGTCGACTATGGGGAAAGATAAATAGAAATAAACTAAATGCGCATTCTCGTTCGGATAAAGAAGAGAAAACACTTTTTGTAGATGCATAGAGCTTATCCGAGCCCACCTGTTTCGACCGAACAACGAAGACCGCTGAGTCAGATTAAAATAAAGAAACCTTTTAAAGAACCTTAAAATTGCAATGTATATGCGGATGTGGGCATAAGACGGACCATAATTTTCGTAGTTCCTTATAGTGTCAGCTAAAAGGATCTTGAGTTGATGAGAAGAAATGATCCTCGTGGGTATTTAGGGCTTGGCAGATACAGCCAAAGTTTTTGGCACCACAATGTGGAGAGTGAACAAGGGAAGCAATGTTCCATAAACGAAAAAGATTTAAAATTGTTTTGAGCGAGATGAAATAAAAACGTGAGCACTGTTTCAAAGGCGGTCCTTATCTAAAAAATGATGAAACAGAGACGCCTTTAGTATAAAAAGAAGGGGATCTATGAAAAGAAAAACTATAAAAGTTCAAAGCACTCGCAATATAAAACCTCCCAAAAAAGACAGAGATCTTCCCGTCACGAAGCGCCTTTTGGATTTAAAGATTCAAGAGGTGAAGGGGAGCGTTACAGATTTACGACTTGAAATGAAAGCTGGATTTGCTCGAGTCGATGCTCGCTTTAATCAAATGGAATCAAAATTTGATACGCGATTTTTAGAACAAGATGCAAGGCTTGAAGCGCGATTTTTAGAGCAAGATGCAAAGTTTGAAGCAATACAGACACAGCTCATAAAAATGACAGTTCTCCTCGAAGATCAAAATGATCGTAACCGCGCCGCACTTGATGGCTATGTCGCTGTTTATGAACGATTTCACAATACAGAAGAGCGCTTAGGAAAATTAGAAAAAAGTGTATTTGGAACTAAACAGAGATAGTTTTAATGAAAATACAGATTAAAAATTTGCATTTTTGTCTATAACATTTTTCTTCAGATAAAAATCAAATAATCTTTCCAGCTATAAAGCTGGACAAGTTTTTCAATTTAAGGGCTGAGCTTTAATTTTTTAATAACATGGTTGTAGGTATCGGTGATGTAGAGATCACCACTCACATCAAAGGCAACGCCCGAGGGGTAGTAGAGGGTTGCTGAGGTTCCACTGACACCCTCTTGAGAAAAATCGATAGTGGTTCCGGCGCGAGGAGAGGCCTCTGGATAGCCGGCAACCGTGTTGACGATTCCTGTGGTCAGGTTGATACAGCGTACGTTGTGACGACCGCGTTGTGCATAACACACTTTACCGGAAGTATAGGCGATACCTGTGGGTGTATTACAGCGTGATGTAGATGCTAAAATTCCCTCTGATGTGCTGCCTGTTCCACCACTAAAACAACCGATGGTAGCAAAGTTACCTGCGGGCACTGTAATGGCACCGACAGTTACGGGAGAAGCGCTACGGTTCCATAGACGAATTTTATGATTGTTGTAGTCGGTAATATACATATTGCCGTTTTCATCAAAAGCAATATCTTTAGGTTGGTCCATAAGTGCTGAGCCGGCTGCCAAGTTTTGGCTGACTTGATCACCGTTGGTGCCACAGGTGCCAAGCACAGACGTCATAGTTCCAGTGTTATCAAGTTCGCGAATACAGTGGTTGTTGGAATCGACAACAAAAAGAGATGTTCCATAGGCACGGACCGATGTGGGATAGCTTAATTGTGTGTTGAGTCCAGATAAGCCGCTACCACCGGTGCCGGAGCCTGCGACCCAGTCTCCGCCGATACTGTTGATACGATCATCTTGTACGAAAATGCCGTAAAAATTGTTGTCGCCACCTGAACGATTCCAAAAGCGAAAGTTGTGTCCGCTGGTATTAATTTGTAAAATAGAGCCATCAGCAAGTACATCAATTCCATTGAGTACATTTGGTCCTGTTAAGTTTGTGCGCATTAGAATATTGGGAGCGAAGTCGTTATCAATCGTAGGATCTCCTGCCCCTCGCCCGGCGACTGTCGCGATTTCACCGTACTTTGTAATACGGCGCATACGATAATTATTCATATCAACAAAGAACACATCATTGTTCGCATTGTCGATGGCAATCCCACTTGGGTAGTTAAACAAATGACTCATGGTTGGCAAAGTGCCGTCACCATAGAAGCCGTTTTTACTTAAGCCACTGCCAGCCAGGTTAATAAGCGTTTCACTGCTAAGGTTCGCCTCACGTATGCGTGCGTTGTTGTAGTCCGCAATGACGAGCTTATTGTTATCCAGAGGGTCAATAACCAGAGCATAGGGAGAATTCATACGCGCACTTGCGAGAGCAATATTCGATCCGTTGTACCCAGCTGTGCCAAAATTGATTTTGCCAGATTGCTTACTGCTAATCGTTTGTCCGCTAATAGTGATATTACTTGCAGAGTCATTAAAAAGAGCAACTGCGTGTTGTCCCTGAACCGCCACATAAATTTCGTTTCCATTGCGAACAGTAATCCCTGAGGGGTTACTGATGGCTAAGTGTAATGGATCAGCAAGTGCACTGGTAGCACCGGTCCCGCCGCTTCCGGCAATAGTGCTCATCATACCATTGCTCACGGTGATTTGATCGGGGTTACCACTCCAGAACGTGCGTGCTCCACCTGTTGTGTTGATATAGCGAATCACATCTTGATTAAAAGAACCGACATAAATACCAGTAGCGTCTACATATAGGCCGTATGGAGCGCCAATTCCACCTGCAGTGGGGGCTACGTTATTTCCTGTTACGTTGTTACTCCCGGTGCCTGCCACAATATAACCAAGATCTGTAGAAAGATCCCAGCTTTTTACGCGGTGGTTGCCGTAGCATGTGATGTATAAACTGCCAGAGTAATAGGCCAAAGTTGCTGGGTTTGAGCATTGGTGATTGTAGGCAAGAGTGCCATCGGTGTTGTTGTTGGAGGCGCCAAAACCGATAAATACAATACCAGCACTATTGACATATTTAACACGACTCCCACTATACTCGGCGATGTACAGGGTGTCTGTGGCGTCATTGTACCATAAACCGCGCGGTCCATTGAGCTCTGACTGTAAAGCAGGCACTCCTGCGGCACCGCTTGTGGCATCCCCTGTTCCTGCCACCACTTGGATGGCGTCAGGAGCCACAGTTACACCAACACGAGTGACTGATGCGGCAGAGCGATTCCAAAACCATACGACGTTGTTATCGAGATCAGAAATAAACATATTTCCTTGCGCATCAAATGTGTGACTGATGGGACGAAAGCGAAGAGGGTATTGGGTATTGTTGACGGCGAGGCCGTTACCTTTATGGGGGCTTCCGCCATAGGTGCAAATTTGATTTTGTTGGAGTTCATTGCATGCCTGTGGGAAATAGTTGACTTCCGCAGTCCAAGTGTAGGACGTCGAAGCCGTGCCATCCGACACGGTTAGGGTAACGCTAATATCTCCCACAAGGCTGGAGTGACCAGTCAAAGTTCCGGTTCCCGTGGTTCCAGTGAGATACTCAGAAGATGCGCCATTGATTGTCCATGCATATGTTAGGTTATCCCCATTGGGATCTGTCGCTGTAGCGTTGAAGTTGATTGACGAGCCCACTGAAACTTTAGGTGTACCTGTTGTCACTGGTGTAATCACAGGTGGGCCATTCACTTTGATCGACCAAATACGTGTACGCGTATCGACGCCATCCGAGACATCTAATTTGAGTTCATACGTGCCAACGTTTGATGCGGTCGCTTGAAATATATAGTTAGATGTTGAGCTCACAGGCGTACCATTGAGAAGCCAAACGAAACTCGCTTCCCGCGGGGCCGGGGCGCGCGCGGTTACTGTGAAGGTTTGATTTTGGTTAATTTCTAAACTTAAACTTTCCACGTCGGGAAGTACTTGCTCGATGGTCAATTGGTCGACTGAAGAACCAACTCCTGTGAGTAAGTCAAAACCGTCGCTGCCGCTGCTTTTACACGACATGGTAAATGGCACTAGAGAGAGTAAGAGAATAAAAAGTTGCGCAGAATTTCGACTCATTATTTAACTTATCGGAGAGGTAAACGACGTCTTAAGAATTGTGCCTATTTCGAGACTAAGGAATAAAAGGAGTGTTTAATTATGAGATCAACTCGTTTCAAAAAGAGACATGGAATATTCTTGCTGCACTCAATGAGCTCTATATCACAGACTATGATTCATCTCCTGTAGAGAAAAGCAGTTGTCTAGATCCAGGCCGTCATCCTGAGCACATCCGTCATCCTGAGCACATCCGTCATCCTGAGCGCAGCGAAGGATCTATCTATGAATCAACCGCTAAAGTAACTATGAGATCCTTCGCTGCGCTCAGGATGACGGATGTGCTCAGGATGACGGATGTGCTCAGGATGACGGACGTACTCAGGATGACGGACGTACTCAGGATGACGGACGTACTCAGGATGACGGACGTACTCAGGATGACGGACGTACTCAGGATGACGGATGTACTCAGGATGACGGACGTACTCAGGATGACGGACGTACTCAGGATGACGGCCTTGCTCAGGATGACGGACGTACTCAGGATGACGGACGTACTCAGGGTGATATGTGCACGTATTAGAAGACTGTGCTGAATTGATGGAGCAGTATCATTTTTACAAATGCAGAAGATTAAAATCGGGTGCTGGAGCAAACGGGTTTGGCTTTAGAAAAGCCGGGATTTCTTCATCGGGAGGAAAAACAGAGTAAAAGCCAAAAGGAATCTTTGTGGTAATAAAAGACAAGGGCGGGCGGGTTTGGAAGTCACCAAAGTAATTGGTGTGAACTAAGATTTCACCTCGTTGTGTTTCTGAATAGGCTTGGCATAAGAGTGAGAAAAAAACTTCTGGATTGTCGACAGCACAGTGGGAGATGTATTTAAATTCAAAAGGACTGCCAATCTCGGGAAGGTATTGTGAGATACGCAAGAGTGATGTCACACCTAAAGATTGCTTGAGAAGGTCTGCCTCTGGGCGATAGCCTCGAACAATATACTGTTGATCTTGGCGATTGTTCCAGGGGGCCATACACCCAATAATTTCATCTTTGTAATTCCGTGCGATTAAAAAATTACTAATCGAGAAATCAGGCCACTTTTCGAAGCGCTCCATCAATAGATCTTTATCGGCGTTAATAAATACGCGGCTTCCAACTTTCTTTTGCATCATGTAATCGCACAGCTCATCTAAATCGGAACCCCAACCGTGGGAGATGCGGATAGCGGGAATAGGGTTGGGTGACCAAGGCCAGCGTCCAAGAAAGAAGGCCAGATTCAGTTTTCGCATCAGATAATAAGTGGGCATGTTGCGCTTGACGCGACGAGGGCGAATAAGGGCATTGTAAGCTTGATTTTCGAATTGCTCGATACAGGTAAAAACATATTTACAATTCTTTTCGGCGATTTTCTTGTAGTAATAGGGAATAAAATATTCGCTCCAGTGTTGGATTGCCGTTCTTTGTTGGGAGATGCGCAGATCGCATAAATAACCAAACAATTGCTCCTGGCGATTGACATAGCCCTTAATAAATAAAATAGAAGCAGCTCCGACGAGATGATCCCCATCCATTAGAAGTGCCGTTGTAAAATCCTTAGATATCAGGCGATAGTGATCAAAAAAACTGTTGGGGCGGCGAATAGAGTAATCGACATGCCCATTAACGACCTGATCGGCGAAAAATTTTTTTAACATTTCTGAATGGGATTCGTTGGCCTCAATCAACTGCAGCATAAGATCGTTACTTCTCCCAAGGAGTGTCGGCAATGCCTAAATTGTGATTAAAAAAACGAGCAAGTACGAAAAGATAATCACTAAGACGATTGATGTAAGGGACGATCGTGGCGGGAATTTCCGTTATTTCTTGGAGGTGACAACAGGCCCGTTCCGCACGCCGACACACGGTGCGAGCGAGATGGGCATGGGCCGCTAATATATGGCCTCCGGGTAGAATAAAAGAGCGCAATTCTGGTAAATCTTCGTTGAGAATGTCGATTTCGTTTTCGATCTCCTGGATATTTTCTGCGGTGATCAGAGGTAGTTTTTCGGCCATTTGTTTATCGGCACATGCCAGTTGGCTTCCAACGTTAAACAAATGATTCTGCACACGCAGTAAAAAGCGCTCCGCACCTTGAAAGGCGTAGGACTGTAGCGAACTTTGCAAAAGGCCAATCACCGCATTGAGTTCATCCACGGTGCCATAAGCTTCCAAGCGTGGATCACTTTTGGCTACACGCGTACCATTGACAAGGCCAGTAGTGCCGCTATCTCCTGTTTTGGTGTAAATTTTTGTTGATGCCAAAGGAAACCTCTCTGGTGTAAGCTCACATTACTATGGTTATTTATCATAATTCCGATCATGAACGAGAGCTACCTTTTTTTGTGACTATCCCCCATTCGGGAGAGTTTGTTCCGCCGGAGGCGACGTGGCTCAAGGGTTTATTAGAGCCTCATCTTATGCGCGACGTGGATCGTTTTGTCGATAAGCTTTATGAGCCGACGCTACAAAATATGCAAATTTCCTATATTCGTGCTGAATGTCATCGTTATGTGATCGATCTCAACCGTAAACCTGATGAGTACGATGCCGCCGCTGTGCAGGGTGCAGCACTGACAGCTGGGACTTTCCCCAAGGGTTTACATTGGTGTGTGACAACGATCGGTGAACCTCTCATTACCACACCTATGTCTATGGAGCAGCACGAGCATTTTGTGCGTCTTTACTATGAGCCCTTTCATAGTGAAGTAAAAAAGTTAGCAGGACGTTTTACGCAAACACCAATTTACCACCTCGATGCTCACAGTATGCCATCAAAAGGAACTAAGGCTCATAACGATCCCGGAGAAGAGCGTGCTGATATTGTTGTTAGCGATTTCCATGGTAAAAGCTGCCGCAAAGAATTTGTCGAACTGGTTATAGAGGCTTATAAGGCACAAGGGTTTCGTGTGGCCTACAATTGGCCCTACGTCGGTGGTGGGATCACGCAAATGTATGGACACCCAGAAAAAAATCACCACACCCTTCAGGTCGAGCTCAATCGCAAAACCTATATGAACGAAGACACAAAAAAAATGACGGACCAGTTTGCGGAAACACAGGCGCGTATTGCTCGTGCCTTGGAGCAAGTGGCCCACGATCTCAGGTTATTGGTGGATTCGCCTCGATAAATGCGTAAGACACACAAAAAATGAATTCCCGCGTCATTAATTCTTTAAAGAGGGATCGTCCTGGCTCATAACGATGGTGGGTATTGTTTCTCTTACTTGTACAATTTACGGGCTTTTCATTTCGAGTCCGTCATGATAGATCGGCTCGAGTCCGTCATGATAGATTGGCTATTTTAAAGGAGTGTTGTCATGTTAAAAAAGCAAGTACTTATGGTTATTTTTTCTGTTTTCGCACTTATTATTTCGGGGTGTAGTGGCAGTAAAGGCAAGTCTTCGAGCCCATCTCTAAAAGATGGACCCATTCCCAAAACACTTTCTTTTGATGGCTCCCAAGTTTCGAAAGTGCACTTAAATGACCAAGATCGTACATTAGGATTATCGCTGATGAAATCAATGGCAGGAATATCCTTAAATGGCGGCGGTATGATCAGTAACAAAGGTAATTTATCATATGAGCAGAAACAGGTACTTGCTTCAATACAACAAAATTGTAGCCCGCAAAAAGCCATAGCATTAAACTCGGGGGGAAATGGTTCGCTGGTTGTTGGGAAAGCCTATCCTCTTAATGGAACAATGTCTGTCAAAGGTACCTTTTGTCCTATAATGTGGGATGCAACGATTAATGGGGCGATGACTGTACTAAATCAATCCTCTAATAGCGCAGCCATCTATTTGGCGCTTCAATCCAATGTTAAGCAGAGCTTACTTACTCCTGATGTACAACAGGCATTTTTGAGTAAAAAATCAGAGCAGAATTTATCGGTGCAGATGAAAGAAGAAGTTTCTAATAATGGACTTCGCTTATTGGTACAAGTAGATGGAAGCGCGACAAATGAGATCTTGCCTGCGGGTGTTGGTGCCCCCAGTGAACCAGTGAGCTTTGATATAAAAAGCAAGTATCTAGTTGATGGCGGTCTAGAGGGTAAGGGTATGAAACTACAAGTTGTTTCACAAGTGAACTTTACCTACCGAGGTAAAAGTTTTCCACTCACAGTTTATATTAATGGTAATACGAACAATCTCGAAGGTGAAATGCGCGCCTTTTTGGGGGATAGTGAGCTAAAAGGCGGAGACCTTCTACTCGTTCAATCTCTTCCTCTTATGGGAGCTGAACAACTCGGTTTATTGGATTCTTTGAACGAGTAATTCCAAGACACCATTTTTTATAAATTCAAAGCAGGCCTTGTGTTTTTCACAGGGCCTTTTTATTTTATGACTTATAAAATATCTAAAGGGTTGCGGCTTCCTATGAACGTGAATCTATTCGATCTGAAGTGACGTTCGTTGTTGCTAAAAGTACTAGTTTTTCCTCAGATTGGCGCGCACCAGAAAAAAATAAACTGTCCATACTTTTAACACTTTTTTTGAATCATTTTGTAGTTTCAATCACTTGCCACAAGCTCTCATCGAGAATGCCTGAACACATTCATTTACCTTAAATGTGGCACTTCATTTGCTCGTCAGGTGGTGTTCGTCATTTAATGTATTTTTAGATGTACCATTTTCAGTTTAAGGCTGAAGTGTGCCCATTTACTTTTTAAAGGAGAATTGAGATGTTGAAAAAGCAAATGCCCATAGTCCTTTTAGCTATGTCTTCGCTAATAATTTCAGGATGTAGCGGGAGCAAAAGCAAGTCTGCTGCAGGCGCACTACGTGATGCAACTATACCGCAAGATCTTCCTTTTGATAGCTCGCAGGTTTCAAAAGTACATTTAAATGACCAGGACCGTGCTTTAGGGTTATCTCTCATGAAATCAATGAGTACGATGACGTTAAATGGTGGTAGTGTATCTAATACAGACAGTTTGTCTAACGAACAAAAAAATATTATTGATTCGTTGAAACAAAAATGTGAATCAAAGGACGTAGTGAGTTCGAATATAGGAAATGATAGTTCAATTGTTGTTGGAAAAACATATCCAATTACTGGCAACGTTTCTCTTGGTGGTGCTGACTGTCCTGTGAGCTGGAGTGCAGCAATCCATGGAGACATGACCTTATTGAGTAAAACCGATCATAGTGCTGCCGTTTATTTGGAAATTGGTTCTGATTTTAAGCAAATTTTGCTCACTCCCGATGCGCAACAGGCTTTTTCAAGTACAAAATCAGAAGGTAATTTATCAATGCAAGTTAAGGAAGAAATCTCCAACAGTGGAGTTCGTGTATTCATGCAATTTGATGCTAAAATGAATAACGAAATTTTACCCTCAGGAATTGGTGGTTCAAGTGAAGCACTTAGCAATGAAATTCACTCGAAATTGCTTGCTTCTGGCGGTACATTAAACAACAGCATGAAAATGCAATTCATAGTGACAATGAATTTAACCCACAAAGGTAAAAGCTTTCCGCTAACGATTTACGTCAATAGTGATGCCAATAGTTTCGAACCACAAATGCGGGCATTTTTGGGAGATAGTGAACTTACGGGTGATGATCTGAAGATCGTAAAAAATCTCCCGCTTATGGGAGCAGATCAGCTGAATTTTTTAAATTCGTTGGATAATTAAGAGCAACTGACGTTTGATCAAATATTTTATACTTTTGAGCGTGAGGTTCCGATGCTAACGGCTAGATGTTTTGTTGTTTTACTGAGCTTAAGTGCTATTCAATTGGCGTGCAGTAAAAAATCTTCTCCAGTAGCGCCCGAGGAAACAATCGGATCAATGCGTACTTTAAAAAGTACGGCAATGATGGAGTGTCCAAGTATTTCGGGGACATATGCTTGCGATGGCAATGAGTCATTTAATCAATACTCAATATCCTTAGAAAAAAATACGGCAAATTTGACCCATTTTTCAATAACGAATACACAAGAAAAAAGTGAGTCAGATATATTTGGAAAAATGGTAGAAACCCTACTTCTCGATGAAGGCGGTTTTGTAGTTAATGGACAGGTGCAGGATAAGGCCTCAATATTTCGCGAAGTGCTTCGCGGTCTTTTAGATCAACAAGTAACAGAAGAGCTGCGCTTGGGTTATGTAGCATCATGTATGAAGGGTCAGTTTCAGTGGCATTTTGTTGTAGGCAAGGAAGCGCTAAAATTATTTATTAATAAAAATGCGGATGGTTCTATTACCCAAACTCTCTTTCATTTAGATGAAAAAAATGACATCAAAAAAGAAAAAGGTCGCTGTCGTCGTCAATTAACACCGGTAACACCTTCGGGTAGTTCGAACTTTACTCCACCTAATCAGCCGACTGCAGATAATTCTACCATTGATCAGAAAAAGCAATCCGTCGATATTGTAAGTTATCCTTCATCTATAGCGGTGAGAATTATGGAAAAACAGGGTCCCAGTTTTTCTGAACCGATATTTGTTCGATTCAAACGTCATGGTTTAATTTTTTCTCGTAACATTTACACTTTTGATAAATCATATATTGGGCCTGAAGATAACACCTCTCTGTTCTGGTGGATGCAAGGAGATGATATTATTTGGGATACTCCATGGAAAATAATTTCTATTGATTTAAAAACGAAGCGTGTTTATGGCGGTCTCGAAGCTGGTGAGGGACAGTATATAGGTGATCTTTTGTATAATGGAATTGATTTTGAAGTTAAGCTTGTAGTTGACTACGTTGTTGATCGTGAAAATCAGAAGATTTCAATACAAGATAAAGCTTCTACGCCGTTGGTACAATCAAAGACAACCTGCCCCTATGTAGTCAAAGCAGCGAACGCTTGTGAGGTATATCAAGGTGTTTATGATACGCTGTCGGCATTTGATTACAAAACATTAGGTGAAGCGGGGCCAGCGGTTGCCAATGAAGTGGTGAGCTTATCCACCGCATTTAAACTTTCCAAATCGGTTCTTACCTTTGATGGTGAGCTCGATGAAATTCGTAAAGATTATCTTGTTCCGGCATTGGGAGTGATCGGTCAACTGAAGGCACTAGGCCGAATGGACCAACAGGATCATGCCACCTATGTAGAGAAGTCTAAAAAAGTATATGCAAACCTTATCGTTACATCGGTGGATACGATTTTAAAATCGCAAAAACTTATACCGCAAGTTGTGGAAGATAATCTTAAAAAAACATCACTCGGATTTGCACTTCAGTATATTGGATTGGGTTCGCTTGGTGGGGATTATTTATCAAAACAGCCTCGCTGGGTTAGTGAAATGATCACTCCCTTAGTGATTAAATCCACAAAACGTTATGGTGATCTTGTTTTTAATTTCTCACAAACATCATTTGATGTGCGGGTGCGAGAAATTCTTTCTATCGAAGAAGATTTAAAGGCTGTTATTCGTAAAATCTGTGATTCGTCGCCAACGGATGGTAAAAATGATTGTTTGGCGGCATTGAATCAGTAAATAAGAGAAGGCTTTTGCCGAGGTGTACGTATGAATTTTAAAAAATGGTTATTAAGTATTTTTTGCACATCCTTACTATTGGCATGTAGTAACTCAAAGGATAGTAATCCCCCGTTTAACAATGGATCTGAGTTGCCGACATATATGTCGGAAAACTATTCTCATATAAAAAAAGAATTATATGAGGCCCATTTTTCATGTGTGAATTCTAGCGATTGTCCAAACAATGTGGGCCTTCTTATGGTCAATTATGACGGGCAAGAATACTCTCCGCAGATTGCAACTTGTACTGCTTTTCTTATTGACGATAACATTATTGCAACAAATAGCCACTGTGTTCCGGAGTATTTAAAAGCTAAAACATCTTCTTGTGAAGATAAAATTGCAGTTCGCTTTTTAAATCAAGGAAAGAATATCTTTGGGTGCAAAGAAGTTTTGGATTATAGCGAGGTAAAAATATTTCAGAAAGATTTTGCCTTTTTGAAGATAGAGTCTACCAAAATAAGTCCACTCAAGATTCATAAAGCGGGTTTGTCAGACAATGAGCCATTAAAAATTATTCGCATGACTCCTAACACAGGGTTTAAAGGTGGCGTTTTGGAAACAGAAACGTGTAAAACAACCTTTAACTCATTACTTAATTTTTATGGAGCTACCCCATGGTCGCCAACTTCAGTCGCCCTCGGCTGCGAAGGGGTTCATGGAAACTCAGGATCTCCAGTGCTAAACCAGGTTGGAGATGTTGTTGGTATTTTACAAAGTAACGTGGAGGAGGGGTACCGGTTGCTTATTAAGATGAATTTGGCGCGGTTTGGTTTAAGTGACATACCGAATCTTCCTCGCCATGTGCAGTTTACCAATTTATCGTGTGTAGATGATCCTATTAATCACGTACCTTTCCGTGAGAAATGTGATGCGAGTAGTAAATTGTTGATCACTGATTGTATGAATTTTCAAAATGAAGAAACCAAAGCAAACGATAAAAAAGTTGCGGAGCAGTGGAAATCAAAATTATCGCCCATCTTTATCTATAAATTTAAAATGATTGAGGGAGATCTTAAGCGCGAGGCAATACCTGTTTGTGTAAAAACACGAAATATGATGACTAATTACGATCAATTTGTTGCCAAGAAGGGATTGATTGGTTTTAGAAAAGAAACGATTTCTCTGTCCTATTTAATGAACACGCAGATTGCGTCTCATTTTAGGATGGATGAAGAATATCGATTAGATTCAAGTCTAAACTTTTCTTTGGACTCTAACTACTACTCATCGATTAACTTGGTAAGAGAAGGAATTTCTTGGCAGGGTACATATACGCAACTTGATACCTCACTTTTAGCAACGATTATGAACAAAACCACACGCCAAATACAGATTCAACTTCCTGATTGCAGCGAGGAGCAACTGAAGAAGGGTGAGTACGGTCAAATGAAACTTAAAGATGGCCGTGTGCTCGAAAATGAGGATTTTGATAAATACATTGCCGAATTAAACGAACGCACCAAGCCCAAGGCGCAGTGTAAATAAAGGAGCACCCATAGGTATGTATTGTATGAGCTATGCTCTCAAGGAACAAAGGAACCCATATTTGTCCGTAATAAGGAGGGGCGTTTCCAAGCGAAGGACTCCATGGCATAATGCCAATATGTAATAAACATGTTGATGTAAATGAGGTCCCATAGAGTAGCTGGGGCGGCGAGAAAAACTCCGACAAGTACGGTGGCAACCCATGCCGGCGTAGCCGATTTAAGTAAAGGCCGTAATGCGAAGTTATTAAAAAATTGTTTGTTGCGAGTAGCATTGTGTTTTGAGTATATAGCAAAAGCAGTCGTATCATGAATAATACGCAGTACTAGTAAGGCAAAGACAGGATACCCCGCAAGAAATAAGAGGGAGGAGCTCACGGTCATTGCAAGGTTCATTTGATGAAATAGTTTTCCTACCGTGGAGAAAGCTTTCAGTTCATAAAGAGTAAACACGATTTGGGTTAAAATAAGTAGGATGATTATATATCGTATAATCCCTAAATTGTTTGGATCCCTAGTGATATAAAGGGTGCACGTTAAGAGTATGAGTGATAAGTAGCCAATCCACCTAGATGTTAAAAAGGTATTCTTTTTTACCCCGCCAATTAAATAAGAAACCCCGTACTGTTGGCCAAGTGTATGAATGAGCGTAAGGCTTATACCTAAAGCCCAAAAAGAGTTTGGGAGCGTAAATCGAGTTATCAATAGAAATAAGATAACAAATATCGACGTGCTGATAAGTTGAGTTTTGTAATGTTGAAAGTAGTGCTTATCAAAATAAAGCGAAGCGCTAGCCCAAATATGCGGTTGACCAAAAATCAAATTAAGCCAGAGTATATGATCGTACCTTTTTGGTAAAAAAGATTGAATTTGTGAGTTGAAGAAGGTGGCGTCAACTACGGCTAAAAGAATAAAGATCAATAGAGGCGAATATGAAAAAAAATGACCTGAAGATAGCGGTCTTTTAAAAAAAATTTAGAAACATCCATGTCCTTAAAAGTGTAAAAGTCTTTTAGGTGGAAAGCAAACTAAGGAGGGGGAGTGCAAGAGAATATACAGTGATGAGTGAACGAGAGAGAGTGTGATCAGATAGATTGGGGACTCAGGACTTGGTATTTACGGGGGGCCACAACGACGTTTGGTAGAGTGGGCAGATTTATATCGAAAAGAGAGGGATTTTTGTCGCATGGCGCCAGATGTAAAAATATGAGGTGATCTCTAAGTCATATATTAGCAACGAAATTTGCAAACTTTAGTAGATTCAAGAGCTGACAACGGCATGACTTTTCTTTATCTTGGCGAAGTGATTAAGAGTAAAGTTGTAAAACCATTAGCATCCCTTAAATTTGCTGTTGTTGTGATCTCTGCGATTGCTGTCATTGTCGCATGGGGTACCATTATAGAGGCCAAATACCTCGATGCTAAAATTGCCCAAGAGACAGTTTATCATAGTTGGTTTGCCTATTTTGTGTTTGCATTGTTTGCGACCAATTTAATTGCCGTTATTGTGGATCGTTATCCATGGAAAAATCACCACATTGGTTTTATTTCTGCCCACATCGGGATTCTGGTGCTGCTGTTAGGGTCGCTTTTAACGCGCTATTATGGTGTTGATGGCTCCTTAAGTGTCCCTATCGGTGGGACAAGTTCGCAGGTGATGGTGAGCGAAACCGATATCCTTGTGTACACATCTCTGAATGGCGAAAGTTTTCGTAAAATTTATGAGGCGCCGGCTAACTTTTGGTCTCACCCGGTGAGCGCTGAAAAACCTTTAAAAATTCCTCTTGCAACCAAGGATCTTCTCATTACCGATTTCGTCCCCTATGCGTTAGTAGACAATAAAGTGATGGAATCTTCTGATGCCAACGATGGGTCAGCTTTGCGTTTTCAGATCTCCAATGATCGTTTCGCTCAATCCAATTGGCTGGTTTCTAAAGGTAATCGTAGCGAGGAGATCTCCATGGGCCCGGCGCGGGTCATTCTCAATATGGGAGACTACAAATACACGAGCGGAAATGCGCTGGTCTTAACTCCGATGGATGCCGAGAAGGTGCATTACGATGTTTATAGCGAGCGTTTGAAGGGAAAAATCAATTCAGGTACAGCGGAAGCGGGTGCCCATTTTAATTTAGGTTGGATGAATCTCGAATTCCGTTTGCTCAAGTATCATCAGCATGGCAGATCAGAGATTAAATTTGTACCGCGCGAGCAGTCGTCGCCGGAAACCATATCGGCACTTAAGTTTATCTATAATGGTAAAGAGGGCTGGATCGGGCTCAATTCAACGGTGCGTTTATTTGGTGACTCAGAAATGTACGTTGTCGCCTATGGCAATCGGCGTATTTCTCTGGATTTCGATGTGGCTCTTAAAAACTTTGAGGTTGGTCGTTATCAGGGTACAATGAGGGCGAGTAGCTATCAAAGTGTGGTGCGCGTTCCGGGGGTCGACAAAGATATCACTATATCCATGAATCAACCACTTGAGTATCGCGGGTTTACTTTTTATCAAGCCTCTTTTCAGGAAGATGAGATGGGAAAACCAGTGACCTCGGTGTTTTCGGTTAATTACGACCCGGGACGATGGTTAAAATATTTGGGCTCAATTTTAATTGTGTTTGGATCCATTCATCTTTTTTACAGAAGATGGAAGCGAGCGAGGGTGAAAAATGGTTAGAATATTTTTTCTTTTTCTTTTGTCTTTTGGGAGCGCCTTTGCCGATTCTGGTTTTACCTTTGAAACGCTTCCTGTGCAAAACGGCGGACGTTTAAAACCTTACGACACTTTCGCGCGCGAGAGTCTTATGCTTCTCCATGGAAGTGCAAAATATAAAAAGGAAGATGCCGAGGGGGAAAGCGATAAGCCGCGACAGGCGGCAAACGTTATTGCGACAATTATTTTGGTGCCGCAGATGTGGGAAGATGCGCCCTTTATTCGTGTCGATCACTTGGGCTTAAAATCAGCTATGGATCTACCCAAAGATCGTAAATATTTTAAGCCATCAGAATTGACGCGTAATCCGCGTTTGGGTGTACTCTTAGGTGAGCTCAATACAAAGCGTGCAGCGAAAGAAAAGCTCAACCCTTTTGATCAAGCGGCACAGAGATTGGAATCACAGTTAGTTCTATTTCATGAATTGCAAAATGGTGGTCTACGCGTGGCCCCCAACACCGATAAGAACAGTACAACTTGGCTATCGCTTGCGGAGCTTACCGATGTGCAAAAAGAAGCTTATTTTAATGCACTCAAAACTTACACAACGACTTTTACGGGCAATGGTGAGCAAGCAACGCGGATTGCAGAATCGAATGAAGCGGCAGAGATCTTTGCCTTAAAAGCACAGGAAAACAATCCGGAGCAGTATCCTCCTGTACAACAACTGAGTATTGAGGCTCACTATAATAGTCTTGCTCCTTTTCAGTGGGCGTGGATTTTTTATGCGACAGCTGTGGTGCTGATGTTTTTAAGTAGTTTATTTCAGAATCGTTGGTTTTACGTGGTGTCATGGGCATCAGTGGTTGTGGCCTTTGCCATGCATACCTATGGGTTTGCTTTAAGGGTTTATATCACGCATCGCCCCCCCGTATCGAACATGTACGAAACAGTGGTTTGGGTGGCTTGGGGTGTGGTCGTTTTTACAACGATCTTCTCGATAGTTAAGAAAAAACGGTACATTCTCCTGGCGGGCGCTATGGTGGCAACCATTGCTATGATTGTGGCAGATCGAGCACCTCTTATTTTGGATGGCTCTTTACAGCCACTGGAGCCCGTACTGCGTAGCAATCTGTGGCTTATTATTCATGTCATGACCATTTCCTTAAGTTATGCCGCATTTTTTTTGGCGTTGGGAATTAGCAATGTGGCTTTGTTTCATGTGGTACGTGGTTATTCTCCGGACTCGTCTCTTATTAAAGACTACGTGGATACTTGCTACAAGACATTACAAGTAGGGGTGGTTCTTTTAGCTGCTGGTACTATTTTGGGTGGCGTGTGGGCGGACTATTCTTGGGGCCGTTTTTGGGGGTGGGATCCAAAGGAAACGTGGGCTCTCATTGCACTGCTGGGCTATTTAGCACTTTTACATGGAAGGCTGGCAGGATTGGTGAAAAACTTTGGCATGCTTGCCGGTTCGATCATTGCCTTTAATTTAGTCATGATGGCTTGGTATGGGGTGAACTTTGTTTTAGGCGCTGGTTTACACTCTTATGGATTCGGTGCCGGGGGCATTGAGTACGTTGCCGCTTTCGTCGGCCTTGAGTTCTTGTACGTCTTTTTTGCTTTTGTCATTAATCTATTGCGTGCATAGATTGGAGACAGCTGACGTTTTGTTGAGCCTTAGCAGAATTGATTGCTTGTATATCTTTTTTATTAAGCAATTTCTTATCTTTATGATCATTTAATAAAGTTAAAGATTATTTTTACATAGGGTTCTTCTTTAAATTTTAAGTAACATAATTTTTTATTTCGACTCTGATTTGTTCAAGAGAAGCATGATAAAAAGTACGACAAATTGTTTCCGGGACAAAGTTTTGTGCGCTAAAAATTGCAGAAAATGTAGGCGTGTTGTTTTTTTGAATCAGTTAGATCAATGCGCTCATCTTAAATAACGTGCATGTTGCGGCGTGTTTTATCTTTTGTTTTTCAATGCGTTTTCAAAATATTATTTCCATTTTTCAATTATTTAGTTAAATGATGAATGTTCAACACAATTAATTAAATAAGGTGCGTACATCTTATAAGAACGCCGTAGTGGCAAGTGATGACTTCAGAGAGGAGTGCGGATGGCGATTCAACACCCATTAAAGTGGTGTCTCTTCGTGAGCCTAGTTCTATTTTCAACAGCGGGATGCAAGTGGGGTAGTATTGGTTACAATACTGGTTTTAAACCAACTCAGCCTCTTCCGTTTTCACACAAATTGCATGCTGGGGATAACAAAATTCCATGTTTGTATTGCCACACTCAAGTGGAGTCCGCCAAGCATTCAGCAATTCCCGCACTCAATACATGTATGAATTGCCATCAAATGGTCGCGATCGACAAACCGGCGATCAAACAATTACAAGAAAAATATTTTAATGGTGAAACCATTGAGTGGGTAAAAGTGCACATGTTGCCAGACTTCGTTAAGTTTAATCACCGTGCTCACGTGCATCGCTTCAGTCAGCCTGAAGATCGCTTTGTCGCCTGCCAAAAGTGTCATGGTGATGTCAAACAAATGGATGTGATCGAGCAAATAAATAGTTTGTCGATGGGTTGGTGTATGGATTGTCATAGACAATCGCAGCCACAAGGTCCGCAGAACTGTTCAACCTGTCACAACTAAGGAGCGTCAAAATGGAGATCAAAACAGACTACTGGAAAAGCCTCGACGAAAAATACCAAACTCCTGAGTTTTTGCAAACTTTGGAAAATGAGTTTCTATCTTCACCGCTAAAGTCGGAAGATGGTAAAGATGGTCTTGCTCGCCGCCAATTCATGAAGCTTATGGGTGCGAGTGTGGCACTTACGGCAGCGGCGTGCGTACGTCGCCCGGTACAAAAAATTATTCCCTACAATAAACGCCCCGGTGATTTGATTGTTGGCCTTCCCAACTATTACGCCTCAGCCTATTTTGACGGAACAGAGGGTATCAGCGTACGGATTAAAACCCGAGAGGGGCGTCCGCTATTTGTAGCTGGACTCAATGATAACCCTCTAAATGGCCGCGGCTTAAGTGCACGTGCCAGTGCCCACCTGTTAAGTCTTTACGATCCAGATCGTGTGCAAAAGCCAACCATCAACTCTATTAATCCAAAAAATCGTAAAGACTCTATCTCTGTCGGAGCAACTTGGGAGAAATTAGATACGCGCGTGGTGGCGAAGCTTAAAGAAGGTGGCGTAGGGATTTTAACTACCAGCAATCCATCTCCTGCTTCGCAAGAACTTCTACATAAGTTTACGGTCGCAGTTGGTGGTAGCCGTTACACATGGGATCCGCTACCTACGGATTCTGTTCGCAAAGCCCAACAGCTAAGCTATGGTACAGATCTTGTTCCTGCCTATCACTTTGATAAGGCGGCATACATTGTCTCTATCGATGGGGATTTCCTAGGAACATATTTAACTCCAGTAAAGTTTACTAATGACTTTGCCAAGGCACGTAACCCAGATGGAAACATGGCGCGCCTTGTGTCGTTCCACTCTATACCATCATTAACCACACTCAATGCGGATGATAATTATCCGATTCGCGCCTCTCATCAATTAGCGGTGGCGTGTAGCCTGTTAAAAGCAGTGGCAAAAGCAAAAGATGGATCTATTTCCGAAGCGGTAAGTGCCAATGCACTTAGTGATGAGCAGCTCGGATTGAATTCAGGGACTATCGATTACGTTGCTAAAAATTTAGTAAGTCATGCAGGCCAGGGTATTGTGATATCCGGTGGTATGGTAACAGAATCAGCCAATAGTGTGGCTCTACAAGTTGTGATCAATTCACTAAATAGCTTGCTGGGTAACGAAGGAAAAACAATTACAACTCAAGGCGCAGCTCGTTGGCGCAATGGCTCCTCTCAGGATTTGCTAGAATTAGTAAAAGATATCGAATCTGGAAAAGTGACCACGTTGATTGTTCACGATATAAATCCAATGTACGCTTTTCCTGCTGAGTTTAAGTTTTCTGAAGTGGTACAAAAATTAAAAGGTTTGATCACAACGACCAATTGGATTGATGAAACAGCAACTCTGGCTGATGTTATTGCTCCTTGCGGTCATCCTATGGAAAACTGGAACGAGTATGAATTTGCCACGGGTTTAAAAACTATCCAGCAGCCGACGATTCGTCCAATCAATGATACACGAAGCTTTGAAGATAGCTTAATCGCCTGGGCAAAAGCGTTTGGTAAACCAATTACCAGTTCAGAAAATTATCACGATCATCTCAAGGCCGATGTGGTCAAAGCGTTAGGCTCTGAGAAAAACTGGTTTGATTATTTGCAATCAGGTTCTCGCGGTAGTGTGAGCTCGGGTTCAGGGCGCAGTTTTAATTCATCGGCATATTCGGCGTTAAAAGATGCTAAAAAATCTGGTAACGACATAGAGCTTGTGCTGTATCCGAAAGCGGCCTTACTCGATGGAGCTCTAGCTAACGTTTCGTGGTTACAAGAACTACCGGATCCAGTGACCAAAACAGTGTGGGATAACTACCTGACGGTGTCCCCGCAGTTTGCCAAAGAGAAACACTTAAAAATGGGATCAATGGTGGAGATCGAAGTCAGCGGGCAAAAGTTGAATGTTCCTGTGTATGTTATGCCTGGACAAAACTCTCATGTTGTTGGTTTAGCCGTAGGTTATGGACGTACAAAGGGAATGAACCTTGCGAAAAATATCGGTGTCAACGCCTATACTTTGGCAAAAGTGGATAACGAGGGAGTTCGTTACTCTGGGTTGCCTGTTAAAGTTCAAAAAATAATGGGAACCTATGAACTTGCGATTACGCAAGGGCATAATTCAATGGAAGGTCGTCAGATTATTGCTGAGTCCTCTCTTAAAAATTACAAAGAGGGCACAGATCCTGTTCATCGCCATAAAGTTTTCAGTATTTGGGATAAACATAAATATGATGGCAATAAATGGGGAATGGCGATTGATCTTAACACGTGTACGGGTTGTTCCGCCTGTATGGTGGCTTGCTACTCTGAGAACAATATTCCAGTTGTTGGAAAGAAATATGTTCTCCAGGGTCGTGAGATGCATTGGATTCGTATCGATCGCTACTACAAGGGCGATGAGAGCGCACCAGATGCTGTTTTTCAACCTGTTATGTGCCAGCACTGCGAGAACGCTCCCTGCGAAACAGTTTGTCCAGTGTTAGCAACTGTTCACAGCGATGAAGGCTTAAACGACATGGTTTATAACCGCTGTGTGGGAACTCGTTACTGTTCGAATAACTGCCCATACAAAGTACGTCGTTTTAACTGGTTCTACTATGATAGCCACTATCGACGTGAACCACTTGAGATGGCTTTAAATCCAGACGTTACTGTGCGTACGCGCGGAGTGATGGAGAAATGTACATTCTGCGTTCAACGTATTAAAGATGCCAAGTCGATTGCCAAAGTGGAGAACCGTCCATTACAAGACGGCGAGATTAAAACGGCTTGCCAAGAGGCTTGTCCGACAGGAGTTATCGTTTTTGGTGACTTAAACGATAAAGAAAGTGCTGTGAGCAAAATGTTCGAAGCGCAACGCCAGTACACACTTCTTGAAGAAGTGAACGCCGCTCCGCGGGTTCGTTACATGGCTAAAATACGTAACACCGATCGTATTATGAGTTCTCCGCACCATGAAGATCATACTGAGAAACATTCCAACGGACATGCCAACAAGGAAGAGCACACATGATAGAAAGAAAGCCACTTGTACTTGGAAACAAAACGTATAAAGACATCACAAATGATATTTGTGAACCGGTAGAAACTATGCCAGGGAAAACTTGGTGGAGTATGTTTTTTAGTGCTAAAGCACTTCTACTTTTTTACCTCTTCACAATCGGAATGATTGTATCTACCGGGATGGGTCTTCTCGGCGTGAACCACCCAGTGGGTTGGGGAACAATGATTGTGACCTTCGTTTTTTGGATTGGTATTGGTCACGCAGGCACTCTGATCTCGGCCATTCTCTTTTTATTCCGACAAAAATGGCGTACATCTGTTGCACGTTCTGCGGAAGCGATGACCGTCTTCGCGGTGATGACGGCGGGGATTTTCCCGTTGATTCATACAGGGCGACCTTGGTTTGATTTTTGGCTCTTTCCTTATCCGAATCAGCGCGGACCTTTATGGGTAAACTTCCGCTCACCACTTTTGTGGGACGTATTTGCTGTATCAACATATGCCACAGTATCCATGGTGTTTTGGTATGTGGGTTTGGTTCCGGACTTTGCCACACTTCGTGACCGCGCTAAAAGTGGCTTACGTCGTAAGATTTACGGTGCATTATCTCTCGGCTGGCGCGGAACAACTCGCCACTGGAGCCATTACGAAATGGTGTACATGCTTCTTGCCGGACTTTCCACACCACTTGTTCTCTCGGTTCATACGATCGTATCTTTCGACTTCGCCGTGTCGTCATTGCCAGGTTGGCATACAACGATCTTCCCTCCATACTTTGTTGCCGGTGCCATTTTTTCTGGTTTCGGTATGGTGGTGACACTTTTGACTCTTGTGCGCATAGGTTTTCCTAAATTTAAAGATTATATCACCATAGATCATATGGAGGCGATGAATAAAATCATCATGGCCACAGGGATGATGGTGGGCTATGCCTATGGTTCGGAGTTTTTTATCGCTTGGTATTCGGGAGTTCCTTACGAAAAATACGCTTTCGTCAACCGCGCTTTCGGGCCGTATTGGTGGTCTTACTGGATCATGGTTTCTTGTAACGTATTTATTCCGCAGATTTTCTGGTTTAAATGGGCGCGTCGAAGCATTCCGGTCATGTTTATCGTTTCGATTTTCGTGAACATTGGAATGTGGTTTGAGCGTTTCGTGATTACAGTGACATCACTACATCGCGATTATCTTCCATCAAACTGGGGAATGTATGCATGGTCAAGATGGGATGCTTTTGTCCTTATCGGAAGCTTTGGTATGTTTCTAACGTTGTTCTTGCTCTATTTACGAGTATTCCCTGCGGTGTCTATTGCAGAAGTAAAACCTGTGCTTCATGTTGGCAAAAAAGGAGAGCATCATGGCTAAGAAACGTTTATCGGGAGTTGTGGGATTTTGGTCCGACGATCACAAAATTGTGGAAGCCGCTCACAAGATGCGCGAAGCAGGTTATAAACACTTCGATGCCATCACTCCTTTTCCTGTACATGGTATGGAAGATGCAATTGGTATTAAGAGAAGTTCAATCCCCTATGTCACATTCATTGCTGGAGTGATGGGTGGTTCCTTGGGGCTGTTATTAGAATATTGGACATCAGCTGTAAGTTGGGCACTTAATGTGGGAGGGAAACCGTATTTCTCTTTACCAGCATTTATCCCTGTGACTTTTGAGTTAACGATTCTGTTTGCAGCTCTAAGTTCCGTGGGAGCGATGTTCTTTTTAAATAAACTGCCACAAGTAGATCCGCCAATCATCGACCCCGATTTAACATGTAGCAAGTTTGCTCTATGGATTCCAGATACTGAACCTGGGTATAGCCCTGAAAAAATCGAAGCATTTCTTAAACAGATTGGCGCCGAAGAAGTGCGTCGAGTTGTGGAGTTTTAATATGGTTAGTGATCGTTCTTTGAGCTGGGCAATGTTTTTTTTCGTAGGACTGTTTACAGTTGTTTTTATGATGGGTCTTACCGGTTGTGGTCCCAAGGGTAATGAGGCGAACGTCGAGATTATTCAAGATATGATGGAGCAACCCGCACTAAAAGCACAAGATTTTATCCCGCAACATCGCGATAAGACGTCGATGCTTGTTCCACCAGATGGAACTGCGGCGATGAACAGAGAAGTGTATTTGTACAAAGGCAATGTTGAGGGTGCAGCGAACAACTTAAAAAATCCGTACACGGGAACCACTGATGAAAAAATATTGGCTCTCGGAAAAATTCATTTCAATAATTACTGCTTTGTTTGCCATGGCGAAAAAGGTCTTGGCGATGGACCAGTAGCAAGTAAATTTCAGGGGATAAAGCCGCCGTCGTTAATGACGGATAAAGTGCGCAACTTTAAAGATGGTCAGATCTTTCATATAATTACCGATGGGCAAGGGGTGATGGGCGCCTATATTAACCAAATGCCGTGGAGCAAAGATCGCTGGGCCGTCGTTGCATATGTTCGTAAATTACAATCAGAAACAAAGTAGTGGAGTCATTCATGTCAGGATTAAATATCGAAAACGTCAGTCCACAAAAATTTAAACTGGGAAATACGGCTAATATGGCCATGATGGCAATGGCGGGCTTAGGTTTCGCACTGCTCGTTCTTGGGTTTATTGTTAACCACGAAAGAGCATGGCATGCTTATCTAGTCAGCTTTTTCTACTTTACATGTATGGCTATGGGAGGCTTGTTTTTTACAGCGATCCAACATGTGGCGTCCGCAGGATGGAGCGTGAACGTGCGTCGTTTAGCAGAGGCACTGGCGTCTTTTATCCCATTTGTATTTGTTTTGGGCTTACCCATTGTGATTTTTGCCGGTAAAGATCTTTATTTGTGGCTCAATGCTGATGAAGTGGCAAAAGATGCGATTCTTCAGGGAAAAGCCGCTTATTTAAATAAAACTTTTTTTATTATTCGTTTTGCTATCTTTGCTGGGGCGTGGATTTTATTTTCTAAAAAAATCGTTGGTTTTTCATTGTCGCAAGACAACGATGGAAAAGATTCTTGGACCGTGTGTGCCCTTAAGTGGTCGGTGGCGTTTCTTTTAGTTTTTGCCCTGAGTTTTTCCTTTTTTAGTGTGGATTTTTTAATGAGCCTTGAGCCCCATTGGTTTAGCACGATCTTTGGTGTTTATTGTTTTGCTGGTTTATTTCAATCTTCTTTGGCTTTATTAACTTTAATGGCCTTGTATGTTGTGCAAAATGGTTTAGCCAAAGGGTTAGTCACTATCGAGCATGTTCACGATCTCGGAAAATTAACAAAAGGGTTTACTGTATTTTGGGCTTATATAGCGTTTTCACAATTTATGCTTATTTGGTATGCCAATCTTCCCGAGGAAACGATTTTCTACATCGATCGCTCGCACGGCGGGTGGTTGTATATATCTTTAGCTCTTCTTGTTTTCCGTTTTATTGTTCCTTTCTTGGCATTGTTGCCTCGTTGGGCAAAACGTACTCCAGCTCACTTAACGGCGGTATGTATTCTGATTTTAGTTATGGAGTATGTGGATATTTATTGGCTCGTATACCCGAACTACAGCCATGAATACGTTGCCTTCTCATGGATGGAAATCGGTGCTTTTGTTGGTTTCCTTGGTGTTTTTGGTATTATTGTGACTCGCTTTTTGGGTCAACACAATCTCATTCCAATCAAAGATCCTCGTCGCGAAGAATCTATCCATCACCACGTCACGTACTAAAAAAGTGGCAGCGGTTGTCATCCTGAGGCTTTAGCCGAAGGATCTCTTTCCATTGCGACCGCGCGCATCACAAGAGAATGGTCTCTTAGTGAGATCATTCATGTTTTGGTTGATTTTAAGCGTCATGTTGATTAAGATTCATCCTGATGAACTCTAATTTTTCTCAAAAATATCTCATCTTTACGACGTTTTAAGCGAATGTCTGTAGTGCGCGTACAACTTCCTGATAAGTCGGTAAAAGAATTTTCCATACCTCCAACAATATTACAGGTGGCAGAGTCTATTGGTCCGGGACTGGCAAAAAATTGTGTGGGTGGAATTATAAATGGCGACAAAGAAATTCGCGATTTGCGCTCCATTTTAAATGATGGCGATCATCTCGAAATCGTCACCGCCAATTCCGAAAAAGGTCGTGATGTTTTACGTCATACTGGTGCACATATTCTGGCACAAGCGGTTCAGGAGCTATTTAAAAATGTAAAAGTGACGATTGGCCCTGTCGTCGAGGAAGGGTTCTATTACGATTTCGATACAGAAACGCCGTTAACTCTCGAAGATCTCGAAAAAATTGAAACTCGTATGGGTGAGATCATCAAGCGCGATCTGCAATTAACACGTGAAGTGTGGTCTTCTGAGAAAGCTGTCCAAGTGTTCAGCGAGATGGGCGAAACATACAAAGTTGAGATCATCCGCGATTTGGGTGCAAAAGAAGTTTCTATTTATAAGCAGGGTGATTGGTTTGATCTCTGTCGTGGACCTCACACGCAATCCACAGGTCAGGTGAAAGCCGTCAAGGTGCTCTCTATAGCCGGGGCTTATTGGCGCGGAGATCAAAAAAATAAACAGTTGCAACGTGTGTACGCTACAGCTTTTTACGATAAGAAGGAACTTAAAGAACATCTGCATAATTTGGAAGAGGCTAAAAAACGTGATCATCGCAAAGTCGGCCGCGAATTGGGCCTGATCATGTTTCATGATTGGGCTCCGGGTATGCCATTTTTTACCCCCAAAGGGACAATCATTTACAATGAGCTTGCGGGTTATATTCGTGAGCTTTATCGCAAATATGGCTATCAGGAAGTGATCACACCGCAAATTTATGATGCCGAACTCTATAAGACATCTGGTCATTACGCTCATTACAAAGACAATATGTATTTTAGTCATATTGGAGAAAATAAAACCGAAGTGGGCGTGAAACCGATGAACTGCCCAGGCCATTGTTTGCTTTTTGGCTCCGAACACCACTCCTACCGTGAACTGCCTTATCGCATCGCGGATTTTGGAAGACTTCATCGTTATGAGGCGAGCGGAGCGTTACATGGACTCACCCGTGTACGTTCTATGAGTCAAGATGACGCCCATATTTTTTGTACAGAGAATCAACTCCAGCCAGAGATGGAAAGTTTTATGACTTTCTTGGCTGAAGTGTATCGCACCCTCGGAATGGATGAGTACAAGGTGCTTATTGCCACTCGTCCCGAAGCGCGTATGGGAAGTGACGAGACGTGGGATAAAGCGGAGGGCGCTCTTTTTGGTGCTATGGAAAAGTTAGGGATTCCTTATGAAGTGAGCCCTGGCGATGGGGCCTTTTATGGACCTAAAATTGAAGTACATTTTGTCGATGTGATGAAGCGCACATGGCAATTAGGCACTGTACAAGTGGATTACAATATGCCACAGAGTTTTCATTTAAAATATGTAGGTGATGACAATGCGGAGCACACACCCATTATGCTTCATCGCGCGATACTGGGAACTCTAGAGCGTTTTATTGGAATTTACATCGAACATTGTGCAGGTCGATTTCCATTGTGGTTAGCTCCAGAACAAGTGGTCATTTTAAATGTGACCGATCGCCAAGATGCCTACTGCCAAGAGCTTAAGAATATTCTTGTTAAAGAAGGTGTTCGTGTTCGTTATGATAATCGCAACGAAAAACTAGGCTATAAAATTCGCGAAGCCCAGTTGCAGCAGGTTCCTTATATGTTGATTATTGGTGATAAGGAAATGGAGCAGAAAACCGTTTCTGTGCGCTTGCGCAGTGGAACAATGCTCAACTTTATGGAAACAAATGAGTTTAGAAAAAAACTTTTAGATGAATACAAAACCAAGTCATTGGTATCTTTGTTTGATGATAACAAAAATACCAGTGCTAACGAAGGAGACTAGCCATTAATAAGCCACCGTTTAAAAAACCATTTTCTGGGGGATATCAAGGCAATAAAGGATCGGGCGAGACAAATCGTTTTCCACGAAGTCCTCGAAAAAATGAGAACGATCCATTTAATATCAACGAGCAAATTCGTGCACGCGAAGTGCGGGTGATTGGGCCAGATGGTAAAATGCTCGGAGTCTATCCAACAATGCAAGCTCAGCAGTTGGCGCGGGATTTTGGATTAGATTTAATAGAGGTGGCTCCCGAGGCTCAACCACCAACTTGTAAAATTATGGATTATGGCAAGTGGAAATACGAAAACAAAAAGAAAACCCAAGCCAATAAGAAGAAGCAAGTGATTATTACACTAAAAGAGATCCAAATTCGCTTACGTACTGATGAGCATGATTTGGATGTAAAGATGAAGCACGCCCGTCGCTTCTTATTAGAGGGTGATAAGGTCAAGGTCAGTATGCGTTTTCAAGGGCGCGAAATGTCACAGATGGATACAGGCCGCGAGGTTATGGCAAAGCTCGCTCAAGACTTAGCGGATCTTGCTATAATAGAAGCAGAGCCAAAGAGCGAGGGACGACAGATGTTTATGATTCTTGCTCCAGATGCAGTTAAGATAAAGGAATACAAACAGAAGCATGTTGCTGTGGAGTCTAAACCAAGTTAGAGCACGTGCTAGTTTTCTTTTGGAGAAAAATCCACTGTAATGCGAGTCCCAGATGTCGTGGAGTCTATGTCCAGACGCCAGTGATATAAGTGACATATTGTTTTTACCCATGCGAGGCCAAGTCCGTGGCCTTTATAGGGTGTTGCGGAGTTGCCAAAATTAAAAGGCTCTCCAAGATGTTTTATGACATTTTCGGGAAATCCAGAGCCATGGTCAGAAACGATCATGCTTGTACTGTTGACCAGAATTTCCACTTGTCCCTGGGAATATTTTAAAGCATTGCTTATTAAATTTTGTATCAACTGCGCTAAATGATTGACGTTACAAGGCAAGGACAAATCAGTAGTGACCTCTAAGTGAACTCGCTGCTTTGTGTCTTCTGTAAGACTATCGATGGCATTGACGAGAACTTCTTTTATTGGAACCAGCGAGGCATGTTGAGACGGAGCGGAGCTGTTTTCGAGTTCGGCCCAGTCTAAGAAAGAATTAATGATGTTTTTGATATTGTGAATATAGCGAAAGCTTTTTTCGTGATCGATATGCCGTAGTTCACTTTGGTTTTCTAAATGGAGCATCAGTTGTGTTAACGGAGTTTTTAACTCATGAGCCATTTGAGCGGCCCACAGGCGGGACATTTTATTGTTGTTATTTATTTTATTGAGAAGTGTATCTAAATTGTTGGCGAGAGTTTTCAGTTCATCATTTTTGTTAAATCCCTGATAAAATTTGCCGGGAACTCCCGGGAGAGATTTACGATTGTCTAATGTTTTTGCCGTAGAGGACAAAAATTGCCCGAGTTGATTGATAGGGGAGAAAAGCAGTCCAGACAGAAGCCAACTAGAAAGAAACCCTAACGCTCCTATCGATAAAAATAGCAGAGTTAAATAGAAGTGGGAATAGTTGGAATTTTCATCTTTTACAATCATTCCGACTTGTAAGATTTTTCCGTCGTTTTCGGGAAGATGCAAATTTAATACACGAATAGGGGTTTCGTTGACGACCACATTCAACCATTTGGGATCTGTTCTTAATTCAGACAGGCGCAAGAGATCTGTAGTTTTATTTTTAAGTAAAATGCGTCCATCGGCAGAACGAACAATAAAAAATTTATCGACCTCATCTGGCCCAAGGACACTATAGATGACTTCTTCAACTTTCTGGGTTTCCATTCTTTGTGGATCATTCCATTTAAATTTTCTGAGGACGCTAGCTGTTTGTAGAAGGCGAAAATCAATGTTTTCCACAAATGTTCTGTGTGAAAAATAATTATGTACGAATAGCGAGAATAACGACACGTTGATTAACACAATAGCGGTGATGAGAAAGTATCTAACTCTCAAGCCAGTACCCTGAATTTCGTGAATTTTTAATTTGCAGATTGGAGCCGAGATCGGCCAATTTTTTGCGGAGATTCATTATGGTTGTTTCGACGACATTTGTTTCAGTTTTAAGATAAGTTCCCCAAACAGACTCAAGCAAATCCATTTTACTCCATATTTTTCCAGGGTCTTTCATAAGATTTTGTAAAAGAAGAAACTCTTTGCTGGGAAGACTTATTTGTTCATGACTGACGGTTACTTTGCGTTTGATGACATCAACGACGGTATTACCCATTTGTAAAAACTGCTCGGAATTATTAGGACTTTGGTTTTGGTTGTATCTTAAGCGTGCTTGAATGCGGGCATGTAGCTCTCCAGCCGAGAACGGTTTTCCTAAATAGTCGTCCACGCCCATGTTGAGGAGTTCCGTTTTTTCTTCAGGAGTACTGATGGCGGAGAGAACAATCAGTGGGGCTGTCGGCCAATGCTCTCTTAGATCAGGAACCAAATATTTCATATCGAAGTTTTCGATCAAGCGGTCCATAATGATGCAATCGTAATCTTCATGTTTTTTTAAAACCTTATTGATCTCATCTCTTTGCCGACAAATTGTAACGGCTAAACCTTTCGTATTTAGGTATTGGAAAATGAATTGGGCAATTTCTTTGTCATCCTCAATTAGCAAAATTCTCATATTGATACTAGAGTAGCGTGGACTTGGTATTTCCTCTAGCATAGCAGGTAGGAGTACGACTAAGGTGGAGTTTTGCGTACGTCTAGTATAAAAAAACGATTTTATTTTGCATACTTAGCGAAAATAAAAATTTTTTTATCTCGAATTGATTGAGGCTAAAAGTTTATTACCGATAAGCTTATCGTGAAGGATGTTTTAAAAAATCATTAAAAGAGGTTTGCATATGAAAAAAATATTTAAACTCAATCAACAAGGCTTTTCACTTATCGAGCTGATGGTTGTGGTGGCAATTATCGCCATTTTGGCGACGTTTGCGATACCTCAGTATCAGTCTTTTCAGTCCAAAGCGCGCCAAAAAGAAGGTATGACATTATTAAACTCCTACTATGTCGCCGCAATGGCCACACAGGCAGAAATGGGTGTTCTTCCTGGAAACTTCGTGGGTACTGGTTTTAATCCTGCAGGACAGGTGCATTACCGTATTACATCGCAAAACGGTGCAACACCGACTTATGGTCCTAATAATACAACATGTGTGAGTACAGTGAATAACTGTGGTGGTTATGGCACGTGGACGGAAGTCACATCGGGTGCTTTCGCAGCCAATGCCGTGAACACTTGTACCGTAGCTACAACCAGTGCCAGTGGAACATTTACGGCGTGTGCGTCAGCCAATATTCGCCCTAATTCGGGTGCGGATGTGGATACATGGTCGATCAATCAGGCGAAAACGTTAACCAATACAAATGATGGTATTAACTAGAGCCTCGTTTTACAAAGTTACTGCGAATTTTAGCGCTTTTAAAAACGCACCCTTGTTGGTGCGTTTTTTGTTTAAAAGGCACTTGGTCTTGTCAGGTTGTTCTCAACCCTAGCTCTTTAAAGGTCTAATGACCATTCCTGCGGCTCCTTAGGACTCTAAATTACAACATTACGCCACGCATCAACATGAGAGAAGAAGCCCTAAGCAAATAGGGAAATGCTCTGGAGCAAGAAAAATGGGGGTATGGTACTAATGTGGGTCTAAAAAACCCACAGATGGACCGACTTAACCACTTGTCATTGCCGGACTTTTTCGCTACAAATCAAAGCCACATAAATTGTCTTGTAGAGGTTTTAAGCAAGATTGAAGTCTTCGCCTTTACGGAAGGGAACAAAATGAAAGCAAAAACGCACTCAGGTGCTAAGAAGCGCCTACGTGTTTTGAGTCGCGACAAAATTAAACGTCGCCAAACTAAAACACGCCATCTACTTAAAAATAAATCGTCAAAAGCAAAACGTCACCTTGGTGATGTGGTTTATGTTGATCCAGCCAATCTGCCTAATACGCGCAGATGTTTTAATATTTAAGGAGGCTTGCGATGAGAGTAAAAGGTGGTGTCGTTAGTCGTCGACGCAGAAATAAAGTTTTAAAAAGAGCTAGTGGTTATTATTCTTCAGGCAGTCGTTTATTCATTTACGCTAAAGAGAGAAACGATCGTGCCTTAGCGTTCGCTTACCGCGATCGTAAACAAAGAAAGCGTCATTTCCGTAAACTTTGGATTATGCGTATTTCTGCTGCTGCAAAACTAAATGGTGTGAGCTATTCCAAATTTATGGGTGCTTTAATTAAAAGTGAAATTGGTTTAGATCGCAAAGTGTTGGCAGATATGGCTGTTTTTGATCCAAAAGGGTTTTCTGATTTAGTTCAAAAAGTTATGCCTAAATAGGGGAGGCCCTTATGCTCGACTTTGAGAAAAGAAAAAGAGATCACATTGATATCTCTTTATCCGCTCAAAGTCAGTCGGGCGTTCCTGCTGGCTTCGAACGGGTAGAGATGATTCATGAGGCTCTACCCGACCTTAATTTTTCCGATATCAACATTCAAACTTCAACCTTAGGGCTTCCGGTCTCGTCTCCTTTTTTTGTTTCATCGATGACGTTGGGGCATATGGGTTCAGAAGCATTAAATTCCATTATTGCATCGGTCTGTGAGGAGCGAAATATTCTCATGGCGGTTGGTTCTCAGCGCCGACAACTGACAGACCCGACGGCGGCTCAAGAGTGCCGCCGGTTGCGTAAAGAATTTCCCCGTTTAAAACTGCTCGGCAACATTGGCCTTTCGCAATTGATTCAGTCCTCTACAGAGGAGATCACAGAGCTTATTCATTCTTTGGCAGCACAAGGGTTGATCATACACACCAACCCACTACAAGAATGCATTCAGCCCGAGGGAACGCCGCAGTTTCGCGGCGGTAAAGACGCCCTTGAACGCATTTGTCAGTCTTTGGATGTGCCCGTTATTCTTAAAGAGACGGGCTGTGGTTTTTCGCTCAAAACTTTGGAGTCGTTACGCCACAGTGGCTTAAGCGCGGTGGATATCAGTGGTCGCGGTGGAACGCATTGGGGCCGTGTCGAAACTGAGCGCGCCGGGAAAGATTCCGTACAGGCGTTAGCCGGTCAAACATTTAGGGACTGGGGGATTTCCACGGTGGAGTCGACCCATCAAGCGGCACAGCTCTACCTTCCTTTTGAGGTGTGGTCTTCAGGCGGTGTGCGCTCAGGTCTTGATGGAGCGAAGCTTATCGCCATGGGCGCCCATATGGTGGGAATTGCACGCCCTGTTTTACAAGAGGCTCTGCGTGGAAAAGAATTTTTACAAAAGTTTTTTGATGTGCTCGACTATGAACTAAAAGTAGCGATGTTTTGTTCAGGAGTGGATGCCATTTCGCGATTGCGTACAGAGAGGGTATGGAAGTGGATTTAGAAAATTTCTTCAAAGGTTTTTCAAAATTAAAATTATCTCAACGTTATCAACGTTTACTAGACGCTAAAGCTATGGATTCCGAGGATGTGGGATTTTTTAAAAGTGGTGGCATTGATTCGATTGAGCTTGCTGATCATTTTATCGAAAATTCAATTGGATATTTCCAACTGCCTATTGGTGTTGCTACCAATTTCCGTATCGATGGCGTCGACTATGTGATTCCTATGGCCGTAGAGGAGACGTCAATTATCGCAGCGGCCAGTAAGACGGCGCGCTGGATTCGCGAAGCAGGCGAGCTAACCACGGAAGTGATCGGGAACACTATTATTGGTCAAATTCAGATAGCTCAAGTCCAAGATTTTGCAAATCTTAAAAAATGTGTCGAGCAAAATGAACAAAAATGGATTGAGGAACTCAACCGCGAAGTGGCCGCCGGCATGGTTCGCCGCGGTGGTGGCGTGAAGAGTCTTTTCTTGCGTTCGATCGAGAGACCAGATGGCAAATTGATGGCTGTTTTGCATGTACAGCTAGATCCCTGTGATGCTATGGGTGCGAATGTTATTAATCAAGTGTGTGAGTATTTAGCTCATCCTCTCGAAGAAGTGAGCGGCGAAACGGTCACCATGAAGATTTTATCGAATCTGGTCGACACACGACTAACTAAGGCAAAAATCGTATTAAAAGATGTAGATGCCAAAATGGGTGAGGCGATCGAAGAGGCATCGTTATTTGCTGAGCTTGATCCCTATCGTGCGGCTACAAATAATAAAGGAGTACTCAACGGTATTGACCCTATCTTAATTGCAACCGGTAATGATTGGCGCGCTGTAGAGGCAGGCATCCATGCTTTTGCTTGTCGTGAAGGGCGTTATCAATCGATCACGCGATGGCGCTATCGCGAGGGTGTTTTAACTGGCGAGTTTTTAGCACCTCTTATCGTAGGAACTGTAGGTGGTGTGACCTCACTGCATCCCGCCGCTAAAATGGCGATGAAGATGATGCGTATTGAGTCGGCGTCGCACTTGTCGCGCATCTGTGCGGCTGTGGGGTTGACGCAAAACTTGGGTGCCCTACGTGCTTTAACCACGGTGGGAATTATCGAGGGCCACATGAAGCTTCATATAAAAAATTTAGCAATGGGTGCCGGTGCGAATGATATCGAAAGTCCTATTTTACAAAAATTGTTGGAGCAGGTACTTGCCGCAAAAAAACGTATTTCTTTATCGGATGCCACCATGGCTCTTAAAAAAATGCGTGCCGTAAAAGAAAACGTGCAACACCAGGCAACGAGTGAAATTTAATATTCCCAGTAAAACATTTATAGTGGGAGAGTATGTGGCTCTAGATGGTGGCCCGGCCATTGTTTATAGCCATGAGCCTTCGTTTACTTTTGAACTTGTAGAAGGCAGTGGTGAGCATCCTTTTCATCCGCAGAGTCCTGCGGGCCGTTTTATAAAAAACAATCAAGATTTTTTTGCGAAACATAATATTTTTTTCTCGGACCCTTATCAGGGGCGGGGTGGTTTTGGTGCATCGACGGCGCAGTTTATAGGTTGCTATTTATCTCTCAACTCTATGAGTATCCCAATGATGCCAGAAGAGATTTTTAAAGCTGTGGATGTCTATTGCAGTTTGTTCTCTGCAGAAGAAGTGGTTCCTAGTGGCTATGATGTGGCAGCCCAGATGGGGAGTGGTTTTGCTGTCATCAATAAGCAAGAGCGAAACATTGATTTTGTATCTTGGCCTTTTGCAAACGTGGATCTCACATTATACAAAACAAACGACAAACAAAATACCCACGAGCATCTTAAAGCGGTGAGTGTAGGTGATAAGGCCTCTTTGCGCGTTGCTGCACAACTGGTAGTAAAAACATTTGTGCAAAAAGATTTACCATCCTTTTTACAGGGGTTGCAGTTATTCTCATTAGCTTTGCAAAAAAATAATCTGATTTACTCGGCTACAGAAAACGAGCTTAAAAAAATCACAGCACAACCAAATGTTTTGTATGCAAAAGGGTGTGGTGCTTTGGGGGCCGATGTGATTGCTGTTCTGACACAAAAAGGATTTCTACTTCCTAAAAAAGAAACGGAAAACTTACTTAAAGTCATCTCTACCCATGAAAGCCCTCTAGCCCCGCCCTTTTACCTTACCGGGGGTGGCCTTTGATGTGGCAAGCCAGTGCCCCTTCGAATATTGCGCTTATCAAATATATGGGAAAGCGCACTGACGGAAAAAACCTGGGAACCAACCCGTCGTTGTCGCTGACATTGAACCACTTGCGATCTTTTGTAACCATTGAACCACGAGATGGAACCCATGACGAATGGGAGCCTCTCGATGGAAAGATGGAGCTTTCGACCCGCGGTCGCGAAAAATTTTTAGCCCATTTTCAGTTTTTGAAGCAGCAAATGGGCGTGCAGGATCAATTTTTTCTGCTTAAGTCGAAAAATGATTTTCCATCCGATTGTGGGATCGCCAGTTCCGCTTCCAGTTTTGCGGCGCTGACCAAGTGTGCCTGCCTGGCTCTTGGTGATATCACAAAGCAAGAGGTTCCCTACAATCAACAGGCACAGTGGAGTCGCTTGGGTTCGGGATCATCCTGTCGTTCTTTCTATGAGGACTTTGTTTATTGGGATGGTGCCGAAGATATTCATGTACTGGAATCACCGCACAGAGATTTTCTGCATCAGGTATTTATTGTGAGCTCGGATGTTAAAGCGGTGAGTTCATCAGAAGCTCACCAGCGTGTATCGACGAGTCTTCTTATGGGAGATCGATCATCGCGGGTTAAGAAGCGCCTGGATGAACTACAAAAACTTCTCAATGCGACGGCTCTACCGTGGCGGGAAATCTATGAGCTCACGTGGGCTGAATTTTTTGATATGCACAGTCTTTTTGAAACCTCGCAACCGCCCTTTGGTTACATGTTGCCGCAATCCGTGGAGTTATTGATGGGAGCACGTCAACTGTGGCAAAGACAAGATGATGGCCCTGTGGTGACGATGGATGCAGGACCTAATGTTCATTTATTGTGGCGATCCGAGCAAAGAGCCATGGCTCAAAAGTTTCAACAGACCTTTTCTTCGATTCGCAGTTTTACCAATATGGAGCCGTTATGATAATTTCCACAGTTTATGGTAAATGGATTTTGGCCGGCGAACATGCCGTTTTACGAGGTTCTTCTGCTCTGGTTTTTCCCGTTCAGTCCTGTTCTCTTTCGGTAAACTATAAAGAAGGTAGCGACCCCTTACATGTGACATGCACGGGAGAGCAAAGTGAGCAAATGGAAATGGTTTTCTTGGGTCTTCTCGATAAAGCCCTAGGAGATCTTGGGAAGTCCCGTTTTGATTTTAAAGGGCTTGTCGAAATTACCAATACGATCCCTCTTGTGGGAGGTATGGGTGCTAGCGCTGCCTTGTGTGTATCGCTCTCGCGGCTTTTAAATAGATGGGGCTTGATTTCCTCGGATCAGTTGTTTCGCTTTTCAAAAAATCTTGAAGATTTATTTCACGGAGAAAGTAGCGGTGTAGATATTGCCATTGCGCTTGAAGGCAAGCCGATCGAATATCGAGCACCTGGAGAATTTTTACCCTTCATTCCCAATTGGAAACCGCACTTTTATCTTTCCCACTGTGGACGTCGTGGTGTAACCGCAGACTGTATTCGCAAGGTTAAAAAAATTGCCGAGAAAGATCAAGTTTTTGCGGAAAGTGTGGATCACGACATGGCCACCAGTGTAGAACTCGCCAAGGCGGCTCTTTTGGGCGACGCAGGAAAACTACAAGAGCTCCAACATGCTTTGCTATTAGCAAATTCCTGCTTCGAGCGTTGGGGGCTTATTAACACCGATGTACAAGAGCACATGCAGACCTTAAAACGCCATGGCGCGATTGCCACAAAACCTACCGGAAGTGGGGATGGCGGGTTTATTTTGAGCTTGTGGGAACGCCCTCCCGTGACATCAATGCCATTTTCTTTGCTAACGTGCTTTGGGGAATCTTTCTAAAATTTGTTGCTATGTTGTGGAAATGTCCATCCAGGACGAAAAGGGCTGCTGCCCTTTTAATCCCGTTTCGCTCGATCATCGTGATCGAGCGATCATTATTTTCTCTCAAAAAAATCAAATGTCTTTGATTAAAGTCCTCCTGGTCACGATGACCAGGAGGCACCAATACAGGAGGTTCACAACTATCTCCTACTCAGATCTGGCTGACTATCCCAATACAAACTCATGTTGTGTAAACCCAACAATTATGTATTTTGATAAGTGAGATAGTTGTCCACAGTCCACAAAAAGAATAAAGAGGGGCTTTGAGGAATAGGGTCTATCAATAGTATGTAAACTTTTCCTTCTTTCTGTAAATGGTTAGAGCATTATTGGAGATTGCAGTATCTTCCAGCCTTATATTTTATTTCCCAGGAGAAGAACCTATGCGTCTTTTAAGTCTTATATATTTTTTATTTTCTCTATCAACAGCTCAAGCCGGCGTCGTCTACGATCAGATGCAAAACGATCTTGTACAATTGCAGGAAGAAATTCAAAGTAGCATTACTCAAGCAAACGAATACGAAGACAAAATAGTTGAGAAATACCAATCCGGTAATGCGGGAGATGATTTGTTGGGGTACACAATCGTGAAATCGTCTTCAAGGGTGTTGGCATTTCGACTGCAAGGTGTATTGAGACTATTAAACAAATCGGACGATTTTAAAAAGAAACAAGGTGATAAAATCCATGATCTTTACTCTGATATGAAGACTATTGAAGACGTTATTGGCAAAATGGATGAGGTATTGACCACTCTAAAGAGAGCGATTGAAAAAGGGGCGCCAGAATCTAAACTTGCTAAATTGCGTGCACAAGTGGACGCTCAATCCAAAAGAGTGGTGGAAGATATTGATTCGGTTCATTTTTTTAAACAGGGCGGGGCTGAACGTGCTTTAGAAAAAATTGATTTTTTAGAAGAGTTACATGGAAAGAGTGAGATTCACCTCGTAAACGGTGCGATTGATGGAGAGATAGAGTATTTTCAGTCCAAAATTACAGAAGAGTTAATTCCTGGATTTAAAGCAGAAGAATTTTCCCATGAATCCATGGAAAATTATTTTCACGAATTTCGTCGTGAGATTCGCTGGATTGCAATTTATTTTAATAGTCTTCCGTCTATTTATTCTTTAACTCCATATAAAACAGATGGATATACTGTTGAAGAGCAAGCGCTTCTCGAAGAGTATAAAGATAGCAAATACGCACAAATTAATTCAGAAAATTCACCTGTAATTATTGAGCGCGTTTTATTTTATAAGTTGACTGCTTATATTGAGAAGGCAGGAGATGCTAAGGATGCGGCAGAAGAACATTTTAAGCTTGAAGAAGCAGGGATTCCAAATGATCTCGATGAAACGCAGTTTAAAAAAGATATGATTCAGATTATGAAACAATTTTTAGATGACAATATTTTTGAAAAATTCCAAGATATTGTTAATCAGTACTAGGCGTAGTTTAAATTTGATATAGCGCTAGTTTATCTAAATGCGCCGTATGGGGAATATGTTTTATAAATGGCTCAAAAAAGAGTTTAAATCCATTCTGCGGTCCTATGAAGGAGTGCAAGAGTCGAGCAAAAGTACGCTTCTCAATATTGCCCTTTTAGAGGCTGATGTTCGTACTTCATGCTTTAGGCTTGAGGGGCTGCTGCGATTACTTATCAAGGCAGATAGTTGTTCGAAAAAGAAGATGATTTTTCTGGAAAACTTTCTTGCAGACACGAAATCTCTTGAAGATGCTCTTGGTAGAACAGATGAACTGTTAGCGTTTCATAAAATTTTGCAGCAAAAAAAGCAGTTTGTACACAGCGATAAGATTCAACAAGAGATTATGATTCAAGCGAAAGAGGTGCAAGTACTCGCTCAGAGATTGATTTCGTATAAAAAATTTTTTAAAAGTTCCACTAAAGACCTTCAATTTTTGAGAAGGATGAAAAAACAAAAATCATTAAAAATTGTACACCAAACTATTGCACAAGAAATAAAAAAAATCGTAACTAAAACAAGCGAAAAACTTTTGCCAGAAATTGAAGCAAAGAGTTTGTCCTACGATATTATGGAATACAGTTTTCATGAATTCCGTCGTAACTTACGTTGGATTCCAATTTACATGCATACACTTAAAAATGTTTATGTTCTCTCGCCCTTTTTATTAAAAAACAAAAGCGAAATGGAAAAAATGATCTTGAGAAAATATAAGGGGAATCGTTTTGCTGAGTTACCCTATATTTCGAAAAATGTTTCTCGAGAAAAAATGATTGATCGTTACGCCTTCTATACGTTTAGCCATTATATTGCTCTGGCGGGGTTGTTAAAAGATCGACTAGAAACCCATTATCATCTCTTAGAATTAAAACTGGCCGATCCTATCAGCGAGGAACTCTACAAACAGGAGATGCTCGATATTATGATAGACTTTCTCGAATCGGATACGAGTCTTGTATTGTATGATAATCTTCTTTTTTCATAAGTGTGGCGATTGCAGAGCTGACAATTGTAATGATAGCAACTCCAAGTTAAATTATACTAGGTTTATAAGCTATTAAATTTGCTTGTGGTTTGATCAGTTAACCGAGTTTCCTTTTGTTAAATCAGCTTATTCTTGGTGCATGTCAAAAACATTTAACTCTCTGCAAAAAAGACGTCGAAATTTCTTAAGTGATTTCAATATGTTTTTAATCATAAAAACTGACGAAATCCTAAAGATACAAATTTGTAAATTTGTAGTTTTTTTATAACCCGGGTACGTGTTTAAATAGTGACATGCCAAACCCTGTAAAGAACTTTGCAGGGTAGGGGTGTGCGATTGGGAATTCGCATTCGAGTAATCAAGAGGGCGTGTGCGAGGTAACTAGTGCTCTAGGGGTTTAGGGCAGTGGTTTTTGTGGTGATGCGTGCGGTTCGTCGCTCGCGCATACATAGGGGGATAAAATGATTTTGTGGGTTTTTGGGTGGCTCCTATCTTTTTCATCGGCAAAAGAAATCGAGTTATTACCTCAGCACGATGATGTCTTTATTCAGAAAACACAAAGCAATGAAATCAAAATCATGTCGTACAATGTGTACAACCTATTTGATGCCGTTCACGACGAAAATTCGTTTGATTATACTTTTTTGCCAAAAGATTACCCTGGAAAACAACAAGAGTGTCAGACCGTTAAGCCAGATTATTATAAGAAACAATGTGAAGAAATCGATTGGACTCCTGAAAAACTTCAAAAAAAGATTGCCCAATTGGTAAAAGTTATCACTGAACATGGCAGTAAACCAGATATCCTTGCTCTACAAGAAGTTGAAAATGAAAATGTCATTCAAATGTTTGCAAAAGCTGCTGGGTACACAAAGTATGTGGTGACGGATTATGGTACGCATCGTGGGATCGATGTGGCAGTTCTTTATAATCCTAAGAAAGTCATTATAGAAGATGAAAGCTACGTGAAGTCATCAGGGCGTGCTCCATTCCGGGTCAAGTTTCAGTACTTGCCCACTAAGCAAAGCTTCTATTTGTACGTGAATCACTGGCTTGCGCAAAGTGCGCCTGAAAAATTCCGCATACAAACAGCGCAAGCACTTGTAGAAGATATTAAAAATCTCATGAAAACAGATAAGGAGAGTCGCATCATTGCTGTTGGAGATTTTAATGTCACGAATGAGGAAGCAGAGGGTGTTTTCTCGCCAAGCCTTTTGAACACAAAATGGAAGAACCACCTTGTGGAGGTTCATCCCGTGGCTCGCCAAAAATTTCCGTACTTACAGTCCTATTTTCCCGACGGTAGTTACTATGAGGGCAACAATGTTTGGAATCGCTTCGACCGTTTTTTCGTGAGTCAAAATTGGTTTCACAAGACATTGCCGCAGATTAATCTAGAATCTTACCGAATTATTTACTCATCCGATTTAACCGGAACTTATAAATACAAAGCTGACGAGAAGGATGAGAAAAGCGACGACATTATTGAGCATTACCCAATGAAATTTAATGTTATGGACAAACCCGATCGTCCATTAGGGTATTCAGATCACTTACCTATATCAATGATGGTTCGCTTTTAAAAAATATTGTAACGGGGTAGAGTGCGTGGTGTCTCTACTCATGTTATCGGTATCGTTTATTTAGCTATTTTGAATACAATTAAAGATCAAATTCTTTTTCGACAAGATCTAAGTAATCGTCAATAGTAGGCTGTAGTATTTCTTCTAATTCATCTACAGAGTGTTGCTCTAGCCACTTAAGCCATGATGTGGTTGCGGCAGCCTGTCTTCCATGTATTTGTCCCAGAGCGATGGCGCAGGCATTGGAGTACTTATTAATAAAGACACGCTCTGGATCAGAGTTTGCGGAGTAAGGAATATCAAGTAGTGACTTATGTTTTTCTCTCAGAAAAAACGGCTTTTTATTGATATCCACAATGGTGTAGGTTTCAGGATTGAGTCTCGGCCAGAATATTGGATAAAGTTGTTTGAGTCGTTCTTGTAAAGAAGTTTGTTCCCCGTAAGCACTTATGCCTGTTTCTTGCCATTCTTTAAATTCCATAATATGTCCGTGCTTGCCGCCTTCGACCAGTGCCCATAGACGAAGGGCATCTTTACTGCCACCGCGCTCTACAATTTTTTGTACAATGTCGAGAACCTTATAGCCCTTACTTTTAAGTAAGTCTGTAACATCTTTACGTATCGATTTATTACTATAAGAAACGAGTTCATCCTTTTTGCGCTTAAATTTTTGTGCAGTGGTTTTTTTATCAACATATTTGTCTTGCAGCTGGCTAAAATCGTCCACGGTCATCGCGAGAGCATCCTCGATAAGATCGGGAAGATATTTATCTAATTTCATGTTCGGATTTTTAAGTCCTAAAAGATACGATGTGATAATCTCCTTTTTCTTTACGCTTTTTCTATCGACCGCTTCGCTGGCAATTATAAATCGAATGAGATCACCAATAAAAGGCCCTTGCCCAATGTCATCAAAATCCACAGGAACAAAGCGCAGCGCATATTTACCACTGTTTAAGAGTACAAATGCGGGAGCAAAGTTACCCATATGGGGATCACCAAAAATCAACCCTTCATATTTAAGAGGGGCGGTCAGTTCAGGATATTTTTTTTGATTGATTTTCAGCCACCGCCAGTAGTGGGTGGTATTGCTGCGGATGAGTTGAGATAGTGTCGCAGAATCTTCAACTTGTTTGAGATCATCCACTGAAGATGGCTGTCTAAACGGCTGACTATGTTGGCAATTCACTAAAGAAATTAAAAATGCAAAGAAAATGATAATAATGCGCATTCCTCTAGAGTAACAAAGACCTTGCAGGGCCTCAATCGGGTCATAGGTCGCGAACAGTGTTTCAGTAAGAAAGCCTAAGGTCGGGATAGTTCATATGTCCAGTACTTCGAGGTGTATTAGTGCCATCACTTTTTTGGTGAGGTCTTAATTCTAGGCAGGGTGTTAGATTGGAGATAATTAGAGCTTGAAGCGCACTCTTAGGTAAAAGATAATTTTTTTATGAGCAAGAAAAGTAGCATTGTAGTTTTATGCTTAGTGTTGGTGTTTGGTATCTACTTGTTTGTTAGGCCATCATCTAAAGTTGTTAAAGAGGACTCATCACCTCTCGTAGCTCATGTGCATACATTACCTGTCAAGAAGAGGCCGGCTAAAAAAACAGTCCCATCCCCATCATCAAGTCCTGAGACCGTAGTAAAAGCGAAAGACAAGGCTGTGCGATCGCCCTTATCTTTAAAGCAAATGGCATCAGCAATTAAAAACAATCATTTGTGCAAAGATCAAAAGACAGAGCTTATTAGATACACCGATTATAAGTCCGAAGAGTATAAAGTGTTGCTGTATAGCGCGCTTATGGCAGCAAACGGAAGCCTAGCTCAGGATAAGAGCTGTGCTTTGGCACTTTTAATACATGATCGTGAAAAAGCATTGTCCTATAGTCGAGCCGAAAATACACCGACGTGTTTGTTCATACGGGCATTGATTTTAACAGACCAGCTCAATCTCCTTGAAAATTCATCTCCAAAAAATTCTGAAAATTTAGAAGGCATCAAGATCCTTACAGACCTAGAGGCACGGTATCCCGAGAATGGTATATACACATTTTTAAAGATCGCTCCAAATGCAAAAGATATGATGTCCGCCGAAAATGAATTTTTTAAATTTATAAAGTATAAGAAAACAGAAAATCCTATAAACAGTTTATATTTGAATATGTTAAATCTGAGCCATTTAAATGGTACGGCTTGGATCAAAACAATTGAGATCACTTCTGGGTTAAGTGTACCTGATTATTCAAAAGGAACAAAAATTATTAAAGAGATATTAGCGCACAATACCCCAACAGCTAATGTCGAAAATTGGATTGAAAATTATCATAATTACATGGAAAAGATTGATAATCTTAATGTATCAGAACCATTTACGTCAGTTATTGAAATTGCGTCTTTTCGATCTATTGGTTTGAATTACTTAAAAACCTATTACCCCTCGCGAAAATTAGCGGGTCTTTTTGATCAAGAGGAGTATGTGGCCTTTTTTCGTAGGCGTTATTTTGATCCAACAGTAGATGGTGATGGTGTTATCATTTTAGAGGACGAAGATTGTGCCTTGAAGTTAAAGAAATTGAATGAAAATCATTCAATATTTATGAGTAAACAAAAGGAAGGTCGAGAACGCCTTGAAGAGTTAAGGCGAAGTTTATAGTGTCTCCTCGGGTGTTGGGTATCTGAGAGAGAATTAGTGAAGTACCCCTGCTATACACGCCGTAATAAAACAAGCGAGGCTTCCGCCGATGACGGCTTTAACTCCGAAGAGGGCCAGTTCCTTTTTGCGTTTAGGAACCAGAGAGCCGATGCCGCCCAGTTGGATGGCGATCGAAGAGAAATTAGAAAAACCACAGAGCGCATAAGAGGCGATGATAAGACTTCGTTGTGATAATCCTTCGCCTTTTTGCGCTAAATCCAAGTAGGCGATGAATTCATTGAACACGGTTTTTTTACCGAGCACCACCGAGACGAGAGGAATCTCTGACCACGGAATACCCATAAAAAAACTGAAAGGAGAAAAAATCCATCCCATAATCCAATCCAAAGACAGTTTCGGTGTTTCCCCGGAAAGGCTCGGTGCCCACTGGGAAAAGGAAAGGGCGTCTCCTATTTGAATTAATAAATAATCGGCGAGAGAAATAAGAGCGATAAAAGCGAGGAGCATGCCACCTACATTGATCGCAAGCCACACGCCGTCGCTCGCACCACCAGCAGCGGCTTCGATCGAATTTACATAGGGACTTTTATGTTTGGGTGGAGCGGAGTCGGCGGTTTCAGGCTTTCCGGTTTCGGGAAACATGATTTTGGCAATCAGCAAGGCGGCAGGTGCTGATAAAATACTCGCAGTGAGAAGATGGCCGCCAATATCGGGAATAAGATTTTTTAAAAATCCCACGTAGGCCGCGAGTACGCCTCCAGCTACGGTGGCCATGCCGCCGACCATCACACAAAAAAGTTCAGAAGGTGTCATGTTTTCGAGATAGGGGCGGATAATGAGCGGTGCTTCGGTTTGTCCAACAAAAATATTAGCCGCCGCAGACAGAGATTCGGCTCCGCTGATGCGTATGGTTTTATGCATGATGTAGGCAAAGAAGCGCACCACCCACTGCATGATACCAATGTGATAAAGCACCGACATCAGCGATGACATAAACACGATGGTGGGAAGCACGGTAAACGCCACAATAAAACCATGTTTGTCGGTATCAAGCAGGCTACCAAATAAAAAACGACTGCCTTGATCAGAAAAATTTAAAATACGTAAGATGAGGGTGTTGGCTTTTGCAAATAAAAATACGAGAGGGCCGTCGATGTGCAGAGCCGGAATGCCAATCACCAGTAGGGCTAAAGCAAATTGCAGTAACAATGCTTTGGCGACAAGACGCCACGAGACCGCACGACGGTTAGAAGAAAAAGCGAAGCCAATAAAAATAAAAACAAAAATACCAAGAAAACTAATAAACTGATTCATAATTTTTTACGACTCATAGAAATTTGGTAAAGTGCAATGCTGGCCGCAATCGTGGCATTTAAAGACTCCACACCTGAATCCATAGAAATCGCCAGGCGCTGAAAGGAGAGTGTTTGTGGGACGCCTAACCCTTCTTGGCCAATAAGAAGTCGCAAGGACGATGGCGGAGAGAAAGACTCTAAGGGTTCGCCGTGCATATCGAGAGCAAATAGAGAGGTGTCTTCGCTTGAAAGTTCCTGAATAGAGGGGCCTTCATAAAAATGCATGTCTAAACTTAAGCCGCTAGAGGCTTTAAGCGCTTTAGGCAGGAAGGGGTTGGCAGATTCTTTAAGGAGCACGATATCTTCAAAGCCAAAGGCTTTTGCGCTGCGGATGAGTGCGCCAAGATTGCTTGGATCGCCGAGGGCACAAAGAATCTCCCGTTTGGAAGAAGGGGATTTGTGGTTCCACGATTTTATTTCGGAAGTGAATGCACATAGAAGTGGGGCGTGGGTACCGACCACATCTAGTTCTGCATACAAATGTTGCGGTAGCAGGATCAGCTGATGCGCCGGATAGAGAGAGAAAAGAGAATGCTCTTCGCGGTGATAGATAAAAAAGCTTTCTTTATTATTTTCTTTCTGGCGTGCGATATGCTCGGCAATAATTTTTTCCCCGCTCATCAGACATTTTTGAGACTTTTTTATGCCCTTAGCTGTCAACAACGTCGAAAGTTCCTTAAAAATAGAATTGGTATTACTTTCAATTTTTTTAATACGCATACTCAATCCTCGTCGTTTTTAGCTAATTCCATGCGCTTAATTTTTTTAAACACTACCAGGCGGCGTTCGTGGGGAGTGTTGGGAAGGGTGTAGGGAATATCTTGATCCAGTTCGTAGTACTGTCCCCAATCTTTTAATGCGACTTTGATTTCGGGGTCCACATTCGGGCCTTTCATCAAAAACACTTTCCCACCCACTTGCAAACTGTGAATCACATTGCTCAAGGTATTTCGGCAATCTTCCACCGCACGAGTGATCACGCCCTGCACAGGATAGGCAAATTCAGGAGTGATGTTTTTTCCTAAAATATCGAGGTTTTTGAGCTCTAAAGTTTCCCGTGTCTTTTTAAAATTCCACCCGTTTTTGTACCCCTTCCGCCAAAATAATTTTGTGTGTATCGGGGGTGATCAAACGTAAGGGAATGCCAGGAAAGCCAGGACCCGTACCCACATCCAAAAGGGGAAAGGTGAGCTCCGTGAGCTGGGGAATGATGAGGCAATCGATAAAATGTTTAATGGCCACATCGCGAAAGTTCAAAAGGCGGGTAAAATTATTTTCCTTTTGTTCCTCCATGAGCAAAATATAAAACTCCACCAGCTTCCGGCGCGCTTCGTGGGAGATGTTTTCCATGCCATGATTCCTAAGGATGTCGTATAGGCGATCGTTGGCCTCCTCGCGGTCGAGGATTTTTTGCGGTTTCTTATGTGCGCCACGACGAAGATGGGCCCCTTTATGGGACCCCATCGGGCTCCAATTCGAACGATTTTTGTGCGCCATGTTGACCTCTTTATCATTGATAAAATGAGTCGACGCAATCATATTTTGTGAATGCTTTCAAAAAAGCTCCAAGACATACAAAATCAAGCTCAAAAAGAAATAAACGAGGCCACAACTCTCGAGGCTCTTTACCAGGTCAAAGTGCGGTTTCTCGGAAAACAAGGGGAACTCACGTTGATCATGAAAGACATGGGAGGCCTTAGTAAAGAGGAGCGTCCTGCCTTTGGTAAATTGGTCAATGAGGTCAAGCAGGCCGTCACCACTTTGCATGACGAGAAGGAATCCCAGCTCGCCCGCGTAGAGATGGATAAGAAGCTTTCCGAAGAAGAGCTGGATCTGACTTTACCTGGGCCCTATCTCCCCAACGGGTCCGAGCATCTCATTGCCAAAGTGATGAATGAGATCGTCGATATTCTCGCCCGCGTGGGTTTTTCGGTGCGTACCGGGCCTTTGATCGAAACCGATTTTTATAATTTTACCGCGCTCAACATTCCTGCCGATCATCCTTCACGGGATATGCAAGACACCTTTTACATCGATGGCGAACATGTTTTGCGCACGCACACGAGTCCCATTCAAATTCGCACCATGCAAACGGAAAAACCACCGATTCGCATTTTAGCGCCTGGAGGAGTTTTCCGCCACGATTACGATGCGTCTCATTCACCGCACTTTCATCAGATCGAAGCGCTTCTCGTCGATAAAAATGTTTCGATGGCGGATCTTAAGGGAACCATCTCCTATTTTATTCGCGAATTTTTCGGTAAAAATATTAAAACCCGTTTTCGCCCCAGCTTTTTTCCTTTCACCGAGCCATCGGCGGAAGTGGATTGCTCCTGCCCCTTGTGCCAAGGCAAAGGTTGTAAGATGTGTAAGCACACAGGTTGGATTGAAATCGGCGGCAGTGGTCTTGTGCATCCCAATGTGTTTAAGGCCGCAGGTCTTGATCCCGAAGAATGGCAAGGATTTGCCTTTGGCTTTGGAATTGAGCGTATGGCGATTATTAAATATGGTGTCAGTGACATTCGTTTGTTTATGGAAAACGACACACGCTTCTTAGAGCAATTCAAATAATTGAGGTAGGTCAGCGATGAAAATTTCTTTCAATTGGCTCTGCGATTACATCGATCTTTCGGATTTTCGTAACAACATCCCTGAACTTTCACGCAAGCTCACTCAAGCAGGACTTGAGGTGGAAGGAGTGGTTGATCAAAAGGCGGCTTATCAACATGTAGTCGTGGGACATCTTCTCGAAGTGGGAAAACATCCCGATGCGGATAAGCTCACTGTTTGTAAAGTGGATACTGGTGACGGTGAGCCTCGACAAATCGTGTGTGGGGCGAAAAATCACAAGGGCGGCGATTACGTCATTGCGGCTTTGCCTGGTGCAGTGTTGCCGGGAGATTTCGCGATTAAAAAATCCAAAATTCGCGGCGTGGAATCGTTAGGGATGCTCTGCTCGGAAAAAGAATTGGGTTTAAGTGAGTCGAGCGAAGGGATCATGACCTTTAAAACCGGTGATCCCGGTAAGCCCTTTGCGCTTGCTTTTGGTATGGATGATATCATCATCGAAATCAACGTTACCCCAATCGTGCGGATTGTTTAAGTCATCGCGGTTTAGCTTATGAGTTGTCCGCTCTTCTCGATCGTCCCTTATTAAAAAAGAAAGAGGAATTTAAACTTCCTCACAATGCCAAAGACCAAGATGTGCGGGTTCTTTTAGAAGCAACCGCTTTATGCCCGCGCTATGTGGGCGCGCGTATTCATGGGGTCAAAGTCGGAGCCTCTCCGCGCTGGCTGGTACAGCGCTTAGAGAACGTGGGGCTGCGCTCGATCAATAACATCGTCGATATCACCAATTACATTATGTTTGATTTTGGTCAACCCATGCACGCCTTTGATTTTGCCAATATCAAAGGTGGTGAAGTGATCGTGCGCACTGCTCATGAGAACGAAAAGTTCATTGCGCTTGATGAAAAAGAACATGTCTTAAAACATCAAGAGCTCGTGATCGCGGATCAAGGCGGAGCGATTGCTCTGGCTGGAGTGATTGGTGGTTTGCATTCGGGAGTAAGTGACACGACAAAAAATATTTTTCTCGAGTCGGCATTTTTCTCGGCGCAAGGGGTGCGTCGCACGGCACGGGAATATGGAATCGACACCGATTCTGCCTATCGATTTTCTCGGGGTGTGAACCCAGAGGAGACAGCCTTAGCTCTACAAAAAGCGGTGGAACTGATTTTAGAGAACGCTGGCGGTGAGCTTGTGGGCTCTGTCAAAGATGTTTATCCGATGCCGGTAGAGCGCGAACCCATTATGATTCAGGTGGAGCAAGTGGAGAATCGCTTAGGTTATGCGGTCGATAAAAATGATTTTCAAAAAGTTCTTGAGCGACTGGGCTGTGTGTTTGATGGCGATAAAGTGCGTGTGCCGAGCCATCGTTGGGATTTAAGCATTAAAGAAGATCTTATCGAAGAGTATGCACGTCTTCATGGCTACGAAAATATTGGTGAACGCCTTCCGGTGTTACAGTCTGAGCCAACCAATCACGATAAAAAATATGTGAACACTCGTCGTGTTGCGGGCATGCTTAGCCAACAGGGACTCACGCAAGCGGTGAACTATGCGTTCTTAAATAAAAAATGGCAGGCATCTGTGCTGGGAGATGTGAGTGTCCAGGAGATCGCGGTTAAAAATCCGATCAGTGAAGACTTTGCAGTGATGCGTATGTCGCTTCTGCCATCGCTTTTACAAAACGTATCGTTTAATCTCCGTCATGGTAACGAGCAGGGAGAAATTTTTGAAATCAGCCCTGTGGAGTGGTGCGAAGAGGATGATTTTAAAGAATCAGTAAAATTAGCCTTTGCTTTATGGGGGGAGGTGCAGTCGATTTGGGCGCCTTCTGTGGCTCCCGTGTACCGTTTAAAATCGTACGTCGAAAATTTGATGGCCAGCGAATTTCCGGGCGAAAAATTTTCTTGGGATGCTCCTGAAAAAATGCACCCTCTCTTTCACCCGAAGCAAACGGTGAGTTTAGTATTCCGTGGAAAAAAACACGGGGTGCTTGGCGCGATTCACCCGCAAGTGGCGAAAGAATACAAACTTAAAAAAGATGTGGCCTTTGCTGAGTTTTCTTTTGAGGGTCTCTTTGGCGATAAAAAAGTAGTGCGCTACAAAGACATTCCCATTTATCCTGGTGTCGAGAAGGACGTGGCTTTTGTAATGGATAACTCCATCACAGTGGAAACAGTCAAAAAAGAGATCGCCAAAGCCGGCGGTGAGCTTTTAAAGCAGATTCAAATTGTGGATCGCTATGTGGGGGCGCCGCTTAAGCCTCAGGAGAGATCCATATCTTTCCGCCTGTTTTTCCAGACCAATGACCGGACCTTGGCCGATGACGAGGTGGGAGCTATCTTCAACAAGATTATAGACGCGGCACAGCAAAAATTGCCTATTACCCTCAGATAAAAGTTGAAAGTTTTCAACTACTTGCTAGCCTTTAAGGAGGAGCTACGCTGAGCTCCGGGAGGGTTCCATGGCAGGACGTAATGTATCTAACTCTACTGTGACTAAAGCCGACATCGTCGAGCGCGTCTATGAGAAAATTGGGTTTTCCAAAAAAGAGGCCTCAGACCTTGTAGAGCTGGTGTTCGAGGCTCTGCGTGGAACATTGGTGCGTGGTGAGAAAGTCAAAATTTCTGGATTCGGTAAGTTCGAAGTAAAGCAGAAAAAATCAAGGATAGGTCGCAACCCACAAACAGGGGATCGCATTACCATTTCCGCGCGACGAGTTCTTAATTTTTCTCCAAGTCAGGTTTTAAAGGCCATGCTCAATGGCAAAACAGATTTTAACGGTAGTGATGAGTTTGATGATGAATAACAGTACGACAACGAGTGAGCACAAAAAAACGACAAAATTTGATCTCAAAGCACGCATTAACCAAATACCCAACAAGATGGGTTTTAAAATCGGTGAAGTGGCAAAGTTTGTAGGAGTGAAATCCTATGTTCTGCGCTACTGGGAGACGGAGTTTGAGTCGTTAAAACCAAAAAAATCAGATAATGGTCAGCGTTTTTATACACGCAAAGATATTGAGATGGCGTTGACCATTCGTCAGCTTCTTTACGAAGATCGTTTTTCCATCGAAGGGGCGAAATCGGTATTAAAGAAAATGCGCTCACACCGGTCGCAAATTTCTGTGGATCCCAATCATATAACAGAGACCACAACCGAATCCCAACTTCTTGCCGCCCATAAACCTGCGGCAGAAATAGTTCTTAATAAGAATCGTGCTCCCGCCCAGCAAGCGACAGCACAAAGTTCCCCGGTTAAAGAGGATCTCGAAAAACGCACCAAAGAAATCACTCAATATTGGGCTTCGTCGGTGGAGTATCTTATCGAAGAAGTTCGTGGCGCTCGCAAACGCCTTATGGGTATTGATGGCTAAAGGCAATCGACCACGTTAAGGGCGGCACTTAGTTGGTAGTCGCCATTGTCGTTGGCACTTTCTGCGCAGACAGATAATTGCTTGGCTTCCTCAGGGCGCTGTTCCTGCCAAGGTGTTTGTTTCACTTGAATCGCATTAGGGAAAAGATCAAACTCGCGCGGTGCCCATCGTTCTTCGGCACTCAGTCCTTTTTTAACAGGCACAATGATGTCGGGATTGACCCCTTGTCCTTGTGTGGGGCGCCCCGTAGGACGATAAATTAGCCCCGTTGTCATGGCAATGTGGGTGCCACCTTCTGAATCGGCATCAAAGACTCGTACATCTTGCATAGAACCTTTGCCGAAAGTGTTTTCACCTAAAATCCACGCACGCTTATAATCTTGTAAGCCACCCGCGAGCATCTCCGTCGCACTGGCTGAAGCTTCGTTGACGATCAGAACCAAAGGAATATTTAATTCAAATTCTTTGTTTTCTTGTTTAACGGAAAATATATCCAATGCTTCTGGAAGTGCATCACTGCGCATCTCTTTACCAGTAAAGAAGCTTCCAACACATTCTCCTTCGCTGACAAGACCACCTAAGTTGTTACGCAGGTCTAGGATAAGAGCTTGCACGCCTTTTTGAATCAATACTTTCGCATGCTCTTTTACAGATGCACAGGCATTCGTATCGTTAAATGTAAACAATGAGATCAAGCCGATTTTCTTTTTATTGGTGTTGATCATTTGAGAAGTTATATTTTTAAAAGTAAAAGTTTTTCTTTTTAAAGTAAGGGAAAAGATTTTTCCGTTTCTTTTTAAGGTGAGATCAACGGTAGTACCCTCCTGCCCTAGAAATCTGGAAACGATATCTTCTGTTTTATAGGTAAAATCAATTTTTTCTCCGTTGATAGAAACAATCTGGTCTCGTCGTTGAAGACCCGCTTCGTTTGCAGCCCCACCAGGAATAACTTCGCGGATATCGTAACCCGCATCTGTATAGTGCACGAGGACGCCTAGGCCAACAACGGATTTTTCAGTATTTTCACTGGCGTCCGATGAGGGTTGTAAAAAGGCATGGGGATCTGCTGTTTGAAGTTGTCCGGTGATAGCTATACCGAACAATCATTTGTGTTGGTATATGTTCAGGTGTTGATGAGCGTAAATCTTTTATGAGTTGTGTGAAAGAAAAGGGAGCTAGCTCAATATTTTTTTGCGATTCAACAATTTCTTTCGATATTGCAGTTAGGCTTGCTCTTAATTCCTGCTTAAGTGCTAAAGAATCCCGTAATGTTTGCGCTGGAATAGGAGATATTTTTTTTACTAAAATCAGAGACCCATAATTTTTTACACTTTGATAATATTCAGAATATTTTTTAAAATAATCATTTGTGACGAGGATTCGCTCTGGGGAGGACAGGGTCCCAGCCATGTTGTAACCTTCAATACAAGAAAGCGTCAGCATGTCACCAACCTTAAAACATTTCGTGTCGTTAAAGTAGGTGTCTGAGGTGTTAAAACTAATTTTTGATGTTTTCCAAGAATCGTAGATGGCTTGAATTCCAGCATTTGTTCTTATGGATATTGCAATCAAAATACAAAAAGCTAGAGTCTTTCTCATAAATATAATCCCCTCAGAATTCTCCGCGCCCAGCCCCAATGCCAATTTAGAATTATCAATGCTTATAACAGAGAGGAAGGCTTAGTTTAAGAAGGGTAAGATTTACTTGGTTTATTGTAGTGAAAGTAGGGGGCACTCGTTATTCTTTTTGTAATTTAAAATCTTAAAAGCGCAGACGGTACACTCCACGCCAAAGGGGTCTTAATAAAAATTAAGAAAAACAAATACTTACACTTGGTCTAGAACCTGATTCTTAAAAAATCACAAGAAGATTTTTATCTTTATTAAGATAATCTATTTCTATGGCATATAGTTGCTGGATTATTTTTATTTTATTTTTCCAGGGACAGTTTCTTTTTGCTCAATTGAGCTCTGCGCCACTGGCTTTCTCTGCTGAAAGCTTCACAAGCACTTCGGGGCAAAAAGTTCCCTATAACATTCTTTTGCCAGAAAATTACGACTCCCATAAAACATACCCAATGATGGTATGGTTACACGGACGTGGAGAGCGTGGAGATAACAACACCTCGCAACTTAATAATGGAGTCGAAAAATTTCTTGAGCCCGAAATTCATAAAAAATTCCCAGGAATTATTGTGGTTCCACAATGTCCAGAGAACGATGAGTGGACCAATATGAGTTCTAAATATCGTACCGGCGAGCAGCATATGACAGAACAACCAACGGCTATTACACGCGCATCCTTTGAATTGGTGGAGCATTTGCAGAAAAAATATAAAGTCCAACCGGATTCAACGTCTTTAGTGGGTCTATCTATGGGAGGATTTGCCGTCACAGATTGGATGGCTAGGCGTCCAGATCTGTTTAAAAAAGGTATCGCCATGTCGGGAGGAGGATCAAGCAAAAGCAAAAGTCCTCGCCAAATCAAAGCTTTGGTTTTTTCATGGTGATAAAGATCCTGTCGTAGAGCTTTCGCAAAGCCAAGAGATGGTCAATATCATTCGTAATAACGGAGGCGACGCGCGAATGACCGTCTTTGAATGGCCGCGGGCATGGCCCGTGGCAGGATTTAGTCATTCAACCAGATGTACTCTCATGGCTGTTAGATGGGAATGCAAAGAAAACGTTTGATATATCACGCCCAGCGATTGATGTTTCTCAATAGAGGAATGATTTTCCTAGAATTTTTTGTTTCATTCACATTACGTTTAATGCAAATATAAAATTCAAATTGTAGTCAGATCAAAACATCTGAGTATTTCTGATTTTGCAGCAGTACTCTTTAATTATAAATCCTTACGGATTTACTTGTGGGCGGGATATCACATCTCACGCATGTAAGTTTGTGCAGTTAAGGCGGTTCTTTTTTCTAATCATGAGAAGCATTGTGGTGCCTGCGATGATGCCGAAGAGGGACATGATTAAATACCAAAAAAAATAACCATGTTTTTGGTAGGTCAAATCAAGTACATGACCTGTGATGATGAGGGAAACTGCTCCGCCAAAATATTGAAATGAATCGATGAGACCGGAGGCGAAGCCCGACATTTTTTTTCCACCGATGTCCATGGGCGCGGCGGAACCGATGAGAGAGTGGGTGGAATTCACAGAGAAAGAAATAGCAATAAGGGCCAGACAGCCGACCAATACTCCTGAGGCATTGGGCTGAATAAAGCCAAACAAGGTGATGAGGCTAATAATCAAAATTGTAACTGATTCGGCGTAGTACAAAATTACAGCGAGGGGCCCACGTTCTCCATTGTAATGCTTATCAGAAATATAGCCCGAGAGAAGTGAGCCCATAAAAGCCACAAGAGGCATAGTCATAAGAGTAATGGAGGCCACAAGTGGAATTTGCGATTTCATATCAAAACCCAGCTGATCGCGAAAATAAAGAACGGACAGCTGGTCGAGGCTGTGACGAACGCCTCCAGTGCAAGCATAGGCAACGGCGTAATACCACACAAAAGGGTGCTTAATAATAGTTTTAAAGCTGGTTTTTAAGGATACCCGGGTGCGACCATCTAAATCGTCGGGATCAATCGTAACATGTTTAAAGCCACAGTCATTCGGTGATTCAGCTGCAATAAAAAAGAATAAAATGGCGGAGACGGCGGTGATCACTGGTGGAAAGATAAATACGGATCGCCATTGACCAGCCTCTATCAAAATATAGGTGCCAAGCACTAGGCCACCATTTAAAAGTAAAGGAGCAACTTGGCTAATAGAGACTTGCCCCAACTGAATCATTCCACCAAAAATTCCTGCAAACAGTCCACGCTCTTTTTTGCGAAACCAGGCGGCATTTATTTTTATCATTCCTGGTGCGCCAAAGGACTGAGTGTAACCATTTACTAAGGCAAGAAGGGCCAGAGTAAAAAATTGTGAAGCCAAGGATGAGAATCCGAGAATTAAATTAATGGTAATGGTACAGATAGCGCCAATAAGAAGGCTAATGCGACCACCGATTTGATCGGTTATAAGGCCATTGATAATTTGTCCAACACCGTAAGCTGCAGACCAGGTCGCGAAAATAAAAGAGATGTCTTCAATGGTATAGCCAAATTCGCTTTGCAAGCCAGGGGCGGCAAAACGGAAGTTGTAGCGACACATATAGTAAGAGGCATACAGAAGGCCGATAAAGAACCAATTAATACCGCGTCTTTTTCGAAAACCCTTTGGGAATTCCATTTTACCCTCACTCTAGCGTCGAGGCACCGATCATAAAAAGGGGAGGGGAAGATGGCAATAAATACTTGCAGCATCGTTGATTGAATCATTAGAACCTAAATAGGTTATAATAGAGCTTGTTTCACGAGTATTGACATTCTGTTTATAAACATTAAAAAGGCATACATGGTGCGTGGGAACTTAGAACTTTTGATGCCTGCGGGATCCAGTAGTAAATTGGAGCTTGCTTTAGATTACGGGGCCGATGCCGTTTACCTTGGTCCGCCCTTTTACAGCTTGCGTGCGCGAGAAAACGATTTCCAGAAAGAGAAACTTAAAGAGTCTATCGCGAGTATTCATGGGCGTGGAAAAAAAGTCTACATGACGCTTAATATATTTTCGCGCAATCGAAAATTAAAATCCTTCGAGGAAGACGTGGTAGATTTTGCTGAGATGAAGCCTGATGCCTTTATCATGAGTGATCCCGGTTTGGGCTCTATCGCTCGAGAGCTTGCCCCGCAAATTCCTATTCATTTATCCACACAAGCGAATTGTATGAACTGGCAATCGGTAAAATTTTGGCAAAAAACGTTAAATGTTCAACGAATTATTTTAAGTCGCGAGTTGTCGATTGCGGAGATTTCTGAAATTCATAAGCGTGTTCCCGAGATGGAGCTGGAAGCCTTTGTCCATGGTTCTATATGCATAGCGTACTCGGGACGATGTTTATTGTCTTCCTATATGAACAATCGTGATGCTAATCAGGGTGTGTGCGATAACTCATGTCGCGAAAAATTTCAGGTGTCAAAAGAGCAGTATTACATTGAAGATATAGAAAACAATCCCAATCAACATTATCCTATCGAAGAAGACGAGCACGGCACGTATATTCTCAACGCCAAAGATCTATGTATGGTAGAGCATTTACAGGCTTTAGCGAATGCCGGGGTGGTGTCGTTCAAGGTGGAGGGACGAACAAAGTCTGAGTTTTATAGTGCCATGGTCGCACGGGCCTATCGTGGAGCTTTAGATGACTTGCGTGCAGGACGCCCATTTAATTCTTACTGGAAACAAGAATTAGAAAAGCTCTCTCATCGGGGATTTCACACTGCATTTATGTTTAATGACGCTGGATCAGAAGGGCAAAATTATAAAAGTAGTATTGTGTATAACCATCAGCACAAACTTTTGGGACTGGTTAGGGATGTTACGCACGATGGTCTTCCGATTGTCGATATTAAAAATAAAATAGAAAAGGGGCAACGTGTACGTTGGCTTAGTCCTGATGGTGAAGATCGTACGGTAACAATTGCGAATATAACCCGTACAGATGGACGTAAAATTGATGTGGTTCACTCGGGAAGTGGATTGTTTTATATGCAGATAGAGGGAAAAGAGACGTTTCAGCCACGTTCCTTAATTATGACTTATGCCGAAGATAGATCCCATTAAAAAATTACGTGAAGAGATTGATGCGATCGATGTACAAATGATGAGTTTGTGCCGAAAGCGTATTCAGCTTGTACATCGCATGTGGAAGCAGAAGAAAAAATTAAAAATGGGTCGTATAGATAGAGCGAGAGAAACTCAAATTGTAAAAAAATATCAAAAAAGTCTCTCGCCAACGATCAGTCATAGAAAAGTTAAAAAGTGGGTCCGTACTCTACTAAAACTAGCTAAGTAAAACCTACTTTTTTAATTTACAAACTAGATACTCCGCAATCAAAGTCACCCTTGTCTTTACCGTTCACAAGGTATGATTCATTTAGTTCATCGAGGAAGATTCCAAAAAGAACAGTGCCATCATCCGAAGTAAAATCAAACGCCACGTCCTCGGTTACAACATTGCCTTCAACTCCAATTTCTATTTTTTATGCTTACAGTATATGGAAAAAATATAAAAATTTAAAGCTCACTATGACGGCTGATGGTCTTTATTTAAGTCTGTGGAGTGAGCCGATTCGTTTCGTTGATATTAAAGAAATGAACACGATGGATAATTGGAGTTATAACTTAATCCTTACTTTTAACGAGAAGAGGAAAAATCCTTACAATTCATGGTTTTCTAGAGAAACAACAAAATGTACTATTCCCATTTCTAATTTAAATGGCAAACCTAGCGAAATTGTCCAAACCATCTACAAATACTATTTACGCCAGTAGTGTATTTCAAACTCAGAGCAATTTTATTTTTTTAACGCACTGATTTCATCCATTGTTATAATTTTGTGCTATTGTTTTATGTCTTCAGCTAAAAAGGAAAACGTTGGAGAGTATAATATTTATCGTGCCACAAATTTATTGACTGATTTTTTCCAAATAAAGTGATCGTGTCCTCTAGAGTTTATCTTCTTTAATGGCTTGCGCTGTCTATTTTATAGACAGGCCTACTTTTTTTACAGATTATTTTTATTGAATGGAATTGTGCATTCATACTGTGTGATATTTGTTTTTCTATATTTTAATAAGGAGAGCTCTATGAAAACAGTAATGTTTTGTGTTTTAGTTCTTGGATTTGGTGTGGTTCATGCTGATGAGATTGCGTGTACTCTTTCTAATGGAAAAGAGTCTACAAAAGCAGTGGCAACACTACCCACAGATGGTGACTACATTCTCTCTGAGGGGGTTGTAGACGAGGATTTAAGTTTTAATATGCAGGTGAGTTGCGAAGAGGAGCAAGACTCTTGTGAGGTTGTGTTCTCAGTAGACTCTAAAAAGGCCGGGGACGAGCTCGTTAGCGACGGTATAAGCGTATCAAAAAAACAAGACTCTGGAATCTACAGAATTGACACGGATGCAGGCGGGGAGTATGGATTTTCTTGCAAATATATAGAAAAGTAAGATGTGTTATAAAATTTAAGTCTTTAAAAAGGATCGCATAATAGCGATCCTTTTTTATTTTTAGAAGAGTTGGCAGAGGTGCTGACTTGGATCGGCCAAATAAGAAATAAGTAGTCCAATCTTCATAATTTTTTCCGTCACCAGCAGCAGACAATTTTTATTTTCGCGATTCCTTATGGTTTTTTAAAAGCCAAGTTTTTACTTCTTTTTTCAAATCCTCACAAAACTTCAATAATTCTTTAACTTCTTCAGCGCTAATGTTCCCTGCAAAATCGTATTCTGTTTCATTTCGTTTTTTGCGGCAAGCATCCAAGTAATCAGCATCTGCACTGTATTTTTCTCCTAAAATAAGCGGCAAGCTCTGTAATGTCCTATAATGTGCCAAATTCTTTTCGGCACGATAGCCTGAGCTATGCAAAAGAATCGTACAAAGTTTTAGAGCAGCATTGTAGCCTATACCAAATTTCCAATCATCTGATAGGCCCTTAACAGAAACATCTTTTAGATCGCGCTCCACAATTTCAAAAAGATTATCGATCTCTTCATTTGTTGACTTATGAGGACGCAACCAACCATTTTTAGACCAGTTAGCTAATGACATTTTCATCTCCAACTAGAAAAATCTTTTTTTCCCTAAAAACCGTACGAATGAAATGGTCTTTATTTTTTAATTTATCTTTCCATGATTTTAAAGAAAAAATATGTGGATTAATTTCACGCTGAGTTTTATTGGTTAATTCTTTAAAGAGAGACGACAGACTACGGAGTCCAACATCACCAATGATAATCAAATCAATGTCACTATGAGATTTTTCTCTGCCTTTTGCAAAAGATCCAAAAATAAAAGCACACTCTATTCCTTTAAGTTGAAGTAACCTTTCTCTCAATCTTTCCACAATACCAGATGTTTTTTCTACTAATCCACAAATTTCTCTATAAAGGGGATGTTCAATATTTGCTATAAAATAAAGTCGATTCCCATCTTTTCTCGCCACTATCAAATCTAGTTTTTTTAAATTAGCAATTTCCTTTTGAATTGTTCCAATAGATAGTCCTGATTGCCTTTGTAAATCCCGCAAGTAACTTGATGACTGATCCCCATTAAACAATAAACGGAAAATCTCAGCTCGCGCATGGCTTGATAGCAATTGACTGAGTAAATTTGATTGTATGCCCATAGAATACAATTGTATGCTATAAGCATACAATTTGAAAGATGGAAAAATTGAACTAGATCTTCGACCATCCGTGACTATTTTTTTGTTTATTTTTAGAAATCTCAGGGACGATAAATGGTCTGCCCGACTGGATTTGAACCAGCGACCTCTTGCACCCCAAGCAAGTGCTCTACCAAGCTGAGCCACGGGCAGCCAAAGAGCCGAAATGTCGCGCTTTTAGATCCTGATGTCAATGACTTAGACCTTGTGCCCAAAACGCATGCAAGGTACATTGATAAAATGCATAAAACACACAAGCCGACTTTTAATCAGAGTCGTGCAACGTTACTAGTGGCTGCGAATAGCATTGGAACGGGTATTTTCACAACCACAGGCTTTTTACTTGCTGACCTCAAATCACCTTGGCTCGTCCTATCAGTTTGGATTTTGGGAGCTGTTTATTCTTTGTTGGGGGTTTTTAGTTATGCCACACTTCACCAAGTTTTTCCCGGCTCAGGTGGGGAGTACCATTTTTTATCAAAAGCCTTTCACCCCTATGTTGGTGTGGGTGCGGGCTTTGTTACGATTGTAGCAGGGTTTACCGCGCCTCTAGCTGCTGCGAGCATGGCCTTTAGTGTTTATTTCTTAAGAGCTGTACCACTGAATATTTCATCTACAGGACTGGCGGTGCTGGTCATGAGCTTTGTATTTCTGTTTCATTTTATCTCTCATCAAAAGGGTATGCGTTGGCATGATCTTTTTGTTTATGGAAAGCTATTGTTCTTTTTTCTTTTAATAGGCATTTGTTTTTTTGTTGCTGATTGGCAGTGGCCGCAGACAACAGAATCATTTTCGATTTGGACGTATGCGCGTTCTTTTTTCTGGGTTGCTTATGCCTATTCTGGGTGGAATGCCGTTTATTATATAGCCAGCGAACTCACAACCAATGAGTCTAATGTCAATCGCGCCTCTTATCTGGGAACGAGTTTAGTGAGCATTTTATATGTCGTGCTTAATGTTCCACTTTTATTCGGTATGAACACACAACGTCTCGAAGGAGTTGCTGAGGTGATGGCAGTTTATTTTGCCGCAACAACGGGTTATTCAGTCGAGAGAAGCGTATCTTTTATTATTGCCATGGGTTTGATTTCGACAATGTCCGCTTTTTTGTTGATCGTTCCTCGCATTTATTCGCGAATGGCAGAGGATAAAATTTTACCAGAGTTTTTTTATTTTCTACCGGGACATCATCCACGTCGTGTGTTTTTTGTACAATACGTATCGACCATCATCGTAATAGTCTTTATCGATTTTGCGACGATGTTACATTATGCTGGATTCGTATTAACTGTATGCTCTTTTTTTTCGGTTGCAGGGCTATATTTTGCGCGAAAGATTCATTTGTCTTGGTTGCAGTACATGGGAACAATAATTTATGTAGTGATAACGGCTCTATTAATTTTACTCGGTGGTCCCTGGTTTGCGAACAACTAGGGCGTTGATTTACTTTGTTGTGGTATTACGACAGGAAGCGTCTGAATTCTCGGTTGAAGAAAAGAATTTTTTACAATTAAGGTCTTTGCATCAATACAGAAGTGCAAAGAGAATATTGCAAAGTGGTTGCGACGCCAGAAGGTGGGTGGCGCCTTGCCAATCCCGCATTTGCTGTAGGTATTTGCTGAGTGAGTATGGGTAAATATGCGAAAATACGTGGGAAGCTCTGCCTGAATAAAGCAGACTTTACCAAGCACAGAGGTAAATACTCGCTTAAAGCGCGGCGCAACATGAGTGTGAATTGAGAGTTTCTTTTTCCTAGAAAGGCATAGAGCTCATTACATAAGTTCTCCATATAAGTTCCATTGCTTTTTTTTATTATACTTTTTGGCATTAAACCCATAAAAGGAGGGCAGAATTAATGGATTCTACCCAGGGGGGGAAATGAATAAAGGTCTACGTATTCTTCTAGTTATTTGTGTGGCGACAGCGGCCGGGTGCTCTCGTAGTAAATCCAATATCGTCAACAAAAAGGGAGAACCGATCATCAGTGATCAGTTCGATACAGAAGAAGTGAAGTTTCCCAAGGGAGAGCCTTTATTCGTTACTTTAATTCAGCTAAAAAATCCGGCGCTTCTTTCACAACTAAAAGTAGATGCTAATGGTAAAAAATCAGTAGATCCTGCGTTAAAGGCGGCTATCACAGAGGAGCAACAACAGCTCGAAAGTGCTTTAAAGAAAATCTCACCAGATGTTCAGGTACTTTATCGTTATCACATGGTTCTAAATGCCTTGGCGGTAGAAGCTCCGCAAAAATATGCAGAACAGATCAACAATCTTGATGTGCAGTACATCGAAGCGGATGAGCGTTTTTCTTTACCTAAAATCAATCAAGAAGAAAAGTCGCTCATGGATGCTATCGATATAGTCAAAAATAATTCTATAACGTTTATTGGTGCTGGTGAAGTTCATGACAAGTTAAAGGTTAAAGATACCAGTGGGCAGTTGGTACCAGTTCGTGGTCAGGGCATCAAAGTAGGAGTGATTGATACAGGGATCGATTATACACATAAAATGCTTGGTGGCTCAGGAGATGTCGGTATCTTTAAATCAATCAATAGTGATGGGGACACGAATTTTTTTCCTACAACTCGCGTGGTTGGTGGCTATGACTTTGTTGGGGGCCGTTTCGATACTCGTTCACCAATCTACACAGACAAAGTACCTAATCCAGATAAAAATCCCCTCGATCGCTCGGGGCATGGCACACACGTGTCTGGAACAATTGGTGGACGTGGTGATGGTGTCAATACATACGATGGGGCAGCGCCTGACGTCGATCTCTATGCCTTAAAAGTATTTGGTGATAATGGTGGCTCAACAAACGATACCAGCATTATTGCAGCACTCGAATATGCCGCAGATCCGAATGGTGATATGGATCCAAGCGATCATTTAAACGTCGTGAATTTATCTCTTGGAGGCGATTACGGAAAACCCCATTCGCTTTATAATGAAGCGATAACCAATTTAACTATTGGTGGCACATTAGCATCTATGTCAGCAGGAAATTCAGGTGCTGTACCAAGTATTGTTGGTGCACCGAGCACTGCAGATGATGCTTTATCTGTTGCTGCTTCTGTTGATGGTATGTTTAAAAATTGGCACTTCCCAGCTGTCCAATTTACAATGCAAGCTAATCCTAAAGTTTTAGCGGAGGCGGTAGAGGGAGCTATAACAAAACCCATTAAAGATGTTGGGAACATTCAAGGAAAACTTGTTTATATTGGCGTGGCTGACCAGGACTTAAGTGTTGATCAATTGGCAACTGTCAAAGGTAATGTGGCTCTTATTGATCGCGGTGCTGTTAGCTTTGCAGATAAAATTCGTAGAGCTACCGGTGCAACAGGAATCGTTATGGTCAATAATGACGAAAAGGACCCTTTCATCATGGGTGGTGATCCAAAAGATAAATTTGATATTCCTGGAATCATGATTAGTAAAGCATTAGGGCAGGTTTTAAAAGATGAAATGGTCAAGGGCGATGTTCGTATCCAATTCTTTCCACAGGAGTTTATTGCTAAGCCTGAGCTTGTAGATAATATCGTTAGTTTCTCCTCTCAGGGGCCGCGCTTGATTGACTCAGCCATAAAGCCAGAGATTACCGCTCCGGGGTACGCTATTATTTCTGCGGCCATGGGTTCTGGTGATAAAGGTGTTGCTTTTAGTGGAACATCTATGGCGGCACCACATATCACAGGTGTCGCAGCATTACTTATGCAGTATCGTCCACATTTAAGTGCACGCCAAATTAAAGCATTGCTCATGAATAATTCGGTACTTATTAAAGACAACAAAGGGATGCAGTACCCTGTTTCGCGACAAGGAGCTGGTCGTGTGAATATCTATCGTGCGGCGACTGCGGGACTTGTTTTTTCTGAGCCAGCACTTTCCCTGGGTGAGGTTCAGGTAGACACCACAAAGTCGATTGTAAAAACACTTACTGTGGAAAATACGGGTGATAGTACTGCTAGTTATTATATCTCAGCGGTTCAGAACCCTTACATGAAGATAGCACTCAGTAGCAATCAAGTGGTTTTAAATCCTGGAGAAGCAAGAAATATCGATGCTTCTATTTTAATTGATGCGACGACAACTCCTTCTGTGGAGTTGAATGCATTTATTGAAATCCGCAAAGATGCTGACGTTGTGGGGCACATACCAGCACTAGCAATTGTAAATAAACTTACGCAGATGCACTTGGTACAATTGAACGTAAAGGCCTCAGATGCTGCTTCTTCTGCGGGTGCAGATGTTGAAGCCACATTGGTCAACGAAGGGTTTTTGCCAGGTTCGGCATATCTCTTTAACCTTTTAGGTAAAGATGCACGCAAACCACTGGTATTAGATTCATCCCTTAATTATGTTTGCGACTTGGAAAGTGTCGGTTACAGAGTCATTGAACGTGATGGCGAAAAATTTGTACAGTTAGCAATCAAAATTTATAACCCTGTAAATACATGGTCTTTGTGTGATGTTAATGTCTCTTTTGACTTTAACAAAGACCAACAAAGTGAGATCGATCTTATCGGAACACAATTGGCAGGTTTGCCTGGCTTTGCAGAAGCGAATGTTTCCGGTTTTTACAGTGCCATTTTTAATACTGCAAAGCTCAATCAAATTATCGATGAATACCGTAAGCAATTGGCCGCGCAGACAGGAAAACCTGTTGCCTTAGATTTCAAACCGGCTCTGATTTCGGCGGAGCAGTATAATGTATTTGATCACTCGACGATCGGGTTCCCTGAAATTAAGCTTAAGGACTTACCATCGAGTCAGTTTGATGTGCAGGTCGTTGTTTCTGCTAATGGAGGCGAAACGGTTGAAGTAGACGACACATTACAGACCAGCACAGGAAACTGGGTGCATATGGATGTCAGTGCCACTGGCGGGGCCTACGTGGGCATGCCTGAGGAGGTGAACTTAAATCCTGGTGAATCACAAACATACCTATTTAAAAAAGGATCGAATGTGAAACAGGATTTGGTAACGTATTTCCCAAGAAATGCGTATGTTATGGATCTTTTAGGGCAGGACACACAGTCTGAAATCAAACCACCACAATATGCGGTAGGTGTGGCAAATCCGTAGTTCAATTAGTCATTTGATTGATTACGAAGAGGGATGGGTGTTGTTGGCAGTGCTTCTTTCGGTTTATCTAGTTTTACACAACTGATAGCCGCATTTGTGGCTGTAACAACGCCTGGAGTTTGTGGGGGTATGATATAGTAACAGGCCACCCCAAGCGATGTATCAATGTATCTTTCTGGTTTGGTGTCTGAGCTCGGGCGCCGAGATAGTCTCTCTTGAATTGTACTTCCTTGCACAATATCGACGTATTTGAGTGCCGAAGGATTATCACTATCTACAGATTTTGTGGGGAGCTCTGCGGGATCAGATTTAGGTAGTTGCAGTTCTTCTTCTGTACTCGTGCTGGAGGCCTGAGGGGTTATTGTCGATAAGGTCTCTCCTTCTGCAAAAGACCAAGCGGAAATAAACAGTAATAAGGAAAATGTAAAAATAGGAAATAAAGTTTTTTTCATAAAAGTAGTTATGCACTTTCGTCAGAGTTGTTGAAGGTGTAAATAAGCGTCCAATAATTAAAAAGTTTGGTGACTTCTACGGCATCATAAGAAATCCACACCCCCACATCATCGGCTTGTTTTTCAAAAATAACGCCTTTTTTCATGAGGCCATCAATGCACGTGGGCGGAAAATTTAAACTGAGATCGAGTTTAGAATTTTTTTGAATATGATCAACATGGACTTTAACAATTCCATCTGAAACTTCTGCTGCAATTTCTTCATTTTGTCCGTAAAAGGCAAGAATGTGGAGATTAGGTAAATCTTTCTCTTCTACAGCGACCTGTTTACCAGATTCTTTAGCCAAATTTTCTTGAAACCAAATAGTGAAATCATAGATTGTGTGTTGATCATGAACAACAATCATCTGTCCATCATCATTCTCAATGATATCTAGCAGGTTGAGAGCTTTTAGGGCTTTAAGTGCCTTGTTTATTTTTTGTTTATTTTGATGAAAAACCTGAACCAGTACATTGTAAAGTTCTTTGTAGGGAAAAACTTTATTCTCGTTTTCATCTGTCTCTGCTTTGTAGCAAAGAAGATCTGCGACGGCACAAACTCGTAAGAGCATATGTGGCATGAGCTTATCTTTTGTATCCGAAACGATATTTTCTAAATTTTTTATACGAATATTAGCATCGCGTAGCTGAGTATTAATTGTCTTTGTCATCACCTTTAGCCATGCTGGACATGTATTAAACTGTTCCTGAAGGGCAGCAAAAGGTAGCTCAAATACTTCAGAGGAAATCATAGCTTTAGCGCTTGCAGAACGAGGCTTATTGTCAAAAAACGCCATTTCCCCTAAGAGCTCGCCATTGACTTTTTCTGAGAGAATAACTTCATCTTCAGAGTTAAAGTTTTTCTTAGTTATAGCAAGACGACCATTTTTAATGATGTACATCGATGTACTTAGGTCGCCTTCTCTGAATAGGTACTGGCCACGGTCCACTTTAATCGATTTAGACATGGATTTATTATATAATGGCACTTCAAGTATGGAGAAGTTTTTTTCTTAAATTGATTTCGATCAGTCTGTGTATTAGGAAAAAGCTGGTCCTTGGTGGGGAGAGAGTGCTTATAGTTATCCTTCAAATTAACGGGTTTAGCGATATTATCGGCGAAGCGAGAGTAAACACATACATTATGACGTAGGGTTCGAAGAGTACTTATTATGGATAAGACTATGAAAAAAAGATGCAGCAATAATAATTAGACCAATTCCACCGGATACAATTTCGGGTACATCGGTACGAATGCTTACAAACATGATAACTGCTAAAAGACCAATGGCCCAAAAGGCACCATTTTCTAAAAAAATGTAGGCATCGAGGGATCTATGCTTAACCATGTAAACGGTAAAACTACGAACAAAGAGAGCGCCAATTCCCAGGCCAAGCGCTATGAGTAAGGGGTTATAAGTAATGGCAAAGGCAGCAATGACTCCATCGAAACTAAAGGAGGCATCTAAGACTTCAAGATATAAAAACAAACCGAGACTTTTCCGATGTAAATTTGTTATGCCATCTTTTTGTGGCATACTGAGAATCTCGCCAAGGAGCTGAACGAATACAAAGCAGATAACTCCGGCCACACTCGCAAAAAGAACAGTGGTATTGAGTGGGTCGGGGAGGGCACGGGAATAAATCCATACTCCCAATAAGCAAAAACCAATTTCAGCCGATTTTACTAAGCCAAGTTTATTAAGATATTTTTCGATAAAACCAATCCAAAACACCTCTTTTTCGGCATTAAAAAAATATCTGAGAGCCACAAGAGCGAGAAAGGCTCCACCAAATGCAGAAACTTGTGGATGTGCTATTTGCATAATTTCTGAATATTTACTGGGATGATAGAATGCGAGGGTTATAGCATCTTGAGGGGAGATCGTAGCGGCTACACAAACAATGACAACCGGGAAAATGAGGCGCATGCCGAAAACTGCCACAAAAATACCCCAAGTTAAAAACCGTTTTTGCCATAAGGGAGTCATCTCTTTTAGAACGGAGGCGTTGACAATGGCGTTATCAAAAGAAATAGACGTTTCGAGCAATGCTAAGATTAGAGCTATAAAAAGAAATTGTAATGCGCCACTAAGAGAAGATTCATCATAGTAGCCCAAAAAAGCTGCTAAAACTAAGCCAGCAATCGAGAGTACAAATGTGTTGCGAAACACCTTAAGCATGAGCCCAATAGTATTGGGACTTTGTGGCCTCGGCAAGTCTTTTCAGCTATGGGGTATTTACTGATAAACCATTTTAAAAAGATAGGTACTAACAAGCTGCAATTCACCGGATGTAGAGGCTAGTTTTGCGTAGACTTCAATTTTTGTACTTTTAACTTGCTTATCGCTTTCGCAATTATCAATGAGGATGTGATTATCATCTGTAGAGATTGTTTTGGAAGTGCGTGGACACAAAAGATTATTATTTTCGTCATAAATTTTTATTTCAATATCAATGTATTGTTGGGGGTCGTCAATATAGACAATGCTAGCAACATACTGATATTTCCAAATAGAGTCTTCTTCATAGGCTTTTGTAAGTTGAACATTATCAAAGTAGGTCGGTTTTTGGTTAAAATAAGGATAAACAGATTCAACGCTAAAACTTTGCGCTGTACTTTCGTTGCTAGAATGAGAAGGTGAGCAGTTTTGATAAATAAGAAGTATCAGTACGCTTGCGATGATCGAAATGTAGGTTGATTTCATCATATTATAGTGCCTCATTTATATATTTAACAAGTTCACTAAGTTCTATCGTGGAAAAAAACGGATTGCCGGAAGAATCTTTATCAAATGCTTTCATCGCTTGCGTGGTTTTACCATTTCTCATGACTGCACCAGCAAAAGCATTTGATAAAATGGTAGGAGTCACATTTTTTTCAATAGGGGTAGTTTTATGACAGCTCAAACAGTTATTGTTAAAAAGTTGCCGACCAATTTTGTAAATATCGGTTTCATTTGGATCTTTAGGGGTAGAGCTTACTAAAGCCACTTTGCGCACATGAAAAGATGGTGATGAAAATTCATATAAGACACCATTATCTCTAATGTTGAGCAAAAATTGAGTATCTACCTCTTCTGTGCAGTATACGTGCACAATATAATTACGGTAGAGGTCGGCCATTGCATAACAAGGTTTTTCAATACGAATAAGTGAGATACCACCGTCAATAACGCGTCCTGAACTATCTTTTATAGCAAATGGCAGCAATCGCTCCGTAACAAATCCATTTTCATCATAAAGAGATACAACTTGATACGATCCCCCATAGGCAAGGTGTGAGATTAGAAATATTGATGCGAAAAATATGATGTTTTTCATTATAGAACCTGCCAATGTGGACTGATACAAATAGATAGAAGAATATTTTGCCATTGCTCGAGGGGCGTTTTGCCGTCTTGTGCGGTAATAAGTAGAGCGTCCAATATTTCTGAACCTGGAGTGGGTCGTGCACGAAAAAAAAGTGAAAATACTTTTTTTATATTTTCTTCGTTTATGTTTGGCACATTTTCTAAATTCGCTTTAGGATCTATTTTTCTAAGAGCAGCAACTGGTAAATACTTAACAGATAGGTGACACATTCGTAGACGCCAAGCTTCGCGTCGAATATTAATGCCTAAATTAGGCGGAGCAGTAAGAGTCATGCTTTCGTTACCTGCACAGGCAGTAAAGGAATCTTTCTTTTTATTGCAATCAGCAGTAATCACGCGATCGTATACAGTATACGAAGAACCGAAATCCATAGCTTGTCGTCCGATGAGTAGGTTGGCGTTAACAGTGGCTCCTTCACCGAAGATGGAGCGGAAGTAGTTCACCATCAAAACACGATTCGCCACAAGAGGATTTACTGATAAACTTGTTTTATATTCTGGTTCAGGATCTGGCGTTATATCTCCGCTTGGTGTAATTAAATCTGCTGGATCAATCGATTTGGCTGTTTCTGCAGCAAATTGTTTTTTCACACCACAGTTTTGAAAAAATGCAAAAATTCCAAGAGGTACCAATATATAAAAGAATATAGAGACAACAGTCATTTTATTTTTGGTGAAGGATATCTTCTTCATCATAGTCTCCGTTAAAGTCTCTTGATATTCTTATGATCTGTCATTAACAGACGTACAGCTCCATCCGAATTTTTTACTAATGATTGACCTTTTGTGCCAATTTTTGGAATTTGCAACATTTCACATATGGTAGAAACCACATCATCATTAATAATAGGACGATTATTTCCTGCATCTTTGAGGAAGGGAGCTGCATCACCGTAAGTTCCTCCATAGAGATTACTCATGCTATCGCTCGGGGTTGTATAGATGTTGCCAATCAGTCCCGGTTGTTTGATCATTCCGCTCATGATGCTCATTGATCCACTGTTAAAACCGTGATCGCTGCCAAGACCGTCTTTTCTTGGTGTGCGACTAAACTCTGATGTGAATTGAAAGACTGTTTTATCCCATATTCCACTGGTTTGAAGTGCACTTTTTAGCTCTAACATACAACCGAGAAGGCTACGGAAATAAAGACTGGTAAAAATAATCGAAGAAATACTGCCGACAAAGTGCTGATCATGGGTAATTCCAACACCTTTAATGTTCGAGAAGTTTATACCTAAATCTAGGGTCAGAGATGCAGTCAGATCTTCCTTGAGAGCAAACTCAGCAAAAGCAAAAGATTGAGCTAACTGAGGACGATTTGCTTTTTGCAGGATGGTAAATAAATTATCGCCGGATTTAAAAAATAAATTTGATGTATATTGGTACTCTTTACTGCCATTTGGTTTTATTGATTTGAGATCTGACGTAACTTCCGGAAAGAGAGCTGCGGTTTCGAGATCGATAATCTCTTCATATTTTTTTACGAGATCAGCAAATTGTTTTGCAAAAGTATCTAATTTACTAGCAAACATTTCGTAAGTGTTTTTAAGAGTTGTCTCTGTTCCTTGAGATGGTAAGCGTTCTTGTTGTGCATATTTATCAATTGCTGAAACGGCTTGTTTGATGGAGTGTTTTAGATCTTTGTATTGAATAATATCAGAAGCTTTAAATGGTCCAATAATACCTGAAATGGGGTTGCCTCTAGGAACAGAAATATTTGCCGATCCATCCGGGCTCTTATAAACAGTTGTTGTTTGCGCTGAGCTGTGCCCAATCGATGTGATAGGTTTTTTTGCTAACTGAGCGACAAGTCCGCTGATACTTGGGTTTGAGTTGAAAGGTCGAATGGTACGCTCTTCATTAATGGGATGACTATTAATTTCCATATCAAGGCCACGAATCATTATGGTTTCATTTAGTAAATCAGCAAAAGATTGATTGGATGACGCTGATTTAAGACTCCATACAGGTGGCATATACAATTTATTTTCTCCAAATTTAACAGGATTTGCAGCATATGTAGCTTGCCACATACCATTTATATTTTTTAAAACTGTACCGAAATTGCCATCTACAAATGTGCCATCATTGTTTGGATTAAGTGGCTGATCGAAATACCAACGCGGAGGGCCACCGGGAGTTAAAAAACTAACGTGCTTGTATTGATAGGTGTCAGTTGTAGCATTTGCTATAGAGTTATTTATGAGAATGTTAAATAGATTATCTAATCCGTAAATGGCCCCTGATGACAGTACTATGCGACTGGAGTCTTTAATAAATTTTCGGCGTGAAGTATTTTTGAGTTTCATTATTAATCTCCCCCGACTTCAGCTGGATTACGCGCTGTAAAAGCAGGTGATTTTAAAATATTTTGAATTAAAAGTTTTAAGGAACCATTTGTTTTTAGTGTTTTCCCAAGCGAAATAATTTGGTTTCGATGAAAAAAGGCGAATTGATCGTTGGAATTTTTTGGCTTACCATTGGAATCAATAGCAATTGGTGTTAAATCCGCATCTACACCGGTTAAAAATGCATAATATTTTTTAGCAGCGCAGATGTACATGTCATCATGAGTAGCAATTTTTTCGCCAAGCTGCTGAAGACCTGTAACAGGTTGGTTCCAATAGTTTCCATTATAGTCATTAAACACGAGAGCTCCTTGGGGAGTGCGACGCTGATAGAGCTTGTCTGTATCGATAGGTGTGATGGTTGTTTTACTTACTTTCTGTTGATAGACAGCCAAAAGAGGTTTGGCAATTTTTGGTTTTACGTAATCGTTAAAAAAATCTCTTTGAAATGGAATTGTCAAAAGTCTTCCGATAAAGACATTTCGTGCGACATGTGCTAGATTGTCTAAAGACGTATGGCAGCGCAAACATGTTTTATTTGTACGGAAGGACAACTCTGAATGCTGTGCAGAAAATGTATTAAATTCTTGTGTAACTGCTGGGTCAGACTCTTTGAGACTTGGTAAAGTGGAGCATAATAGATCGTTATAGATATTGTTGGCCCAGCGTCTACGAACACGGAGTCCACCATCTAGAGTGCCCATGGTTTCTGTATTGTTATAAAACAGTGAAATGCTACCGAGAAGTCCGCCGCCAAAATGGTTGTTTAAGTTAATTTGAGTTCCATTATAGAGACTAGTGTTTTCCATTTGTGGCTCTGTCAGAGGGGTTTTGCCAATAAATTGTGGTAGGGAGACGATTACAGAGGGTGCTGTTTCTATACCTAATAGTGCTCCACTAGGAACTCGACTTCCTGTAACTTCAACAAAATTATCTTTATTAGCTGGAATAGGTTTAGTGCTAATCATAGGCCCCATAGCTATGACAGCATTATCAAAGTTTGTGGTATATACATAGTAAGGCGATGCATTTGGAGTTTCACGTATGCCTCTGAGAGGTTCATTCGAGGTAGTGATTGTTTTAAAATGTTTATTAGAGAAGAGCGCGTCCGTAAGAAATAGTGCAGGCTCATTGTTATCATTAAAATTCATTAAAGAGTCAAAACTTGGATCGGTGTAAATATTTGAAAACCAACTCAAGTGTAATTGGTGAAATGTGCGTACGATAGACTTAGTCATTTCATTATTAGCCGCGATCTGTCTTTTATTATCTTGCTGTTTAGTAAACATCGCCTTATTCAGAAGACTCATACATGCCACTATTGGATCTATTTTTCCAGTAATAACATTTTGATACATGGTTGTATTAAATTCTACAGGGTGATCAGAAATTTTCGCATAGCATTTTGCGTATATCTCTGCTGGGGGTAATGTATCAAATGCAAAAACATGATTTGTATAAAATAGAGAGAATAAAAAAAGGAAATATTTTACTGATGCCATCGCTCCCCCGAACGAACTCTTCTAGAAGATTGATCGGAACAATTCTGCGCAGACTTAAGTCCAGAGGGAAAGATTTATTTTTAAAATGAGACGAGGGCACTCTCTAGAAAATTAGAAAAATCTATTAAAATTGTATCAATTGCATCTGTTGAGTATTCTGGTAAGCGTAAAGTGTATTAAAATGAATCAAATGGAGCTAACCAATGTCGTTTAAATCTGTATGGTCAAAGTTACAGAAGCCCGGAGGGCGTGTTGAGAGTTCACTTGTGGATACATCCTATTCGCGTTGTTCGACAAACTCTGAGTTTGGACTGTTAAAAGAAGTTCTCATTTATATTCCAGATAAACGTATCGAAAGCATTGCTAATCCACAAGTTGTGCGACACTTGGCGCAATTGAACTGGAGAAAATTGGGCGACGAGATCCAGTCTCTTATTGAGGTATATCGTTCTATAAATATAAATGTATGCCAACTCGAAACAGAAGATTTTTTTCCGCAAATTCTGCGCTGTCGTGATTTATTCTTAAATACACCGTCTGGTTGTTTGATTGCGAGAATGGCCAATGAAGTACGAATCGGCGAAGAATTAGTTTTAAATCAATCTTTAGGGGCATTTCACTTTCCCATTTTGTATTCCGTGCAGAGTCCCGCAGTCTATGAGGCTACGGATTCGCTATGGTTAGGACCAAAGAAAATACTTTTAAATTTGGGTAAGAATACAAATGAAGATGCCAAAACTCAATTGCATTGGATTTTGGCTCAACAGGGGGTAAGTATAGACAGTCTTCACTCTTATGGTAATTTTGAACACCTTTTGGATGTGGTACAGATTGTGGATAAAACCACGGCACTCGTTCGGCGGGAGATGGTGGATCCAGGCCTGGTAAAAACACTTCTACACAATAATTTTAAAGTGATAGGTGTGGATGAATCGATCGAAACACAAGAGAGATTTGGGTTTGGTTTTGTGGTTGTAGCGCCCCGACAAGTCATTATAGCGAATCATTGCCCTGGGTTAAAAGCCATTCTTTCAGAAAATGATATAAATATAATTGCAGAAGTTCCAACAACTGAATTGGGGAAAGCGGGATGTGGTCTTGCACAATTTACAGGTATTCTTAATCGAGAAAAAATTTTTCTGGAAACAGAGGGTTCGTAGTAGGAGAGCAGACGATCTTTGTATTGGAAGAGAGCGCTATTTCTGCAATTTGATTATTTATATGGCACAAATGAGGATCCCTCTAAAGAGAGGAGGATTGCTATCATTTTCGCTCAAAATTGCCGCAGGGCATAGTTAGAAAATGAGGTAAACTTTGTTGCATGCTTTTCTTGCTTCTTTATACTGTCTTACAGATAAAAGACTGAGGAATTAAGTGATCGATATTTTAGAGGCGGATGCTGTCTCGGATTATATTATTTAAAAAAGGATCAACATTGAGAGTCGCAATCATTGGTGCTGGCCCGACGGGGCTTTCTTCTGCCGTACATCTTTTAAAAAATGATCGTAACGTGCATGTCGATGTTATTGAGGCTTCTGATGTTGTGGGTGGTATTAGTAAAAGTTTTGAACTTTTTGACCATATTGTAGATTTAGGACCGCACCGGTTTTATACAAAAGATAAAGCTATTTTAAAATTTTGGTTAAATCTGGCTGGTGATCATTGTCATATCGTTAATCGACAAACTAGTATTTTTTATGAAAATAAATTTATAAAGTACCCGCTTTCTGCAACGGATTTGATGTTTGCACTTCCTTTGGCTACGAAAGCAAAAATATTTTCTAGTTTCCTACGTCGGCAAAAATATAAGTACGTCGATGGTGATAATTTCTCCACAACAATGCGCTATCGTTTTGGCGATAAGTTGTATGAAACATTTTTTAAGAGCTATACCGAAAAACTTTGGGGAACGTGTGATACAGATCTATCTGCGACTATTGCTTATCAACGTATTGGTGGATTTGGTCTAGGAAAGGCAATTACACATGCTCTTTACCGAACGACGGGAAAAGTGAATGATACTTTTTTCTATCCTACGTTGGGATGTGGCCAAGTGTGGGAAAATGCAACCAAAGAAATTATAAAAATGGGCGGACGAGTTTTTCTCTCCCATCCCGTCACATATATAGAGAAGAAAAAGAGAGCCTTTCAGATACAATTTGGTAATCGTCAGAATTCTTATGATAAAATTATAAGTACTATCCCAGTTGGTCGATTGGTAAAGATCTATCAACAAAGCCCGCAGAGACTCAAAGATGCGGTAAAAGAACTTAAATTTCGCTCGACTATTTTAGCTTATGCCGAAATTCTTGGAGAACATTTGTTTAATGAACAGTGGATATATGTTAATAGCCAACATATAAAGACAGGAAGAATTACTAATTTTTCAAACTGGGGTATGCCAAATAATAAAAAACGAGGTTCTCAAGTTGTCTGTATGGAATATTGGTGTGATGTAGGTGATGAGATGTGGAACATGAACGACTCCCATCTAGGAGTGATGGCTAAACGTGATCTAATTCAATTCGGAGTGCTACGTTCTCACATTGCACGTCAGACAATCATTCGTTTGCCGCATACCTATCCTATTATTACTAATTCAGCAGAAAAGATTCTCTCTGATGTGTCACAATTTTTTAGAGCAGAAAAAGATTTACAAACAATTGGTCGAGGAGGGGCTTTTAAATATAACAATCAGGATCACTGCATCGAAATGGGGATTGGTGCTGCTAAAAATGTTATGGGACAAAACATCAGCACCTGGGATGTCAATTCGGAGAAGCATTACTTGGAGTCTTCTTTAATTACCGAAGTTCCTCCGGGTTGAAACAGACAAAGAGAAATCTCTATTCAGAACATGGTTTTATTTATGAAATGGGTTCTAATAGTAGAAAGGCAGGCATCATAGGCAATGCCTGCCTTTCTTAGGGCTTCTATTCTCCATCTGACTTGTTATTGGTAGCCACCAAATGTTTAGATAACTGTTGTCTAGCTCAAACAAACATTTACCAACGTATTTCGTTTTTACCAATAACGTATCAGACACTACTTGCTTCGGTGTATCTTTTTAAAAACATAATAGTTTTTACTAAATTTTTTTTCGAATGAAGAAAAAGTAAATTATAGTGATGCAAGTCAAATAAAAAAAAAATCATCTGTGGTTTCACAGGTATATAGCGTAAAAAAATATTTTAATTTATATATATTAATATATCCTTAACGTAGAAATATTAACAGATTGTGAAAAGACTAGAGCCCATTTCATAAATAGGAGCGTAATGAGAAGGTTTTATAAAGTTTAAATCGAGGCACGACGCGAAAGCCGTAGTTAATAGATGGTTTTACTTTATTTAACATGCACCAAATATAGAATGGATTCCAGCTCCTCTTCTGCACATGTGCCCATGCGATCCCAAGCTTTTTCTCCATTTGCAAGGCTACTATTGCCAAAAGAAGTTTCATCAAGCCACATTGTTAAAAAATTCACATTTTCTTGTTGAGCTAAACGGGCAGGAGTGTACCAATTTTCTGGTTTTACACGAAAAATAAACATCCAACGTTTTAATCCATCGTTAGGGCAATCCACAGTGTATCCGCATTGAGTAAATGAGTCAGATTCGTTCATTTCGTAGCTTGTGGCCATAAAGGGTGAATTGGCTTGCTCTCGGATCATCCCATTTTTATCATTATATCCAGATGAATACCAATCTGTGTGGCGATCGACGGCGTTTCGTAGCTGTTCGTAAGCAAGATCGATTTTTGGTTGAGTCGTATTGATGCGCGTCCACTCATTAAAGCCTATATCGTGTCGATTCCAAGGCGAATGAAGATTCAGCCAACGGGGATCATAGCTAAAAATATCTTCTGTTGATTGCACATCGAAGCTAAAACTCCATGGTGCTAAATCGGGTTGGCGATGAGGATACAGCGCGACCATAGACTTATATGTAGAAAAATTTTGCTTGTATTGTGGATGATGAAACAACCAAGCCGCGAGAGTCGCCCTTGCGGCATTAAATCGATAATGAAAAGGACGTGTAAAATAGTTTTCACAATCTCTGTTTGAATAGCCGACGCTATTCGGCTTTGCTGTTTGTGTATTTTTACAAGCACTGGCGAGTCCTGTTGCATACCAAATCATAGCGTTTGCTTCTGGTGAGTAGTGTTTGAAGTTCGCATCGCCCCGAAAATCATAGTAGTCGATAGTGTCTTCTGGAGGACAGGATGTCGTATACTCTGCATACCCAGAGTTAAAAGACTCTAAGTTTGAAAAAGGAATATTTTTAGCAATATATTCAGAAAAAATATATTTTGTTTCACATACTGTCATTGGCTGTACGGGATTATCAACCGTGTGAGAGCCGACAGTGATGGTGCGCGGTGCTGATGCGCGACGGGCTTCCCATAAGTCACTCGTGAAACGAATATAAGGATAGTAGGATTGTGCAGAAATCTGAGACCAAATATTTTTTTTGGGATCAATGGGGTTTTGGCCACTGTCTTCTAAAACAAATAAGTTTTGAATCCATAGAATTTTAGCTTCAATCATAGTAGCGCGATCACGGAACTCACCACAGAGAAGCGTTAGAAAGTTATGGCCAACGGGTAAAATGTCTTGCGGTGCCCACGAGGGAGTTTTGTTTTCGTTTAAGCGATACATTTTTACAATAGGATAATAAAAATAGAAGTGCTGTGATTCCGTATTGGAGGATTGGCTCTTAAGAATTTGATCCGCGAGTGTTTTTGTTTTTGATAAAAGACGTCCAGCATTTGTTACCAGCGGGTTGTCATAGCGAGGTCGAGGGATTTCGTTTGAGTTGGGGTTTCCAATACAATATTTTGCAAATATAATATCATTATCGGTCACAGCAGTTGAATAAGGCTGAGAGTTGAGCTTTTGGATGACATCTTGTAATTCTGCAGATGCAGCGAACGGAAATAAAAGTATCGATAACAAAATGTATTTCATATGTTTCCCATGGCAATAAATTTTTTTGCAGCCGGAAATTATCAAGTGAAAAGCACGTTGTTGCAATAAAAAAGTGCACAGTGGTGAGTGCGCATCCGATTTAGATGAAGGAGTTTGTTATTATGTACAGCAGAAGTGTTCCATTTTTATGCCCACAGGGAGCATGGTTGACAAGGAGCGAAATATTGCAGATATTTGGCCTTGTATGTGCTCAAGTTTCGGGCTGGAGGTAGGGCAAATGGGATCTAAACAGGATAAAGTGATTCAAGATGCGCCAAACTTTCTAAAGCAAATCATCGAGTCAGATTTGCGTGCGGGAAAAAATGAGGGTCATGTCGTGACTCGCTTTCCCCCCGAACCCAATGGTTATTTACATTTAGGGCACGCGAAATCCATATGTCTAAATTTTGGTTTGGCCAAAGAATATCATGGGCGTTGTCATTTGCGCTTTGACGATACCAATCCCGAAACAGAGGACGTTGAATACGTTGAATCTATCAAGGAGGACGTTCGTTGGTTAGGGTTTGATTGGCAGGAGCATTTGTATTTTGCTTCCGATTATTTTCAACAACTTTACGACTGGGCGGAGTATCTCATCCGCGAGGGAAAAGCTTATGTCGACAGCCTCAGTGAGGATGAGCTGCGTGAGTATCGCGGAGATTTTAAGCGACCTGGGAAGAATAGCCCGTATCGGGATAGAACCATCGAGGAAAATCTCAATTTATTCCATCGTATGAAAGAGGGAGAATTTGCCGAGGGGGAACATGTTTTGCGGGCAAAAATCGACATGCAGTCCCCAAACATGAACATGCGCGACCCACTTCTGTATCGTATACGCAAGGTGAAACACCATCGCACAGGAGGCACGTGGAGCATTTATCCGATGTATGACTATGCCCACCCTTTGTCAGACGCTATAGAAAAAGTAACGCATTCTATTTGTACGTTAGAGTTTCAGGATCACCGTCCATTTTACGATTGGTGCATAGAAAATATTCCAACCCCGGGACATCCACACCAATATGAGTTCGCCCGAATGAACATGACTTATTTAGTGATGAGTAAAAGAAAGCTGCTGCAGCTCGTAAAAGAAGATCTTGTGAGTGGTTGGGATGATCCTCGTATGCCAACCATATCAGGTATTCGCCGAAGAGGGTATACACCAGAATCTATTCAGTTGTTTGCTCGTCGCATAGGTGTTTCCAAAGCTGAAAGTATCATTGACTACGAGATACTTGAGAATTGTGTGCGAGAAGACCTTGACAATATTGCTCATCGCGCAATGGCTGTTTTAGAGCCGATTAAAATTGTAATTGAAAATTATCCTGATGGTAATGAGGAAGAAATTTTAGCACCTATCCATCCCAAAAAACCAGAGTTAGGTGAGCGAAAAATATATTTCTCAAAAGAAGTTTATATTGATGCCTCTGATTTTATGGAAAATCCAACAGCTGATTTTTTTCGTTTAGCACCTGGGCGGGAAGTACGACTCCGCAATGCTTACGTGATTAAATGTAAAGAGATGATTAAAGATGCTAGTGGGAAAATAACGGAGTTGCGTTGTGAATATGATAAGGCAACACTTGGTGGGAAACCAACATCTGATGGGCGAAAAGTGAAGGCAGTGGTTCATTGGGTTTCTGTGCAAAAATCGATTCCAGCTGAGATTCGTATTTATGGGCGTCTCTTTGCTGTGGCAGATCCCGAAAATGTTGCAGATGGCAAAACATTCAAAGATAATTTAAATCCCGAATCTTTAAAAATAATTCCTAATGCGCGCTTGGAGTTTAGTTTGCAAGAAGCTACACCAGAGTTGCGTTATCAATTTGAACGCGTCGGGTATTTTTGTCTAGACAGTAAGGATAGTAAATCAAAGTCGTTGGTATTTAATAGAATTGTTGAACTGGCAAGTGGTCGGTAAGCTCTCTCTTCTTTTGTGTTCGGAAATGAGTCACATATCGAAATACTGGAACCTTAGGGATGTGATATCGACTTTCATATTCATTTATTAATTTAATCTTTAGGCTCACATTTTTGTCTTACAAAACACATCAAGACTATTAACTTCCGTTCATTAGGTGACGATAAAAATCCATGACCGAGCAATACAGCAGAAATGTGCTAATTATTAAAGTAGCAGAGCTTGTCCAAAATGTTACACCTGGGAGAGTAAGTAAAGTTGTGAAAGCTTATTTAATAAATCCAGCATCGATTCATATTCTCGACTTTCATGGGGTTGATCAGTTGGGCGAAGACTACAAATTACAACTTCTAGCCTATGCACAAATTGTAAAAGGTGGTGGTAAATTTCTTTATTCGATCGGCATGAGCGAAGATTTAAAAAATAATATCAAGCGCCGTGAAACTTTAGATTTTATTGGCATCAAAAATACCATATCGGATGTGCCTGGCGTAATGCCGCGAAAAGAGGCACCAAAAACAGACGAGGGCAAGACCAATACTAAATTTGTATTAACCGCAAACTATCTTCAATTGTTTATGGCGCGTGCTAAATATGTTTTAGAGTCAGAGATGCATGTGCCGGTTCAAGGACTCAAACCCTACATTAAGGGAATGAGGTATGATCGCTTCAATGTCGAAGTTACCTCCATTCTCGAAATCAAGAGTAACTATCTTAAAGGATGGTTTGCATATACTTTTGATACGTCTACCTTTAAGAAAGTTCATCGAAAAATAACAGGCGAAATATTGGACAACGTGACCGTTGAATCTTTGGATACCATATCCGAATTATTAAACATCACATATGGTTGCATAAAACAGGATCTGAATAAAGGACAAACTTTTATTGAGATGTCTCTCCCGGTAAAAGTTTTACCGGAAAATATGGATTTGTACCACAAACATCTTGAGAGTTCGGTGATTATACCGTTTCAAACCAAGTTTGGATTTATTGGGTTTGAAATCAGCATGGATAGGAACGGGTAGGTGAGTATGCAAAAAGTAGTCGCACTGATTGGTGTAAACTCAAAGTTAGAAGCCCTTATAAAAATTTCACATCCAGAAGTTCATCTTATTACTATTGAAGATGCTGATACTTTAGATCATATGAGTTCGTCGAAAATAAATTCGATAGATATTGTTGTCATGGAAGGCAGTCTGAAGGGTGTGAGGCCACAGACTGTATTACAATTATTTAAATGTAAACGAATTTATATAGGCAATGAGAATATGCAAGATTTTGCTGAATTTAGTTATAGTTCGTCAGATTCTATTAAAACAATTTACGCAACAATTGAAGAGCTACTTAGCCATGAAAAGATAGAATCTTTTATAGAGGTACTCTTTCCCAATATGAAGGAAACGGATATCTATGATTTTGATATCTACACTTTTTTAAAACTCAATGAAAAATTTGTGGTCTATAATCCTAGAGGAGGAGTGTGGTCTCCTAAAAAATTTTCTGCCCTTAAGTCGCAATCTGGTCTCTATATAAAAACAGAGGATGAAGAAAAGTACCTACGCTATATACATAAGCAGTTCGAATCCATGGGAGAAGATTTAGGAAGTGGTCAAGCTGGTGAGAAAGCTATCAATAAATGTGTGAATGCCTATTTGGATGAACATGATGATAATGGTCCATTGACTAAGTCACTTACTAAAATTGTTTCCACATTTTTGACCCATGATAATAAAACTCCATGGAATGAAGCACTGGTTAAATACTCGGATTTTAAAAAAGAAAGTATTAAGGCAGAAGGTCTTGCAACTATGACAGCTCTTGTGGGAATGGGGTTACAAAGTTGTCGTGTAGATGATCTTTTTTACGCCGTTTACTTTATACATCTGGTTCAACAACTTGATCCTCAGGGTGGAGAAATGCTAGGAGCTGTTAAACGTTTTATTAATAAAGAAAATATTATTTTAACTCCGGATACATTTACAGTCATTGAATTGTTTGATCAATTACATCAAAATACGACAGATCCATCATGCAAGCATGCGTTAGATCTTTTTAAGATGATAAGAACGGTAGCGCAAGAGAGAGAAAAAGGTCCAATTACGGCTGCAGAATTATTTACGAAGCTACAAGCGGATAGTGAGTTAGATATTGAATTTATTAACAAAATGAAAAAGATTTTAATTGAATAGGGGGTAAAATGTTTGCATCGACAACAAAGGTTCTAATTGTAGATGATATGTCTACGATGAGAAAATTAGTATTAAAAGCATGTAACCAACTCGGGCTAGTGAATGTTGAGCAAGCAGAAGATGGAGTCAAAGCTTGGGAAAAGATAGCCGCTTCTCCTGAACCATTTGGTTTGATCATCTCAGATTGGAATATGCCAAATTGCACAGGAATTGACCTGTTAAAGCGAGTTCGGTCTACTGCCAATACTAAAGATACGCCATTTGTTCTTTTAACCGCAGAGCGAGATACAGCTCAGGTAAAGGAAGCGGTTGAGGCGGGAGTGGATAACTATATAGTAAAACCATTTAATCAAGAAACTTTTGCGGAAAAGATAGGAACAGTTTTTCAAAAACGATTTGGCAAGACTGGATAAATATATTTATGGCGAAAGTGGTTGTTGTAGGAGTGGAAACTAATATTTCTGATTGGATAGAAAAATATATTCCAAAGGAGCAGTTGATGCTCGTTTCTACAGAAGAAGCATTTAATGGTGCAATTGATGGTCAGCTTAACGAAGAAATTTCTGCTGTTATTTGTGGCACGGAATTTTCTGAAATATCAGCAAATGAGATTGCACAAAGTCTAAGAATGTTAAATGGTTCTTTGGAAATTTATTTTGTTTCCAGTAAGCAGGAAAAGTTTGATACCACTCAGTTGGGCAAAGATGGGATAAAAACATGTTTTTTATTTCCTCTTGATGAAGATCGAATGGCAGAAGAGTTGGTACGTATTCGTTCAAAAACAACAGGGGAAAGGCTTTTTCAAACTGTGTGTTTTGCCGATCTTGCACCCGGAGAGACGCTGGACTTCGATATTTTCCTATACATGCCAGCGAATAAAAAATATTTAAAATTAGTCAAAAAGGAGAACTCACTTTCCTCCTCCCAATATCAGCGTATGACGGTTAATAATCGACAGAAAGCACATGTTTTGCTATCTGATGTCAGTAAGTTTTATGACTTTACAGCTAAACACTTATTGAGTGTTAATAGTGATTCCAAAATAAGCGAAACTGAAAAACGCGAACAATTAAAGAAATCAGTACGAGTTTTGCTGACAGATTTATTTAGCGCTTCCGAAGATTTAGCGACGCTAAGTGGGCGACGCAGTACAATGGCCAATGCAAAACAGATTGTGCGAAAATTTATCGAAAAATCAGGACAGGTGGATATTAAAAATGCCATAAATGCGCAGGTAGGCGAGCAGAATAATGGAGATGCTCATCTCACAAATCTTTCCGTATACGCCAGTCTTTTTTCTCTTGCATTAGGAATTGGTGAGCCAGGTAATATGGCTATAGCGGGTTTGGTTCACGATCTTGGCAAAGATCTTTTGCCAACACAAATTAAACATAAATTTCCCGAGAATATGACGTCTAGCGAGTTATTGGAGTACGAAAAACATCCACATGAATCTGTTCAGGCATTAAAACGTTTAAATGTGCCACTCACAGACGACATAATTAAAGCGGTTTCTCAGCACCATGAACGAATTGATGGCAGTGGGTTTCCTATGAAGCTAAGTGGCCGCTATATTTCTGGGGAAGGACAAATTTTAGGTATAGCAGATCAATTTGATCATTTAACTAGTACAGTAGAGGGGCGCAGAACGTTTTCGCCATTAGAGGCACTAGAGCGTATAGAGCAAACAGGAAAATTTGATGGTGGATATATTAAAGATTTAAAAGATCTTTTTATTGATAAAGAAGAAAATAGTGAGGGCTCGCAAGATATACAGCAAACTGCTGCGACTCATAAGGAAGTCATCGATGTTGAAAGCAGTAAAAAAGAACCAAAGGCTAGCTGAAACATTAACAGCCCCTAATATCTTAGTCGTCAGTGCATATTTCGATATGAAAAGGTCCTGCGGAACTATCAAATGGAACGACAATAACCGGTGCATCTGTTTTTTGATGAATACGTATCTTCTCGCCAGTAAGTAGTGTAGGTAGAGCAGGCTTAAGGTTGGTTTGCAGTTGGGTATTGAGAGTCGTTTTAGCTGTTCCATAGATAATGTTGAGTAGTTCGCTAGCGGCATCCTGAATTTCTCCTGTTACATCAGAGTGGCGCTCCCCAACCATTGCTTCGTAGATATTAAGAAAAACTTGATTGGTAAAACATAGAGAGGTACTTCCTTTAAACTGGTCACAAATCAGGGAAATGACACCAGCAATTTCTACTGGAAGCTGATTGTTTGCATTTTTTAGAAAGGGAGGTTTGCTGGTGATTTCCACATTACACTGAATTTGCAGTGTACTTAATGCTGCCTCTATGAAAGGATTGATAATGCGTACATCAACTTTGGCCTTTGGCTTTTGTGCGACATTATTTTTACTTGGAGTTGGGCTAATTGTGGCAAACTCAAAGTATTTATGCATATGGGTAGCTAAGATTTTTTTTTGAATAAATGGTCCAGCATTAGTACAAATAACATTTTTATTTGATTTTTGCAATGTGCGAATCACAGATATAAGTCCACTAATACTACTCACATCGAATATAACAACTTTTGTAAAATCAATAACAAAAGTTGATTGTGTAATTTGCTCTAAAAGACCAGGTGTTTCTAGTGTAAAAAGATTATTTGTTTCCTTTTTCCAACTATCTGGAAGGTGCAGAATAAATAAATCACCTTTGATTTCCGTTGTGCAAGTGTTCATAAAATTTCCTAGACTTTAAAAATTTAGATTATGCCTAACTAAATGTAGTTCTATTTTATAACAATTTGTATTCGGAATTAATAAAAAATATGATGACGGGACCTTTATATAAATTATTTTGAGTCTTTAAATAAGAGTTAAAATGTCCGATTAATTTTTTCTAAATAATAGAACGTTTAATATAATATTAAGATATCAGATGTTAGACCAAAAATACATTTTGCTATTTACCGAATTAAAAAAAATGGCGAAAAGTAAGTATTCGTGCCCAAGAAGATCTACGTAGTTTTTACCAAGGATTATTATGCAATTTAATGATCAAGAATTTGCAGAGTTTAAACAAGAGTGTCTTGAATTACTTGACCAAGCTGAAGAAGGTTTATTGGCCATCGGAAAAGGGGAGAATTTCTCCGCTCATTACGATGCCATTTTCCGTGCTTTTCATAGCGTAAAAGGCGCCGCTGGAATGGTGGGAATCGAAGATCTACAGTCTCATATGCATGATCTAGAAAGCTATTTTTCGAATATGAAAGGGCAAGAGAGTCTGGATCAGAACACAATTGATTTTTTATTGAAAGGCTGTGATAAGGCGCGGAAGATTCTTGGTGTAGAGGTTTCCGGTGCAAGCGAAGATCGGGAAACGATATTGGCAACACCCACGTCAGATTCATCACAAGTGTCTATTGTGTCAGATGCATCATTTAAAGAGTTTATGGCGGAAGCGACTGAGCTTCTTCAACGTATGAATGAAACGCTAGCAAAAATTGAAAAAGAGGGAATGAATCAGGAACTTATTTCATCTCTCTATCGTGATATGCATACCATTAAAGGCTCATCTGGGTTATTTGGTTTTACAAATATAGGAGATTTTGCCCACGTTATAGAGTCACATCTGGAACTTATGCGATCCGGTCAATCTAAGCTTACTCCAGATATGATAGATCTTTTGTATAAAAGTTTTGATCTGCTTGAAGTCATTCTTGATGGCCTTATCAAGGAGACTCCTCATCAAAGAAATGATGAAATTGAAGAAGTGAAAAAACAGCTTCTTGCCGCGGAAGATCCAGCTAGCAACAATACTAATGCACAGGTGATTGTGGCAACTGCACCTTCGACCCCAGCACCGTCCACAACAGAGACTGCTCCGGTAGTAAAACAAAATGTTTCTCCAATAAAAGCCTCACAAGCACCGCAAAATAGTGAAGAGGTAAAGCAAGACGGAGCTCAAACATTACGTGTATCTGTAGATCTTTTAGATCGCTTGATGACATTAGTGGGCGAGATGGTATTGGTTCGCAATCAAGTTATTCAATACTCTAATAAAAATGAAGATCTCCAGTTTATTAATCTAAGTAAAAGGTTAGATGTTGTTACAAGCGAAATTCAAGCTGAAGTAATGAAAACACGAATGCAACCCATAGGAAGTATATTGAACAAATTTCATCGTGTGGTGCGTGATGTGGCAAGAGATCTAAATAAAAAAATTGAAATTCATTTTTTTGGTAGTGAAACTGAATTAGATAAAGCGTTACTAGAGTCAGTTAAAGATCCGCTGATGCACATCGTAAGAAATTCTTGTGATCATGGTATTGAAAATCCGACAGAAAGAATTCAATCTGGAAAAAGTGAAGTCGGAAATATCACAATTCGTGCATTTCATGAGGGCGGGCAAGTGGTAATTGAGATTGCCGATGACGGAAAAGGTCTCGATCGAGAAAAAATTATTAATAAAGCAATAGAAAAAAATATTATTGCCCCTGATAAAGTGAATCACCTCAGCGAAAAAGATATATACAATTTTATTTTTGCACCAGGATTCTCAACTGCGCAGTCTGTTACAAATATTTCTGGCAGAGGTGTTGGAATGGATGTTGTGCGCAAAAACATAGAAAAAATTGGTGGAATGGTAGATATTGACAGTGTCCAACATAAGGGTACGACCATGCGCCTCAAAATTCCATTAACTCTGGCAATTGTTCCAGCAATTATTATTCGAAGCGGTGTTAATCATTTTGCTATTCCACAAGTTAAATTAGTCGAACTTGTACGCATTGAGAAAGACAAAAGTAATGGACAGATTGAGCTTCTTCAAGGGCAACCCGTATATCGTTTACGGGGAAAACTTCTGCCGATTATTAATTTACGTAAGGTGTTGGGTCTTAGTGAAGATGGTGCTATAGAACAGAGTCCCGTCGTGAATATTGTTGTTGTCGATGGTGATTCAGTGACTTTTGGTCTAGTTGTCGATGAGGTACAAGATACGGCGGATATCGTTGTTAAACCACTGAACCAAATGCTTAAATCACTATCTATTTATTCGGGAGCAACTGTATTGGGCGATGGGTCTATTTCGCTCATACTGGATATTACAGGTATTGCTTCAACGCAGAATATGTATGTAAGTGGTGGAGAAGATAACAGTGTGTTGTCAAAAGCTGCCGTAAGCGGAAAAAATAACTCCGAGGTGAATGAGTTCTTGTTAGTAAATATTGGAACAACCGCAGTTCACGCTATTCCATTAAGTATGGTACAACGTATGGAAGAATTTAGTGGAGTAGCTATAGAACGATCAGGGGATATCGATATTGTTCAATATCGTGACAGTATTTTACCATTAGTGAATTTGCATCAAGCTTTGGGGTATCCTACAGGTAAAAAATTATCCGAGATGCAAAAAATACCAGTTGTTGTCACAAAAGTAGGGCATCGAATGGTGGGTTTATGTGTTGAAGAAATACTCGATGTTATTAATTCTGATCAAGCAATTAGTGATGCATGTGTTGATCGCCCAGGTATTCTCGGAAATTTCACACATGATAATAAAGTGATCGTGGTTGTAGATGTTTTAAATAGTTTACGTCAAGTTCCATTTCTTAAGCAAGATCTAAAGTTCAAAACAATTTCCTCATCACAAAAGCATAAAATTCTTTTCGCGGAAGATACCGAATTTTTTAGACGTCATGTTTCTCAGTTGCTGACAAAATCTGGCTACGAAGTCGTTACGGCAGAAAATGGCAAACAAGCATTTTCTTTTTTGGAAGCCGCGCCGACTGATTTTCAGTTGGTTTTATCAGATATTGAGATGCCCGAAATGAATGGACTAGAGCTTGCCAAAAAAGTTCGCAGTGTTGAAAAATTTAAGTCGTTGCCAATGATTGCATTAACCACGAGATACAATACGGCCGACATTGCTGGTGGGCGTGAGGCAGGATTTGATGCTTATCTAGAAAAATTAAACCCTGAAATTCTTCTTAAGGAGATTACCGATGTGCTTACTAAGAAAATTAGCAAGGGAGTTGCATAATGTTGAGGGGTGAAGAAATTAGTAAAACAACCGGACTTGTACAGTTTTCTACATTTATAATATCAGGGCGTCTTTATGGTATAGAGGTTATGTCCGTGCAGGAAGTAACTATGCCCATGCCACTAACACCTGTGCCGCTGACTTCAAATTTTGTTAAAGGCTTAATTAATTTAAGAGGACAAATATCTACGGCTATCGATATGCGCGGGCTTTTTGGTCTTGAAAAATGTGATACGGATGAAAAAATGGCAGTTGTATGCCGTTCGGATGACAGTCTCATTTCTCTTCTTATTGATCAAATTGGTGATGTTATAGAAGCCGATATCGATCACTTCGAGAGGGCTCCTGATACAGTGAGTTCCGATATACGAAAATATATCAAAGGTGTTCACAAATTAGAAAATAATTTAATGACAGTTATAGATGTAAAAAAAATATTTAATTTATTGAATCAAAAGGTGGAGGCGGCATGAGTAAGTGTCCATACACATGGTTTAAGAGCATTATGGGAAAAACGACGAATAAAGATTCTGGCGAGCTAGCCACTCAGTTACGAGTGACTGTTTTTCACGGAGAGGAGGAGCGGGTGAATGTCAGTTTGCCGGCAAAGAGTGCTAGATGGTTAGTTTCGTTAATTCCTGAAGGTGTATTGGAGACGATACGTTCAGAGGGAATTCCTCTTGATGAAATTCAAAAAAATTTAAGTGAAAAAGATATTTTATATCCACAAGGCATTTTTTATTGCTTAAGTGGTACAAAAAAAATTGATGTTTGGTTGGAATAGGAAAGGGATAATATATGAAAAAAACAAAAGCAGTGAAAAATAATGTAAAACAAGTAAAAGATATTAGCGAAGATGTTTCGTTAGAGATGTTAAATAAGTTACCATTTAATATCATGTATTGCGATACAGACTTGCGTATTCAATATATTAATACTGAGAGTAGAAAAACTTTAAAATCTCTTGAAAGTTTACTGCCGATCCCGGTAGATAAAATAAAAGGTGCAAACATAGATATTTTCCATAAAGACCCTTCAATGCAACGTAGATTGCTATCTAATCCAGAGAATTTGCCACATAAAGCTATCATCAGTTTAGGCAATGAAAAGTTAAATCTTAACGTCAATGCTGTTTTTGAAAATGGGAAGTACGTTGGTGCAATGGTTAACTGGGAAGTAGTAACAAAGACTTTAGAGTTACAAGAAGAAAATGCGGCTTATAAAGGTGTTTTTGATGGACTTGATCGTTCGCAAGCTGTTATTGAGTTCAAGCCAGATGGCACGATTGTTACGGCTAATGAAAATTTTTTGAAGGCTACTGGTTACGCCTTAGATCAAATTGTAGGACGGCACCATAAAATTTTCTGTGATCCCAAATATGCAAGTAGCAATGAATACGCCCAGTTTTGGAAAGATCTACATCAAGGAGAATTTCAATCAGGTCAATTTCATAGATATAAGAAATCAGGTGAAGAACTATGGTTACAAGCCTCCTACAATCCCATCTTTGGTCAAGATGGGAAGTTAATTAAGATAGTAAAACTTGCTACAGACATTACTGCTCAGATTGCTAAGCAAAAAGAATTTGAAAGCTATGTAGAGCTTCTTGAAGAAACAGCTAATTCCCTTGCAAGTGCTTCATCGGAATTGATGGCGACAGCCACTCAGATGGCTTCTGCTGCACAACAAACCAACGATCAATCGGGTTCTGTGGCGGCTGCTGCGGAAGAAGTCTCTGCTGGAGTTCAGGTGGTTTCTACGAATACGGCTCAAATGGTAGAATCAATCAAAGAAATTTCTAAATCAGCTAATGAATCAGCCGAAATGTCACGATCGACATCATTAAGTGCACAAGAAACCAATAAAACTATTGAACAGTTGGGAGCTAGTAGTAAGGAGATTGGTGAAGTCATTAAGGTGATTAGCTCGATTGCTCAGCAAACGAACTTACTTGCACTTAATGCCACAATTGAGGCAGCTCGAGCAGGGGATGCTGGTAAAGGGTTTGCGGTTGTTGCAAACGAGGTGAAAGAGCTTGCTAAGCAAACTGCAAAAGCCACTCAAGATATTACGAATAAAATTAGTGCGATCCAGCAGGATTCTGAACGTGCAGTAGATGCAATTGGTGGAATTTCCTCGGCTGTTGATAAATTAAATTCCATAGCAGGCGCTATTGCTGCGTCTGTCGAAGAGCAAACTGCGACAACCAACGAAGTATCGCGTGTTGTTCAGCAATCTAGTGAAGGGGTTGTGGGTATTGCAACAAATATTAAAGTGGTTTCTAAGGCCGCAGAAGAATCTTCGGTTGCATCACATCAAACAGTTGATGCGTCGAAAGGATTGGCTGTACTTGCAGAACGTCTAAAAGATATCGTCGATAAGGTGAAAGCCGCCTAGTATGAAGAAACTGCGAGTACTTATTGTTGATGATTCAGCGGTTTATCGTTCACAAATTCGCCAGGCCATTGAGGCGACTGGCGAGTTTGAAGTAGCCGGTGTTGCTGCTAACGGTAAAATTGCTATGGAAAAACTTTTCCAAGTAGAAGCTGATGTGGTCACGTTGGATCTTGAAATGCCAGAAATGGATGGTATTGCTACAATCAGAGCCATGAAAGATAAGAAGCTTTCGCAAAGAATTATTGTTTTTTCTGCACAGTCATTAGCTGGAGCCAAAACCACTCTTGATGCACTGTCGCTGGGGGCGATGGATTTTGTACCTAAACCTATTGCTGCGAACGGAATGGCTATCGGTCACCAGCTCATTGGACAGCAGCTGTTGCCGATTTTAAGGGCCATTGCTAAACCATCTTATGTTTTGAATGAACCAATTGCAAAGCCTGCTACCACATCTATTGTCGAACCGCAGTGGAAATCACGTTCCATCAATGACATGCTTGTGCAGGCTCTGGTTATTGGCTCATCTACTGGAGGGCCAAATGCTTTGGAAAACATTTTTAAGAGTATAAGAGGTCATTTAAAAGTACCTATTTTTATAGTTCAGCATATGCCGCCGGTATTTACTGCAACACTTGCTGAGCGACTAAAACAGATTTCTGGTCTTGATGTGCGTGAAGCTAAGGATAACGAATCTGTGGTGTCAGGGAGAGTGTATGTTGCTCCTGGTGATTTTCATATGCGTATTGAAAAAGATCCCCTTCGTATCGTTCTACATCAGGGACCAAAGCGACAATCCGTGCGTCCAGCTTGTGACGAGCTTTTTGAATCCGCAGCGCAGATATATGGAACAGGTTGCTTGGCTGCGGTGCTTACGGGAATGGGGGAAGATGGAACTGCTGGTGCAATCGCGGTAAAACAGAATAATGGCGCGGTGATAATTCAAAATAAAGAAAGCTGTGCAGTATACGGGATGCCAGGAGCTGTTGAAAAAGCACAGGCTTTTGATCGAATTGCAGATCTTACTGAAATATCACAAGTTCTTAATCGACTTGTGTTCCGAGGAGGAGCTCTTAATGTCAGCTAAAAAGCGTTTTCTACTGATTGATGATTCAAAGAGTATTCACGCCTTCGTGCGTGAGGCCGTGTCGCCCTTAGGATTTGAGATGGTTTCTGTTTTTGATGGTGCACAGGGGGTAGCCAAAATTCAAGCGGATAAAAATTTTGATTTTATTCTTTTGGATTGGGAAATGCCGGTAATGGATGGCCCAACAACGCTTAAAGAGTTGGTAAAGATGGTTCCCCATATTCCGATTTCGATGATTACATCAAAAAATTCTTTCGAAAATTTAAAAGAAATGATCACAATTGGCGCGAAAGAATACATTATGAAACCTTTTACGAAAGATATTTTTCTTGAAAAAATTCAAACCCTCTGTCCTGTGGAGACGAAAGTATCATGAATGTTGAAATATTTAATTATTTTTCTAAATTCATCGAAAAAGAATTAGGAATTGTTTATTCTGATTTTAATCAATTCCAATTGCAGGCAAGGCTTGAGGAAGTTGCCAAGTCGCTGAGTCTTCCTTCCATTGAAGCGGTGTATGAAGAGGTTAGGCGAGGAATGCTGGAGTCCCGCAAGCAAGTCTTGTTAGATATTGCCACCAACAATGAAACTTCTTTTTTTAGAGATAAAAGTGTTTTTGATGCTATTCAGGCAATTCTTTTATCAGATTTAGGAAAAAATCATAAAGTTAAAATATGGTCCGCTGCTTCAAGTTATGGTCAAGAAGCCTATAGTGTGTCTATGATTTTAAGCGAATTGACTGCTCAAGGTCATGCCGTCAATGGCCAGATACTTGCAACAGATATTGCCGAACGTGTTTTGGCGCGTGCCAAGACAGGTCGATTTACCCAACTCGAAGTACAGCGAGGTCTTTCGGCGCCGTTTATGTTAAAGTACTTTTCTACAGATGGTGAAGGTTGGTGGAAAATCAATGCTACCGAAAAGCAAAGGGTTAGTTTTGCAAAACAAAATCTGCGTCAGTCTTTTGTAAGCTTAGGTACATTCGATATTATTCTTTGTCGCAATGTTTTAATTTATCAGAGCGTTGAAGGGAAAAAAGACGTTGTGGATCGCATGGCGCAAATCCTCAATCCAGGTGGTTATTTGATCCTTGGTTCTGGTGAAAGTCTTTTGGGATTATCGCAAAACTTTGAATCTAAAAAAGTGAATAATGTGATTGTCTACCAGAAAGCAGCACTTGCATCAAAACTTGTGGCCTAGTTTGATTTCTATGTAAATCACAGGAATTAGTATATATACGTCACGTTTAATAATTTAAACCGCATCAGAGCACTAGACCTAAGTGCATATGAAAGTAGATCGTTGGTCTAGTACAAAATTAAGATAACAAGACGTATGCTTGATGTGAGTGATCTATCTTATCTATTTAAAATTTTGAGGAGCTTGGATGAAATATTTAATTTTATTAAGTATATTTTCATTGGTTGCTTGTCAATCACGGGTTAGTGTACGTCATCCTGCGAGCGACAATTTTACAGTAAAAGCGACAATAACCCCTAAACAGCACAGCAAAATGAGCGAAGACCAATATCCAAATCTTCCACGGCTTGGTAATTTCGTATTAATTAAATTTATTGTGAAGCCTGATGCTACTGGAGCGTGGAATCAGGTAGAGATTATCGATCCTTATAAATATAATTTTCATCATGAAGCATTAGGAATGTCTTATGAGCAACTTAAAGATTTAAGTTTTTCACAAAAAAATCGTCAGATTTTACTGGGAACAATATACTGTAATACATTATTTATGGATGCTGATGGTCCAAAAGCTGAGGAAATAAATATTGCCTACCGGTTCTCGTTTACATCAGAGGAGGCTCCATCAATTGCTACGGTAAGCGGAGTTGCCAATTCACTAAAAAAGTTTTTATTTCCAGAGACGCCAATGAATGGGGATAGTAGTGTTTACTATCGACCACTACCATATCAAAATCAAGAAGTAGAAGAAAAAATTGCCGATTATAAGAAGGCCGGCGTTAAAATTTCTTTTGCCGATAAACCGGCGAATCGTCGCGTGTACAATGTTGGCTTAGGGTTTGGTAAATTAAGTCTTCTTGAAAAAGCGCAAGATGTAAAAGAAGCGGTGGCGAAAGGAGCTATTGGTGAGAGCTCTATTATAGTAACAGGAGAAGATTTAGGTGAGTTGCCACCTGTTGCAGGAATTATTAGTGCAAAACCTGTTACTGAGGCCAGTCATCTTGTCCTGCTGGCGCAGATGTACGGAGTTCCCTTTGTCTACGAAAAAGATGCACTAAAGACTTACCAAAAAGATAACGAAAAATATGCCTATTTAAAGACCAATGAAAATGAAGAGGACACATTTGAGTATGTAGGATCTCTGACAGAAATAGAAATTGCACAGATCAAAAAACTCAAAATGGAAAAGAAATTAAATATTATTGCGGATTGGAATGAAAACCAAATTGTGGAAGTTAAATCTTTACCTACAAATGCAGTTGCTGCTTATGGAGGAAAGGGTTCAAAGTATGGTTTAATTCGCCGTACCATTCCAGAAAATACTCAAACTACAGTATTAGCGATACCTATTTATTATTATAAACAATTTCTAAAAACTTCTAAAACTGCAGATGGTGTTATTTTAGAGACAGCGGTCTTGAATGAGTATAGTAAGGTATCGCCAGCGTCGTCGTATAGTGAAATTGATAAAATTGCCAGTAATATTCGGGAAATGATGAAGAAGGCAATTATCGATGAAAATCTTTTTAAATTAATTCGCGATAAAATTACTAAGGAGTTCCCTGTTGTTCCAGAAAGTGGGCCTGGTCGGGTGAAATTGCGCTCAAGCTCCAATGTAGAAGATGGCGCTGAGTTTAATGGAGCTGGGCTATATGAGTCAGAAGGTGTATGCTATGCAAAATGTGAAAAAGATGATTTTAATAAGGGATTGATTAAAGTTTGGAAATCCTTATATACAACCCGCGGGCTGTGGGCGCGCCGACAGTTTCATGTAGATGAGAAAAATGTCGGGATGGGAATTGTTGTACAGAGGCCCTACAAGGGCGAACTTGCCAATGGTGTAGTTAGATTTTCTCTTCCAGATAGCGAGTATCTTAGTTTTCAAATGCAAGTACTTGGAGTTAGGGGAGAAGATGATAGTGTGACTAATGCCGAAGATGGTGGGGCCAATGAAAAAGTGATCATGACCAGTAAGGGAAGTATGGATCAACTTCGTCCACAAGGGAAATCCAACCTGCCGATTATGGAACAGAAACAATATGATACTTTAAGTGACTTAATGCTGAAGCTTTATAAAGCATGGCCAGAGAAAACAGTTAAAGGGCAAACAGAAATTGAAGCAGAGTGGAAATTGATAAAAGTTAATGGGCAATTAATCGTTCACATTAAACAAGTAAGAGCGGTACCACGTTTTCAAGAAAAAATTGTTCAAAATGGCGAAAATTTATTTGCAACATCAGGACATATGGAATTTTTTGGCGCTTGGCCTAAAAAAGCTATAAATTTACTTTGGAAACCAGACGAAGTTGTAGTGAATATGAGTCCTTTTACTATTAATGATCTTAAAAATAAGAAAGTTAAAATTCAAAGCGTAAATGCTAATATTTTAGGGAAACCTTATGTGTTTCAAATTAAGAATATGGCATCGCAGGTCAAGAACAATAGTTTTTTTATAGAGGGAAGTTTATATAATAATCTTTTTCCGCCGATCTCAATGAGAATCTCTTTTAGTTCCGAAAATGGTTTTCCTGCTGTGATCACACAGGATGCGAGTGGACTGGATATTCAATTTAGCGGGTCACCTTTAGCCCATTTAACACAAAAAAACTTCATTGTTAATGAATCCCTAATGGCTAATGAAGATGGCGAAGATTATAAATTTCGCTATAGCGATAAAAAATGTCCGATCAAAATAGAAGGAGCATTTAAAAAAATGTGGTTCGCATCGGGTCAGAATCTTGCCTATTTTGATCAAGTTAAGATATCTGGGCTCATTGCTAAAAAAAGCATAAGCGTAAAAAAATTTGGTGCAGCGTATTCAGCTAACGCTCACGATGATTCTTTGCGTTCAGTTTTTGTTGATCTATATGAGGACGCTAGTCTCAAAGACAGCGATAAAAAATCACTGAACGCAAGATACTTTAATTATACAGATGAATATATCGAACTTCTAGATGCGAATCTTAAAAGGGTAAAGGTATTTAATCAGTGTGCGTCGAGTTCGTCAGATTTAGGAGAAGAGGATTAGTACATCTGGAGTGGTATTTAGTGGATCTCTATGAAGATGAATCTAGTGATTGTCCGTCTTGAGACATCCTTTACAGTTTATACCGGAGACATAGTTTACACTTTTCCAATCAAGGAGGAATTCCAATGGGTTGGAAGGAGTGTAATAAGATGGACGAGAAGCTTAAATTCATAGCAAGGTATTTAGAGGGCG
>JACKAL010000007.1 GCA_020635085.1 Pseudobdellovibrionaceae bacterium
CACTAAAGGCATGAATATTGTCGCGGTAACTGCAGGCTTGTACCGTACACCCGGGCGTGTCGTCTTTTGGATAAAAATACAAAAGAGTCCAACGATTTTTAAAATCTTCTGGGAGATTGAGATCTTCGCCTCCCGCAACGTGTACGGTCATGCGCGGAAAAAATTCAGAATAATTGGTCATAAATTCTCCTTGGCCCTGAGCCTAATTAATTAGCAATATTAACACAATTTCTTCACTATCCACTTAAAAACAATGCCTGAAGAGCCTTATAAAGTCCTACACTGTATCATACGATCTTACATGCACAGCGTGATTTCTTTTTTGAAAAAATAGTCTAATCTTCCCTCTTTAGGCCTTATTCATCTACAGGGAGACACACATGTTTTTTCCACTTCGTAATTTACCATCACCTGCACCCTATAAAAAAGGAGATGTCGTTGTTTTATTCGGTGAGTTGTTCACCCGCGGTTACGCCAACGGCATCGTCGATGAAGCACAAAAACACGGCCTCACGATTGTACGCTCCACTGTAGGCCGCCGCGAAGGAGGCGAGCTACGCGCCCTCACCGAAGTGGAACGCGCCGATATTCCCCTACCTTTTATTAATATCCCACTTGAGGCCGGCTTTGATATGGAACCCGATGATAAAGGCCAAACCCCTTGCGATGCCCTTAAAGGTTACAAAATGGATGAGTGGGATAAAATTCGCCTCGACTGGGACAGTATGGAACAAGCACGCCGCAACGGTGAAAAGCGTTTTCGCGCAAATACCAAAAAATATATGGAAGAACTTTCTAAGCACATCCCCGAGGGAGCCAATGTGCTTTTCGTGCACACTATGGCCGGTGGTGTTCCCCGTGCCAAAATCCTCATGCCGGTTATGAACAAAGTATTTAAGGGCCGCGGCGATCGCTTTATTTCATCGCAAGATTTTTGGGAATCGGATCTCGGGCGCCTCTGTGATGTGAGCTTTAAGGAAGTCACGGCTTATACCTTTAAACACTTGGTGGAGCTGTCGAATCCCTTACGTACAAAAATCGAAAAAAATGGCGGTCATGTTTCTTACGTCGCCTATGGCTACCATGGGACAGAAGTTCTCCATGGAGAAACCTTAAAATGGCAAACCTATGCTCCTTATGTTCAGGGCTGGGCCAAGCTGGAATTAGAAAAACTCTGCGAAAAATACTTTAGTGAAGGTCTGCACACGGCGGTCTTCAATTGCCCCGAAATCTTAACCAATTCTAGCAGTATCTTTCAAGGCGTAGAAGTACCCCTTTATCCATTCATGGGCTCCCTTAAAAAACAAAATAGTCGTTATACAGATAAAGTGCTCAATGAAGCGCTCGCTTTATTAAAACCTGAACATAACCTTCAGGAGATCATGAATATCACCAAAAGCTTCTTCGAAGACCCCGTGATTCAAGCCCACATGATCTACGACAAATTTCCCCAGCACAACTCCAAAGAGCAAATGGAAAAGCTCCTCACTGCCTCTGAAACCATTATTAATATGCATAAAGATCCCAAGAATCTGGCCACTTTTGTTTTAAGTGAGGAAATTTTTAAAAGCACGGGGACTATCATGTTTAACGAAAGTTGGAAGCCTTCCAAGCCCGTGATATGGCTTGGCCACGATATTCTTGCCAAACAACTCTCTAAATACTAAGTGATGACACCAGAACTAGCCCCTTCTCTCAGCGCAGGGCTTCGTTGGTCTTACCACGATCACCACTTCATTGGTTACACCATAGCCGGCGTGACCACATCTATTGTCTATGAAAACGCAGGCTTTGTTTTCGATGTGGGACAAGGACTACCTTTTAATATCCCACGCAATCACTACTTCTTAAGTCATTGTCATTCCGATCACGCGGGAGGAATTCCCTACATCCTCTCGCAACGCGGTCTATGGACTTTGCCTCCAGCCCATGTCTACATGCTTCCCGAATATTGTGCCCCGATGAAGACCATTATCGATACCTGGCAAACCATCGAAGATTTTTCCTACCCCTACCATCTCCACGCTATAAGACCTACAGAGAGCGTAACGATTGATAAATACACGGTAACTGCTTTTGCCACTAAACATCGTGTGAACTCCCAAGGGTATATCGTTTCGCAAAAGAAAAAACGTTTGATGGACAAATACCAAGGACTCTCCCGCGACGAACTTCTCGCAATTAAAAATAAAGGCGAAGAGATCAACGAAGAAAAGAGTCACGCTCTTTTTGCATTTACTGGAGATACACAAATTGAGTTCCTCGATACATTTCCTCAACCTGTCGATGTATTATTTATGGAGACTACTTTTATCGATGACGTGCGTTCCGTCGAAGCTGCACGGGCCTGGGGACATATCCACCTTGATGAGTGGAAAGAACGCGCCCTGCATATCCCGGCTAAAAAAATCGTCCTGATCCATTTGTCCAGCCGCTACAGCACTAAATACTGCCAAAATATTTTAGATAAAACATTTACCGGCCCATTGCGCGAGAAAATCGAACTCTTCCCGCGTGCATTTTAATCATACAACACACCACAGCAGATCCTAGGTCTACGCAAGCAATTATAGACAGGCTTCTCTCTTTACTTTTAAAATTTACTTAAAATAACAACAAAATGACCAACCAATTTAGAATTATTTTTTATCTTTTTTTTCAATGGCCATCATCATGCTGCTATCTTTTGTGTGCTTTTACATGTTTGTGACCTACCGTTTTTCGACCCCGACCAATACTTTTCATTTTGCCTTGTATCCGCAGTGGGCAACAACTTTGGTAACATTTGATCTCACCTGTTGTGGGCATGGGTTGAGAGAAAAGCTTTACCGATAAAAAATTCTTGTTTCATGTGGTATCGATCGGCTTCCACTTCATAAGCGGCCGTCACGGTGTTATACGCTGGCGGTACGTATCGTAGCCCTATCCATTCCCCCTCTTTGTACTTTATCTCCTTAGAAATCTACAAAGATCGACTTCTGTCTTTTTCTTTTTCGCCATCCGCCTTTTATCCAAGAAACCTTTGTTGCATTCAACTGAATAAATACGCCTTTTATTAGCTCTGGCACTCCTTCTCGCTTCGCGGCTTTATTTTCTCATCAAAAGCCTGGCCCACATACAGGCGCTGCGCCTTCTGTTTCCTGGAGTTGCTTCCTGCGCCTTTTATCTTTCCCTTGTTTTTATTTGTTATGGCTTCTTTCATGCAACATCAACCATCGCGCCCATCGCGCGCCGGTCTTTATAGTATCCTCGGTATAGCTATGGGTCTTGACCATTTGCATCCCTACTTCCGTCATTTGCATGTCCTGGCTTTCGTTACGAATGGTAATAGGATCAACTCAGTTCACTGGCTTAAACTTTAGCGCCGAAACAGAAACCCTTTCGTACCGATAATTTTTTTACCGCGTATTTCGCTGGCCCTTCTCCTCTGTTGCGTATCAGCACCACCTACATGCGACTCTATCGTCCAAAATGGTTCACGAAAGTATGCCCTAACGACAAACTCAAAACCACTTTTTTTATTTTTGACTTCCCTAAGCCTCTTTGCTTTACTCCTCATCTCTCTGGATTCAAACCTACTTCATGTACCATTGACGTCTGTGGTCCACATCCGCTAATCTACTACTTTCGTCGAAAAACTAGTAGCACATTTCTCATCTACCCATCATCCTCCTTGACATTATGTTTACCCGTAAAAGTCTCTTCATAAATTCAAACTTTTAAACAATTTGATGCGTCTCTTATTTCTTAGCGATGAATTACCGCAATGCCGTACAATTACGTGGTGGGGTAGCCACTACCCTATATACCTTGCAACCAAGCATGAAAGGATTCTCGATGTTCTCGATCTATCTCTTACACTTCTGATGATAACTCTTTGCACGGTGAGCTTCACGCACGGGTCAAATGCCCGACCATATTGCATGATCCTGAAAAAATTCCCGCAACATACGACTACGTTCTCTGCTCAGGTCACCACTCGCTTAAACAACTCTCACAAGACCACGCGCCATACGCACAACAGCAATAACTCTCGAACAACTTTCCATGTACCAACCAGAAAAACCCTCTGTGGCATTGAGGAAATCACAGTTTTCATGTTCTTAATGATAAAACTGGACGGATCGCCTAAACCAGACATCCCTCTCTCCACATTTTTCCACATCCCGCGATCTCAAAACATGTGCTCTTATTCGCCAAATCATGACACCCTTTTTTTTCTTAAACATAAAAGACCACTACTTTTTTTTAATGGGCACTGGCCTCTTAAGCATATTCCGCGATAACCAACTCTATTCATCTAACCCCCTTAATCTCCAACGAAAATAACACGATTTATATTCCACCCCCAACAGCGAATGGCTATTTAAAATATGCCAACGCTCCCCCATAATCTTGCTATTTTTACTTTAACGTCTGACGAATACAACAAGCTCTGTCCTACCACGAAACTCCCCAACGCTCACCTTCTCCTCATCCCGAAAATAAATACCGCACCCCGGGGCACTGGCAAAAATTAACTTCGAGTGCCATAACACTCGCTGGGGCTTACTTGTGGGACATAGCGTTAAACCGTTAGGTGTCGTATGGTCTGTGAGTCTGACCATTAACCCTGTTTCAGCCTCGCGATCACTGAACTCTATGGTACCGTCGTCAGCGCGCAGTGTGTTGTTCAAGTCTGCTGTTGATCATCAAAGAGGTATAGCATTGCGATAGTAAATTTTGAGAGAACATTTGTCACTAAATTCAGTGGAAAAATCAAAAAGCCTGAATCTTATGATACAGGTTTTTATTAACGGCGTAGGGTCTTTGAAGACCTAGTAAACTTGGCCTCTTTCGACTAACGCATTCACTTCCGTTACAATTTTCTCTAACCGCTTATCTGCAACGTTGATTTCCTGATTCTGAAATATTTGAGGAAAATCAGTTCGCCAAAATAGAAATAGCCACTTTGGCGCAGAGTAGGTTTCGATTTTACGACTCCATGGATCAAAATATCTCAGCGATCTGCGATATGGTTTTCCATTAAAAGAAAACACCTTGAGTTGGGCTTCATTGGACAGGACGGAAAGGGTAAATCGTTTACACCATGTAAGTTCGAAATTGGCCATAACATCGAGTGGATACAAACGCATACTTTCAACAGCCGGGTATACCCCATCTTCGTAAACTTCGAAAGAAATGTCGAAGCCACCTGGCAGAGATTTTGGAATAGTAATCTTGATGCCTTTTCCACTGTAACGATTGCCCTCAAGATCGCTCCAGATAGTGTTGTTCACGCCCAATTCTTTTAAGAACTGCGAAAAGCCTATTCTGAATTGGTCTGTGAGAAGCTGCATGATATCAGCATATAATCCGCTGAAGTTGTGGTCATTAAAGGAACCTCTTTGACTACCCCGGCCACCATCAAAGTACAGCTCACCACTACGCTCGCCAGAAATTGAGCTCACGCGTCCAATCTGCTATACCTGCCAAAGCCCTCCTCAGAACTTTCGTACGGACTTACTTGTGGGACACATAGCGTCTCACACATAAATCTGTCAGAACGCACTATGTAAGTGGACTAAATGCCGCGTCCCTAACCACCACAAAAAACTCTACCAAATTTTTCGGGAATTCATAAGGACGCAGGGTGCTCGCAAAAATTGCTACCAGTGCGCATAGGCCTAATGCTTTTTTGTTATTCGTAAAATGGCATCTATGTGTGTAGGCAAGGAAAATATTTTTGAAATAAATTACTAGGAAGCCGATCTTTGGTCTTTAATGAAGTCGATGATCAAACAGAGGTTTTCCAATGTTGGATTACTATCGTCTTTGCACATATCATAAAGAGTTGTTCTAGGAATACCCGTTTCTTTAGAAATGTGCGTGACTCCAAATCTTTGTAGAAGAGCATAGAGGGCGGATTTAATATCATCCGAGTCGCCGTCATTCCATGCCTCAAAGAAGCTATTAATAATTTCCTTATCGGAATACTTATTCATAAGTTTGTGTTCTGACTTTCCCATTTTTTATCCCTTCAAGTAGCGCCTTTGCGTTGGATATATCCTTAGACTGCGAATCTTTATGACCACCAAGTATTAAAATTGTTCCATCAACCTCTGCACAATACAATCGAAACGATCCCATGGTGCCAGATTTCCACTTAATTTCTAGCAGGTTATCAAATCTGCGGTGTAGCCCTGGGTTACCATCAATTAATCTTTGAATTCGTTGGTCTACTCTAATTCTAAGGGACCGATCTAAACTGTTCATCCAAGCTTGAAACTCACTGGTGCACTTCATCTTTCGATTGTACGATATATCGTATAATATGTCAAACCCAAATTATTTAGACAAATGCATTTCTAAAATAAGCACATTCGAAAATCCCGAGAACTTAAAGCGTACGGACTTACTTGTGGGACACATAGTGTCTCAAACGTAAGGCGTCGTATGGTCTGTGAGTCTGACCATTAACCCTGTTCCCGGAAGCCTCGCGATCATGAATTCTATGAGTGCAAATCGTCGCGCAGTGCTTCTTGTTCAAGCCTGCTGTTGATCAGCAAAGGTATAATTTTGCGATAGTAAGTTTTAGAGAACATTTGTCACTAAAAGTAGTGGAAAAAATCAAGAAGCCTGAATCTTATGACACAGGCTTTTATTAGCGGCGTAGAATTTAATTTAGCAAAAACAGCTGCGTTTAAAAAGCAGCTTGCATATCAGGGCCGTCACTAAGCACAAGATCCTGGCTTTGGTTTGTACACATTATACTGTCTACAAGATTTTGCACCGATGCTTGATACCCTTGGCCATAATGTTTCGAAGCCTCTACGACTTCAGATTTCATGTCTTCCAGTGTAGCGTATGGATAAACATTCGTAATAATGTGGTCTCCATTAGGTGTTGTATAGAAAACTGTTACTTCAGTTATTGTAGCTTCTGATTGAAAACTCATATTTGATACACAGAACTCTGTGCCGTTTGCCGCTTTACAAGTATTTATGCACGCAGTTGAAGAATCATTAGAAGCAGAATAGGCTGCAGAATAAAAAATGGACAATAATCCTATAAATAAAATTTTTTTCATATGGTACTCCTTAAGGTTTAAACAAGATACGTAATGGTCAACAAAGAGAAATACAATAGTAGACTTTGTAAAATCTATTATTTGAAATAATTACTAATATATAGAGATAGCAACTTTAAAAATCTCCTCATTTTATATATCTATGGTTGAGAAAAAGCATGCCCTGCACAATCAACGTCTTTATAGACAGTTGCTGTACGCACTCCATCAATCCAGGTTAAATAAGTTAATTCACCTACAAAATTAAAGTACTCATGAGTATCTCCAATTTTTGATTTAAAAGAAATTATTCCGTCGGATATGAGGTTGAAGGATGTTGGACCTTTTTCACCAGAGATGACAACCTTTCCGGCTTCTCTCGCTGCCTCAATATAAATAAATTTAACGTTGCTATCTACGCAAGTCTGAGTCATCGTTTCTTGAATCGAACCAAAAATCTTCACTTCATGAGAGCAACTAATGCCAACATCTCCCTCAAGAAAGATTTTCTTATCTTTGGTAGAACAAGTTACTGCTAAATAAGAATCGCCCCCGCCACTTGTATCAGTGCCAAATAAGGGTTTTGTCCACCCATAATTAGGTAAAGACACAAACACAACGATCATTATCATTATCTTTTTCAAAAAACTCATCTTCTCTCCTTTCAACTTAGTTATGGGCACTTTATGCCTCTGCATAAAATATAAGACAACTTAAAATTAATTAGCATTTAATAATTTTATTAAGTATAACTTAGCAATGCTGGATATTTCAGATTATAGAGACTATAAAAAATTCTTAAATCAAAAATTAGATGAGTTAGATGGTTCGGGGAGAGGCTCAAGATCTCGCTTAGCAAGGCATATTGGTTGCCAAACAGCCTACATTGCTCAAGTATTACGAGGCTCTTCTCATTTTAGCCTGGAGCAAGGTGAATCAATAAATGATTTCCTAGGACATACAGATGATCAAGGAGCTTATTTTTTATTACTCATTCAATATGCGCGATCTTCAACATCTAAACTTCGTAAACGCTTTGAGAAACAAATTGAGACTATGAAAAAGGATATCGCAGCGCTCAAGAATAGGTTGGCTGCATCTCCAGCCCCTTCTGAGGAAGATCAGCCGACTTATTATAGTTCATGGGTTTATGCCGCGGTTCATGCTCTTATTTCTGTACCGGGGTTTCAAACTATAGATAAAATAAGTGAGCGATTAAATATTAGTAAGAAAAAGGTTAATGAAACCATCGATTTTTTGACTAAGGCTGGGATTTTAATAAGAGACAAAAATGGGAAAATTATCACTGGAAAAACTCATATTCATTTGGGGTCAGATTCTCCATTAATTTCAAAACATCATATGAATTGGAGACTGCAAGCTATGAGATCTATAGACAATGAGATAAAAGACGAAGAGCAATTACATTACTCTTCGGTTATTTCAGTATCCCATAAAGACAAGGTTCTAATTAAAAATATATTTATTGACGCAATAAAAAAAGCAAAAGAAATAGTTAAACAATCTCAAGATGAAGATATCTGCTGCCTCTCATTAGATATCTTCTCTTTGTGAAGAGAACTAAAATTTTCATACAACGCAAAGCTATCACGCAATAGATTTGCTAACGGAGAGCTCTACGAGTGCAAATAGCATAGTACTTTTTGTTCAAGTCTGCTTCTGATCAACAAAGGTATAATTTTGCGACTGTAAGTTTTAGAGAACATTTATCACTAAATTCAGCGGAAAAAATCAAGAAGCCTGAATCTTATGATACAGGCTTTTCTTAACAACGTAGGCGTTAATTAACAGCGGCGATATTACATTCAAGTCTGTAACCTAATGATGTTTGTAGGACTTCCAAATATGAAACGCCAGACTTTTCCGTTTTAGTATATTGCGTTTTAAATTTGAAAACTGTATTTCCGGATTGCTTGGACACATAATCGATAACACCAACGAAGCTTTCATTATCAAAATAGCCGCTAGCGAATATTTTGGCTTTTTCACCATCAAATATTTCCATTTTGTCTACATTTAGATCGAAGTTATCTACCATAGATAGCTCACTATTTTTTGCTACCAGTTCCACTTTCACTTGCTCACAAGCTTGTTGATCAATTTCAAAAATAAGCTCTGGATTTTTGTTTAATTCAGGTTGGCCAGAGAATGTTTCGCTGCAAACACCTTGGTACTTTCCGGCGATATTTGGACAAGCAAATGCTAAAGAGTTGAAGAAAAAAATAGATGCAATAAATAAACTTTTCATAAATTCCCCCTATACTGAGGATTTGTTCTAACCAAAAGAGGGGCTTGTGTCTACTATAGGAACCTCTTTGACTACCCCGGCCATCATCAAAGTACAGCTCACCACTACGCTCGCCAGAAACTTTCGTACGGACTTACTTGTGGGACACATAGCGTCTCAAACGTATACCTGCCAAAGCCCTCTTCGTATAAAAATAAAAATCCCGAAACCAAGACTAAACGTCTTGGCCGATAATCTTATGCAGCTTCCCTTCCGCAAGGAAGAAAAACACGCCAACCACTCCACCGAGCACCGCGAAGAGTAAGAAAAACTGGGTCATCGACAATTGGCTGTACAAACCACCAAGTGCACCTGCGAGATAGTTTCCTAAGAAGGAAGACATAAACCACAAGCCCATCATCATCGACATAAATCTAAGAGGGGCCACTTTGGTAAATAAGCTCATACCAATGGGCGATAAATAAAGTTCGCCCATGGTAAACATCCATGTCATAAGCGCAAGTAACGCCATATTCGTAAGAGATTTGTCCACTGTGATGAGATGAGATAACAGTGGGATCACTAAAAACGCGGAACCTGCCAGCATACAACCAATTCCCATTTTGCGCACTGAGGAGATTTTTTTGCCTTTGGCGGCTCGATACCCCCACCACATATCTAACAATGGTGCGAATATAAAAATAAACATGGGGTTAAACGCTTGGTAATTTTCCGGTTGTAAACCCAAATGCGCCCAATCGGCCTTTTCCTCTGCCCATAGCTGCAAGGTATTTCCTTGCTGTTCAAAAATAGCCCAAAAGAAAATAGCACCGATACTGAGTACGACAAGCGAGGCCACGCGTGCCCGATCTTGAGCGCCTTCAATAGAACGAATAGCATAAACTACCCCAACGATCACCCCGGCAATAACGATGGCTTTTAAGATATTGGGAATCATGAGAATCACCATAAAACCCACCATTATACCTAACAGACCACCGACGGTTTTAAGTAAAATCGATTTATGCTCTGCTTGTGGTGCCAGCTCAGATTTGTCCTCTAGCGGAAAAAGCTCGCGTCCCATATGATAAGTAAATAACCCCACCAACATCCCAATGCCTGCGAGAGCAAAACCGATGTGCCAAGGTGCACCTGGATTGGTAATGCCCATGGCGTTACAAAACCATTTGGCAAAGTTACTACACAAGAATGGTGAGAAGAATGCGCCTAAATTAATCCCCATGTAAAAAATAGTAAACGCCCCATCTCGTCGGCTATCACCTTTTGGATAAAGAGAACCCACTTGCGTAGAGACATTCGGTTTAAAAGCACCATTCCCCATAATTAAAAAGAAAAGTGCCGGTAAAAATAAATTTTCAAAGGCCATCAGGAAGTGGCCAATAGCCATCAAACCACCACCAATGTAAACGCTTTTACGTTTCCCCCAAATGCGATCCGCTAAAATTCCACCAAAGAAAGGCGAAAGATACACAAAACCCGTATACAAACCATAAATATGAGATGCAAGCGGTTGCGCACCCAAGGAACCAAAGCCTGATTCCAAGATAGAACGTAAAAAATTAAGCCCTAAAACAGAATCGGCTTTTTCAGGATTCGGCAAAAGATAAGTGACCATATAAAGCACAAGTAAGGCACGCATTCCATAGTAAGACATGCGCTCCCACATTTCGGCGAAGAACAGAAAAAACAATCCTACCGGATGACCAAAAACTTCTTTACCCCGCAACTTTGCGGCGATGACATTGCTCATGAAATCTCCTTAAAAATAACCAATCCCCAATTTGCGTCCACCATGATTTTCCCTAATTGTTAACAATGAGGACACATAAACATAACCAAAATGTAACCACTTACTCATAGTCGTAAGGCGTTACACACGCAACCGATAACTAGGGTGTTTCCTCAGATAAATGGGCCAAATGAGCGATCTTTCATAGCAAACTGCTGCTAAAATAAACATTCATAAAACACTCCCAACCACTAGAAAACTAAAAATGACTCCTTGCTCCCACTGATGATATATATGGCTCGTGAACGGCGCCGAACTTTATGATCAAACCTATTCCACCCTCTGGGGCTCTCGATGGGATAATCTCAAAAAATCCCTTCTCGCAGATCCCCATCATGTGGCGAGGAAAAATCTTTTTTACTTCCGTATCTTTTCAGATAAAAAAGTGGAAGACTTTGCATCGCTGGGGATTGAATCTCCATACCCACACGTAACAGATTGCTATGGAGTCAATGAGCACTTCGACATCAATAGTTTTTCGCAATCGTTAATTCCTTTTTATAAAATGGACCCGGCATCCATCATGGCCGCCCGCGCCCTGAATGTTCAAGAAGGGGACCATGTTCTCGATATGTGTGCTGCCCCCGGTGGGAAAACATTAATTCTCGCTGAAAGCATGGGCGCCACAGGATCACTTGTCGCCAATGAAATGTCCCCGAAGCGACGTTTTCGTATGATGAGCGTAATTAAACGTTATGTCGATGAACAAACACGACCACGAATTGATGTGCGTGGCTTTGATGGCAACAAATACGGACTAAAATGCAAAAATACCTTCGATCGTATTTTGCTGGATGCTCCTTGCTCCGGAGACCGCGGGCTTCTCCATAAACCAGCGGAACTCGCAGAGTGGACACCAAAACGACCTAAAAATTTTGCTATCCGCCAATATGCTCTCCTCGCCTCCGCCTTTATGGCTCTCAAACCGGGCGGCACGCTGGTATATAGTACATGTGCTATTTCCCCTTTCGAAAACGATGGCGTCATCGATAAGCTTTTTAAAAAAAAGAAGGGGGAATTTACAGTTCACAAATCAGCGCATCCCATCGGCGAGTCGACGGAACATGGCCACCTTGTCCTTCCTGATACCGCACAGGCCGGCCCTATTTATTTTTCTGTCATCCATAAAAACCCTGATAGCGAGTAAACGTTTGTTTTACTGAAAATTTCTAAAAAAATGATCATAAAACGGGAACTCATTTTGTAAAATACGTTAAGCATTTTGCTCCAACCATTGAAGTTGTTACACTCCCGCGATCTTACACTTTCTTCAATATATCTAAACTGGTAAGTAGCTCCTACTAACTATAAAGGAGTTATCATGCGTCTTCTTTCCATTGTTATATTTATCTTTGCGGCTGCTACATGTTCAGCCCAATCCAAAGCTTGGCAAATTTATGATCCTGCTGCTCTTGGAGAATACACCTTAATCAAAAAAAATAGTAAGTCTGATGTACAAAAAGCAGAACTCATTTATAATAACGACAATCAACTTGTTGTCCGCACTGATCGTTTCGATCAAGAATATGAACTCTCTTCGGGCGACAAAGATGGCGTCGTATATACAGGTGAGGACGAACCCAACTGTGATGGCGGCGAGGATGTTTGCGAATACGACTTGCAAACAACTATTAAATTGCTTTCCACAACAGTTGATGGCAAAGAAATGCCCCAACTTTCCATTGAAATTACCATAGCAAACGCTTGGGATGAGGACGGTAAAGACAACTACACCAACACATATATCCTGAACTGGTCCAAAACTCTACCCTACGCTATTCCATTCTATTTAAATGCGTTAGTCCCAGAAGAGGCTCAAGCATTAAACCAATCTTGTATGGAAAATTTAAAAGATATCGAATACGACTTCGAAACCACTAGCTATCATAGTGCAACAGACATCTGCCCAAACCCAGATTATTTCACATACCGCAATGATCTTGATGAGGCTTTCCCTTATCTTAAAAATGGCTGGCTTGGCAAAAAACATGCAAGCCAAGTTCAAGAAGTTTCCAAAGAAGATGTCAAAAAATTGGTATTTGATGCCGCAAAAAATCTAGCGCAACAGTACCAAGCGAAAAAAGCGTCCCTTACTAGCGCGACGATCATCAGTGAGATCGAAAAAATTGAATCCTACGCATTAAATGCTGGCGATCGATACTTTATCTATCCTAACTACAGAAGTATGGGAATGTTTATTGCCAATACCAAAAACAAAACAATTGTTCGTCTTATGATTCAAGTTTCCAAGAACAATATGGAGTAAACTTAAATCTCCTTTAGATTTTCTAAAGGGGATGCTGGTCAATTGATGGTCAGAGATTTCGTCTTTGACCATAAAAGCATAAAATTTAACTAACGAGGAACTGACTATGAAATATACTTTTATCCTATTAACGATTCTCTTATCATCATCTACTTTTGCACTAACAAAAAAGCTAGATTGTACTGGAAAAAACAATACTGGTCTCGATCTCTTTCAGATAAAAGCGACCGTGAATGATGATAATCTCTCGGAAATTCAATTTTGGTCATACAACAATGGTCAAGTGCAAGTAAATATCTATGAAAACTCTAAACAAAGTCCCATGGATAGCAAAGTTCATTCTGACTACCACCTTGAATCTAAATATACGGCCCCTGGGTATGGCCTCTCTGGTCACTTGCAATTGGTTGGAAACGTTGTCCCTTTTCACCTCGGCTTAAACACTCTCGATACTAGAGCCGGAAAAGTGGACCTACTATTTGACGCTGTCGATTACTTGGCTGAGTTAAACAAATGGCAAGTCGCTGTACTTAAAGGCGCCTTAGTGCAATTTGATGTTTATGATGCACCATCGAGTATTACCCCCATCGCATGCACTTTATTAAACGTCGAATAATTTAAATCTTCCTTCTCCAAATAGGTGTTTCTTCTCTGCAAGAAGCCCTCGTTTACCTCGACTACTGCCCAAGTCCAGACCGTAGAAAAGCTTCCAGAGAAAATAGCAGAAGTAATCTTGACGGAAATTATACGGCATGATCTGATTTTCCCATGTGGATATGGATTGCCGCACTCTTAATAGTACACGCACAACCTAAGAAAAATCCCTGGGAGACGATGGCGTCGCCCGTCAAGGCTGATCAATCTATTATTTATGGCTCCTACTCTTCCGGATGCATTGTAAATGCGGAAGAGTTACCCCTGGCAGGTCCTGGATTCGAAGTCGTAAATCCCTACCGCCACCGCTACTACGCCCATACAAGCCTCATTCAACTGATCAGCCACTTGGGAAAGTGGGCCCAAAACACTGGTGCTGGAAAAGTGGTTATCGGTGACTTAGGCCAACCCGCCGGCGGCCCTTTAACCGGCGCCCACATGAGTCATCAGATTGGTTTAGATGCCGATATCCGCTTGCATCTTTTACTTCCTGATAAAGCGATAACTAACCGCAACAGTTTTAACTCTACCGATGTTACTCAATGCCGACATTCAGGCAAAAAAATTAATTACACTTTTTTGGCAGAGAAATGGCCACTATCGTCCCATCAACTTCTGCAAACAGCAGCATTAGATGAACGCGTCGAACGCATTTTTGTAAGTGCTGGAATTAAAAAACATCTTTGCGAAGCGTTTGCGGATCATCCACAGTGGCTAAAAAAAATTCGCCCCGAATGGGGTCACACCAGCCACTTTCATCTACGCTTGCGTTGCCCCGAGGGAATGACTTCGTGTCTTGCACAAAATCCTATTCCTGAGGATAGCACCGACCTCAGCGGCGTGGGCTGCTCAGGAAATGATTTTAATAGTTGGTTTATTGCCAGCAAAAATACACATGTTTCGTCTGCATGTATTCCACGCTCAACGAAAGCAGAAAAAAATACTTTAGGCTCCGAACTCCCGCGCTGGGAAAATGTGATGAATAAAGATACCTTCCCTAAAGAGTGTAAAGAACTTCTCGCTGCTTTTGCCGCAAAAACGAAAGATCCCGTATTTGCGGAAAAAAAGAAATCCTCAGAAACTCAACTCTCTCAGCAAAAATCAACCGACACAGTTATTCGTTAAAGATATAATCCTAAGACCATCTAAAAAAATGAAGATGCGTCAACACTCTCCCTACTCCAAATTCCTTTGCTCTACATGCACATGCCTTTGCGGTAGAGCAATCTTATGCTGAATAAAAGCTTCGCGCATTTGCTCAGCAAAGGTGGACTGTAACAAAAGAAAATTTTTAGTTTCTCCCCACACTCCAAATTTGATCTCTAAAAAATACTCCCCCACTTTTTGTACTAAAAAGAGTGGTTCAGGTTCTTCCAAACAGTAGGGGTTATGCTCAACCAAATTTAAAAGAAGACTTTTAATATCATTTAACCCCACCGTATAAGACACCGAAAATACGATATCGTGGCGGCGAATAGGAAAGTGGCTATAATTGACCACCTGGGTTTTCATGACTGTCTCATTGGGAACGCGCACGAGGGTGTTTTCCATCGTGCGGATGCGCATGGATAATAAATCAATCGTCAACACCTCGCCACGAACACCACTCACTTCGATCACATCGCCAATAACAAAAGGTCTTTCGAACATCAAAAACAAGCCACTAATCAAATTTGACACCGAGGTCTGTGCCGCAAAACCCACGGCAATACTGAGCACTCCTGCAGCGCCTAAAATAACATTCATATCAGCACCCAGAATCTGTAGAACGATCACTACCGCCAAAGCAAACAGTGTGTATTTTGATATTTTACGCCAAACAAGTTGTTTTTGCCGATTTCCACCCTCTTTAAAAAAGAAGCGAATAATTAACGACAGCAGGCGGGATAAAATAAAGAAACTGATAAGAACAAGAAATACTGCCGCTACTTTTAAGGCCAACTCTGTTCCGAGTAAAGAAGTGATATACGCGTTCATATTTGCCCAAATAAATAGTTTAAAGGATTTAATAAGTTCTTATCTTTAACAAATTGGCGTGGTCCCGATATCAAAACTTTATCGGCAAACTTTTCTTCTTGATCCTCAATTTCCACATTGCGAATAGTACCATCAAGATCACAAACAAAATTCATAATACTTGTATAAAAGAGACCATTATCTCCCTGAAACAGAGATAAAAAGGGAGCGGGCACCTTGATTCTTTCCACATGGAGTGCCCGTTGACTACGGTTTTCAATCGCCAGCTGCGAAATCGCTCGATAGGGGCGATTTATAAGTTCGGGCTCATTTAACACCGCTTTTATTTTTGTCGAATAACAAATCTCTCCCTGTACCGTGCTATCGCCAAACCAAGTGCGCGGGCTTTGTAAAACAGGAATATCTTCCAACAAATGATAGGGGTCTTCGGTCTCAATGCGCACAAAAAGCGGTATACTCATAAAAACCTGTACAGTTTCTCCAGGAAGTACCATAAGGGGTTTTGTTGGTTTTGCCACAAAAGGTCTATCACCGAGAACGGGCGTTATTTTTAAAAAATGATTGCACGGGCGAGAATATGTGTAGCGCACCATCGACATCAATTCGGCAGGAATTTCGCCAACAAAAGGAGCTTTTAGAGAAAAAGAGTTGTCCATATAATCATTGGTTGTCGTCCAGCTCACACGCCACTCTTGATAAAAATGACCCAAATAGACACTCAATGGACCAAAACGTAAATGCAACAGCTGCCCCACCGGAAGCTCGAAGGGGTCACGAAAAACTTTTAGTTCAGAAATGTTTTCGCTCACAAAGTGATCCCCACAAAGGGATCCTCAGAGACGGATTCCAGTTGCCAATCAGAAAGCTTAAAGTGCGTTTGTTCGCGAGCATGAACGGCCTCGACGTATCCAACAAAATGTAACTGAATCGAAAATTTTTCTTGCAGCTCTCGATCCATTTCCACAGCGATTTCTGGATCAATTAAAAAACATGCCGACGGTCGCGCCACATGTGGCTCCCACAATAAATATTGCGACTCAGGCAGAGTTTCCCCTTGCCCTGGCCAAAACTTAAAACCTTTTTTCCAATTACGATTGATAAGCACATCTTGTGGATGTTGCTTCATGATATGATCCACCCCTTCCCACCGTGGAAGTTGGCTTAAATTTACACATACGCGCCACCCATCCTGACCCATATAGGAAATCACATCATTCATAAAACCATACTCGGTAAGAGGGAAACTCACGGAGTGTTCTTGCATCGTTGGCGATAGTTCAAGAAGTTTATCGTAGGCGGGATGGAGTTGTTCACGGGCCTGACTCAACCACTGGCCAATAGATTCTGAATTCGCTTGCTGAGATAATAGCCCATACAACCCTAAGGGTCTTGCTAACGCAATATACGCACGCTTTTGTGGTTTGTATTTCGCTTCACGAAGATTCATCACACCCATTGTGATTTGTACGGCATTCATGGCGGCGCCGCACATATGGATACGAATGGGCACAATATCTTTTGCCGCACGAGTCACTCCCACAATAATCTGACTTAAGATCTCCACATCTTTAGCCTGCGTAGGAGCGGCCATCTGCAAACGCAAATATTCTGGACGGGCGTGTTGTAGATACGCTTTTTCCAAAAGATCGACAATTGTGTAATAACCAGATTGATAATGATCATTAAAGACATCTTTATACTCTTTTTCGACCCAGGCATTCACTCGACATCCACCCATTATGGAATCTAAGAACAATTCCTCTATTAGCTCCTCATTAAGATCTAGCTTAAGACGTCTCTTGAGATTTTCGAAAAGCCCCTGGTCTTCCAATAGGGGATCTAGCTGAATGTGTTTTTGTTCTTTAATAGCCCGTAAATGCTCAAGTTCTTCTTTCATTTGTTGCAACTGTTCATGAAGGGCTTTTTCACTTTTTCGTAAAACACCCCACTGCACAGACCATAGCGACTGCCTTGCTAAAAACCAATCCTGCCTGCTACGAACCTCTGGCATGATCACGACTTCTTCTTGATCTCGCGGATGAATGCGCATCATCAGTGATTGCCCATAAACCTTTGAGCGAACAAGACTTTCCTCAGCTCCAATCAACCACCCATCAGCAGAGACTTGCGGTGCAGAAAGCAAAACTCCGGTTTTATGGGTTTCCAAAAAACCTTCTGATGAAAAGATCAATCCCGAATTTTTAAGCCAATCTGGCAATCGGCAACCATTAGCTAAAATAAGTAAGTCCGCTTTGAAATTTTCACCACCACTAAACCCACCGCTCAATATATTCTTAGCCGAATTTATTTTTGTCTCCGTATGAAAAAGAATATCCTGTGTTTTGAGCTCTTTTTCTAATGCCCGACGTATTGCTGAAGGATGTCGGGGGACTAATTGCTTTTCTTTTTCGAAAATCTCAACGCACAACTTATGCGTAAAAGGCTTTAACAATGTCTGGCAATGTTGCGCCACCATAATGCCCGTAGCTCCTCCACCAACGACACCAATGGAATATTGTAGAGGGCGTGTCTTTTTTAAATGATCATGTATTTCTTTAAGTTTTGAGAAAAAATGTCCGTGATCACTAGCTTGAATCACCTTATCTGTGGCCGAAGAACTATCGAGATAATCGGGCTCTTCGAGGCCATTTAAGGATAAAAAATCATACTGAATACTGGCTCGGTTCTTAAGTCTGACAATTTTTTCCTGAAGGTCTATCTGCTTCACATCAGCTTGGATAAAAGTGACGCCCATAAGCGTGCATAGATTTCTGAGATCTATAAATCCGTCAGCTAACGGCATCGCTCCGGAAAGTACAGAAGGAAACGATGGCGAAAAAAAGACCTGAGGTTCGGTATGCACCAAAACGATCTCAGCAGCCTGTGGTAATTTTTGAGCAAAATCACGAACGAAAACAACGTGGCTTAATCCGCCACCAAGAAGAACAATACGCAAAGAAAATCACCTCCGTGAGATTTTCTAACCCTTAATTAAGAAGCTCAGCAAAATTACCGCTCCACCTTTAAATAAGAGTGTCGTGCCCGCAAAACCTCATGTTTTACCTGCACCCATTGGCCGCGCACATCAATGTGTACACACGACCATCTTTACCATTCTCAAAAAGAACTAGATTTGAGTCAAGCACAGCACTTTAGATCCGCGTCAATCGCCTTCCCCCAACTCTATCTGCGGACACGCCCGGCGATGGCGCTCAATGAGAACACCCTATGGAATAAAACAAGGCACATCAATGGGAGCAAACGGGCACATTTATTTCTAAAGAAGTCATTAAAGAGGGTAACGACCCACTCATAGCACGTAAAGTGACCAGGCCCTCTTTTGTTTGCACCGAGAAACTTACTGGCTGCAAATTATATTGGTAAGGCGGACTACTCGACTTCATCTCAGTACCTGCTTCCCCAGTGGTATTAGGTATCAGGGACTCCTCCCAATGGTAGTTCAATAAAATATCCCAATCAGGCATACTGAGAAGCAAAATTTCCGCATCTTTGGCTCCTCCGACGATACAACGAGGTAACCGCGGTACCAGCACTCGTAAAAAGGCGCTGCGGTAGTTTCGCGCAAAGTTCTCGCTACCGTTCGCTTTCAGATAATCGCTGAAACGCTGCCACTTTGGATCTAAGGTAAAACGCACTCTTTTTTCCTGATCTGCTGATACAAAACCATCTAAGTCCACGTTACGCACGTTCTCCCATATAGCATGAGTCAAAGGGTAGGCACTTCGAATATTACCATAAATAATTTTTAAAAATGCCCTCACCTTCATGGTTTCAATAAATTCTTGATCTTGTGGAAAAATACAATGCTCCTCTAGTCCATTAAAATTTGGCAAACAATGCGCTGTCGTTCCAGAGGCATGCGCAGAACCTACCGTTGCCATAACTCCTAATAAATATTTACCCCCGCCATAAAAAACACCTGTTCCCGAGTTGCCTTGCACAAGAGGGGACGAACACTGTTCGATAGAAAACAGTGGACTCTCGTGGTCATTAGAAAAAATATCTGCACTGTTATCACTAAAGCGTCGTTGGCATTGCACGGCTTTGATTACCCCTTTAGGGGGTGAAAAGGATTTATCAAAGTATACAGGATAGAGCGAAACAGGTAGTGGATTCTCCTCTGTTACCAGAGCCTCTGTTTGCACCGGAACTCGCCCTTCCACCTCGCGATCTAATTCAATGATAGCCCAATCTGGAACAGACCGTCTTTTTTCTTTTTTATGTGTACTTTTGTCGACAAAGAAATAATCTTGCGATGTTTTTAAAATTTTATGACAACTATAGGAAGCATACGCTTTATTTTTTGTTTGGGGAAATTTCACTTCGATCGATACTTTAGATCCACACAAATCCCCCTCTTTCAACACGGGGTCAATACAATGCTTGTTGGTCAGAATAGTATTCGCCGTTAATAAAGTGGCTGAACAAAGCTGAATACGGTGGCGGTTATTGCTCTCGGAATAATGCATGTAAAATGCGGCCACCGACTCTGGACAATCGCCCCCTTCACAGATGACCTGATCCCCTTTTAAAACCTTCATTGCCTGCGAACCCGAACCAAACTCCAATTGATCTGGGCCAGGCCCTTTGTGCCTGACTGAACAACCCATGAGTAAAATAAGGACAAAGGCGAGGCGTAGAGTCATCATACGCCCTATGAATTTACAAAATGTATGCCCCCAGAGCTGCATTATACGCATTTTTAGAAAGAAAGTCGCCTATTTACGTCACTTTTCAATAGAACTAATGAACATCGTGACAGGAATGAGCCAATAACCTCCAATGTATGAAAGATTCGTGACAGCAATACCAAACCTCGTTAGCATTTTGTCGATGCCAAAATATAAAAATTTTTTTGTATTGCTCACACAAAAAATCACAGAAGACGAGCTGTTTACTCGCTCGGCAGCCGTTGCCTATTCTGCATCTTTAGCGCTGGCCCCGACGATCATGCTTATGGTTTCGATCCTGGGACTAGTACAAATGAATTTGGTTTATCATCTGGCGATTCAAACGAACCGTCTCATCGGTTACGAAGTAGGAGAACTCGTTCTTCGTCTCGCTGACTACAGCAAAGAACACGTACGCTTTGCCTCCCTCAGTGGTCTCTTAGGCGTCAGTATTCTTATCGTTTCAGGCAGTTTTTTGTTTACGCAAGTTGAAGACACGATGAAACATATTTTCAAAAACTTAATCCAACCGTGCCCTTCGCTAAAATCAAGGCATTACACTTCCTACCTCAGACAACTCTTGCTCGATAAAATTTTTTCTATTCTCATTTTTGTAACTGGCATCGCCATCGCCATGGTGTCTCTCTTTTTATCATTTTTATTAAGCAATACTCTGGGGCATTACTCTCCCCTCATCTACGGCATCATTTATGAAATCAGTACTTTTCTCATTTTTGCTTTATTATTTTATATGATTTATCGCTGCACGCCCGCTAAATGTATTCACAATCGGAGTATTATTGTCGGAAGCTTCATTACTTCTGCGCTGTTTCTAGCGGGAAAAGAGCTGATCGCCATATACATCTCATTTTCTCGCTTTGGCTCTATCTACGGCGCCGCAGGATCGATCGTTGTTTTTTTAATTTGGGTTTATTATTCGTCATTGACCGTTTTTCTTGGCGCCGAAATTATTTCCGTACATACCACATTAAAATCAAAATGATTTTAATGTGGTATGCGAATACGCACTCTGCTGATAAACACATCACCCCTCAGATCTACCATGTGTTACCAAGGCCACGTCGAGTCTTTTTTGCCGCAGTCTATCTTGCAATCCAGGCTTAAAACAAAGTGGGCATCAAGCGAGAAATAATACAGCAAATAAGCAATTATTCCAATATTCCTGTTGCTGTTTACCCCTGAACACTCTATATTCGCCCTATGGTTGTTTTAACAATTCTCGTCGCTGCATTGGCATTTGTTATAGGTTCTTTGCTTTATGTCTACAAATATCGTGGTAAAGCTCGCTTCGATAGCTTTAACGAGTATGTGCGCAAAGGTTGGCCTATATTTTCTCCACTCAACTGCCTTCTGTATATGTTCACGGAAAAACGGGCAAGTAAGCCCATCATGGATGTCCGTCAATTTCCCGAGCTCAAAAATATTCAAGACAATTGGCAAACGATCAAAAAAGAGGTGATGAATCTTCACGAAAAGGGTTATTTTGAAATGACAAAAAAACCCGACGCCGGCTCTTATTATGACCTCGGTTTTCGTACATTTTACAAGTACGGTTGGAGTAAATTCTATCTTAAATGGTACGGATACACACATACATCAGCCCAAACGCTGTGCCCAGAAACCGTTAAAATTTTAAAGACTGCCTCTCTCGTGAACGGTGCCATGTTTTCTATTCTACCGCCAGGCTCCCAACTTACCCGACACTTGGACCCCGTTGCCTGCTCCCTACGCTATCATCTGGGACTATCAACACCAAACGATGACAAATGCTATATAGATGTGGACACAGAAACATACTCTTGGCGTGATGGCGATGCCTTACTTTTTGACGAAACGTACTTACACTTTGTACGCAATGATTCTGACAAATACCGCCTTATTCTCATGTGCGATGTCGAACGCCCAATGAGCTTCCCTGGTAAGTTTGTAAACTTTATCTACAAGGGCCTGATGCGTTTTACGGTTGTGCCTAATACCGAGGTGGATAAACGTGGTCTGGTGAACACTATTTTTTCTTCCCTATCGCCCATTTTTCAAAAAACAAAAACTTTAAAACAAACCAATCGCCCCCTTTACTTGACCATCAAGTATACCGTCAACCTTACCCTCATTGTTTTACTCGTTACGATACTCGCGGCATCCATCCAGGCACTTCACTCTGCGTACACCTATCTCGTACTCTGACCACCCAAAGATTAAATTTCTAGGGGGCCTATTGCTGCCCCTCGGCCAATGATTTTTACAATGAGCTCTACGTCCTTTTGCAACATAGATTTCTCGCGCCATCAATCTATGAGAGAATACACCCATGTTCATCATCTTGTTGCTGTCCATATTCCTCGTCCCGTTGCCACTTACAAGTGTGATCCCTTATAGCCGGGCTGATGAAGCTCTTTCTGTGGTTATTCTTGGTGATTCGCTAACTGAAGGATATGGAGTTAAAAAAGAAGACTCCTATCCAGCCCTCATCGAGGGACAGCTGCGCCACCAATTTCCCAATCTCAAAATCATTAATGCCGCTATTAGTGGTTCCACCTCCGCCAGTGGCCCCTCTCGCTTAAAGTGGCAGCTCAGAAACAAACCCCAACTATTAGTCCTCGCCTTAGGTGCTAATGATGGGCTAAGGGGTCTTAGTACAGATTCATTAAAAACAAACTTACAAAAAACTATAGAAATCGCACAAAAAAACAATATTCCGGTTATTCTGCTTGGCATGCAGATGCCGGTCAATTACGGAAAAACCTACACACAGAAATATGCGACAGTTTTTTCTGATTTAGCAAAAAAATATCAACTTCGCTTTGTACCTTTTCTCCTCGAGGGCGTTGCCTTGAAAAAAGAATTAAATCAAAGTGATGGCATTCATCCTAATGAAAAGGGTTATAAAATCATAGCGTCACGCTTAACTCCAATTATAGAAGACGCTATAAAGAAAATGGAAAAGAGCTCTAAAAAATGAACATTGTCGTTGATCATCTTGCAAAAACATATTTACAAATTGAAGAAAAAATTGAAGCACTGAAAGACGTTTCTTTTCAAATTAATTCAGGCGAATCTCTTTCCATCATTGGCCAATCTGGTAGCGGGAAGACAACTCTACTATCACTACTTGCTGGTCTTGAATCACCTGACGAAGGCGCCATTATGATGGGTGAGGTCGATATTGCAAAGATGCCGGAAAAAGAAATGACTCTTTTTCGGGCCCGTCACATCGGTATTGTTTTTCAACAGTATCATCTGATGCCCCATCTCACCGCACTCGAAAATGTTCTCTTGCCTCTAGAAATTAACCGTATCAATAACAGCAAAGAGATTGCTCTCGCCTTGCTCAATAAGGTGGGCTTAAGCAAGCGAGCCCATCATCTCCCGCGCCAAATGAGCGGCGGCGAAAATCAACGGGTGGCCATTGCCCGCGCCATGGTTCATAGTCCATCTATTGTGCTTGCCGATGAACCCTCAGGAAGCCTCGATTACAAAAATGGTGAAATCGTTATGGAGCTACTGTTCAACCTGACGCGTGCATCTCATACCACCTTGCTCCTCGTAACCCATGACACCGAGCTCGCTCAGTGCTGCCAAAAAACTTTACATCTTCATAATGGACGGATGCAGCAGTGAGCTTTTTACGTTTTGCCTTCTCGGAACTGCTGCACTCTAAGCGTTTTGCCATCCTCTTTTTAGTAAATCTCTCTTTTGGTTTAACCAGCTTTAGTGCTTTAGAATTTTTAAAAAATTCTATTCAAACCACTATTATGTCCCAATCACGTCAAGTACTTGGTGCTGATTTTGGCATATCCTCCAGGCATGCCCTGAATGAACAAGAACAATTCATTGTCCAAAAAAATCTTCCACAACAGGCATTAGCAACTGATGTCATCGAAACCTTTTCCATGGTTACACATGGTCAATCTTCTGCCCTTGTACAAATCAAAGCTGTACAACTCACGTTTCCATTTTACGGTCAAATACTAACGGAACCTTTAAAAAAAACCAGTTATTTAGAAGACACCGAATCGGTGTGGATTTATCCTGAATTATTGACTCTTCTTAATGCTCGCATTGGTGATTTTTTAAAAATTGGCACCCGCCAATTTCGTATTGCGGCTGTTGTTAAGGATGATACCGCTAGTAACATTAGCACCAATATGGCGCCACGTATTTACATGAGCTTAAATAGTTTAAAAAAAACCAATTTAGTGAGATCGGGGTCTTTAGCTTGGTATTCAACTCTTTACAAAATTCCTAATTTTTCGGAAGAACAACTAGATTCATTAAAAAATCAAATCTATCAACAACTTTCTGATAACGAGGTGCAAGTCTTTACTCATCGAAGCGCTAGTGAACAAATGAATCGACTACTCAATTACTTAAGCGATTTTCTCGGACTTATTTCTCTCTCATCGCTATTTATTGCCTGCATTGGATTAACTTTTTTGTTGTCTACTTATCTACATGATAAATCTGTAAGCATCGCAATATTAAATGTTCTGGGCTATTCAAAGAAAAAAGCCATTTTGTTTTATGCATTACAACTTTTCGCTGTAACTCTCTTCGGAGCTATAATCTCAGTATTTTTAGCGATAGTTTCATTACCTTTTCTTCTGCAAGCCTCACAAACTGTTGCCGCTTTTACTATTCTTCTCAACGTGAACTTTACCACTCTTTTTCAAATACTTCTCGCTGGGACCCTGGGGGGCTTCTGCATAATACTCCCTCACCTTATCCATCTTATCTACAGTCCACCTCGACAACTACTAAGCAATATGCCACGTACCCATAAAAATATTTACTGGCAACTGCTACTCGCCTACATTCCTGGAGCCCTTCTTTTCTATCTTTTAAGTATCCGTGAAATGCACTCAGTGCAAAACGGCAGTATTTTTTTCGCCTGCTTTGTGGGATCTGGTCTCTTATTATATGGCTTTTCTTATTTTATTTTGTCTCTTGCACAAAAAATAAAATGGGCCCCTTCACTTGCCTTTGCCTGGGCCCTGCGTGATCTCACACGTCTACGTATTTCAACAACTACAGGGTTTTTATCGCTCGCTCTTGGTGTATTTTTAGTAAACATTATCCCACAGATTCGCGCTAATCTTCAAGGTGAGATTCAAAAACCAATAACTTCCAAACTACCTAGTCTTTTTCTCTTTGATATCCAAGAAGAACAACTTAATGACATCCAAAAAATTTTAAAAAACGAACATATCCACTTACAACATTTGTCCCCCCTTATTCGCGCACGTCTACTCGAAGTCAACGGAACACCTTTCGAAAAAGGAACGGGAGCCTTTTCGTCCTACTCCACGCGAGAGCAAGAAAACGAATCTCGCTTTCGTAACCGCGGCTTTAACCTTTCTTATCGCCCCGAACTAGACGCTTCGGAAACGATTTCCCAAGGTTCAGCACCGCCTCGTCATTTTGATGATAAAACCGCAACTTTACCTGAAATTTCATTAGAAGAGCGCTTTGCCAATCGATTGCATTTAAAAATAGGTGATATCTTAACATTTGATATCCAGGACATCCCTATCAAAGGAAAAGTTACAAGCTTAAGACATGTTAAATGGACATCTTTCCAACCCAATTTCTTTGTGTTGTTTCAAGATGGAAGTCTCGATGATGCCCCTAAAACATTTCTTGCAACAATTGCAAAACTCGAATTAAACCAGAAATTAAACCTACAAAAGAAAATTGTTCAGGCCTTACCCAACATTTCCATTATTGATGTGGATCGCTTGATCGAAAAACTCGTCTTTCTCATTGATCAAATGGGCTGGGCACTACAAGCCATGTCCTTATTTTGTATTCTCGTTGGCTTTACTGTTTTACTGGCAATAGCCAACGATCAAATCCGCCGACGCGAATGGGATATCGGCCTACTGAAAGCTTTAGGCTCCTCCTATAAAACTATCACCGCTTGCTTTGTTTACCAATTTACCATTATTGGTTTTTTTGCTGCCCTTGCAGGGGGACTTTTAAGCATTCTCGGCTCCTACATTTTTTCTACATTTTTATTTGATGGTGCGTGGTTTTTTAATTGGCAAGTACCCGCTTTATCTGTTTTAGGACTAACTCTCCTTTGCCCCCTTCTTACTTTTATCGGTACCCGTAAAGGTCTTGCTTTTAAAGCTAAAGAATTACTTTCACAAAGATAGGCACAACCTTTTCCTTATCAGAATTTTTTAGAGCCCGCCCAAGAAGTGTCTCTGATATAAGCACTAGCCGAAAGTTTTAACTCCAGTATTTAAAATCTGCTGACATTATTTGTAATTGGACCAACAAAATGGTGCAACCAGCACTTGAACACCTCTCATAAAATTGAGATCCTATTTTAGAAGCAAATACACCAAAATATAAAAGGTTTTTAGTATATGTATCATATTCCGCCATTAATAACTGATCTTGCGCTGATCTTAATGACAGCAGGCTTTTCCTTGGTGGCATGCCGACTTTTAAAACAACCTATTGTTATTGGCTATATCCTTGCCGGAGTTTTAGTTAGTCCGCACTTTCCTTTTATGCCCAGCATTCGCGATACCTCGAGCATGAATGTTTGGGCGGAAATTGGTGTCATTTTTCTACTTTTTGCCATTGGCTTAGAGTTTAGTTACAAAAAGTTGGCCTCCATTGGGCGACACGCTTTCCCTGTAGCGCTGATAAAAGTCCTTTTTGTCCTAGGGCTCGGTTACTTTGCCGGCCGCCTATTTGAGTGGTCCACTGCAGATAGTCTCTTTTTAGGCGGCTTACTTTCCATATCGTCAACCGCCATTATTGCCCGCACTTTTGAGGATCTTCGTTATAAAGAATCTCCTTTTACGCATTTTGTGTTTGGTGTTTTAATTATTGAGGATTTATTTGCCATTGTCTTACTCGTTTTTCTCTCTACATTTGCCATCACACAAACTTTTTCCGGAGTGGAGCTAGCCACTACCCTCACCAAACTCCTCTTTTTTATTATTTTATGTTTCGTTCTTGGACTTTACTTTGTCCCGACATTTTTTCGTAAACTTAAAAAAACTTTAAATGACGAAACAACCCTTGTTCTCTCTGTCGGGACCTGCCTTATGCTCGTCGCAATCGCTACTTATGTGGGTTTTTCTCCTGCTTTAGGAGCATTTGTGATGGGTTCTATTCTTGCCGAAACCCATGTGGCTCATAATATCGAAAAAGTTGTAGCACCTTTAAAATATTTGTTCTCTGCAATTTTTTTCGTTTCCATTGGAATGTTAATTGATCCCGCCCTCATCGCCCAACACTGGATGATGATCTTAATCATTTCCATCATCACCATCATTGGTAAATTTATAAGTACCTTCCTCGGATCCATCATGTCTGGCCAAGATCTACAAACATCAGTAAAAAGTGGCATGACTCTCGCGCAAATTGGCGAGTTTTCTTTTATTATTGCCACCCTTGGCATGGAACTAAAAGTAACAAGCTCCTTCCTGTACCCCATCGCTATTGCCGTTTCCGTTATCACAAGCTTTTTAACTCCTTATTTAATCAATTGGAGTGACCCTGTTTACCGCTGGCTTTCGTCAAAAATTCCTCCTGCCTTTGAACAAAGTCTCAACAATTACTCTAAAACTGTTTATGAGAAAAGCTCCTCGACAAATTTTATTGCCATATTTTGGGATTTGTACGGACTCAAAATTATACTCAACTCAACACTGATTATTTCCATTGGCTTGTTTTTTAGTAAGTTTATCTTATTTGAACTCAAAAAATACACAACCCATACCATGCGCTTAGAGCTCGGCATGCTACTCATTACCCTTATCATTGCTCTACCTTTCTTTTGGCCCATCCTGTTTGGCCGCCCAGCGAAATCCATGGCAAAACTGAACATCTCATTTGAAAAAGCAAAAGCTATCCATGTCGGAATTATTATTTGCCGTTCATTTATCAGCGTATTACTTATTTCGTTTATCATTGGACAATTTTCATCTTTAGCCGCAGTATCCAGCCTTCTTCTACTTGGCGTATCCATCATATACTTCCCACTGAGTCGTTACGCCGAAACATTATATTATTTTTTCGAAAAAGGGTTTATCGAAAATATTAAGAAGAAGGATTAGAGTGTTTTCTCACCTTGAAGTCAATTATTGAACTTTAGATACCAACCCTTGATCGAAAATATCAATTTGAAACATCAATTTCACCACTCAAGACAAATATTTGTTTTATTACAAAACGGTTTTATTTTTTTTATGGAGAACCGATAAAGATTCTTTGTATTCTAAAGACTGGCACGTAGACGCTTTTTGGGGGAAAAATGGAACGTTTTTTAAAGTCTTTTATTATCCTTATGTTCATAATGAGTACCGCCCTAGCTTATCAGAATTGTGGAAACAAAGTTTTGTCCTTTTCGTCAAATACGGTTTCCGAAAAATATGGCAGCATTGATTGCGTTTCTTTTGACAACTCGACAGGATCAACTAATTGTGCGAATAGTCGCTATGGACTCATTGGTAACCTTTATTATCTTTTAGACAAAACAGCTGGAACCACAATACCCGCATCACTCTACGATAAAAATGACACCGCCCTTGCATTTAATGGCAGTGTTTTAAACAGCGTGAATGTCGTAATTGATCGTGGCTATGCCTCCTCAACCTATATTCTGATGCCCAACGTGTCAGTGCCCGCTATTGCTTTTAACTCTGGATTTCAGCTAGATGATGGTTCTTACTTGCGCGACAACAACAATAAAATTCTCATTGAAGGTTTTGCATTAGACTTAAACGGTAGCCTTCAACTTGCTCCTGACATGGAAGAAGGGCGCTATGAAATTGCCGTGCTTTCTGATGATGGATCCCTACTCGATATGGATCTAAATAATGATGGTGAGTTAGAAAATATTGTTGATAACGATGGCTATCATCCACCAAAATTAAAATGTTCCAACTCCGTTATCGACCTAAGCCAAACTAAAAAAATTCCCATGCGTTTGCGCTATTATCAAGGTCCACGCACAACAATCGCTTTAACATTGGTGATGCGAAAGCTCCTGACGTCGGAACTACCCGGAATGGACAGTGATTGTGATTTTACAGATACCTCTGGGGATTATTGGTTTGGCGCTAGCACCACATCGCAAGGCTATGCACCCAATTACACCACATCGCGATTCGGGCAACTCTTAGGGCGCGGCTGGTTCATTCCAGAAAAAACGATGTTCGCGCTACCTGACTCGCTCTAATTCTGCACAAACCCCGTATTTCTTAGCAAAAAAGTTCGCTGATATGTTTTGCGGACTGCTTAGCAGATTTACATTGTGGCTAAAATACATTCATACAGATTGGCAGTAAAACCAAGTTCATATTTTGGTAGGGGTTTGTTAGACCTATATCATAGGCCTCCAGTAGACCCATATCATTACAACTTAATGCCTGAATATCGGACGTACATTCCCCAACTACCTCTTTGTTTGCCACAATATTTCCCAACTGTTCTGCCTCAATAATTTTCCCGAGAGTCAATGCATTGTATTCATCAGGGAGCCCCAATTTAGAAGCAAATTCTAGCGCCTCATTACCCTTTTCCATACACTCATCAAAATGGGATGTGGAATTGCATATCATTAACTTAAAACAAATATTTTGTTTAATATTCTCGCTGGCATAATCAGAGGTGATCGCCACTGGATTTGGACTGGCATTACCTGTATCTGTACCGTGGTATTTACAACCTATGATAAACGTCAATAAAACTATAAAATATTTCATAATCTATTCTTTCTCAATGATCGGAAACCACTGTATATTCATTTGATACACACTTTCTGGATCCTTGTCATTTTCTGCGATTGCCATTATTTCTCTACGAAACTCTTGAATTCTTTTTTTTATTTCTTCTCGCTTATCTGCTGAAATAGGTATGCATACCGAAGATACCTCTCGCATTTCACGAGAAACTAAGTCTATGCTATCTGCCCCTTTTTGAATCATTGCCTTGTGATATTGACGAATAAGATTACTATGAACCTCATTGCCTGTTGTGATGGACTTCACCTTTTGTTGCAGGTTACCAGTCAAATTACGTTGAATCATTTGTAGCTGCTCTAAATGGATCAAAGCTTCTTTAACCTGCTCTACAGTTAGTTCTGGTCGGAATTGTTGAGCAATCCATATAGGATCCTCTTGAAATGTTTTTAAAGAGATCAGCTCGCGAATTGGAATATAATACCAATTCGCATAATAAGAGTACTCCGCCTGCTTAAGAGGGTGAATTTTATTAAACCCTTTGCTATCAAGCAACTGCTTTGCCCAATGGTTTTTTTCCTTTTCGCTAGAGGACTGATTAAAATGAACAAGAATATTAAAGAAATCCGTTTCTATTTTTGTTAGCTTAAATGCCACGGCAAATTTCTCAATACTCCTTTCTGATAAATTACGCTTGCCCTCAATTACAAGTTTCAAAAAATTGGGGGAAGAAAACCCTGCTCTTTGTGCGAAATAACGATAGGAAAAAGTCCGTCGTTGATTTTTAAAAAATTGATACAGATCATGAAGAAATTGCCGATAATCATCGTATTCAAAAATACATGGAATGGCTTTATTTTTATATACATCCATCTCCTTATTTATCTGATAATTCTAAGAAAAAATAAAGTTTTCTCCATACAAAGTGTATTCCATAGAATACACTTTGTAATCGATCTGGACCTTTGTCTTGCTATCATTTTTATAGTCATATTATCCTTAAATCATTTCTATTGTGTCATCTTTTATTGGGTTGGCATAAAAATAGGCTCGTCCTCACCTGTATCATGTATTTCCGAAACCAACTCAGCCAACTTCAATAGTAGTTCATTTGATAGATTATGAGCAGAGCAAGAATCGCCATTGGTTAATTGAATATAAACAAATCGCTGCTTTGCTAGACCTTCAGTGGTAATGGAACTTGCCATAGAAACGCTACAAATTTTTTCAATGGCGGCTATATCGTCTAAAAGACCATCCAGTTCCTTATTGTAGTATAACTTCATTTTTCTCCCTGTTGTAGATTCAAAATCCCTAAGAGATACCCACTGCAGATCTGGGTATAGATAAATACTCATCTCAATATTGCTATCGTTTTTGCTGTTGGTATACGACAAGCTTTCAAATTGATTCTTATCTTCTCCAACTTTTATTGGAGCAGGAAAAATTTCATTATTATTTATTTTTCCCTTATCTAAACGACATCCGACTAAAAAAATCAAACTGACTCCAATAATCATCAATTGTTTTTTCATATTTCCTCCTCAATCTCCCTGCACCGTTGCAATAGGTTCATCTTCGCCTGTTTCATGCACCTCTGAAGCCAACTCAGCTAGTTTCTGGAATAGGAGAGTTGACGGTTGCTCCAATAGGCAATTGTCTCCATTTTTTAAATGAACCCAAATATAAGTTAAGCCGTAAACAGGATTAATAGGGATGGGCCCATGCAGACAGGTTTTGTTCGCCTGCACAATTTCTTCTAGAACATCATTCAATTCATTCTGAAAAAAATATTTTACTCTTCGTCCTGTAGCAGATTCAGAGTCTTGAATAGACACGCCTTGAAAAGAGAACTCTGAATAAATATAAAGAATCATTTCTTTATTGCTCTCCTCCTGTTCATTCGTATACGTAATTGTCTCATAATTGCTGATATCACTACCGCCTCCATCAGTAGAATCCTTGGTCATATTTGACTTACAACCCATTAAAAAAATAAACCCAGAAAATAAAACGAATAATTGTTTTTTCATATTTCCTCCTTCAAACAGCGTATCGGCGTCCCATAGATTTTTAAACTAGGCCGCAAGCGCTTTCTGTATGCTCAACGTATTCTCATTTATTTTCTGTAGACTGACAGAATACATATTTTGTTGACTTCGTTTTTCAGGATTCGTATGACTTCTAAATCAAGGGAGGGTCATGCTGAGAATTTTTGCTTATATATTGAGCTTTTTACTGTTTTATACTGTTTCAGCACAAGCTGTAGCGCCAACAGTTCAACAAGGGTTCGATTTTTTAGCAGAGTCTAATAGCATTTTAGAAATGGCCTCTTATCCCTATTTCATGTTTAGCAGTGAGCAAACCCAAGAAGCTGTGGTTGAGGGTCACTGTCTTATTGATAACTGTCAGTTTCAACTGGAGCTGGTAAACCCGGAAGATTTTACGATTCTAGAAAACAAAGCAGGTAGCACAATTTCCAAGGAAGTAGCCACGCTCAGCTTTAAACCAAATATAAAAAATACTACCGATGACGCCATCCTTATCGATGCAAAAGTTATTTTATATACGACGAATCTAAAAGAAAACGTCACGGTGATAAAAAATATCCCCGTTTTTATTTATAAATAATAATTTATAAAACCTTCCATTTAATCATAGGTGGGAGTCGGATATGTTTCGCTAAAACACGCATCACAAAATGTTTTGGTGGTTTCGCTCTGAGAGGCTTTAAGAAGACCCTCGTTAGAAACATAAGCAAGACTATCGGCTCCGATGTATTCACGAATCTCTTCGAGGCTTGTCGTCGCCGCGATAAGATCATTTTTTTTAGGCGTATCGACACCATAAAAGCACGGGCTTATGGTCGGTGGTGCGGCAATGCGCATATGCACTTCTTTGGCTCCAAACTGACGAATAAGGCCGACAATTTTTTTACTTGTAGTGCCACGCACGATGGAGTCATCAACCACCACAACTCGTTTGTTTTTTAAAATCGCTAGTTGTGGATTGAGTTTTATCTTTACACCAAAACTACGAATGCTTTGCTTGGGTTCAATAAATGTGCGTCCTATATAGTGATTGCGAATAATTCCCAACTCGAAGGGAATACCGCTGGCTTCAGAGTAACCAAGGGCTGCTGGAACACCACTATCGGGAACAGGGATAACAATATCAGCGTCCACGCCATTTTCGCGCGCCAGTTGGCGCCCCAGCTCTTTACGAACTTCGTAAACACTTTTTCCAAAAACACGAGAATCCGGGCGCGCAAAATAAACATATTCAAACACGCAGGGACGCGGTGTTTTCTTCTCGGCAAAATTCACTGTGTACGCGCCGTTTTCGTCACACCAAAAAATTTCGCCAGGTTCAATCTCACGCACAAATTCAGCGCCAATTAAATCAAAGGCGCATGTCTCTGAAGCAAGTACCCAGGACATACCGCTATCGTGCTTAAGCTTTCCTAGCACCAGGGGGCGAAAGCCATATGGGTCGCGCATACCGACCATGGCTGTCTGGCTCATCATCACCATGCTATAAGCACCTTCGAGTTTAGGTAGCTCGGCTTTAAGGCATTCGATGAGATCATTGGATGGGTTTCGCGAAACAAGATGCAAGAGTATTTCGGTGTCGTTTGTCCCTTGAAAAATCGACCCTTGCGCTTGAAGCTCGCGGCGCAAGATATGACTATTTACGATATTTCCATTGTGGGCTAAGGACACTGGCCCATTAAACAACACCGCTTTTAAAGGTTGAATATTAAACTTTTGATTTTCTCCGGTGGTGGAATAACGATTATGACCAATCGCTGTGGTTCCTTTTAAACGATCGAGATCTTCTTCCTGAAATACATCGGCCACCAGGCCAAAGCCTTTGTGCTCCAAATGCATTTTTTCGTAGAGAGACACAATCCCCGACGCTTCTTGCCCGCGGTGCTGAAGAGCATATAGCCCCAAATACACCATGCGGCTGGCTTCCGGGTGATTCCAAATACCAAAAATTGCACACTCATCTTGCCAACTGCGCAAAGGATGCCTCCCAACCTTTTTTATACAAATTTTTTAATTCTTCTGTTGCCCACTTGTGCTCATTCCACTGTAAGGATGCTTTTTGGGTCTTACCAATCGCTGTAAGACTTACGTTTTCACTGAGCAAAGCTTTACTTAAGCGAGAAACATCATTAGTGCTTAAAAGAATTTGGTAAAACACTTCGGTAAATGGCGCTTGGTCACAGACGATCTGAGCCCCCATGCCCTCAAGCGACATTCTGGCGAGAGCATACAGAAGACCAAATTTTCCCACCACACGGCCAGAAGCAAACAACCCCTCTTGCGATGCGAGAGTGAGCTTTTTAACGAACGTTTCAATGCCACTTAAATCTTTCTCTAGATAACCGTCGGAAGTCGCTTGAGTGATTTCTCCCAAAAATCCGCTAAACCAAGATGAGCCAAATGTAAGTAAAACCACATCTTGGTTCTCTTTATAGAAAGAATCGTGCGGAAGATTTTCAACACTCGGTCGCAAACCCACCAGACCCGTGCTTGGTGTGGGAGAAACATTTTTATTTTTGGTTTCGTTATAAAAACTCACATTACCACTTATGATCGGTGTTTCTAATCTTTGGCAAAAAGTATTCATACCTTGAAGTGCCGCCACGAACTGGGTCATGGTTTCTTTTTTCTCGGGGTTACCGAAATTCAAACAGTCCGTCACCGCTAATGGTTCGAAGCCATAGGTCGCAAGTTGTAACGATGGGTGAACAACACTATCTATTCCACCAAAGTAAGGATCCATGCGCATCACATGGGGACGACACCCCAGAACCACGCCTAATCCGCGGTGGCTTTCCTGCAAACGCACCACGCCGACCGCATGGGAGCAATCATTGGCCGTTGCGGCCCCCACTCTTTGATCGTATTGATTGTAAATCCACGAACGATCACCACCGTGGTGGCTTGTCAAAATAGTGTTGAGCATTTTTGCATCTCCCAAAACACCTTCGCCTTTTTGTGGAATGGCTTTTTTGATTGGCCATTTTAATTGGTGCTCTTCATAGGTACGCTCGTACTCGGGAGCGGAGCTTACGATCATTTCTGGCTCGGTTTCGCAAATCACTTCTCCGTGCCATAGTAAGCGCACTTTTTTATCATCGGTCACCCGTCCCACCACACAAGCGTCTAGCCCCCAGCGATCGAACTCTTGCTTAAGTGCTGCAAAATTTTTCGGTTCACAAATGAGCAGCATGCGCTCTTGGCTTTCAGAAAGCATAATGTCTTCGGGAGTTAATGTGGAATCGCGAAGGGGCACTTGGCTTAAATCCATCTCGATACCCACGCCGCCTTTTTCTGCCATTTCAAATGTGGAACTTGTAAGTCCGGCAGCCCCCATATCTTGGATAGCCACAACTAAATCTTTTTTCATCACCTCAAGACAGGCTTCGATGAGAAGTTTTTCGTAAAAGGGATCGCCAATTTGCACCGTTGGGCGTTTAGCAGCGGAGTTGTCATCGAAAGATTCACTGGCCATACTCGCACCATGAATCCCATCACGACCGGTTTTTGCTCCCACATACACCACGTGATTTCCCACGCCTTTGGCCTTTGATAAACAAATGGGATCCTTTTTACCAAAATAACCAACGGCCATGGCGTTGACTAAAATATTTTCGTTGTAGCTGGGATCAAAATGGGTTTGCCCGGTAACTGTTGGCACGCCTACACAGTTGCCGTAACCGCCAATGCCGCGTACGACGCCATCAACAAGTGTCGACATACGCTGAGCTTTCGGCTCGCCAAAACACAAGTAGTTGGCAAGGGCAATAGGGCGCGCACCCATAGTAAAAATATCTCGTAAAATCCCACCCACGCCCGTCGCCGCCCCTTGATAGGGCTCGATGAAGCTCGGATGGTTGTGACTTTCCATTTTAAATGCAATTTTTTCGCCGTCGCCTAAATCCACGATTCCGGCGTTTTCGCCAAAGCTTTGTAAAACACGCTTTGATTTACCAAACAATTTTTTAAGATGGATTTTTGAGCTTTTATAACTGCAATGCTCACTCCATAGCGCCGAAAACAGGGCCCACTCGAGACCTTTTGGTTCGCGCCCTAAAAGATCGCAGATCTTTTCGTACTCAGGTTGACTGATGCGATAGGTTTTTAATTTTTCGCTTAAATTCGCTTGCATAAAAATCCTTTAAAAAAACTTTTGTCCATCACAACTTCCCATCCACTCATACATCGCTCGCTCTGGATGAGGCATCATTCCTACAACATTTTTATTTTTATTCATCACGCCGGCAATGTCGGCCACAGAACCATTCGGGTTACGAACATAGGTACAATAAATTTGCTGGTTGTCCTGGATACGTTTAAGATCGTCGTCGCTCACATAGTAGCACCCATCAGCGTGGGCAATGGGCATGTGTACCTTTTGTCCTTTTTCCAGTTTCTGGCCAAAGCGCTTATGGGCATTTATCACTGTTAAATCCACCATCGTATCTAAAAAACGTAAATGAGAATTACGCATCAGCACACCTGGTAAAAGTTGCGCTTCGCAAAGTATCTGAAAGCCATTACAAACACCAAAAATGGGATAACCGAGCTCGCTTGCTTCTTTTAAAGATTGCATCACAGGTGCATGGGCAGCTAAAGCACCCGAGCGCAAATAATCACCATAACTAAACCCACCGGGAACAATAAAACTATCGAAGTCCTTGGGGTTAAAACGATCTTGGTACCACAGCCACTGAGGCGTATCGCCAACTTGCTCCACCGCGTGCCAAATGTCGCGGTCGCAGTTGGTACCAGGGAATCTTAGGACACCGACTTTTCTCATTTTAAAACCTCGATCTCAAAATTTTCGATGAGCATATTACAAAGAACTTCTTCACTCACCTTCTTGGCCGTCGCTTGTGCCTGTGCGATATCTTTTGCCTCGATCGAAAGTTGCACATAACGCCCCACTTTGGTTTCTAATACCGAATGCCCCAGGGATTTAAGCGTCGCTTCCACGGCACGGCCTTGTGTATCGAGCACTTCAGGGCGAGGTAAAATACGTATTCCAAATTTAAACATACTGACTCCAATTTTTTTGTAAGCGGTTCCAAACTTCTTGATACATTTCTTTCACTTGGCCAAGATCGCGACGGAAACGATCCTTATCCATCTTCTCTGATGTTTTCATGTCCCACAGACGACAGCTATCAGGACTGATCTCATCACCGAGGAGAATGTGACCTGAGGCATCGCGACCGATCTCAATCTTAAAATCCACCAAACGTATATCACAGGCTTTAAAAAGCTCACTTAAAAGATCATTCACCTTTAACGCCAGAATTTTGATGTCACTGATTTCTTTTGGGCTTGCAAGCTTAAGCATAAGAGCCTGATCGTCGCTCATAAACGGATCGCCCAAAGAATCATTTTTATAATAAAATTCCACCAAGGGCTTTTCGAGCGGTTTGCCTTCTTCGATACCAAATTTTTTAGCGGTAGAGCCGGCGAGCACGTTTCTCACCACCACTTCAAGCGCGATCATATCCAATTTTTTAGTAATGAGTGCTGTCTCCCCAATACTTTCGACAAAATGAGTGGGTACTCCGTTACCTTGCATGTATTTAAAAATCAAGGTGGTGATTTTACAGTTTAACAAACCTTTTCCAGATAACTGCTCCACTTTTTGCGCATTAAATGCCGTCAACTGATCTTTAAAGTCCTGCCACAAAACATCGTTTTTACCTTTGACCGAAAAAATCCGTTTTGCTTTTCCTTCGTATAGCTGCTCGCCTTTTTCCCAGCTCATGGTTCACCTCGCAAAGTTTCTTTAAGTTTTTTAGAATTTTTTAAATGTCTTTCGCCCGAAAAAATGGAAGTCACATCCTGAGATGTAAAATACTCTTTCGTTTCTTTGGCCGTGAGAAGCACATCGCAAAGTTGCTCACCCTCTTTAAGGCCATGGCTCAGCGCTTGTACAATTTTATATGCCTCTTCGCGACTCAATCCTTTGTCCACCATATGAAGTAGCACATGGGAGCTAAACAATTGCCCTTGCGAAAGTTCCATGTTCTTCTTCATGCGCGTGCTATCGATTTCTAAATTTTCGACAATTTTAGCCATACGATCCGTTGCATAGTCAGCCAAAATAAACGCATCAGGAAAGGCCACGCGCTCCACGGAAGAGTGGGAAATATCGCGCTCGTGCCAGAGGGCAATGTTCTCCATGGCCGCCAGTGCATAGCCTCTTAAAAGACGTGCGCAGCCGGTCAAGTTTTCGGAGCCAATGGGGTTACGCTTGTGGGGCATGGCACTTGATCCCTTTTGTCCCTTGGTAAATCCTTCCCGTGCTTCGCCCACCTCGGTGCGCTGCAAGTGACGAATCTCTACCGCCAAACGCTCAATACCCGCACCCAAAAAGGAGAGTGCGGTAAGCACCTCGGCATGGCGATCGCGCGGTACAACTTGAGTGGCAACCGATTCGGGCTTAAGTCCCAACTCTTTACAAACATCACGCTCGATCTCGGGAGATAAAAACGAATAAGTGCCTACAGCACCACTTAGCTTTCCCACCGCCATTTGTGTAAATGCGTTTTCGATGCGCTCTTTGTGACGGCGCATTTCGTAGTAAAATCCAGAAAGTTTATAGCCAAAAGTGGTGGGCTCCGCATGCATACCATGAGTGCGCCCCGAGCAGATCACGTCCATATTTTCCAATGCTTGTTTTTTTAAAGCTGCAAGCAAGCGATCAATCGAGGCCATCAGCACTGGCTTAGCGCGCAAGATTTGTACACTTAAAGCCGTATCGAGCGCATCAGAACTGGTCAGTCCGTAATGAATGTAACGACCGTTTACTCCAACCGTTTCCGCCACACAGCTGACAAAGGCAATAATATCGTGTTTGGTGGTTTGCTCGATTTCTAAAATACGCTCTACATTAAAGGTGCCCTTTTGAATATCATCGGCCGCTTGTTGGGGAATCAATCCATGGCGCGCTTCTACGCGGGCCACGGTTTTTTCTACTGCGAGAAGAGATTCGAACCGCGCCTCCACCGTCCACAAATCTCCCATTTCTTTACGCGTATATCTGTCGATCACGTTCGCTCTCCTCAGTTAAACCTTTTAAAATATTTTTTTGCACACGTAACTGCTCGTTTAAGCCCATATTGTTGCACACTTCAAAACCACCATGAAACACACCGCGATCGTACCATTTTTTATATAGCTGCACCTCGCTTGCGTCATAAATAGGAAAGGGTGAGATTCCCTGCTCGGCACCAATAAAACTCTCTCCCACCTCAACATCTGACAAAAACAGTCGCTTCTTTAAGGAAGAGGCTATTTTCATTTTTATGGCATCAAGATATTTTTTATTTTTTCTTAAGTCGAAAATAATTTTACTCCACACTACAAACTCATTCCCGGAAGCTTCTTTGTTTACGATCAACATTTGTTCTTCGATAAGTGGTGTAAAAAGATTTGCTGCCAAAACCGTTTGCTTCGGAAGGGCTTGCAAATGCTCTCCGCCAGAGGTTTTAGCATAAAACGGCTGCCAAATATAAATGGGATCCATCTTACGCGAGTGCGCGAGAGAGCTACAATCCACGCCTCGGCTTTGCAATTCACGACACATATAGGGATCAAGTAGATTCACTAAATACGGCGCCATGTAGACATCTTCACCAACTGTTACTTTCTGTGCGCCTTCGCGAAGATGAATAGAAAAATTTTGCTCCGGTTGCAAACACATATTGAGAGGACTTTTTACTAGTTCATGGACAACATAATCTGTGGAAAAAGAAAGCTCTACCCGTTCTTTAAAAAAATCTCCTGGCTGATCGCTGGTAGAAAATTGTTGGGCAAAAATGGTTTTGGCGAAATCACCACGTAAAGAGGCATGATAATTTTGTAAAAGCCCGTTCGTTTCCACTGCTCCCTCATCACTGAGCAGACACCAGCCCTGTATAAGACGATTAAAAATAGGGCCATCTTTTAAGACAGACTCCTCGCCCTCTGTAAGAAATGTTCCAAATGGGACCGTAAATGGAACAGGACGTGCCACAAAAAAATCTGTCACATCAATGCTGACAAAATCAAATTGTTCTTCTTGTAGGCGAGACAGTAGCCAGTTTTCTTTACCAAAGGCCGTTAAAACAATCACGTCCAACATGATGCTCTCCTCATTGCTCGACGTACCAGCTGATACTCTGCCGTATGAACAGTAAACTCTGCTTCATCTAATGAATAATCTTTTAAAGTATCTGGTTTATAAACACATTGTTGCAAAACAATAGCGCCGCCGTCCACTTCCGGAGTCACTTGGTGTACGGTAACACCAATAGCTTCGCCATCGTTGTAAGCTTTTTCTATACTGTTAAGCCCTGGATACTTCGGCAAAAGACTGGGATGAATATTTAAAATAGGACGACCCCAAGCCTTTAAAAACTCAGGCGGAATGATTTTCATAAATCCGGCTAAAAAAATGTGGGTAACTCCCATATTTTTTAACTCTTGCACAAGCTCCAACCAATTCACTTCTTTATCAAGGATTTTTACGGGAATACCGCTGCGACGTGCTCTCAACTCTCCATACGTTCCGGGGCGAGAAACGACCACAAGACGCATCGGACACTCATCTCGCAAGTCCATCAAGGCTGACATATTTGAGCCTTGACCGGAGATGAAAATCGCCCAAGCGTGAGCACTGTTGATAGCCACTAACTCTCCTCATGGGGATAAATAAGCGGTGTCTCTCCCGACGCCATTATCCCCAGATCAAAACATTGAAACTGATTTTTTTGAATCAGCTCCCTTGCTTTTTCTTTTTGCTCAGAAGGTAAAATCACAACGAGTCCAATTCCACAATTAAGTGTTTCCAACATTTTGCGATGACTCATTCCCGTGCGCTTTTGTACTTCTATGAAGGGCGCAGGCCATTGCCAATCCTTGAGTTTAAGCGAGAGGCCTGAGGGAATCACACGCGGGATGTTTTCCATTCCACCTCCGGTGATGTGAGCCACCGCATGCACACCTAACGGCAAAAGATCTTGCACAAGAGGACTATAAAGGGCTGTTGGTTTTAAAAGCTCATCTTTCCACTGATCGAGATCGTTAGCAAAAACTTTGCGCAGCAATGAAAAACCATTGCTATGAAAACCGGAACTGGCAACACCAAGCACAGCATCTCCCGCTTTTACGCGCTCAGGACCGAGAATATTTTTTCTGTCCACCACTCCGACAGAAAATCCTGCACAGTCGAAATCATTGTTATGATACACTCCCGGCATCTCTGCCGTTTCGCCACCCACAAGCTGAGCACCGACAAAATCACAAGCTTTACGCACGCCTGCAAGAAACGGTTTTGCTTGTTCCAGTTGTAATTTTCCTGTCGCATAGTAATCGAGAAAAAATAAAGGTTGGGCTCCACAGCAAGCCAGATCGTTCACACACATGGCAACCAGATCTTGGCCAACGCCTTCGTAAGATGCAAACTGCACTGCCAATTTGACTTTTGTCCCCACACCATCCGTCGAACTCACCAGGCATGGTTCTTTGTACTCTGGAAAATCAAATCTCATGATCGAGGCAAATCCGCCCACGCCCGAAATGACTTTATTCGCGTGAGGTCCTTTCGATTGGGTTTCTTGAATCCAATCAACAAATTGGTCGCCCTTTTCTACGTCGACACCGGATTGCTTGTAATCCAAAGTCCCTCCTCAAAATCGTAACAATTTGTAGAACTTTTTTACTGTGTTCGGGCTATTAATTCAAAAGATTATCCGGAAAACTTCAATGAATCCCACTATTTATGCGCTGCATTAATAAGCTCCAGGAGACGATCATTCTCTTGGATTTTCCTACCCTTGGCACCCATTCCTAAGACGCGTCCTCATCAGCAAAAGAGGCCGCCAAGATAGCCTCAATTCTTTTTCGCGAATTTCCGATAGGATACTAGATGTTAGCGCGTTCTCTATTCTTATTTATGGCCCTCTTTTTTGCCTCTATTGTAACCACACAGAGCGCTTGGGCACAATTCACCGAAGACGATGTTACGGCTGACGACACCTACGACCCATTTGCCGACTATAGCGAATTTGAAGCCTCTGCTGACGAAGAGGCTGATATTCACTTTTTCCGCAATGGCCGCTTCTTTAACTTTGCCTTTATGCTTGGTGGACGTTTTTTTACCAGTACTCTCGGGCAACTCAATTCTCCAGCTCCGGTCTACGGTATGAATATGACCTATTTTTTCGATATTCGCACAGCTTTACAGGTCAGTTTCACTCACGGGGAACACAAATTTAACTTGAACTCAGGAACAAACAGCGATGGCGATTACCCAGGACTTTCTGGAAATAATGCCCTCACTTCGATCAGTATCGACATGAAGTATTACTTTAATACAGCCAACATCACCCGTGGATTTGCTGATCTTAATCCTTACATCATTGGTGGTTTTAGCGTAAACCACCGCACCATCAAGTTCGCTGCTGAAGATGTTCTGATCAAAAGTAGTCCAAATGGAGTGCAGTTGGGTGCAGGCTTAGAGGTTCCCATTGCACGCAATAAAATGTATTTGGCCTTTCAGGCCATGTATAATTATGTCAACTTCCCAGATGAGAACGAACAAATCCAAACAACAGAGTCTGGTCTCCAAACACAACACCCCACCCATGTTTACCCCCGGGGGGATTTCGTGGAAGGCTACTTGATTTTAGGAATTAATTTCTAAGAACCCGCCCCCTAAATTATTCTTGCACGAATCCTTGCAAACACATACGCCGCTTCTGATCTGAGATGAGTTTTTGACACGCTCTATGCCAAAATAAACAATTGACACACCAATCGACAAAAAGGAACTTGGTAGCTTATGGCAAAGGGGTGCTTCATGAAACAAATAGCAATTATTTTCGCGCTACTTTTTTTGACAAATCTGACTTTTGCAGACTCCGCATTAGAAAAAGAGAAAACAGAATCGCAAAAATTTATCGACAAAGAAGCAAAGATGGCTAAAACGGAACAAACCCTTTCCGGATTACTTTATCGCCCCGTTAAAGAGGGAAATGGTGCTTACCCTGGCGCCACTGACACTGTTACGGTGGAATATAAAGGAACATTGAGAACCGGCAAGGTTTTCGATGCATCTCCTAAAAGCCAACCGGCATCTTTTCCATTAAATGGGGTTATCCCTTGTTGGACAGAAGCTCTTAAAAAAATGCGCGTTGGTGGAACGGCTATTATCATTTGCCCCTCTAGCATTGCTTATGGTGATCGCGGCGTGGGCCAAGACATTGTTGGCGGTGCCGCCTTAAAGTTTGAAGTGAAACTCTTAAACACCAAAGCATTTTAAACTGTGCCGCTCCACTGAGCGGCCATAACACACCTTAAAAATGCAAATCCCTGTATGCTTAAACAAACCTCAGGCCATGACGCTGTCACGACCTGTGTAGTTCCGGAAGAGAGCTTACAAACGCTGTTAGAACTCCAGAGTCAAAATTTCTACTTCTGAATTTCAGGAAGTTTAATCTTATAATCTTTCGATTTAGAAAAATTACGCATTGATTTATCCAGTTGCATATTAAAATCGTAATTCCCACCATTTGCCATTTTGCGATAACGTAAGTAATCTTCTTTGGTTAAGAACCCTAAACCTGGAGCTGATGGATGAACTTGATTATTTTTATCCACCGGTAAACCAAAATTCATACCAGAGGCTGCATGACAGCCCAGACACGAACTTTTGATATTATCCACCGGGCCATTCAGACGTGTCTTATCGTAGGGAAGTTCTGTTATACCGTCAGGACGGTGATTATTATTCGCTCCAGCGAAAATAATAGACTCACCCACATCCAAACCATACTGTAACCCCACCGGTCTCATATGTCTTAAAGCTTCGGGAATTTTCATATCATCCAAAAACTCATTATGGTAATTCGGATCAAAATAAAATGTCGTCATCACCCAATTTTTTAAATCATCTTGGGTGCCTATCAATCGGCTATCACGGAGTCCAATATCCATCTGCACATGAGCCACATTTGCAATGTGGCGTATGCTATCTTTGCGATCATGACTGACGTGAGCAAACCAATTATACGCCTTCACTTCACTATTCTTTCCACTCCCTGTCCACTCGCCCGCCATGGCCTTATCCCAATCCGGCATTGTGTTAAACAGGAGCTTAAACGAAACCGCTCCATCTCCCGCATCAAACACGGGTTTTCTTTCGCGCATTTGCTGAATCATGTGCTCTTCGGTAAAAAAGGTATCGTAGTTTTGGCAAACATTTTGATTAAAAAATGCCAATCCCCAGGTCACGGCATTTTCACCGCGTTCAATCTCTTCGGGGACATTATGATAAACAGATGTATTGCGAATCGGAAATTCTTTGGTAAGCCCATGAATGGCTTCTCGTCCTTTTTCGGTAATATTTAACCACGGGGTGTGGCACCATGTGCGATAGGAGTTCTCGCGAAATTGATTTTCTAAATCGGTTTTATTTTCCGTGCGATCTTGATCAAACCAACCTTCATAGACATAACGCTGAAGAATTTTTGACAACAGCTCCGCTTGTACGGAATCGCGAACATCAATATTTTTATCAAGCCACGGCAATTTGACCAAATCGCCTTTGCCCAGTCGACCTGCTTTTTTCAGTTTTTCAAACTCCTCTTTCGATTTAAAGTTCATGAGTGGCCTAAAGGATTTTAATTGTGATTTATGAGCCTCATCCAAATCATGCTGAAACATAATCGGGTGAACAGTTTTTTGTTTATTGGGATCTTTTTTTCGATTGAATGCTATTGGTTCCAAAACATCGATATTGACAAAACCATTCTCGAAGGTGTCTGGCGGGTAGTTCACCCCATTTTCCTCATTAGAGGCGAGATCGCGCGTACTCATTGTGGCACAACTCATAAATACAAGACTAAATGCAAAAGCAGTTACTATTCGTTGCATGCTGATTTTCCCCCGTTTTCTTTGAAACTCACTTCAACAAGTTGCCATATAAGAACGATGGCGAGACATGCCTTCATGCTACCATTTTTGATCCTAAATTAAAGGGGGCTGAGGAATTGCCGACAAAGGTCTAGATTTAAGGAAAATTGCCCTGCATTAAAGAGGCCTATCCTAAGCGCCAAGCCGACATGGGCGTTGTAATGAATACCCCTAATTGGACTGTCGAAACATCAGCGCGTACTCAACTTAGAGTAAGTACGCGCTCAATTTTATTAAGGTATATTCTAAATTTAAAAACTATTTACACTTGGTGTTTGCCTGATGCTTAAGTAAAGCCACTTTCACGTCGTACATGGAATCACCCTGCACTTGATTTTTAACCAAACAGTATGGTGTTCTGCCAATAGCATCCGCAATGTTGACGTCGGCACCTAAGTCTATCAGTTTCAAAGCGGCGGCTGACTGTCGCATAAAAACAGCTGCAACCAATGATGTGCCCCCGCACAAATAGCCTGGGCTGCAAATTCCCGAAGGCGGCGGAGTGGCCAATTGATTGATTTTAGCACCATATTGAACCAACAAATCCACTCCATTGACATTCCCCGCAATGGCCGCTGCCATGAGAGGAAAATAAGAATATTCATCATGATTGGCATTTAGATTTGGATTACCACCTTGATCTAATAATTTTTTTAAAAGCCAATCCTTCGTATACGACAGGCTTTTAGACCCCGCACTGGCACTTAAAAGAGCGTATCCAGGATACTCATTTATATTTAAATTCAATCCTAACAAATAATCTATCGCTGCTTGATTTTCTTTTACATTAAGAATTTCACTTCCACTGGACTGCTCTTTTCCATTTCGTTCAGATGACGACTTAAAAACATAATTAAGCGCATTAATATTTAGCGTTACTCCTTCACTGGCCTGATGTTCTTTTGTTACAGATTTTATATTTACACCCGTTTGAACCCATAGTTTTAATCGGTCTACGGAAAGGACTTTACGCGATAGCTCAAGCTTAAAAAAATCATTCGGCTGAGCAGAATCCAAAGTAAAATCCCACTGTGCATACAAATTATTTACAAAATCATCGGGTAAACTTTTAAGCGACTCTGATAAAGCGCTGACAACGCTGCCTTTACCATCCTTATCGGAAGATCTTACATTATATACATTTGCACCATTATCTATGAGAACTTGCGCATTCTCTGCCTTACCCTGATAGATAGCTAGCCCCAATGGAGTATAAAATTGCATATAATCAAGCCCTGGTCGCTGCTCTAAACTGGCCGTGGATTTTTTTATTAATATTTTTAAAACTGCCGGGGTGGATTGTGAAGCAGCTTGAGCTAAAGCTGTATATCTACTTGCCGGAAGAGCTTGGCATGTATGATAGGAGACTAAATCAGGATCAACGCCAGACTGAGCCAGCAACAGGGCCACATCTGCTTGTTTAGCGGCGATGTCAAATGCAGATCGAGTGGAGTAACACTCATTTTCTAAATGCTTACACATGGAGTTAACATCATCGCCATTTTGTAAGGCACTTTTAACTTTATTTACATCAATTGGATACTCCTGTACGGCCTTACACAAAGCATTGTCTTGAGCAAGAGCGAATGCTGAACACAACACACTACTGGCAAAAACAAAAAGTATCTTCTGGGTTAATTTTTGATTTTTATACATAAATGTCCTTTCTCTAAAGTGGCTTTTTCTTACAAACTAGTCTTTGTTTCACACATGTATTTACTAAATATCAGCAGATTCGCACATTGATTTTATCTAAAATGTATTCATGAAAATTTAGTTTTACTAAAAATATCTGTCTGTTTTTCACAAAAATACAATAGCCATAGAAATAAGAAACACCTAGGCTGCAAAGTACGAGGGGAGGAAAGGAACACCTCCTTATCTCAAAATTATAAAATACTAAGGAGATAACCATGAAAACATTGACGACATTACTTTTCACGCTCACGCTCTCTTGTTTTGCTTTAGCGCAAACAACTCAAGCATTACCCACAACATTAAAAGGCACCATGAAAGCAATGTCTGCCAATCTGAAAACGATTTCAGTACAGGTAAAGACTCCTCCCATCAAACCCACATCTGCAGATTTAGCCGATCAATTTGTTGAACTCACCCTACACTCAAAAACATTTACTCCTAAATCCATTTCTTCGTTGCCAAAAAATCAACAGGCCGACGCTACATCTCTCTACAATCAGATGTTAGATCACACAGCGGACTTAGGTGCTCAATTAGCTGTGGCCTTGCGCGCAAATGATGCTGCCAAGGCAGCTGATCTCCTCAAGCAGTTACTTCAGGCAAAAACAGACGGCCATAATCAGTTTTAGTTTTTTTAGGTACGGACTTACTTGTGGGACACATAGCGTCTCATATGTAAGTCCGTACCGTTTACCGCTTCCTTCTGACTGCCAAAAATTACATAAAAGAGCGGCATCAAATACAATGTCGTAAACATGGCGCCGAAAAGACCTATAATAATCGCAATGGAAAATGGCTGCAAAATCTCATCCCCCTGGGACAGTCCGACGGCAATCGGGATAAATCCCGCCATCGCGGCAAGGTTCGTCATAAGAATGGGACGTAAACGATGCTTCATCCCTTCTTGTACGGCTTGTAAAAAATGAGTTCTATACTCTGCCCGTTCTTCGATGGCATAAATCGCCATAAAACTATTCGCTACAGCGATTCCCGTCACCGAAATAAGGCCTGAAAAGGACGACACATCTAGTGGCACACCTGAGACCACAAGACCGACAAGTCCCACTAACGGAGGAATAATAGCACAGGCCACTAAAGACAAAGCGATCGCCACATTATTAGCAAAAAATAAGGACATTAAAAATATCAGCGCAAGCCCTATTAAAAAAGCAATAATGAGTTCATCAAACGATTTTTGCTGGCTTTCGTATTCACCGGCAAGTTGAACGGCAATACCTGACTCCGCGTTTTCGGCTAAAACTTTTTTGACATCTTTCATCACATTTCCTAAATCGCGATAACCAAGCTCTGCCGTAACAATTTTCACTGGGGTTCCATCAATATGCGTAGATTCCACTCGATTAGACTGCGTCTTTATCTCACCGATATCACCTAGATGTCGCAACCCTCCTCGCGCTGTATAGAGTGGCAGTTTCTCTATGGAAGATTTTTTATCTGCTTCCTGTAACTTTAAGCGAATGGGTACCGTCTGCGCTCCCATCTGTATGGTACTACTATCCAAGGAAAACAACGCAAGCCTTGCTTCTTGCACAATGTCCCCCGGACTCATATCAATAACACGACTTAAAGTTTCGTTAATATGAAAAATAAGCTCTGGAGCAGGCGGTGTCTCATCCACGCGCACAGATTCTAGTCCTTCAATATGAGATAATTTTTCTACTAGACGATTTGCAAGATTATCGACATGTACTTCATCCTTACCACTTAAGTAAATAGCTACGGGTTTACCAGCTCCACTTAAATCATTAAGGCGATCTGGCAAAATTTGAAAAAAATCAAACTCGAAATTGGGAATAATTTTTTCGACATGCTCGGATATCTGATCGCGAAGCTCGAATACAGATTTTTCTCGATGTGGCTTTAGCTTTACAATAATTTCGCCCAAATAAGGAGATTTATCAAAACTACCGAGCGACGTACCTGTTTTACGAATAAAAAAATCGATCTCGGGAATTGTTTTTAAATACTTTTCTAATGGGCGTATGTGATCCACTGTCGACTGCAGACTTAAAGGATCATTGGCACGATAATCGATTACCATGTCCCCTTCATCCCACTCCGGTAAAAACCCTGTTTTTGCCAATGGTAAAGCTATTAAGCCTAATAAAAAAAACAAATATATTCCCATCACATGTTTCTTGGGCTTTTGTAAAATCCATCTTAATGTTTTTAAATAAAACCTTCCTAAAGAAGATTCCTCAACCATCGACACCGTTTCCTTTTTGTCTTTATCAAACAAAAGGATCAATGAGGGTATAATAACAACTGCAATGACTAAGGAAATCATCAAGGCCGTACCATGAACATGGGCCATCGGAGAAAAGAACATTCCCGACACGCCCGAAAGAAGGCCAATCGGAGTAAACACCAGAGCAATCGTCAATGTACCAAAAAACATCGGCTTAACGACTGAGTTTAAAACATCCGCCAAGCGCTGGCTCATTGGTATTCCTGGTTCAGTTTTTTTCTTATGGTGGTAAAGCTCTAAAATAATAACCGTATTGTCTACAACAAGACCGATTGCCGCCGTTAACCCGCCGAGAGTCATCAGGTTGAGACTTAAACCAAGACCTTTCATAGCAATAAATGTAAATGTGGCAGCAAGTGGCATAACCACGAGAGCAAAGAGACTGTATTTAACACTTCCTAAAAATACAAATGTCACAAACGCAATAATCGCCATTCCCAAAAGGAGATCATACAATACGGCGTTGGTGGCTGTATCGGTAAAATCATTTAAATCCCAACTGCGATAGCGAATATGGGGCTCTTTTTTAATTTCTCCACTTACTGCAGCCTTAACGGCCTTAGATGTTATACTTTGATCAATACCTTCTTGATAAAAAACATCTAAGGCCACACACTCTGTACCATTGAGAGCCAAATCTTTATACTTCCATGCATCACGCAACTGAACTTGCGCCACATCTTTTAAATAAACGGAACGGCCTAGGTGAGAGGACACCACCATCTGCTCCAAGTTCTTTCCACCATGAACTAGCTCTCCCCCGAAAGCCAACACCTCTTGGCCATCATGATCTACCGGGCCAATAAAATCCACTACATTAGAAGTCAAAACACGATTGTTCACCATCGCCGCAGTCAGATTGTAATAGGCCATTTTTTGTGGATCTAACTGCACTTGATATTCGGGTTGTGCTCCCCCCAATACTTTGACATTAAAAACACCCGGCTGCACCAACACGATGGGCTTTAGTGTGTATTCTACATAGGAGCGCAAATCTTGCTCAGAAAATGTATCCGATGTAAAACAATACTCAGCTGCCGTAAACGCCGCCGCGGTAATGGGACGAATAGTAATTATCGCTGACGGGGGAATAAGCGCACGCACTTCGGCAATTTTCGCATTCACTCGCTGCGTAGCTACTGTTACATCTTCGTTTTCTCTTAAAAAAATCTGAATATTGGAAAGCCCGCGACTGGTCGAAGATTTCACCAAACGTACACCTGGCACAGAGCGGAGCTCTTTTTCTAAAACCGTTGTTACCCCCCACTCCATCATCGACAGAGGAGTAAATCCCATATTCACGTCGACCACAATCCGTGGATAATTGACCTCGGGAAAGAGGCCTCGCGGTAGATTTAGAAAAATCTGGATACCAAGAATGGCAATAAAAATCGATAAAAATAAAAGAGGCGTTTTTTTGTTGATAATATATTTATAAATATGCCCCATGTTTAAACTCCACCGAGATAATACTCTAGATCCGCATCGATCAAAGACTGCTGATATTTATTTAATAAAAGTCTTTCTCCTGACAAAAAATTCTTTTGCGCCAAATCCATCAATGTCAAAATATCGATCCTTTTCTGTGAATAATACAGAAACGATTTTTTGAACATTTTGTCCGTCTGAATTTTTAAATTTTTTAGTTCTTTCTCTTCCGCTACAAAAGATTTTTTCTCCTCTTTTGCCAAATGAATATTGTTTTCATACTCAAGCTCGCTCTTACGCATAAGGGCTTCGCTTTTAGCCAGTCTCTCTCTGAGTTCCGACTTATTCGCCGCCTGTACAAACAAATGTGTCAGATCAATATTAATTCCCAATTCGGTATAATGATTTCTTCCTTGAAACGATGGGATGGTCGGATCTTGGTAATAACTTTTTACATATACCGTCGGAAGTGGAATCGTCTGAAAAGATTTTAATTCAAATTTTGCCAGATCATAATCTGAAGACAGACTCTCCTTAAAAAACGAAGGGCCCTCCTCCACAACCACGTCTGACTCGCTCTTTATACGATTCAAAATAACTCTGACATCGTCTACGGGTAGATTCAAAAGTAAACTAAAGCTGGTATAAATCGTCTCAAGCTCTCTCTGCTTAGCTGACTGATCTGCCAAGATAAACCCCTGCTGAATTTCATATTGGCCAAACTCGATATCACTAAACACCCCTTGTCGCTTTCCTTGCACAAGGGTGCCTTTCACTTTTTCCATAAAATGAAGAATATCTTCGTACTCTTTAAGAGCACTCTTCACCTGTACAAAGAGTGCAAAACTCTTTCGTACACCCCGTCGCATATTTAATTTCGATACTTTATTTAAAATCTCGGAATGCTCCGCATGAGCTTTTGCCACTTTATCTTCCGAACCAAACAACTTCTGCAAGTCATACGTCACCGACGCACCGACCACACGATTCACTCCGGTATTGGTAATAAGATGTCCGTCCTGATTGATTCTGTTATCGAAATATTTGGCGTTTTGATAGCTGGCAAAAGCATTCACCTGGGGCAGGTACTTGATCCTTTTCGTCACTCCACTCATCACTTCCTGAACTTTCACCTCGGCCTCGGAAATGAGCGAATCATTGGAATTCTGCACACTGTAATTGACTAAATCCTCAATCGTATTCAGAGAGTCCTTACTTATCTCCGCAAAACTGTTCGCCCCGAATATCAAAACAACAAAAAAACAAAGCTCTCTTCGCATGCCAGTCCTTTCCCACCTCTATCAAATAGTAACTGAGAAAACTTAGCTGAAACTTAGCTCCAAGGTACGGACTTACTTGTGGGACACATAGCGTCTCATATGTAAGTCCATACTAATTGGTAATCACTAGGCTGTAGCCGAAAAAGTGGAAATCCATGGAGTTGGGTCTATAGACCAGACTCTTCCTGGACCAGCTTGCACTAGAATTAGATCTACTTATATAATTCGGACATGTGTAAAATGATATTTTTCATCATCTTGCTGTTATCGCTCTCAACACAAGCTCAATTTAACAAGACTGATCTCGACAGTTTAAAGGCAAATCTATTAAATTATGCCGATTCTAACTGTACAGACGAACAGCACCTTCGGTCTGCCACCAATATAATCAAAAGACTGTCCTCTCCAATCTCCAGCACTATCACGCCCGATCAAGCCAAAACCAATGATTATCTACGAAATGCTTTAAGTGGAATAAGGGATGGCCTAGTGGTAGGGGCGCTTGGAAATAAACTCTCTTGCTCGCAAAAAGTTAAAGCTGGCATCCAAAAATTGGATACTTTGCCAATTAAATCTCAACCCGAGGAAGTTCCGCAAAAAATTCCAGATGTGAAAGCCCGACAATAGATCTGTGCCAAAAACCCTGTCTTAAAATGTAAGGAAAAGTAAGTTAGAAACGTTTGTTAAAATTGTGTGGCAACCAGCACCCAACTAAACAACCACATCTTGCTCGTAGCGAAACACCGCTCCCCCACCCTGTGGGCGATTCATAAGTGTTGCAGAACCCTGAAGCTGCTTGGCAATCTCAGAAACAATCGCTAACCCCAAACCATTGCCATGGTGATCGCTCTCTCGTGGTGTCGCACTATAAAAAGCCTGCCATATTTTTTCTTCATCCTGATCTGTAAGACCAGGGCCAGTATCTTCGATGGTTAATACCGCATGCGTCCTATCAAGAAACACACTCACATCCACAGATCCACCTGCTGGCGTATAAAATAAAGCATTCTCGAGGGCATTTCTGGTTAACTGCTGCAAAGCTAGATCTTTATTCTTTACCTTTAACGGCTCATTTCTAACAACGCCTAGATTAATTCCCTTGGCCTCGGCAAGAGGAATTAAATCGGCAATCATTTCCTGCACCACTTCATTCAAGAAAACAACTCGTGCCTCGCTGGGCACTGTGTTTTGCCAACGGGCTAAATCCAAAAGTTGATTTACTAAATTGCGTAGTCGCGTAAGTCCCGACGCAAGCTGCTTCTGCCGCTCGCTTAAATCTTCATTGGACTTTGCCTGCTGAATATTTTCGGCAAGTAGAGAGAGCGCCGCTACAGGTGTTCTCAATTCGTGGGCAGCATCGGCGATGAATCGCTTCTGTCGCTCTATGGAGGATTGTGTCCGCTCAATAAAATTGTTGATCGACTTTAAAAACGGTTTTACCTCTAAAAAAGCGTATTCTGTTGGCAGTATTTTTAGTTCATTGATATTTTGTTGCTGTAAAAAATCAGACAGTGCCCTGAGCGGACGAAACTGAACGCCTATAATAAGTCGAATCGCCAATAACAAAAGAACTAACAACACCATAATAGGAAGAAAGGCACTCCTAATACTATTCCATGCAATTTCATCACGTGCTTCTATTTGTTGGAAAACAACCACTTTATCTGATTCATTTGTCAAACTACGAACATACGCTCGCCAGCTCTTACCACCTTCTACAATCTGATAAAAACCATCTTGAACATTTTTCTGAAAATGAAACCTTAGTCGGAGATCTTCATTTAGAAGACTTACCGAAATCGCCTCTTCTTTGGTTGAAACATATGGCGTTTCTTTACTAATATTACCCTTAGTCACCAGATCTGCAATAGTCTCAAGTGTATGGTCTTGTTGTTCGGAAGCTTCTTTAAAAGAGGTGTAGGCCGTCATCGCAGTTGTAATAAGGGAAAATACAACAACCGCCAAACTCACCCATACACTCAACTGGCTCTGTAGAGATTTATTCTTTTCTATTTTCTGACCATCCACCCTAAACCTCTAACATTAAGGATTGTCTCTTTACCCATTTTTTTTCTTATTCCATGAATAATCACTTCGATAGCGTTACTCGCCACCTCTTCGTTCCAACCATAGGTACTGTCTTCGAGTTGCTCTTTGGAAAAAATAACCCCAGGAGTCAACATCAGAGTGTGTAGTACAGAAAATTCTTTTGCCGAAAGAGGATACTGACATCCCTCACGTTCGATTTCTTTTGTAGCCAAGTTTAAGCTCATATCTGAAGTCGTAAGTTTAGATTCCTTCACACCATGATGGCGGCGCACCACCACGCGCATGCGTGCTTTGAGTTCTTCTAAAGAAAACGGTTTTACGAGATAATCGTCGGCGCCTAAATCGAGACCATGAATTTTATCTTCAACTCCGTCGCGTGCTGTCAGAAATATAACAGGCACCGGATTTTTTTGTGCACGGATATTTTTTAAAACAGCAAATCCGTCTTGCTTTGGCAAACCCACATCAAGAAGTATAAGATCATAGAACTCTGTAGTTACAGTTTCAACAGCAGACGGTCCATCTTGTACCCAATTCACTGCATAACCAAAGTCGGTTAAGGCCTGTTTTGTTGCAGAGCCGACCTGCCTATCGTCTTCTACTAAAAGTATCTTCAAGTAAAACCTCAGTACTACCTTTTAACGAAACCATCCAATAAAAGAAAGAAAAACAGCGGTGGCTGTTACAACTGGAGTAAACCAAATCATCACGAATTTCCATACCGGATAAAAGTGGCTGATTTCTTGATCAATTTCGATAGCAACAAATTCACGCACAATTTGCTTTCCTGGAATTGTGGCGTAGATCATCCATCCAGTGGCGACTGCGCAAAAGACAAGTGCTCCATCGATTAATGTGATGTCAAAGAATTCAAAAACACTCCATTGATTAAAAAATTTAAAATGACGAAACTGTAAATTCGCATAAAGAATGGCAGATGTAAGGGTTACAAATAAAAATAAAAAAATAAATTGAACACGCTTATATGAGGTAGAGAATTTTTCTTGAATATCTTTTTTATACAATCGTAACAGTCGTAAAACAAAAAACATCAAGGCCCCATAGAACATCAAAAGCAGTAGCCGACCTAACCATACACTTTCTAAACCATCACTAAAAACTTTTGGTAAGGTTTCGATAAAATAACGCGGACCGAATAAAGAAAATGTCGTATTGTGAACCACAGAAAGAACAATGATAGAACTTAAAACAGCAAAAATAAAAGATGCTGACACCATTCGTGTCGCAAGAAAAGTAACATCGCGATTTCGGTTAAGAGAGCCACCAAATTGCGTGACCAATCCATAGCCTAAGAGCAAAGACAGAACCGACTGTCCAAGAGCATTAATGAGAGTCGACCAGGCCATTTTAGAATAATCAGGATAAAAAAGTGACAAAAGTACTGTGTTGTTTTTAGAGGAAATAAGCACGGAAAACACCAAATAAAGACTTAAAAACATTAAACAAAAGAAAAAAGTTTTCACCACCACTGGCATCCAAACACGCACTTGTTTTTTGTAAAAAACATATATCGCTAAAAAATGGATGATCGCACATGCCACATAAAGCTCAAAATCGTAATTTGCTGGGATAAAGGGTGTTGCCAAAGAAACAAGAAGCCAAATAGCAATAATCGAAATGTATGAACATATCAGCAGGCCGACGCCAAAAAACATAAAACGAAAAGATTTTGCCAACCCCACTCGTCGTTGCGCAAGCGGCGCATCTTTGTTTCCCTCTAGAGTCATACGATCTAATGCCAATCGCTCGACACTGCTCCCTAAAGAGGCTTCGGTGATTTTTCCTAAAATTAGCTCTCCCATAAAAAGACAACCGCCAATGACAATGGATACAATAAAATAAATATAGAGAAACCCACCGCCACCGCTTTGTACAAATACATAGGGAAAGCGGACAAACTGAAGAATAAGAGTTAGCGCTAGTAAATAGCGAAACTTTAAGAGCATCTACCGTCCTCGGCTTTTCATAACAAAAATACGCACAGGAATTCCTTCTAGTGCCCAACGCTCTTTTATCTTTTTAGCAAGAAACCGTCGATACGAATTATCAACACCGTCAGGATGATTGGCAAAAGCAATAAAACTCGGAGGAAACTGCTGGGTTTGCGTCAGATAATAAAATTTAACATCTTTTGTTCCATACACTGGTGACGGCGCTTGACGAATCACTTCTATAAAAAAATCATTTAATTCACGCGTGCTAATGCGGAAATAAAGTTTACTACGCACATCCTCAATAGTTTTAAAAAGATCTCCCAGTCCGCGCCCCGTCAGTGCACTAATAAATACAATAGGAATATCTGTATAAAAATGAAACTGCCTTGCGACTTGTTCACGTACTGTTTTGCGGTATGCATCCATCTCGTCTTCGCCAATATCCGACTTATTGACCACCAAAACCACACCCTTATGCTCTTCTTGGATCATTTCTAAAATTTTTGCATCCTGATCAGTGGGACCTAAAGTTCCGTCAATAACCAAAAGAACAAGTTCAGAGTTGCGTATAGAGCGCTCGGTTTTAAAAGCAGAGATAATTTCCACATCATCAAAACGACGACTCGTTCGACGTAACCCTGCCGTATCAATGAGAACATAGTTTTTATCGTTATAAGTAAACGGCACATCCACTGCGTCGGTAGTGGTGCCGGCAATATCAGATACCAACAAGCGATTTTGACCTAGCAAACGATTACACAAAGAGCTTTTTCCGACATTGGGTTTTCCCACAATCGAAAGAACAAAGGCGTCTTCATACTGAGGGGGCGCTTGCTCTACGCGATCATATATCCACTGCAAAAGAGGATCTAACCCTAAACGTTGCTCAAAAGAACACCCAACAACATCCGTTCCAAACTGGTAAAACTCTGCTGTCAACGTATCGAGCTCACTCACCTTATCGATTTTGTTCACTGCAATGATAAACGGTTTTCCCGATTCCTTAGCAATACGGATGATATCGCGATCTTCTGGGACAAGCCCCATACGTCCATCCATCACTACCAGGAGAAAATCCACCGTTTTTAAAAATTCCACCACGTGTTCTTTAATCTTTATCGAAATGGTGTCATCCGCATCGGTAAGCCCACCCGTATCGATAATCTCGTAATGCTTACCCCATAACTCTGCATTCTCGAAAAGAATATCGCGAGTCACACCTGGCTCATCTTTGACCACCGCTTTTCGTGTTTCCGACAGCAAATTAAAGAGTGTGGATTTCCCTACATTGGGACGCCCCACCACGGCCATGGTTGTCATAATTTTATTTTTTTCCATAACCAATCTCATTCATAAAATGTTTATTTTTGGCCCAGTCCTCTTTGGTTTTTACTCGCAAGGATAAAAATACTTTCTCGCCGATCATTTCTTCAAAACGTTTGCGGGCATAGGTACCAATTTTTTTAAGCATCATACCACCACGACCAATCACAATGGACTTATGGCTTTCTCGATTCACAAAAATAGATGCATATATTTTGGGAAGACCTTCATCTTCTTTGTAGCTATCGATCACTACTGCAATATTGTATGGGATCTCTTTGGCCAAGTGCTCCATACAACCTTCACGAATATACTCCGACATCAAATCGCGAGAACGCTCGGTGGTAAAAAGATCTTCTGCAAATAAAAATTCCTCTGTTTCAGTCATATAAGGATCTACGGACTCAAAGAACTTACGCAAAAGCAAAATACGACTTTCCTTCTCTGCAGCCGTAAAATACGGCAGCTCATTTGATTTTACATACTCCATCATCCCGGCTGCGGCTGGCGTAGGTTCTAAATCCATTTTGGTAAAAACATATACGCAGGGCTTTTTTGATTTTTTTATTTCTGATGTGAGCTCATCAAGATCTTCCTTATTCTGGAGATCCATAGGGACTAAAAATACTACAACCGCAACTGAAGCAATGACATCCTGAGCTTCTTGCAAAAGAAAATCATGAAGTGGCGTCATAGCCTCACTTAAAAAACCAGGAGAATCCATAATCATCACCTGATAACCGTCAGTAGTCAGAATTCCTTGAATCCTCCGACGGGTGGCCTGCGGTTTAGAGCTCACGATACACACCTTCTCGCCGAGAAGAGTATTTAGCAAAGTGCTTTTTCCAGAGTTGGCAAGACCTACGAACCCTACATAACCGGTTTTATTCATTACCATCCATCCTCTCAAGCGCCATTTTCGCTGCCTCTTGTGCCGCATTTTTCTTACTCAAACCCTGCCCAGTGCCATAAACAACCCCATTCACTGTTACTGTCACAGTAAATAATCGTTGATGGTCGGGGCCTGAGACTTCTGTTGTTTCATATCTGGGCGTGACTTTAAACTGACTCTGAATTTTTTCTTGAAACCGCGTTTTGTAGTCACTGGAAAAATCGTGCTCACTAAAAGAGACCGTCACTACATTTTCGTAAACATGGTGCAACCATTGGAAGGTTTCCATAAAACCGATTTCCAAATATAGCGCTCCGACTAAAGCTTCAAATAACGACGCTGTAATGCGTGCATTACTTTTAAAATCCTCTAAAGATTGACTATGATGAACGCGTAGAAAATCTTGTAAACCAAAATGCGCTGCCACCTTACTCAGCGTGGTCTCGTTCACTAAACTAGCACGTTTTCTAGATAAATTTCCTTCATCATCTAAGGGAAAAAATTTATACAAAATATCGGCCACTACTAGACCAATTACCGCATCTCCCAAATATTCTAAACGCTCGTTGTTTAAAGTTTCGGCACTGTCTTTCGAAACACTTTTATGAGTCATCGCCTGCTCATAGAGTGGCGATTCTTGTAGCGCAATTCCTAAACGTTGAGAGAGTGTACTAATGAATTCCATAAACCACCTCTCCCAATAAAGACCCTTCCACATCCTGGCTATGATCAAAGCCAATAATTCGCACATCGATCTCCTGAGAAGACTCTGTGGTTTCTGGCGCATTTGTAAGATCCACATTCCAATAGTCACGGGATACACCACTTAGATTTTTTTGCGATTTACTATTTAATAAAATAATTTTTTTTGTTTGGCCTACGGCTTCGAGGGCATGCGCTTTATAACGCTCAAGGCTTAATTCGCGTAGCATTTTACTGCGCCATTTACGCTCCTCTAATGACACCGGGTTTTCCAGAAGGGGCGCACGCGTCCCTTGCCGTTCACTGTATGGAAACACATGAATCCGTGTCCATGGAAGACCTTCCAATCGCTCATAGGTTTCTTGAAACAGCTCTTTACTTTCTCCTGGGAACCCAACAATTACATCCATCCCCACAAAAGATCCTGGCACACGGGCGGCTATGCTCTCGAGCGCCATTTCCACATCTTGAGCTGTATAATGGCGCCGCATACTTTTTAAAATATCACTTTGTGCACTTTGTATACTCATATGAAAATGACGACACAATCTCTCGTCGGCATAAAGTGCAAGCAAGCGTTCAGAAAGCTCTATGGGTTCAAGACTCGATAAACGCAAGCGGGGGATTTTTGTTTTTACTAACACAGCCTCGATCAGATCTTCTAAACGCGCCGCTTTCCCATGAGATTCGTCTACATAGTCGCCAATATGCACACCGGTAAGCACTACTTCCTGCACCCCATTAGCATGCAGCTCGTTGATTTTATCGCACAAATAGGAAACCGATAAACTACGACTCTTACCGCGGGCATAAGGAATAATGCAAAAGGTACAAAAGCTATTGCAGCCATCTTGGATTTTTAAAAAGGCCCGCGTGCGTCCCTCCTCTAAATCTCCACCTTCACCTAAAGAGTCTTGGCGAAACATATTGGAACGAAATATTTTTTGCGTGCGACTTCCTTTTAGATAATCGATTAAAATATTTTCCAGATTGCCCTTGTGGCTATTCGCCACCACCAGGTCCACCCCGGGCATACTATCCAGTAAGCGTCCATCGACTTGTGCTGAGCATCCGGTCATCACGATCGTGCATAAAGGGTTTTTTGCCCGCAAACGACGAACGTAGCGCATGGCTTCGCGCGTGGCTTCTTGCGTGACCGCACAGGTGTTGACCACGTGAACCATTGGCGCTTCATGATGGCGAAAAAAACCCGCCGCTTGCAAGCGTTTATGCAAAAGACTGGCATCGTAGGTATTTACTTTGCAACCAAATGTTTTGATATCAAAGGAAACACTCATCGAATCCAGCCTCCGCCAATCAACCGCGCGCCATCGTACACCACCGCAGCTTGTCCTGGAGTGATCGCACGTTGAGGTTCACTAAAATACACATTGTAGATAGAGCCTTCTACGTGCTCAATAGTTGCCTCACCACCCTTATGGGCATAACGCACTTTTACGCATAAGCGTTCTTCGGGAGAAATATTTTTATGCCAGTGGCAGTTTTCGATGGTCATTTTTTGAGTGAATAAGTATTTTTCCTCGCCCACCCAAACGTCGCCACTCTCCGCATCCACTTTAACTACATAAAGGGGCTGTTCCGAAGAAATACCCAAACCTTTGCGCTGTCCGTAGGTAAAGTTATGAATCCCCTGGTGTTGGGTTAACACAGCACCTGATGGATACAAACGAAGGTTACCTGTTTTCACAGGAGCTGCAGGATAATTATCGCGGATAAAATTCGCATAACCTTTATCGCCAACAAAACAAATTCCCGTGGAATCTTTTTTGCGCGCAACAACTAAATTTTTCTTAAGCGAGTATTCGCGCACATCGGTTTTGTTCATGTGCCCAATGGGAAATAAAATCTTATTTAAAATATCTTTCGGCAGGGTAAATAAAAAGTACGTTTGATCCTTCCAATCATCCGTACTTGTTACAATAGCGGCATCACCATTTTTATCATGAACAATTTGAGCATAGTGACCCGTTGCTAAGTAATCGCAATTGAGCTCCTGCATTTTTTCGATCAGGCGATCAAACTTAAGATAAGTGTTGCAGTTCACACATGGAAGCGGCGTACGCCCTGCCATGTAGTCACTCACAAAAGGATCGATAACCTTTTCTTTAAACTCATCCTCACAATTAATTACATAAAATGGGATGTTTAAAAGATCGGCCACACTGCGTGCATCGTCCACATCACTCGACGAACAACACGTGCCGGCGCCCTCTTCGATATTGCACGAAGAATAATCCCACACTTGCATCGTGACACCAATCACTTCATAGCCTTGATCCACCAAAAGAGCCGCAGCAGCAGAGCTGTCCACTCCACCGCTCATCGCAACGAGAACGCGTCCTTTTGATTTAGCTGGGATTGGCACGTGAGTCTCCTCGATTTTTTATATTGCGCAAATGATCCACAATGCTCACCAAAGCTTCGATGAAACTTTCCACCTCTTCACGCGTGGTCATCCAACCCATAGAAACACGAAGAGAACTTTGTGCTTCGTCGCGTGTAAGCCCCATGTTCCGTAGCACCACGCTGGGCTCAGAACTTCCCGAGCTACAAGCAGATCCAGTGCTCACCGAAAATCCTTTAATATCTAAACTCATCAGTAAAGATTCACCATGTACACCCGGCAAAATCACACTGGACGTGTTGGGAACCCGCTTCGCTTTTTGCGAAGTGATCTCAGCATCAGGAATTTTTTGTAAAATTTGTGCCTCAAAAAAATCTCTTAACTCCAACATGTGCTCATAGTGCTCGGGCATTTTTTGGAGTTTGTGTGCCATATAGCCCATGGAGGCAATGGCCAGGACGTTTTCAGTGCCCGCGCGACGCCCACGCTCCTGCCCCCCACCGTGGATGTAATTAAAAAATTCCTGCCCACGACGCGCATAAATCGCCCCCGTACCTTTGAGCGCATAAAACTTGTGGCCAGAAAATGTGGCATAATCCACACCGAGATCACCTAAGTTGATATTGATCTTTCCAATGGCTTGCACAGCATCCGTATGCATGAGTGCCCCGCGCGCTTTCGCAAGAGTGGCAATTTTTTTAATCGGCAGTAAAATACCTGTTTCGTTATTGGCAAGCATCATGGAAACCAAAAGTGTTTTTTCTGAAAGAACTCTTTCAAAGTGAAAAAAATCCAACTCCCCTTGACGATTCACCTCTATACGATGAACCTTAAAACCTTGGGTTTCGGCAAAATCCATCGCCCGCGTCACACTCGGATGCTCAATCGTGGTCGTGATAAGCTCTTTACGCTCTTCTGCTTGCGCTGAAAACAGTAAACCGCAAATGACAGTGTTGTTGCCTTCACTGCCGCCGCTGGTAAAAATCAACTCCAAAGGACTTACACCTAAAGCATCGGCGATACTTTGGCGCGCTTCGCGCACCAATTTTTTAGCCTGCCGCCCATGGGCATGCACTGAACTTGGGTTTCCCCAAAACGGCAGCCATTCTACAATTTTTTCCTGTAGTTCCGGATGAATGGGGCTTGTCGCATTGTAATCGAAGTAAATAGGGCCATTTAACATGGCGCAAAACTACCACAAAGGCCCTCGGCGCTCAAGGGCCTAAAGAGCCTCTAGCTCGCCCGTATTGCTCATGACTCATATGACAGCAATACCAAGACCTTACGAAAGGCCTTAGTTTTAGTAAAATAATAACCATTTTTTACAGTTTTACAGGGTACTTGTAAAAACTAGCCTTTATCACGCACATTAACTATATTGCAGCACAAATAAACCGGCGGTTTAAGATTAAAAATGTTTAATGATCTTGGCGCTAAAAAATGGAGAAGTAGTTATGAAGTTCGCTTTTTTTGCATCTGCACTTTTTTTATTCTTCCAGGCCCACGCAGAAGAATACACTTGCCCTGACTATAAACTGACTTGTGAGCTACAAAAATTAAATGAAAATTTAGGATTTGTAACAACAAAAACTCTAACCGCGCCTTTTGAAGCATTCAATGCCTATGAGCCATCTGCCCCTGCAGATACGTGTGCAGCTGGATTTTATTTCTCTGAATCGGACACAGGACTTGATGTTTCCTATCATGCTCTCGTCACAGAAGATCTTGATGCGTATTTATTCGTTGGCAAAGACTATGGAGCCAAAAATCCACAATTTAAATTAGCTGTTACTCCTGGCAAAGAGTTCAGTCTTTATAATGGTGACCAACAGATGGTGTGCGTTTTAAAGTAATTAACAGCCGTGACAATTTATAAATGAAAAAGGGACATTTTTTAATGTCCCTTTTTTATTTAGTGCCAATACGAAAACTTCAAGTCCTCGATTTTTTAGAGATTAAAGTGCGCATGCACTTGGAAGCAAATCATCGAAAACCTCAAACAAACTTGTTGGTCGTACGAAATATCGAAAACATAAAACTGATCCAGCCAAAGATAAAAAACATGCCACCAACGGGGGTTACAAAGACAACCCCCGGTATTTTCATAAAAGTTAATATATAAAGACTTCCTGAAAAAAGAAGAATTCCAAAGGTAAAAAAGAAACCGGCCCAAAAACTCGGAGCCCACTTTTCCCAATGACTCCATAACCCTAGAGCAAGTAATGCAATACCGTGAAACATCATGTAGCGGGTGGCTACATCAAAAATTTCAAAACTGCGTTCATCGAGAGTGGTTTTTAGAACATGTGCAGCAAATGCTCCTAAAATAACAGTAAGACAACAAAACACACACCCCAATAATAGCCAAAATCGTCCCATATTCTTCTCCTACAAATGAAGGCGTTTAAGCCCTTGCCAGCACTTCCAGTAGTCGTGATCCAATGAAGCTTCCTCTAGCGCAAAAGAACTAACACTATAATGCAAAGAGCTCTCAAACATAAAAGCCATAGTCTGATCCACCTTAACCGGCTTTTCAGAACGTTTGAGTTCGTTTTGAAAAGTCTCAGCATCCGGCCCGTGAGGCACCATGCAATTGTGCAAACTCATTCCTCCCGGCAAGAACCCTTCTTTTTTGGCATCGTATACCCCTTGAATGAGCCCCATGCACTCGTTCATCACATTACGGTGGTAGTATGGAGGTCGAAAGGTGTTTTCACCCACCAACCAGCGCGGAGGAAAAATAACAAAATCCATATTGGCGCGTCCTGGAATTGCGGATGGCGAAGTCAGTACCGTAAAAATAGAGGGGTCCGGGTGATCAAAACTAATCGTGCCTATAGTATTAAAACGTGTCAGATCATATTTGTACGGAGCATAATTGCCATGCCATGCTACCACATCCAATGGAGAATGATCGAGCTCCGCAACCCATAAACGATCTTGATACTTACAAATCAAAGAACACGCTTCATTTTTCATTTCGCTAAATGCAACTGGATACTGAAAATCTCTTGGGTTGGCGAGACCATTGGCCCCAATGGGCCCAAGATCTGGTAAGCGTAATGGAGCGCCAAGATTTTCCCCCAAATACCCATGACATTTGATGTGGGGCTTTAAAGGTTCCACTGTAAACTTAACTCCACGAGGGATCACCGCAATTTCTAACGGTGCCACCGTCAAGCGGCCCAGTTCCGTTTTAACGAGCAGCTCACCTTCCACAGGGACAAACATTAACTCACCATCAGCATTGTAAAAAAACGTGTTCTTCATCGATTGGTCAAAACCGTAAAGATGAACAGCAGAGCCCTCGTTTGTGTTATTGGCGACCATCGTACGCACACCGTCTACAAAATTTCCCGTTGTCCACCTCGTAAAAGGAAGCCAGCGTATAGGGGTTGGCGCGGTCTGCCCCGTTTCTGGAAGAATGGACTTCCAATACTTTTGCCCATAGGGTTTAAAAGGAGACTGCACTACAGATGGTTGCCCGCGATAAAGCCAACTGCGTAAGTTTTCGCTGCGTTTCATGGTAAAGGCACTACCACTAAGTTGCTCCGGGTAAAGCCCTTTAGGAGGCTGCTGCGGACTGTTGCGCCCCTCTGGCAAAACGCCGTTCTCTGACTCACTTTCAAAATAAGAACCGAAGCCTGTATGGTATTTTAGTTCCATGCTGATCACCTTACATTTTAGTCATGTGTTTATCTAAAAATGTTTCCATTGTGCGATAAAATTCAAAACGATTTTCTTCGTTGCGAAATCCATGACCTTCATTTTCCTTTACAAGATACGGAACATCCACTCCCCGTTTTTTGAGAGCCTCAACAATTTGATCCGATTCACTTTTTTTAACCCGTGGATCTTGTGCTCCCTGCACAACCAATAAGGGTGCCTTGATTTTATTCGCGCTAAATAAAGGCGACGCCTTTTCGATTAAATCTTTTTCTTTTTCGGGATGACCAATCATTTTATAAAATTTGTCGCGCATCGGTTGCCAGTAGGGCGGTACCGTTTGCATAAGAGTAAAAATATTTGACACACCCACATAGTCCACTCCGCAACGATACAGGTCTGGTGTAAAAGCAAGACCCGCCAACACCGCATAGCCACCATAACTTCCACCATAAATTGCCACACGGTTTTTATCGGCAATACCTTGCGAGATCAACCACTCCACTCCATCGGTGATGTCGTCCTGCATTTTTAATCCCCATTGCTTAAATGAGGCTTCCCAAAATTTCCGCCCATAACCTGTGGATCCGCGAAAGTTCATTTGCAAAACCGCATAGCCACGATTGGCTAAAAACTGTACCTGTGGATTGTAACGCCACATATCCCGTGCCCACGGACCACCATGGGGATTTATAACCACAGGTAAGTTTTTATCGCCTTTGTTTTTTGGTAGAGTGAGATAACCATGAATAATCAAGCCATCCCGCGATTTATAAGAAACAGGTTTCATCTCCGCAAGCTCTGATGGTTTCATCCACGGAGCTGAATCAAGAAGGAACGTTAGTTTTTTACTTGTAACATCATAAATGTAATACTGCGCCTGTGTGCGATCGCTATATGTTACAACAACCATGCGCGTTTCATTTTTATTAGAGTTACTAATCACCACTTCTTTGTCAGTGATTTCTGCTTTAAGTGCTCCATATATCTCTTTGTAATAGGGACTTAAAACATGTTGCTCCATTTTCCAATCAGTGAAACTAGCTTCAATCAACTCTTTGCGTTCTTTAGAGTACTGCAGCCCCGTCACATCGTAATCAGGATTGCTAAATATGGTTTGAATCTCGTGGCCATTTCTCGGATTGACCTCTACCGCCGCCGCCGTATTTCTTTTGATATTGCTAATGGCATAAATGTTTTTATTATTTTTATCAAATGCCACTGGCGCAAAACTATCTTTAAAATCTAAACTCATGATTTTTCTAAAATCTTTTTTCCCGGCATCGCGATAGAAATAATCGTTATTAACCCCATCAGACGCTACCGTCATACGTAAGTTTCCTTTGTGATCAAACAAGTATCCCACATAGGTTTTGGTGTTTTCGAGAATCAGCGTCAATGCACCTGTTATCACATTTACCTTGTAAACATCAAAAACCCGCGGATCGCGTTTATTGATACCTACGACAATCTCATTATCAAACACACCATCGAGCGTATCTATAATTTGCGCACGTACTTTGGCAAAAGGTGTTAGGTCTTTTACTTCTTTCGACGAAAGGTTCACACTAAACACATGAAAATTTTCATCCCCACCAAAATCTTTAATAAATAAAATTGTATTGTCTGTTTTCCATTGGATGCCTGCAATGTCGCGATCGTCCACTTTGGTGAGCGCATTCCATTCACCGCCTTTAATATCGCGGACAAAAACATTCATGCGTCCCTTAAACGGCATAAGGGCAGCCAGCATCTCACCATTGGGCGAAATACTCACACTACTCGCAACCGGATTTCTAAAAAAGGTTTCCAGTGATATTGCACCAGACTGTAAAGATGCATTCTTGTTTCTCGTTGAACATGATGCCGCAAAAAGTGACGCAAGGCAGAGAACTAAAATTACACGCATGAAACCCCCCTTAGAAGGTCGGTTCTATCAATGAATACAGGACTCTTTCAACGATAAACAGTAGCGCTTCCGTCTTTGAGCCATAAGACATGAATACTCTGCACCTCTTATTTTGCAAAATTTGCCCAATCAAATAGCATAATTGTCTCATCGAGAGCTGACTTTCCTTGGGCAAATGAGAAGAACAAATGTACCTATTTCTTCTTGAGTATATACTCGTCTACGCGCGCTTCTAACGTCGAAAGTGGTACTGGCCCGCTGCCAAGTACCACATCATGAAAATCACGAATATCAAATTTACTGCCAAGCTCCCTTTTGGCTTTTTCACGAAGCTGTAAAATTTTAAGGGATCCCACTTTATAGGCCGTCGCTTGTCCAGGCATAACAATATAGCGCTCCACTTCCTCTTTCTGATCCTCTGCTGGTCCGGGGCAATTATCGGCCATATATTGAATCGCTTTCTCCCGGGTCCAGTGCTGACTATGAATCCCTGTATCTACGACCAAACGCGCGGCTCGTAAAATTTCAGTGGCAAGTTTACCAAATTGAGAAAGATCTTCTTTATAGCCACCCATCTCGCCACCAAGCGTTTCTGTGTATAACCCCCAGCCTTCGGAATAGGCTGTATAGTTACCGAAACGACGAAACTTAGGAATACCTTTTAGTTCCTGAGCAATAGCAATTTGAAAGTGGTGACCAGGAGCTCCCTCGTGATAAAGTATCGCTTCCGCTTCGTGCTTGGGGAGATTTCTCATGTTTTTAAGGTTTACATAATAAACTCCTGGGCGCTTACCATCCTCAGAAGGTTGATCATAAAAAGCCACCCCAGCCGAATCTTCTCGAAACTTTTCTACAGGACGAATCTCAAATGGTGCTTTTGGCAAAAGGCGGAAAAACTCTGGTGTACGCTCACTAATATTTTTGTAATAACCATTTGCTAAATCCACATAAGCCTTACGCCCTGCTTCCGTGTTCGGGAAATAATATTTTGTATTTGTGCGCAATTCTTTAAAAAAACTCTGTAGCGTTCCTTTATAACTCATTTTTTTAAGAAGCTCTTTCATCTCACCTTGAATACGTGCTACTTCTTTAAGACCGAGTTTATGAATTTCATCAGATGTTAAACGTGTTGTTGTATTACGCTCTAAGCGATTGCGATAGTAGGTTTCCCCTTTTGGAAATTTCCAGACTCCCGCATCTTGAGTGGCACGTGTTTGTTGTTCCTTTAAAAAAGCGATCAGCTCCTGATACGCCGGCATTACTCGTTCTTTTAAAGCCTTCTCCGCTTTAGAAACAAAATAAGAATTCTTAGCTCCGGCAATTTTTAATGCCGTCAGCTTTGCTTTAAAGTCTTTATACAGCGGAGAATCTCCCTCAGACGTAAACGGTTGTCCTCGGATCACATTTTGCGAAGCAGAAATAACGTAAGGATATACAAAGGCAGGCGGAACCACCCCCACCGCCTCAGATGCTTTCATATTGTCGATAGTCTCGCGAAACACGCGGTGGAATTCTTCGAGACGTGAAAGATAGTCACGCAAATCCTGTTCGTTATCTACTCTATGCATTGTCATCATAAAGACCGGCAGATACGTGTGCACACCATACATTTGAGTGACTGAATAACCATAATGACGCCATTTAAAGTCGGCGAGATTCTGCTCTACGTCTTCTAATGCCAAATCATAACTGAGCTTTGCCTGCTCACCTAAAGCCTCGCGATCAAATGTTTTAAGCTCTTTTAATTTTTTGCGCGAAAGCTGCTGCATTTTTACACGAAAAGCCTCGCTGTAATCCCCCAACTTTCCATAATGTTTCTTAATTCCAAGTTGAGTTAAAAATTCAGGACTCAAATCAGCGACTTGATCGAAAGACTTATCGAGGAATACATTGAATTTCTTATCTTGCTCGCTGATTTTTTGCGTATGGGAACAACTCATCATTGGAAATATAAAAAAAACTCCCAATATCAAACGCATATAAATTCTCATGGTTTTCCTTTCACATACTCATTCACCTGCGTTTCGAGAATATCTAAAGGTACAGCACCATTACTAAGCACGGCATCGTGAAAATCACGCATATCGAATTTTTCTCCCAATTGCTGCTTGGCCTTTTCGCGCAAACCATAAATTTTAAGCATACCAATCATGTAGGCTGTAGCCTGGCCAGGCCAAATAATATAGCGCTCAACCTGCTCTTTTTGCGCATCACTTGCGGTGGGTAGGTTTTCATTAAAAAAAGCGAGTGCTTTTTCGCGTGTCCATTTTTTTGCATGAATACCTGTGTCCACAACCAAACGACAGGCACGCACCATCTCCATCGAGAGACGACCAAGCTCGGCGTAATCATTTTGATAGCCGCCCATATCTTTTCCCAAACGTTCAGCATAAAGCCCCCAACCTTCTATAAAAGAAGTGTAGTGGTTATAACGACGAAACTTGGGTAGATCTTTAAGTTCAATTCCAAGGGCCAACTGAAAATGGTGCCCGGGAATTCCTTCGTGATAAAGCAGTGCTTCCCCTTCATATTTGGGTTCGTTTTTCATATCCGAAAGATTCACATAGTACATGCCCGGACGTGTGCCATCGTCAGAGGGCTCATTGTAAAATGCTTTTCCTGCCGATTTTTCGCGAAATTTTTCCACTGGTTTAATTTCCATAGGAGTTTTTGGGATTCTGCGAAAGTACTGGGGTACTTTTTTATTTATATTATCTAAATACCCCTGGGCCATCGCTAAATAACCTTTTCGTCCCGTTTCGGTATTCGGGAAATATTGTTTGGAGTCATTACGCATTTTTACAAAAAAATCTTTTAAACTTCCTTTAAAACCAAGTCTCCCCTGGACCGCTTCCATGTCTTTGCGCAAACGGGCCACATTCTCTAACCCAATTTTATGAATCTCGTCTGCCGTCAGGCGGGTTGTTGTATAGAGATATAAGCGATCCGCGTAAAAGGCTTCGCCATTGGGAAACTTCCAAGCTCCATCATCGGTATTAGCCGTTTTTTCTACTTGTTTAAGCACCACGGTAATATTGTCATAGGCTTCGCGCACTTCGTGTTTTAAAGTACTTTCAACTTCGCTAAGATACTCCTTCTCTTTCTTACGATCTAACTTTAACTTTTTAAGTTTACTTTTAAAATCTGCATAGATGGGTGAGTCTTTTTTCGAACTGTCGAAAGGTTTCCCCATAGTCACTTTTTTAATCGCATCATAAACATAAGGAAACACAAATTTGGGTGGAATGATTCCTTTACTTTGTGAACGCAGTACTTGGTCACCCTCTTCGTTAAATACACGTTTAAATTCTTTTAATCGCGAAATGTAATCTTTCAGGTCCTGCTCATTGTCTACTTTGTGAATATTAATCATAAAAACGGGAAGCTCAGAATGCACCCCACCCTGTTGATTGATCGTATAATCATAATCGCGCCACTGAAAGTGCTCAATGCCATCCTCAATATTTTTCTTGAAGAGATCATAACTCAATTGCCCTTGTTTATCTAAAGAGTGGCGATCGAACTGCTTCAGTTCCGCAAGCTTCCTCTTTGAAAGCTCGTGCATTTTAACAGCGAACTCTTCGGTATGATCATCGAGCTTTCCATACTGTTCTTTTTTGCCAAAATAGGAAAGCCCCTGAGGTGAGCTATTTAAAAACTCATCAAAAGTGACATCAAGAAACACATTAAATTTTTTTGTCGCCGCCTCAATGTCCTGAGCTGTTTTACTTGCACATGAAAGTATGAAATTGTTCAGTAAAAATAAAAGTGCTATTTTTTTAAGCGAACATAACTTTGCCATACCTACTTATCCCCTTTTACAATTGTACTGGTCGATACTCATTCAACACTCTGGTTCGTTTATTTATCTTAAAAAAATAACCACCAGGCCTCTGAAAGGTTTATAATATTTGGAGAAATAATCAATTTTTAAAATATTTTACAGATTGCGATCTGCCCTGCGTTGCTGTTGATAAGCGCATAAAATCAATGTGTCGCTTTAAAAATAAAAAGGAGAGGTTCTACCTCTCCTTTTCTCTCATTTGAATATGCTTGATATGATCTTAAAAGAACGTAAAGTTCTTATGAGCTAAGAGCTCATAAATTTGCCCATCAAATGGTGTTGTGATCGGCGTCGACGTCTGCCCATTGACTTGGTAGATTTTGCCATCAGCACCAAGCCCGACAACCGCATTACCAGACTTATACATACGTGTGAATGGACGATCAAAGCTCATATTTGTCGCCTGCTGATAGGGTTGGGTTTTTGATTTACAGCCCACTTCCATCACCGTACCATTAGCCATCATCAAGAAAACCATACGTGCTTCACGATCATATCCATTAGGATAGATAAAAGACACTGGAGTTCCTGAAATATTTAAATCACTTTTAACGCCTGCCTGTGGATCACAAGATACGCTTAGTTTATTTTTATAGGCACGCACACCCCAGTTACCAGCATAGTGAATAGCTACAAAATTAGCTTTCTCTTGTGGAGAAGAGGCATTGTACTCACCAGCATCACTGCCCGGAGTTTGTGCTAAATCACCTTCATTATGTGTAAATACATACTTAGCTGGCAAATTTTTATCATCGGGAAAAAGTACATAGTACACACCGCGCATAATAATACGGCCCAAATCAGAGGCAAAACCAAGATCAGAAATCTGCTTTCCTCCGCCTTGAATATTCACTTCGTGAAACTGCTTGTCTGCTGTCATCACAACAAAATTTTGTGTTTGATCAATATTAACTGGAACCTCAAATGCATCATTTGCATATACCACAGCCGACGCTTGCGCATAAGCCATCATCGCCGGATTGAGATCTGTAGCATATTTACCCAACTGAGCATATGTTTCAACAGTCACAGCATAAGAGCCTGAGTCTTTAATATTGTCATCACAAGCTCCATTAATACCTTTGCGCGGACCATGAGAACAGGTGACATGCGGGAAGCCATCAATATGACGAGCTTCATGCATATAAATACTCGCACGATCAAGAGCTGTCAGTGACCCCGTCAACATCAACGGACAAACATACATAGTATGTCCTCCAAAGAATCCGATCACATAGGCAGCCGCACCCTCTGGACAGTTTTGCTGTACATTAAATTTGTTAATGCGACCTGTGAAGTATTTCCACCAACTCGTTGCAAACTTGCCAGAAAACAACTCATCATGACTTGCTGGCATAGTTGAGGCAAACTGTGTGTTGCGCATAAACATGATTGCCTCAAGAAGAGCCGAATCAGTTGAGCCGTCATAGCAAAATTCCTTACCTTTAAGGTGTTGGAACTGACTAAACGAGGCAACAATGTCGTTCATATCGGCAACAGAAATACAATCCGCTTTATCTGCGGCTTGTGCTGAAGATACGAACATGGAAATAGTAGTTATGCTAAAAAGTCCCAGAAGGACTCGACGTAAATGATGCATGTTCACTCCCTTGTTCACGCTCACTTTATCCATGAAAATCATAGCAAAAAGTGCCGCGGGTCTCTATCCATAGAAGACTAGTCATAAGCGTATCTAATAAAAGACTAGTAGAACAAGTGAATAGTTCACAGCCAATGCACAGCAAAAAATAATGAGTTGTCTACTTTATGGGCAGCTATTGACAGTTTTTGAATTTACTCCTTCATTTTTACCTGGATTGCAGACAGCCAAAGGATCCCCCATGCTACCATAGAATTTATCCTAGCCATTTTCGCAATGATCAAACGATACTAGAAGCATGTGGCAAAATTTAGTGGATATCAGTTTAACCCCAACAAATCTCCTCGTGCGCGCCCTAACGGTCTATTTTTTTATTATTGTACTCCTTCGTATTGCTGGAAAAAGAGAAATTGGCCAAATGGGCACAACCGAGTTTGTCGCCATTCTTTTGATTAGTAATGCCGTTCAAAACTCAATGAACGGAGGCGACAACTCTCTTCTCGGCGGCATGATCTTAGCCCTGGCGCTGGTGGCCACCAGCACATTCATTTCCATTTTGACTTTTAAATATAAGTTGTTTCGTCGCCTCTTTGAAGGAACACCCACTCTTCTTGTACATAAAGGCAAAATTATTTACCCCAACTTAAAAAAAGAAAGAATGAATGAGCCCGAGCTTTTTAGACTCCTTCGTAAACAAGGCTTACATAACGTCATGGAAATCAATTCGGCAATCCTAGAAGCCGATGGCTTTTTAAGTGTTACCAAAAATGAACCCGACAAGAAATAACAAGGCCGCAACTCGAACATAAATCCTGCAGCGAATCTTATCAGGCCTCTTCAGTATAGCAGTAGGCTCACAAAAACTTTAAATTACTCCTACCGCCTCCACCCCAATGGGCAACCGACTACTGTTGTGTATAACTGTTGTCTACGCAAGTGGGAAGTGTAAATGTTTGATCGGAAATAATCTTCCCCTGATTATCATATTTAAGTCTTTGCTGGGTCAGTCCGCCAAATTCTAAAGACATAATAAAGGTTCTTACTTTATCGTTTGTATTTATGTCGTTCGCCGTTCCAATCAAGTGAGTCTGATCATAAGTGAATGCTGTATAAAATTGTGGCATTGAAGGTAATACACGAAATTGGCCATCGAGAAGAATATCATCGGTAACAATTGTGCCGTCTCCTCTATATTGAGTTAAAGTAAGACTTTCACATTGGTTTTGATGAATCTCAATCGCCAGCCCCAAGCTAGAAACACTACCGTATATACCCGTCAGGTCCGGACAATCTTCGGCAAAGGCCATTGCAGAAAAGCACAAAGATAAAATAGTTAAAAGAAATACTTTCATCCTCTCTCCTTTGAAAAAATTTATTTATATTTAAATTGTACATGAATAAGATAACGTGAGCTGTCTAATCGTAAACAAAAAAAACGACTTGAAGACAAGAACTATTGCAACGGAACCTGTCATAGGCCTGACATAAAACAATCCACAAAACACTCATGCATAAACCGGGGCAAGGACGAACCCTCACCCCTTAACATAAAAACTACCTTCTATTAATTGCCGCTACGACCTTTTGTGCCTCCTGCACCGAATAAGGACCAACTTCAATGTGATCGCTTGTTATACTCGCTTTTACATGAAAGTTTGCCGCGATACCAGCAACATTCACTTGCACATCTTTAGGCCGATTTGCCTTGTGAGGCTCGCTTAACTTATTTTTTCCTGATGCACTTAAAGTGAGCCTCACGACAGCCCTTTCATTTTGAGCCACGCTCTCTGCTTTTACAAAATCACTTTTTTGCAAAACAATATCGGGGCCTGCTAAAGAAAGGGTTGGAAAAAGAAAAATACATAATAAAAAATTAACTAGACGTAAATTCATAAATTACCTCATTGTTTAGGGCGTACCCTAGTAAAATTTAAAATTCAAAACTTATTTGTACATATTGAGATTTTAATGCGGAGGACTTAATCCGGTGCGGATAAAAAAAGCACGTGCGCAAAGAAAAAATGAATACGGGAGAGTACTAACTATTTTATTATTTATAGAACGAAAAACCAAAATACTTGGCTGCAACAAAGTACCAGTAAACCCTACACCAGCATGAGCCACGAATTTAGAAGCTAGCGACTGCTCGGAGGAGAACCTTTTAGAAAACCCATTAAACTTTAACTGTTGAACCTGCAAATCGCCTAAAGAAGAAGTAGCGGCATCCGCTTTGGCAAAAATACTGTATAAAAATATAGCGCCCGCAAATGCACCAATGCGAAATAACCATTTATGGCAACGACAACTCTGCTTCATCTCTTCAATTTGTGGACAATAAATCAAACGTCAAGATATTCGTTTTATTTATTAGCAACCTCAGATGGTTATGATAACTATTTTAGATTGAGAATGACATAACACCCATATCGAAAATAAACCAATGGGTACCAGAAAATTAAAAAACAGGCGTAAATTTTTTTTCTTAAAGTTCTGAACTAAAAACACCTGATCTCCTTTAAACAATCTCTTGACTGTTCACTACCATCTTTGGAAACACTTCTCGTTTTTCACATTCCCCTGACATCTAACTTGCCGCCAGCAGAATAAGCGTTAAATTCCGGTGCGTACATTGACTGAATCGTCGCCGGTCCAATGCGAAACTTTCCCGCCATATTGGCGCGAATACGGTACTTAAATGTATACTCACCTACTGGTAACCAATTAAAGAAATAATTTTCGCCGCTGTCGCGCACCTCTTGGTAATAAGATAACCCCTTATCGTAACGATACCCAGACACTACCTCTTCGGGCTCAAAGCCCGCACCTCGTGGATCTCGCAAGTGCACATACTCCGCTGCATGCTTTGTGCGAATAGAGAGATGCACTTCTACCTGATCCCCAACATGAATATTGGCGCCAAGGTGAAGTGGACGTAAAACCCATTTTCCCCCTTTGTTCTCGCGCAAGAAATACTTCCGCTCCACCGAAAAGAAATCACTATCTCCTTGCGCAGGATTTTTTTCGGTAGAAAAATGCCATGTCGCAGAAGCGAAGGCAAAGCCAGGAGAGTTTTTCATTACACCGATTTTGTAATCGCGCGACGGTTGAATGTCTGTCCCATCAATAACCACTTGGTTTTTTCCGCCAGCATACTCATCGGGATTAAAAATGAATGTTTTTTGTTCACCGCCGATGTGCGCTTGAATCTCCTCGCGCACCCCCAGAACCTTCTCCTTTTCGAGGTAATGCACTAATGCATAAATACTTTCTGCTGTTGCGCGTGTCGATTTCCAATGATTTAATTTTTTATTTAAAAATAACCACTGCACTAGTCCTTCGTTTTTCTTATCATTGGGTGCTAACTCCATTTGCACTCTGAGCGCAAAAGCGTGGGTTTCAATGGTATCATTGTACCAGAGCCAAGATTTCTCTTCTGGGGCCCAATAAGTACCCAGCTCCTCAGTGCTCTTCGCAGAATCCATCACCGATTCCCAAACCAACTTCGCATCTGTCGTACGCCCGGCTCGATACAATGCAAGAGCTAAATATCCTTTCAGTAAGGAGGAGTGCTGTTTCCAAGATGCAAAGCTATAATCTAAATATTTTTTTCGATCGGACTCTGTAAAATGATTTCCTGTCCATGATAAATCTTTATAGGAACTTAATACAAAATTAAGCTCTGTGATCCATTCATGACAACGTTTTTCCTTTATACACTGTGGGAGTTCTCGATTCACCCAATCATGCATATAACTCCAAGCACGTACCGTTAAATCCTTCGGCGCCTCCACTTGAAACTCTAGGCCGCGTGCAAGACCCATAAGAACATAAAGAGTCATATATTCGCTCGCGGGACCACCTTCAAACCAGGAAAACCCTCCATCTGGACGCTGCATTTTTTTAAGTCGATCTAAAGCTCGATCCCGCTCTTTCTTCACCAGACGCCGATCAAGAACGTTTTTAAGATAGTTGGCATCAGAACTTCCACCCGCAGCCATCTGCTGCCATGGACTTTCTTCGATAGTCATTCTTTGATTCTCATCCGGAAGAGAAAACAGCTCTAAAGATGTTTTGCGTTTCGAAAACTGTTGGGCCATTTTAGCAACTGCCGGATACTTATTAAAAAGAGAATGAATAATGCCTGTCGACAAATAACGATTGAGTGTTTGTTCAACGCATTCATAGGGGTACTCGATGAGATAAGGCAACGATTTTAAAACACCGTAAAACAACTGGCCATCAATAGTGAGGACCAAACGATCATCTATTCGCGTGGGATCATCTCGTTTCGCCATATCTTTAAACTCAATCACTTTGTGATCTTTATTGTTTAAAGTCACAAAGCGCGACTGCGCCAAATGCATACGGCTGGGAAGAATAGGTAATAAACGTTTTTCTCCGTCTGAGAAATTTTTTGATTGCGCACGAACAGTAAAAGCAAAAGATTGGGTTATGTTGGGTGCTTGGATGCGAAAAATCACAGCCGTTGACCCGTTCGCCGGTACAGAAAATGTCTTCTTTGTCTCGCGAGACGATAAATGAAATAGGTCGATGGCACTTTTCCCGCTCTCAGACTCTTCGATCGCAAGCTGAAGCTGACCATTCATAACTTTATCAGAACCGTTGTTTACAACGACCTTGATCTCAGCCGCATCGCCCTCTCTTAAAAAACGTGGCAAATAAGAACGCACCATAAGATCTTTCACCGATTGTGTTATGCCTTGATAAGCACCATAGGAAATATCTTTCGTGATCGCATTGACCCACAACTTCCAAGACGTCAACGAGTCAGGAACTTGAAACTCAAATGTGACCGTACCCTTTTTGTCGATCAAAAGGTGGGGCCTCCAAAAGGCCGTTTCCGAAAAATTGTGCCGCACTTCTGATGGTTGTGGAATAGACTCCTTTAAACTGAGCTTCCCTTTACCATTAGACATCTCTGGCTTCGCACTGACCTTTGTCATCTCTTCATATTCTTTAGGCGTGGCGAGACGTGTGCCTGGTACCGCACTCACATCTGCCAGCATAGTATTACTGCCCTCATAAGCATACTCGTACTCTCCACCCTTAGCACGTGCTCCAACGCCACCTATTGCATAATTATTATCTAACAAAATCAGATGGTCGCTATCAAAAGTTGGCGGAAAAAATGCTTCATCGTATCGATCGTAATAGGACAAACCTACGGCATAAGTGAGTGAGTCATCGGTTCGCGCACTTCCCGTTCGCACAGGGTAAACCCCCAGTGGGGACTCTACCTCATGAAGTGTAAAAAAATCGAGACTGCGATCATACATAAAAGCAAGAAGTTCGGCGCCTTTTTCTTTTAACAAATGCCCCTTGTAATCCTTGACAACAACTTTAAAGGTCTCTTTTTGCCCGGGACGAATTTTATTGCGAAAGGTCGCCATCTCCACTTTAAGCTCTTTGTTATCCCACGGAACCGCTACAGACCGTTCTGCCTCCAAACGTTGATAATCTCTTACCCCACTCACCTGTACTGTAAAACCACCGCGGTCTTCTTCTTTTACCGTCCACTCAAAAAGCTCACCATTTTTAATGTCTTTTTTTACAATCCTTTTTTGATTCCGATAAACTTCCCAAGTCAAAGGCTGGTCCTTTAAACCACTGGCAACAAAAAAGCGAATTTTTTCACCGACCAAAGCTTTTTCCTTTTCCGCTAACAACACTAGCGGTAAAGCTATTTTAGGACTCTTACCTGTAACAATAATTTCCGTTTTTAAATTGAGTGACTCGCCAAAATCATCTTTCGTTGAATAAAGTAAACGATAAACACCTGCACTCAGCGATTGAAGGCTCACTACAGCCTCACCCTTTTTATCATGAACAAGTGAACCTTGCGTCACCGTATCACCATCAGGCCATGCACGCATGATCTCCTCAACGGAAAAAGAGGTTTCCCAGCGCATACGTCGCTGATCGCCAAGTGTAGCATACTCCCCATTAGATTTTTCTTTCTGTTCTTTTGGTAGATCGGCAGGTAGAGATGTGGTCTCAGGCTCTCTAACCTTAACGAGCTTCCAAGATCCACTTCCAGGCTTACCTTCGCCATTAAGATCCACGCGTTTGATGGGAATGGTGATCTTCGTTTTTTCAAGAAAAAATTCATTATTTAAAGCCACCGTTGCTTCTACGGATACAAAACCAAGTGATACGATTTTTTTTCCTTGGCGCGTTTCTCCGCCCGAGTCGGTGACATCAGCCTCAATCGTAAAACGATATTTTAAAGCCTGTTGTGCGGTTTTTTGTCTTTCGTCTGCTTTTGGTAAAAAAGAAACTCTAAATGTTCCATCTCTGAAAATAGGGCTTTCCCCGGTAGCGATGGTTTCCGGTAGTGCAGGGCCTCGCTCTCCGTACCACCACCATGACCACTCTGGTGTACGTACCACGCGCCACTTCACACGCCCTTCTGTAACAGCTTGACCAAAATAATAGCGTGCCTCCCCCACAAGCGTCGCTTGACGATTTAAACGCAGCGATGTGGTCGTCGTGTCTTTAAAATTCACTTCAAATGTAGGTCGTTTGTACTCTTCGACTTGTATAACTGAAGAGCTCAGTCCTTGGCTCGCATCCTTACGCTGGACGACCAAGCTCCACGACCCTAAAGCTCGGCCTTCTGGAATCAAAAATTCTCCGGAAGCCGTGCCATACACATTTGTTGTCACGGTTTTTTTATGGACAACATTGCCATTTAAATCTCGCAACTCAACAATTAACGGTTCATTTTTTTTTGCCTGGTATTTCGTAGTTTGCAAATTTCCCGAAAAAGACAACACTTTCCACTGCACTTTTTGCTGAGGACGAAAAATACTTCGATCGGTAAAAATAAAAATCGACTGAGACAACCCACTTTGGGGAAGGTTCGCCCACGATTCACCCAACAAAGCGTAGCTGTCACCTTTCTTGGCAAGTTGAACTTCGCGGCTATAATTGTACTTTTCTTTGGTTAATTTAAAAGTTACACTACCAGAGGCATCTGTCGTTGCCTCTCCGCGCTTAGACAAAGGAGATGACCAGTCTTTTCTTGCCCATGTAGAAACTAATACCCCGGAAGCAGACAACCCTGTTTCTCCATAAATAGCTTTTACCTCAAGCTCCCCCGAATTATGCACCCACCGCTGTAAGACAATATCCGAAATAATTATCGGCACAGCCACAACATTGTTCTCCCCTGATAAAACAAAATCAGAACGCAATGAGGCCACAATAATATACACGCCCCGCTTCTCAAGTGGCGGTTGCAAAAATGTTGTATGTTCACGATAGTCCGGCGTTGCCGGTAAACTCTGACTCCATTCTTGAACAGGAACTCCATAGGCGTTAGTCACCCATTTTTGATCGCGCAATTTCGCCCAAATGTCTCCACCAGAAGTTTTCATTGCTTTATTGAGATCGTAACGATACGCGCGAAAATATAATTTAGAAATATTTTTGTGATGAACCACGACGGAGTCTTTTTTGATTCCATCGACAAGCATCGTATCCAAGCGGTATGCTGGCGCTAAAATTTGACTTTTATAATATGCGCACAGCTGTCCCCCATAGGATTTAGCATCTGCCTGAATGCCTTTCTCAGCTTCCGCGAACGCTTGAATAAGATTCTTGGAATTGTCGGTGTCGCTATGCATGTAATACTGCGTGAGGAGGGCTTGCCCCTTCGACCACCACTTCGCTCTACGATAGCTTTTTTGCATCGTCTGCAGCTCGTGCACAATCGTTTTTTTATCCGCAGGCTCACGAGTAAAATCAAGAAATTTGCTTATAAGCATGTAGCGAGCTTCGAGCTCTGCATCCACTTTACCATTTTGCTTATGAAACTGAGCCAGCTCGATAAGTCGTCCCGCGACTTTTTCTAAGGGATGGTGCTTGCCATCCATCAGCGGCACTGTAGATACCTGTCCCCGAATGAGTTTAGAAAAATTTAATTTATAAACTTCATTTTCCTCTTTTGCCGTCCAATAAGAAGAGTCACTCAAATAATCAACCGCCATATACGTCACCGTGTCCCTAAGTGTCGATCGAATATTTGAAGGATAATCATTTTTATCAATATATCTATAAAAGAACTCCGGTGGCGGACTATTAAGATCGACTTTCGATTCCAAAATAGTAGACCAGGTCTTAAGAATCTCTCTATTGATATCTTCTGTGTTAAAGAGAGATAAATCTTTTTTTGATTGAGCCGTTGCCTCCCGACTTTGAATATCCCATCTGTACGCCTGAAAAAAACTGGTTAAGGTTTGTGCATAAAACATATTAAGCAGTATTCTTAAGCTTGGATTTTGTGGCCACTTTTCTTGACGTAAAAAATTTGCAGCCGTATCATATTGGTGCAAGGCCATATGGAGCTGAGCTATCACCACAAGACTTTCCGCAATCAGTTGTTCATCTTTTTTTTGCCGAGCCTTACGTAAAACGCCCTCGGCTTCAGTTAAGGCCTTTTCCATTTTTTGCTCGTCAATATATTTATCAACTTGTTTAAAATGAGGATTACTGCTTTTTTTTTCGGAAGATGCAGAATCTGCCGAAACAAAGGAAAGTGCGATAAACATCACCGATATTAAAGAAAGGATTTTTGTTGTCATATGTAAAGAATTAAATCCCAATCAACTCGGCTCGCCAATTAAAAAGAATAGCCCTTAACTGAATTGACGAAAAAATCCATTGAATAGTATTCTAAATAGACCATGAGAAAAATAATGGTTTTTCAACATGTCGGCCATGAGCCCTTGGGAACTCTCAACCCGCTCTTAAAAGAGGCAGGATTAAAAATTCGCTACGTCAATTTTGCCCGCAACCCTGACCATATTCCTAGCTTGGACTCCTATTATGGATTGATTGTACTTGGTGGCCCCATGGGGGTATACGAGTCCAATGCGTTTCCCCATTTAAAAGCCGAAATGTATGCAATTGAACAAGCCATTAAAAAAAATATTCCTGTCCTAGGTATTTGCTTAGGGGCTCAACTCATTGCCGCTGTACTTGGGTCCACTGTCCGTAAAGCTAAAGATTGGGAGTTAGGATGGACGCCGCTACAAATCACACACGACGGAGCAAAAGATCCATTATTTGAACATTACAAACCAGAAGAAACGGTTTTTCAAATTCATCAAGACACTTTTGATATACCAAAATCGGCGATCCACTTGGCACAATCCGCTTTATGTCCATCACAGGCGTTTAAGTACGGCGAAAAAGTTTATGGGTTACAGTTTCACCTCGAAGTCGATCAACCCATGATTGAACGTTGGATGAAACGCCCCGAAAACAAATCCATTATCACAAACTCCAATGGAAAAATAAATATTGAACAGATCAAGCACGATACGCATAAATGCATCGTCCAGTCTCTACAACTAAGTCAAGAAACCTTTACAAAATTTATAGATCTTTTTAATTTACCAGAGAGACCTACACGACTGACTTCATCCCATGCACGAAAATAAAGAAGACTTAACAAAACTGCTAACCCGCTAGCCGTCCACTAAAGCGACTTGCGTAGATCATTTAATTTTGTCTGAGCGTAGTCTTTAACTAAAGAATCATTTGAAGACTTGATAATATTTTTTAAATTTTCGATTTTTTGCTGTGGAGATTGCTCTCCTTTAACAATTCCATCGATAGACATAATTTTAATAGCCCGCTCCTGAGAAGCGCGTATTTCTCCTTCAGAATGGGGTGCATGCTGCTTATATTCCACATTTTGCGAGGCAATCTCGCTAAGATGCTCTGCCGCCATGGAACTTTTTCCTAACATATATGTTGATAAAATACGCTCATTAATAGGAAGGGTCTTATCTATCGCCATTACTTTTAATTGCTGAAGCTGCACTTCTCCATAATTGGCAATTTCCCTTTCGATCCGTTCATCATAAGCCTTCATGTCGACATTTCGTCGATTGAGTTCTGGCGCCTCATCGTGAACCCATTTCTTTACAGGCTCCTCCACATTTAAATCACTTGATAATCCAACGGTAGGCACATTGGCTTTTGGATCCCCCATCTGAGCAATTTTACGAAATTGTACTTTTGGCTCGTCAACACGCACATGGATTTCTTGGGAAGACGTTTTGCGAGCATAATAGGCAAGGCCAACCACGGCAAGAATTGCAACAACAAAAAACAAATTGGGTCTAAAAGGCTTTTTCTTCATAAGATTAAGCGTAATAACATCTTGCATCTCATGCAACTGACATTGAATTTCAACGCGCCCGCCAAAAAGGCGACCCAATAAGCACCAATTTGACTCTATAATCACGTAATTTTAATCTACAACTTCCGGAAAGGAATTTTTATGAGCCTAGATTCTGATGCTTTGTTATATCATAAACGCCAGCCCGCTGGAAAAGTGGATGTTCGCCCCTCAAAACCCTGCTCAACAGATCAAGAACTCTCCCTCGCCTACTCTCCTGGAGTGGCAGCTCCATGTAAAGAAATCGCTAAGGATAAAAGCAAAGTCTATGATTACACGGCCCGCGGAAATCTTGTCGCCGTGGTAAGTAACGGCACAGCGGTTCTGGGTTTAGGTGATATCGGCCCCGAAGCCTCAAAACCGGTGATGGAAGGAAAAGGTAACTTATTTAAGCAATTCGCTGGAATCAATGTTTTTGATATCGAACTCAACTGCAAAGATCCCGATCAAGTGATCGCTGCCGTCCGTGCCCTTGAACCCACCTTTGGCGGTATTAATTTAGAAGATATCAAAGCACCTGAGTGTTTCTACATAGAGTCTGAATTAAAAAAAATCATGAACATCCCAGTATTTCACGACGATCAACATGGCACCGCGATTATTTCTGCAGCAGCATTAGTGAATGCCTGCATGATTAGCAAAAAAGATATTGCTAAAATCAAATTGGTCATCAATGGCGCGGGCGCTGCGGCCGTGGCCTGTGGTCGCCTGTTTGTCAGCATGGGAGTGAAACTCAGTAATATTATCATGTGCGACTCCCAAGGGGTTGTCTACGTCGGCCGCGAAAAAGGCATGAATCCTTACAAAGCCGAATTTGCCAACAAAACCGACGCACGTACTCTTGCCGACGCCTTAAAGGGCGCCGATGCTTTTGTCGGTTTAAGTGTAGCGGGAGCTGTAACACCTGACATGGTTAAATCCATGAATGATAAGCCCATCATCTTTGCCATGGCCAACCCGGATCCAGAAATCACACCTGACGACGTCAAAAAAGTACGTTCCGATGCTATCATTGCCACGGGTCGTAGCGACTACCCGAATCAGGTCAATAATGTGTTAGGCTTTCCCTCAATTTTTCGTGGAGCCCTTGATGTGCGCGCCACACAAATCAATGAAGAAATGAAGCTCGCCGCCGTTCATGCTCTGGCGAAATTAGCTCGTGAAGATGTTCCCGAAAAAGTTTCCCTTGCTTATGGCGGTAAAGATTTTCATTTCGGCCCAGATTATATTATTCCTAAACCATTTGATCCACGTGTGCTTATGTGGGTAGCTCCTGCTGTTGCAAAAGCCGCTATCGACTCCAAAGTGGCACAACTGCCCATTGATAATATGGATGCTTATCGCGACCGCTTAGAAGCCTTGCAAGGCTCTAAAGTAGGCTTTGTTCGCTCCATCATCAATCGTGTAAAACAAAAAAATGAAGTGAGTAAAAACCCTCCTCGCATTATTTTTCCGGAGGGAGAAAGCACCACGGTCCTCCGCGCAGTGAATCGCATTATCGACGAGGGTTTTGCCATACCCATTCTTATCGGAAATCCAGATACCATCAAAAAAATTGCGGCAAAAAATAGTTTGGATCACATTGGTCAAGCGAAAGTGATTAATCATTTGGAAGCATCGGAAACACGCGATAAATACACACGCTTTCTCTACGACAAACGTGCGCGCCGCGGAGTGATGATGCGCGAAGCACAGAAACTCTTACATGACTCGAACTACTATGCCGCTGTAGCGGTCGAAGTGGGCGATGCCGATGGCATGATCACCGGCTCTAACGTAAAATATCGAGATGCCGTTCGACCAATTTTACAGGTCATTGGTCCAGGTCGTCGTAAAACGGCTGCTGGACTAAACTTCGTACTCATCAAAGATAAATTATTATTTCTGGCCGACACCGCGGTAATGGTGAACCCCACAGCACAGCAAGTGGCCAATACAGCAATTTACACTTCACGCGTTGCCGAGTATTTTGAAATCAAACCAAAAATCGCCATGTTAAGTTATACCAACTTCACATCTCATGATGAGTCGCCAGCAAAAATGGCCGAAGCTGCACGTATCGTTATGGAACAACATCCAGAATATGTCGTCGATGGAGAAATGCAGGCTGATACCGCCGTAAATCCACGAATTGTGGACTCCATTTTTCCCTTTTGTCATATAAAAGATGGTGCTAATATATTAGTGTTCCCTAATTTAGATGCTGGGAATATTGCCTACAAGCTCTTGCAGCAATTGGGCGGAGGTGAAGTGATCGGACCATTCCTTATTGGTGTTAACAAGCCAGCGCACGTTGTTCAACGTACAGGAGTTGTCGATGATATTTTTAATACCGCCGCTATAACCGCCCTTCAATGTCAGGCCTTCGCGGAGGAATTCAATAAAAAATCCTAATCAAGAAAAACGAGCTCTCGTCGTTGGCGTTGGGCTCAAAGCAGAGACACTTACCGAAATCAAAGAAAGTCTTTTAGAGCTCGAAGAACTCGCTTTAACTTCAGGGTACATCGTTTGTGGCTCTGCCACACAAATTCTTGATAAATTCAATCCCGCCACTCTGCTTGGCAAAGGAAAAGTGAGTGAAATTGGCGATATGGCCAAGGAATGTAAAGCACAGGTTGTTATTGTCGACCGCCCTATTTCGGGTGTGCAAACACGGAACTTAGAAAAAGAATGGAACGTTAAAGTTCTCGATCGTAATCAAATTATTTTAGAAATCTTTGCAGCACGCGCGCAAACCTATGAGGGAAAACTACAAGTGGAGCTCGCTCGCCTTCTAGATACTATGCCTCGTATGGTGGACGCCTGGATGGGCTCACTATCCCGTCAAGGTGGTGGTATCGGTACGCGCGGTCTCGGTGAAAAAGCCATCGAGATGGATCGCCGTCACATACGTCGCCAAATCGTGCAAGTAAAGAAAAAGCTGGAAAGTGTTCGCGCCCAACGCGAACAGCGCCGAGCAGCACGCAAAAAACATCAAATCCCGACCTTTGCTTTGATCGGTTACACCAACTCAGGAAAAAGTTGCCTTCTTAATACATTGACCAAATCCAAAGTGATGTCGAAGGATCTTCTCTTTGCCACACTCGATCCCACGACTCGCAAAGTCCATCTTAATGATTCCAAGCCGGCACTTATCACAGACACTGTGGGCTTTATTCGTAAACTACCTCACCATTTGATCGACGCCTTTAAAGCAACACTTGAGGAGTCGGCAAATGCCGACATACTTATTCATGTCATCGACCTTTCGAACCCTCACATGGAAAAACATGTCGAAGTGGTCAATGAGTTGATCCACCAATTCAACTGGCAAGACAAGCCCCTCATTCATGCTTACAATAAAATGGACATTGCACCTTTTCAGAAACGCTTTCAAGCTCGTGGAGAAAATCGCGTGTTTATTAGCGCCGCTACGGGCGAGGGAATTGATCACTTAAAAACTTTAATGAACCGCTGCATTGATCAACTGGCAGTAAAGGTCGATCTTTTTATTCCTTCACAAGACAAGGGCCGCATTTTCGAACTTTCCCATGATGCCCAAAACATGGTTCAAGAGGAAAATCCACACGGTATCGCTTGCCAAGTTTATATGATTCCAAGCCTTATCTTTAAATGGCGTAAATACATCCAACAGTACTAAAACACCTTTATGAGACAGGCTATCACCATAAGCATCCCGCGACTTTAGTGACAACTGGGTGGGTTGGGAAGAATCGGTACGACTTTTAAGTAATTTAAAAGACCGGCGGGGCCATGAACACGAAATTTTCCGTTTTCGTACACAGAATACGAAGCCGCCTGTTCCCCCCACTGAATAATACGAATGGGAGACACATTCTGGTTAAAACAAGCAGCACCCAACAAGTGACCACCACTGCGCATGAACACGTCTTTTTCAAGTACTTTGAAATCGTGAGATGAACTAAAATTTTTATTAATCACATCTCCAAAAAAACGACCAAGAAACTCATAGTGCTCGTTTTTATATTGCTCAATTCCGTAGGCAGACCAACCAAGTATAGTCGCAATAACGGAGGCAAAATTAAACGCACGTTGATAACCTGCAGCTTTGTATGCTTCTCGCTCTTTCAACTCAACAATGAGATAGTGGGAATCGACATTTTTATCGCTCACTTGCACCGGCTCTTCCGAATTGAGAACAGATTGAATATCCTTACCATGCCACAAAACATCAAGCGCCGCACCGATCGCTGAAAAACCAAAGGTGGATGTAAATGCCACTTTATTATTTAAAACTGTACGCAAAGAATCTTTTGCTACAGGGCCCACAGTGTATGTGCGTGTCCCCTCCCAAAAGGCGTGAATAGGAAACTCCCCATTTTCGTCGAGAAGATCAAAAAACTGAGGGTTCATATGAAGACGTTTTTCCAACATTCCCTCAAGACATGGAATAAACTCCTGACGACCACCTATAGAATACACTCCGTTGATCATATCCGATGATGGACCGTGACCTAACTTCGCAGAACAGCCATCATCAGGAGAATTTCCTCTATAAATAGATAATATGGTCGATGCACCACGGGCAGTGTCTAACGATAGCACCATAATCACATCAGCTCGCGATCCCAAGCTGGCTCTTCCACCGGTACTTTTTTTACTATTACTATTATCTTGCCCAATAATTAAAAGGTTGAACCGTTTTGGCAGTACACTTCCTATTTTGTACAGACCGAGAGACGAAATAAACTTTGCGTCTGCTTGACTATTAACTGTTTGATACTCATCAACAGCAAAAGAGGAAACGGAAACAAAAAGAGACAAAAGGATCCATGCGTACTTCATATAAACCTTTACAAAAAAAATGTTGCAGTAAATTGTGTAGACTCTATAACATTAAACCTGCTTACAAACGAATCACAGCGACGGTCTTAGGCAAAGTCTACATGGATGTAAACACAGTTTACACCCCCCATCACTGAATAAAACTGGGTTAAGACGCTCTGCCATTCAGTCGTAAAACCTTGATCAAATACAATAAAATCAGGTATTTGTAAGATATGGATCCTGCGATAACCCGGCACCAAGACAAGATCAACAACATCCTCCTCTCGGGGCTAGGCAGCGGTATCACGGTTGTTATCATTTACCTGATTTATCGCGATGTCAGCAATCAGGCTATTTCGCTACTTTCTATTGTACAAAATCTGTTGACCATATTTTTCGTTTATCAGATCACGGATCTCAGCCTCTCCCCATTTGTCAAAGATTCGATCGCCAAAAAATTTCTTTATGGATTAGAATTTTTAAAAATTCTTGTTGCTATGTCGATCACGGTGACACTTCAGTATTATTTGATCTCCCGCCCGATTCTCAACCAATCTCTCCGCCCCAATTACCTCTATATTGTACTTTTACTCGCGCTCCCCGCTGCCGTCCTTTCACGCATTGTCTATGAACTGAAACTAAAAAAACAAAGAGAACCTGAATCTCCCGATACGCGTCCCGCCCCAATGCTCATTGTGCAAAACCCCATTGTGCAAAGCCAAATGCACTATTTGATTTTGCTCGTGTCGGGACTTCTCACTGGTGGCGTCCTTTTAATTATTCACTTAGGAAAAAGAAAACTCACTCTTATGGCCATAAACCTATTAAGCAATATCTTTTTGTTTATGTGCATTTACTTTTTGTATCAAATGTTTGATCTGATGGATAAGCAATGGGGAATAAAAGCAAAGAATAATACCATTCGCTTTGCCATGGAATTCGTAAAACTCTTTTCTGCCTTTTTTATCTCAAGCAATGCTCTTTACTATCTTATCTCTCGTCCCATTTTTTATCAAAACTACGATGTAAATTTCTTATTTGTGACTCTAACTGTCTCCATCCCTGCTGCAGCTATTGCGCGTATTATCTATGAAATGCGCCAAGCAAAAGAACTTGCACTTCAATCGCGTGCCGCACAAGCCGAAGCTCAATACAATTTACTTGAAACACAAATGCAACCCCATTTTTTATTTAATTCACTGAATGTTTTATCAGAACTTATTTACGTTGATCCAGATCTCGCCTGTAATGTCACCCAGCAACTTGCTGATTTATATCGAGAAATATTGTCCAACTCAAAAAGTAATTTTTCTAATTTAGGGTCGGAAATTTCTATTCTTAAAAAGTATATCCAAATCCAGAAAATTCGCTTTGGCGATCGTATTAAATTTAAATGTAACATCGGTGCCGAGTACTTTTCAGTCGACGTACCAAGTTTGATTCTGCAAACCCTTGTAGAAAATGCGATCAAGCATGGCATTTCACCTAAACAAGAAGGTGGCGACATTGAACTTACTCTCACTCCTGTAGACGACATGTACGAATTATGTATTTCTAATACCGGAGAACTCTATAAACCTGAATCGAGCGGAACAACCAATCGCAGTAATGGTCGCAACCTTGGTACAGGGTTACAAAATACAAAAAACCGTCTGGAGTTATTTTACGGCCGCTCACATGGCTTCCGTATTTATTCTGATGATAAAAAGACGTATGTTAGCTTCAGAGTTCCTAAAGAAGGAGGATTTCATGAATAAGGTTTTAATCGTAGATGACGAAGTTCTAGCTAGAAAAAAAATTAGACGCTTTCTCGAAGAAAAAAACCAAGGGTACGAAATTTTAGAGGCAGAAAATGGCTTGCAAGCCATGGAAATGATCGAAGCACAAAAACCCAATATTGTTTTTCTAGACATTGAAATGCCCGAGATGAACGGAATGGACTTAATCAGTGCCCTTCCCAGTATCAATTTCCATCTTATTTTTCAGACTGCTTACAGTGAATATGCCGTCAGCGCTTTTGAAAAAAACGCCATCGATTATCTTCTTAAGCCATATAATCAAGAGCGTTTTAATCAAGCACTTGAAAAATGTACACACAAACCAAACCAGCAACTGGTAACAGACATCGACCACCTTAAAGAAGATTTTGCTAAAAAGAACATTTATTTAAATAAATTGGTCGTTAAGCGTGGCACTAAAAATACACTTATTAATGTAGAAGATGTTATTTATTTTCGCAGTGAAAATCATTATAGCTATATTTGCACAGAGCACTTCGAATACATTTATAATGAACCACTCAAAGATCTTGTTAATAAACTAGATCCGAAAGTATTCCGCCAAGTTCATCGCAACGCCATACTCAACATGAACCGCATCAAAGAAGTCATTGAGGGCGATAACATGTCGGCTGTTATGACCAATGGTCAAAAACTACAGATATCCCGCTCCAATCGAAAAATGGTTAAAGACATCGTACTTCGCCAATAAATATTCTAGAACCCATCTAGTAAATGGCAATTGTTTGCGCATACCTGTCTGCTGCTGCACAGGAAGAGTTGGAGGGAGGGCACATCGTCATTTCAATACACGTCACCGTAGGATTGATTGCTGTATCACAACTCATACAACCCAACCAATACTCATTGGAAGCTGTACATGCGGGTGTGTAAACCTCATTGGTATTTGTCCAGGTATACCCATAAGGTGTCCAAGATTCCATATTGGCTCTTTGTGTGGCAGCCCCAGAACCACTGGTGATTTGTGTGGCCGTACCACTCGGAATAGACGTAAAAAACGGCGGTACAGATTGAGTGACTATATAACTCGTTACAGGAGTAGTTGAATCTGTAGCGCTAGGGCTCACACAGGGCGAATTCCACTGATGCATACCCGAACACGTCGCATGCGCTATCGCCATTGATACCATCTCGTTGAGAGCATGCACGGTTTTCCAAAAAAAACTTTTCTCTTCTGCAATCATCTTATTTGGATCAAAATAAACGTTTTTATTTTCTGCCACCACAGTCAATGTTTGCAAACAAAAAATATCATTTGTTGTGGAAGAGTTATTGTCCCAATCGATACAAATACCTGTAACTGTCGCAGCCGGTAAACACAATGTTTTACCTCCGACTGTTGTGGATGTTGTGCCGCTTGCCAATTGAGTACATGTAACCGAGCCACCAGAAGCAGTAGAGTCATCAACTGCTTTTCCCAGCATGCGGGCTCGCCCTATTGTTTGTGACATAGACTCCATCACATTCATGTATTTATAACTTTCATGTACGCGACTGGCATTTCTCGCTGTTTCAGCCAACTGCAATGTCGCCACAGTCATCATGGTGACTATCGATATAGAAATAATAACTAAGGTAATGAGCAACACACCACCCTTTTCATTACTAATACTCGTTTTTTTAACCATATAAGCCTACCTTGCTTTACCCTGTGCAAACTTAAAAAGATACACATCGCCGAATGGACGCGGACCTAAATATTTTTTGCGATCAAAAGCATTATTTGCAAACGTAACCCTCATTGATTTATGAAAATCATAATACTTAACATGTGAGTCCATACTACATGAAGCCATGCTTGCCACTGGACACCACTGAAATAAACTATCTTTTCCCTTAGTAAAATAACGCATGTACAGCTCAACATTTGCACCCAACACAGGAAGCCCCACATTAGCGCCTCCCGTGTTAACCGCCACCTGTTGCCCATCACTTTGTAAGACGATAATATCGTTCAAACGAAAATCCACTAACCGCGTGTGCATATTCATAGCATTCACCGGGGAAACTCGTGTCCATCCACCCGACGCATTCTTCTCTTGATCTACAGCAATGGCACCCGAATAGGATACTCGTGGCGGTATATAAAAAAGTCCATAGGAGTAAAAATCACTCTGCAAATGCGTGGCTGCGGCTGGCTTTTTAATCGCAAATTCACGAACCCCGAGCGCTATCATGTAGTTGTTATAACTGGTCGAAAACAAATTACTATTAATACTAAATATCGTAGTGCGCGTAATATCGGTTGGATCTGTGGGCGCACGATTACTATAGGTACTATTTGCCACTGCTGGTCCGCCGTACTCAACATTCACTGAACTAGAAAATGCCGTTTTCAACGTATACATTGTCATGATCATTTCTGTTTCCGCTTCGTACTGTCGCGCCATACGAATATATGTTTCCATTGCCATAACGAAAACTAAAACCATAACCCCTGCAAGCATGACTGAGATCGCTGACGCGATAACGAGCTCTATGAGACTGAACCCGCTTTGAGATTTAAGAATTTTATTTAAACGTACCACTTACTTTATTAATTTTACTTGTTTTTATCACGCTTCTGCAAGCGTGCGTTTCGCCTTGAGACAGCCGCCTCATGACGTCTTTTATCGTCAGTTGTTTCCAATTTAAGCGCTGGCACCGTCGTTGGGCGACCAAATGAATCTAATGCTACAAAAGTAAGATAAGCGGATGCGGTATGGAACATTTCACCTGTTTGAGGATTTTCGGCATCGACACGAACACCAATTTCCATGGATGTTGTCGCAACATGATTCACGCTGGCTTTAACGTTAATAACCCAGCCTTTATAAACAGGTGCTATAAAATTAACTTCATCGATGTGAGCTGTAACAACCGTTTTACGGGAGTGGCGTTGGGCACAAATAGCAGCGGCGATATCGATCCACGACATCACCGTTCCACCAAAAACACTACCCAAAGCATTTGTATGAGTGGGAAGCACCAGCTCCGTCATCACAACCTGCGAATCAGAAACCGGTCGCGCTTCCTTATTCACAAGAAGAGTTACCCTTTGTAACCAACAATAGGAGAATGACCCGCAGGGATGGTATCGATCTCAGATGTCGTTCCAGTTCCAGATCCCGTAGGCATTTGAATTCCAGCTTGGTTTCCGCCAGTGCTTTCTACGAAGCTCATATGCGGCAAGCACCATACAATAAGCTGTGCACGTGATTTCACGTTCATCTTCTTATAGATGTTTGTTAAATGAAATTTAACCGTTTTTTCTGTGACAAATAACTGATTCGCAACTTCCTTGTTGGAAAGCCCTTTTGAAACCAACTCTGCGACTTCAGCTTCACGGTTTGACAAACCTTTTTGTATAAGGACATCTCTGAGCATCCTTGCTCCCTCCGTTTAAATTGTTTCGATTTCTTCAGCAGTCGCTCATCCCCTGTGCAACCGCCTCTATTAAAGTCTTACAACTCTCGATCGATTATTCAAGCGCAAAAATTGCAAACTAGACTCACAACGTCAAACCCCAAAAATCCTAATAGCTTAGGGCGGAGAGCCGTGAGTGAAGCCTAAAAATCGCTAACATACGATCGATAAAAAATATCCTATTTTCCCTGATTTTTTATTAACCTTTTTTTAAGATCGTCCACCCATTCACCTGCAGAACGCTGTTTATTGGGGGTAATCGCAAAAATATCTTCAATTTGTCGACCCCATGTATGAATTTTTGCCCAACGTATCTGCAAACCAAGGGAATGAAGAGCTTGAGCTGCCACAAGCAACACACCTTTTTTATCGAGTCCACGAAAACTTATAATCCACTCATCTTGAGTCTCTGATACCAATGCCACATCAAGAAATTGTACGGAAAACTCTTTGCTCAAAGAAGGCTCCGCTTGCATGTTCTTTTTTAAAAATGCATCTGCTTTTTGCGAACGAATCTGGAACCAGTCATAAACTCCGAATCCGGCAATCGTTTGCACGTAGGCATGATCAATCACCACCCCTGCTTGCCACAGACGCGAAACATATTCTAAAAACAATCCCTCCCGATCTACTGGATCATAAAAACGCACCCAGCGACTGCGATCATGAGAAAAGAACTCCAACGTGGCTTCCCTTAAAATAGATAGCTTTTTAAGATCGCGAGCTAAATGTTTTGGCGGTACCGAGTTGAGAAGACCACTATCAATTTTATGGGTAAACTCCATACTTAACTTATTTTTTGCGAGCTGCTGTTTAAACTCTAAAAAGCGCCCGCCCTGTGGTGCTTCGATCGCCTGCACCAAGCCCATAAGTAGTTTTTCTTTCCACGATGTCCACGCATCAGGATTTGTCGCTTGAATATCTGCGGCTGTAAACAGTGCCAAACGGCGCAAGCGCGCTCCGTGAGCTCCCTTATCAAAAAGTTCTTGCCACACCTCTGGAGAGTGCGGATCTTGGCGAAACGCCGCCATAGATAGCAACAGATGATTTTCCACCACCCACATGACCTCTTGAGTGAAGTGATTGGCAAATTTAAATTTTTCAAAATCACGCTCCACAATATTTCGACCCTCTAGGGAATGATCCGTCTTTCTACCCTTACCTATATCGTGATACAAAGCACTCCATAAAAGAATCTGCCAATCCTGCTTGGTAAACTCTCGCACCAAAGGACGTAACTTACCTAAAGTTTTCGGCTTATGATAAAATTCACGTATTTTTTTTATCGCTTGCAAAATATGGGCATCCACCGTGTATCGGTGATATTGATCATGCTGTACAATACCTTCTATGCGCTTAAAATCCGGAAGAATCTTTCCTAAAATCCGTGTACGATACAACGCCTGAAGAGCTTCATCGCTAGCATCCATAGCCATAAAGCTTTTCAGCTCTAGTGAATACTGTAATTCCTTGCTCTTTTTTATTTGTGAGGCCGCGTACTGCACCTCCATGCTCGGTCTTTTTTTAAGCGCCTGCATAAGTGATTTCGTGGTTTTAAATTTTTCCGCCTGAAAGCTCTTTCCTGCACTACAAATAGAAAAAATTAAATCACAATAAAAGCTCACCTTAAAAATGATCTTTTGATACTCCTGCATAAATTCCGCTTGATTACTATAGCCAAACCACTCCGCTAGCTCGCGCTGCGATTGGGCCACCAAGGTGTCGCCGTAACCAAGAAGATGCAATTTTTGGCGTACAGTTAAAATATAACCTTTAATTTGCTTGAGGGAACTTATGATATGCTCTACCGACCCCAAGAAATCCTCAAACCAAAAAGCGACCATAAGGGCTTGTTGGATATCGCGCAACCCCCCAGGACCAAATTTAATTTGCGGCTCAAGATAATTAGCGATGGAATCATATCGCTGATTGCGTTTTGTTCGTTCTCTTTCGAATTCTTTAAGAAGCTTGCGACGAAAAGTTTTCTTCTTATTTAAAATTTTATTTTTTTGCTCTGTGAGTGCTGTCGCCGCTTCCCGAGAAAAAGGCTTTCCCGAAAACAAAGCATTGAGCTCAAAGACATTTGTCTCTCGACTCCAGTCTTCGCTATTTTTCGAAAACCGATATTTAAGCTCAATTCCCTTTTCTTTGGCTTCATCCAAAAACAGACGCACATCATCTTCTGATCCCGAAAAAATCACGTCTAAATCCGATTGCGGAGCCAGTTCTCCTCGCCCCCACGAACCAATCGCAATAGGTTGAGTTTTCAACCAGTGTGGACACTCACGCAATCGGGCTTCGATGTTTAAAGCGAGCCACGCGGAAAAATCAGATGCGGGAAACTCCTGCCCTTGCCACATATCGGACGTGGGGATTTCTAATGGTGGGAGTAACGCCGACTTGGCTTTTTCGAGATCTGCTACTTCTAAGAAAGTTCTTGTTGCCACTCAGCTATTTTATTCAAGGCATCGAGCGGAGTCATGCGCTGAATAGAAAAATTCTTAAGCTCCACCAAAAGTTCTTTGTGGCGCTCTTCCATACTATCATCAACTTCTGTTTCGTGCATCGCTTGCGCCCATAAATCAAGCTGTGGGACCGACACCATCGCTCCACCGTTCTCTAGACTCTGTAAAAGCTTTTCTGCACGATTTGTTACTTCTTTGGGCAACCCTGCGAGCTTGGCCACTTGCACCCCATAAGAACGACCTGCCGCACCTTGAGTCAGTGTATAAAGAAAGTGCAAGTCGCCCTTTTCCTGATGAATCGACATATGGGCATTGTGAATATGCGGATACTGGGTCGCCAGTCGCGTGAGCTCATGGTAATGAGTCGCAAATAAAACCATTGGTTTTCTCTTTGTTACCAGATACTCCAAAATGGCTTGGGCTAAACTGAGACCATCATAGGTGGAGGTACCACGCCCCACTTCGTCGAGAACAACCAACGAATTTTCTGTGGCTTCATTGAGCATGGTAGCGGTTTCTTTCATTTCCACCATAAATGTGGAAAGACCTTCAGTGAGTGAGTCGCTCGCTCCTATGCGGGTAAAAATACGATCAAACAAAGGAAGCTCAGCATGGCTTGCCGGAACGTAAGAACCCACTTGCGCCATAAGGGCAATCACTGCCACCTGGCGCATCACCGTACTTTTCCCCGCCATATTGGGCCCAGTTAACAGTAAGCACTCATTGCGATTTAATAAAATATCGTTGGCCACAAAGCGTGTGGCCCGTTCCACAACAGGGTGGCGGCTGGCCTGCAACTGAATATGCCCCTCTTTGGAAAAGTAAGGCCGCGTGTAGTTGCGCTCCACTGCCGTCCACGCAAGTGACGTGAGCACATCCACTTCGCTGACAAAATACGCTAGCTTTAAAAACCACTGGGCATCGGCAAGCAAACGATTTTTTAACTCGCTAAAAATCTCAAGCTCCAACTCCGCCCGTCGGGTTTTTGCCGAAATCACCTTGCGCTCCAAGTCCACCAACTCATCGGTAGTATAACGTTCGGCATTGGTAAGTGTTTGTTTACGTTGGTAACGATCTAGTGGCACTCGACTGGTGTGCGTGTTGGTGA
>JACKAL010000008.1 GCA_020635085.1 Pseudobdellovibrionaceae bacterium
CGCCGTTGATGTCAGGTCTTTCCATAAAACCATAATGAGCAATGAGGCGATAGAATCCATAGCCCAAGTGAGAAACTTCGAGACGAGTTGATGACCTCACATAGGGGACTTTGTCTGTTGCAACGGTCAGAAAAATATTTCTCTCGTGCAAAACCTTGTTGTGTTTTAAGTTATGCATAATAGCGACAGGCACATTGGACTGCTCGATACTCATAAAAATAGCAGTTCCCTTGACGCGAGCCGGAGGATTGATACGCACCTGCTCCATAAACGCCTCAAAAGAAATAGACATGGTTTTAAGTTGTTCGAAAAGAATGAGACGCCCCTTTTTCCAAGTGGTCATCACCATAAAGACCAACGCACCGACGGCAAGTGGAAACCATCCGCCCTCGTGAATTTTAAGGAAGTTAGCAGACAAAAACACCGCATCAACAACGAGTAAGCCAAAGAAAATAACACCAAGGGTAATGACATTCCAGCCCCACAGGCGCTTGGCAACAATACAGGTGAGGACCGTCGTGATAATCATTGTCATGGACACAGCGATTCCATAGGCCGATGCTAAAGCTGTCGAAGAACGAAAGGTGATCACGAGCCAAATCGTAAGCGACATCAAAATCCAATTGATGTGAGGGACATAAATTTGCCCGATGGTTTCATCAGATGTGTGCACCACAGGAAGGCGAGGCAGGTAGCCCAAATGAACCGCCTGTTGTGTCACAGAAAATACCCCCGTGATAAGGGCTTGCGAAGCAATGATCGCCGCCATAGAAGAGAGCAACACCATGGGGTACAAAAGATAGCTGGGCACTAAATGAAAAAAAGGATTGCTCACCGCCTCAGGTTCGGCCAATAAAAGTGCGCCCTGCCCAAGATAGTTTGTGAGCAAACAAGGAAATGCTACAAAGTACCAAGCTTTACGAATGGCTGTAGGACCGAAATGGCCAATGTCTGCGTAGAGAGCCTCAGCGCCAGTTGCGGTTAAGAAAACAGCACCAAGCACATAGAAGGATTGCATATTGTGATCGAAGAGAAACTGCAGAGCATAAAGTGGATTAAAAGCTTCTAGTACCACGGGAGATTCAATAATCCCCCCGATGCCGAGAGCAGCTATCGAAATAAACCAAATAAGAATCACTGGGCCAAACACGGAACCAATACGAGCGGTACCAAAATGCTGAGCCCAAAATAAAACAACGAGTATGGTGATGCTAATGGGCACCACAAAGGGGTCAAAAAGAGGAGTGGCCACACTCAAGCCTTCGACGGCGCCGAGAATGGTGACCGCGGGAGTAATCATGCCATCACCAAAAAGTAGAGCGGCGCCAAAAATACCAACCAAGATAAGAGGGCGCATGGTATTGGACGTGCGGGGTTGTTTCGAAAGAGAAGAGATGAGGGCGGTTAGGGCAAGCACCCCCCCCTCACCTTTGTTGTCCGCACGCAAGACAAGCACCAGATATTTGAAAGAAACGATAAGGGTCATCGTCCAAATAACAAGAGAGAGAATACCCAACACATTTTCGGCAGTGGCGGCGAGCTCATGCGCAAAAGCTTCGCGAATAGCATATAAGGGGCTGGTACCGATGTCTCCAAACACCACTCCAAGAGCAGCTAAGACAAGGGGTAATTGGCCTTTTTTGACGATTCATCCATTTCTATCTCGCATCAGAATAACTCCAGCAATAACAAGGATTAAAGCGTATTTATAATTAACAAAAAGAGTGTCTTACTTCTGAGCCAGGCATGAGTCAACCTTGCAATCGTAGGCGATAACGTCAACCACGGAATCTTTTTCGTCTTGGGTGAGGGATTTTTTTACAATTTAATGCGCGACGACGAAGGATGGGCTCATAGCCCATTCATGGGGGGCTAGCTCATAGAGAGAGCCATCATGGGAGCCGCCGACAGGCGAAAAAGCCACAGTCTTTTTTCATAGAAAGGACGGGCGGTTGGGGCATAGGTTTTTCATGGTATTGGGGGATGCTATTTCTTTTAAGAACATGTCCGTTATGTGGAAGAAGTCTTCCCCCCGTTCACTTTGTCTGTCCCCTGTGTTGGGGGGCAATGGCTACAAGAGCCTACGCTCACTCTACTCCTGTCGGCGATATGAGGATTCACCATCTTTGGGTGTGGAACGACCGTCAGGATTCAATGGGTCACTTTTTAAAACAGCGCAAACAGATTGTTGATTTCCGTGGAGAGATCCTTCTTGTGCGTTTATTTTTGCTTATTTTGGGAGGGATCATTGGCTGTGAAGTGAAATATCTTGTATTTCCCACAAAGCACTTCGGTCCACGGGACCATATGTGGCGATTTGCCCAGGCATTAACCGCGGTCATGCCACTTCAAGTATTTCCGGCACCGTTGGTTAATATTAGTAATTATAGACATTTATCTCGTGAGTTACGCCTCAAAGAACGACACGTAGATCTTGCGTGTTTTCGTAGGCCGCCAACGCAAGACCCCCGCGAGATACTCATTATCGATGATGTCGTCACAACGGGAGCCACCCTACAAGCCACGTTAGCGGCTTTAGGTTGCAAATACCCACCGGCGATTTTGTGTTTTGCATATAAAAAATTCATACCTCATGAGAGCTAGAGCACACCCTAAAACGCGAATTGATGTTGAGTAAAACACATGGGTGGCAGGAGTTTTTTACCTCTCAGAAGAGGACGGGAATTGAGCCAGGTCAAGAACTCTGCTATAAACGAAACCATGAAGCTTTATCTGTATTTTTCGTTATTTATTTTCTTGGGATCTCATCTTGCGCAAGCAGAAGTGAAGGCCCCAGGGGCCCCTAAAACGACCGAACTTGTTTTGCTTAAAGAGGTGGATCAACGGTATCAAAAAGTGAAAACGATAAAGTCGTCCATTGTAAAAAAAGATACGGTTTCTGCTCTAGAGCAAACTCGTGAATTTGAGGGAACTCTGTGGCTAACCAAGGGACGTTTTCGTTTAGATGTGACCTCCAAAGATAAAAATAAAGATGCGTCTTTGATTGTTGCCGACGGTAAAACGATATGGCTTGTCACGCCCCCACCGAAAGAATTTAAGGGCGCCAAAACACAAGTGCTAAAAGCTCCCATGGATTCGAAGCGTGCGCGGTCGCAAGGATTATTACAGATGCTCACCGAGGGTGGTGTACTTAAATATTTTCGTGTAACCGGAACGTTAGACAGTGATAAAAATGTGACGTACTTTTTGCAGCCAGACAAACAAAGTCTGGAGTTCCATCGGTTGCAAATTGCGATTAATAAAGAGAAAAAATGGATCGAAGATTTAAGATATTGGGATTCGATGAACAACGAAACGGAATATGTTTTTTCGCAAATTGAATTTGATAGCAAATTCGACAATAAACTTCTAACCTACTCACCGCCTAAAGACGCGGACATTATGAATTATTAAGGTACTTATGAGTAAAAATGTTCATTTAATTAGTCTCGGTTGTCCCAAAAATTTAGTCGATAGTGAAATCATGTTGGGCTCTCTTTTGCGCGATGGATATAAAATAACGCAAGATGAATCCGAAGCGGAAACAATTATCGTTAATACCTGTAGCTTTATTGATGAGTCAAAAAAAGAATCCATTGCGCGTATTTTAGAAGCGGCAGAGCAAAAGGAAACGGGAAAGCTTAAAAATCTTGTGGTGACGGGTTGTCTTCCTCAGCGATACAAAGAAGAAATTGTCAAAGAACTTCCTGAAGTTGATATTTTTGTAGGCTCTGGTGAGTTTCAAAAGATTTCGCAAATTTTACGTGAACATACCAACGAAGCTCCACAAAAAGAATATTTTCACTTACCGACATTCTTGCAAGAGGAAGACACGCCACGAATAAATTCCGAACCTTTTTATCGCGCCTACATTAAAATTTCCGAAGGATGCCTTAAGCGTTGTTCTTTTTGTGCCATTCCGAAAATTCGCGGCAATCTGCAGTCGAGAAAAATTCCGGCTATTATCAACGAAGCCAAACTGTTGGTTGCCGGCGGTGTACGTGAGGTGAATATTGTATCCCACGATTTTACTGACTATGGCTGGGACTTGCGTCGACAAGACCCAACAGCGAAAGAATCACCTTACGAATTATTAAAGGCCCTCTCAGATGTAAAAGGTCTTGATTGGATTCGGCTGCTTTATTTATATCCAGATGGATTAGATGAACAAGTACTTCAGTTGATTAAAGAACGCGACAATCTCGTTAAATATTTTGATATGCCACTTCAGCACATTAACGACAAAATGTTAAAGCTTATGAATCGTAAAATGACTCGCAAAGAAGTCGAAGATACGATTTATCGCATTCGTGAATTTATACCCGATGCGGTTATCCGCACGCAATTTATTGTTGGTTTTCCAGGCGAAGGAGAAGAGGAATTTGCGGAACTTTTAGAGTTTGTAAAAAAACACGAATTCGATCGCGTCGGATGCTTTCAGTATTCTCCTCAAGAAGGCACAGCGGGTGGAAAAATGGAAAATCAAATTTCCGATGAAATCAAAGAAGAGCGTTTTCATCGCCTTATGAAGGCGCAAAATAAAATCAGCAAAAAAATGCACAAAAAATTTATTGGTAAAACAATGAAAGTGATTATTGATGGTGCCAGCGAAGAAACGGATTTGCTGCTTCAGGGGCGAACGGCCCAACAAGCTCCTGGCATTGATGGAGTGGTGTTGATAAACGAAGGGCAGGCTCAGCCAGGAGATATTGTTGACGTTTTGATAACAGACAGCCATGATTATGATTTGGTAGGACATATAATTTGAAGTTTGTTATCCACATTTTTTTATTTTTCATGAGCTTTGCAGCTTGTTTTTTTGGCGCTATGAATAAAGCGCTGTGGATGGGCCTGTCCGTCTCTGTTACGGCTTGTGTGGTTGCCGTTTTGTTAACTTCGTACCGACGTCGTGTGGATTTTTTTAAGATTACATTTATTATTATCATGGGCTGTACGTTCGAGGTGATTAACGGTCGCTTAGGTTTATACAATTACGATATCCAGGGGCGTTGGCCTCCTGTATGGTTATTTAGTTTTTGGCCAACGTTTTCGATTTTATTTATCGATGTGCTTAAATTTCTTTATACGAAACCATTTGTCTTACGTTATTTTGTAGGTTTTCTTGGCGGTATGGTTTACTGGAATGGCGAGTGGCTTGGGCTTCTTTCCTTTAAACACGATAAAGTGGTGATGATGTTTGTATTTGCTTTAACCTGGGCCATTGAATTTATTATTTTGCTTTATTCTGCACGAGTGATCGACCACAACTTCGCACCATCCACGGCACGACCCCAGCCGTAAGCACACACACCATCTTTATAGAGCTGGGCTCAAGCGGTACAAAAATCCGCCGTCTCGGGCTACATTTTAAAAGAATAAATACCTTTGTAGTTGCGACCTAGCTCATCGGAATCCATGCCATAACCAACAACATAGCGATCGGTGATGGTAACTCCTGTATAGTCCGGCTTTAAGGGAATTTCACGGCGAGCGGGCTTATCTAGTAGAGTTAAAATTTTGAGAGAGGCAGGATGAGCAGAGAGCAAGCGATTTTTCAGGAACATAAGTGTACGACCAATATCAATAATTTCCTCAACGATAATAACGTGCCTGTCTTTAATGTTTAAAGTGATGTCTTTAATGATCGAAATGGCTCCGCCCCGTTCGCTTGCTTTTAAATATACAAAGTCCACTTTCTGCGACAAATTAATATTGCGCATAAGATCGGCCACTAAAAAAACAGAGCCTTTTAGGGGGCAGATAAAACAAATTTCTTTTCCGTGATAATCGATCTCGATTTCTTTTGCCAAACGCACGACGGTTTCTCGCACCTTCTCTTCTGAAATCAGAGGGGTCATGTTTTCGATCAGCTGTCCCATGGGGTCTCCTTAGGTGTTTTCTCTACGTTCTTAAAATTGTAAGTCGTCAAGACGTCTGCGCCATGTCTCCACTTCTGGCGAAGAACCATTTTTTACTTGTAGCTTGTCTAGTTCAAAAAGTGCTTTTTCTTTTTGGCCTGTTTCATTATAGGCCTCCACTAGTTTTAAATGAGTGTCGACGGCATAGCTATCCTTCAGGGCTTCACTAAATTCGTCGATGGCCATAGGGGCCTTTTTTAATTTTAGGTGGCATTCGCCCAGTTTAATTTTGTAGTCTGTATGGGATGGCACAAGGCGAGCGGCTTTCGCATATTCTTCGGCAGCCTCATTATACATCTCGTGGAGCGCATACAGTGCCCCGAGATCGCTATGTTTAGCAGCTAGTTTTTCATTAAGATTGGTGTCTGTTCCAGTGGACTGTTTTGATTTCATGATCGCATAGGCGCTTTCGAAAATTTTCTTGGCCTCATCATAGCGACCTAAATCATTGAGGATAATAGAGAGGCCGACACTGGAATCAGTAAAGGAAGGATCTACTTCGAGGGACTTACGAAACAGCGCGATGGCTTTTTTTAGTTGTCCACGATCAAAAAAGATAGTGGCCAGCATGTAATACAGATCAGGGCTCGCCATGTCCTCGCTCTCTAATTGTAGCAAGAGAGGTTCGGCCAATTTGTAATGACCTTTTGTGAAATGCTCTTTGGCTGTTTGCAGAAGGGACTGTAGTTCATCAATGGACATTAGGAAACTCCTTTCTCGCCTGTTGTGCTTCACTCGTTGCAGGAAATTCGGTCTCTAAACGACTCACGAAATGGCCGATCTTATTGGGAACATCTGCTTTTTTTGCAGCCATAGCAGCGCGTAAGAGGACATAGGGAATTTTTTTATTTTGTGGAAAGGTAGAAAGAAAAATTTCGTAGCGATTTAAAGCACTGGTGTACTTTGTTTGTTTAAAATAAAAATCGGCGATGTAAATTTCTTTGTCTGCAAGCATTTGAATCAAAGTTAGTTTTTTATCATTTGCGGTTTTACTATATTCTGACTGCGGGTAAACCGATAAAAGTTCGTCATAAAGACTAATCGCTTGAGTGGCGTGAACCAAGTCGCGATCGACTGTCGATGGAAGCTGCTCGCGCAAACTTTCGGCAGCTTGATAGACGATGTAGTCATTTTTGGGATAGGTTGGATGGAGCTCCTTAAAGGTTTTATAGGAGGCGTAGGCTTCGGCAAATTCTTCTTTTTTAAAATGAGTGTCGGCCACCTTCAACTCCGCCTCAAGGGCTAATTTACTATAAGGAAACTTGTTCATTAATGATTTATATTGAGCAATGGCCTCGTCATAGCGATCTTGTTTTCGGTAAAATTCTGCTAATTTGTATTGGCCCTCGGGTGTTTCTAAGTTGACCTTAGGCTCAGTGACACATTGGATACAAAAAAGGGAAATTAAAACTAAAAAATAAAGGCGAAAAAGAAAAGATTTCATCGCTGCCAGTTTAGGCTGTTTACGGGTAAAAAGTCAAAAGAGGTGATTCGGGGTCGTACAAGTCGGCTTTATGTTTACCGATCAGATACCTGAATGGCGCAATACAGCTGTACGGGGAACCCAACCAACAGCTGTGGCGGATTTTTGCACATGATCCCAATTGCCTTGAGTTCTCAAGACCCGCACCTCATCACCTTCGTTAAAGTCAAAGAGAGAAGGGGCCTCTGCATTGGGAGCTGAACGTGCCGGAGCGGAAGCCATAATGGTACCGACCGGCGCATCAAAGGCTAGCCAGTAGCCATTTAAAGCAAGGGTAAGAGTCATGACAAAAAGAAACGTGGATAAAATGGTGGGCATCCACAAGGCGTTTTGACCTTTGTGTTGTCGGTAAAGACTTAAAATAAAAAGCGTGCCCGAGAGAAACCAGAACAATATGGAAAAGCCAAAAATCCAGGCGATGGGAATGCGCCAATAAACAGGCATCAGCAATGAGGGGGAGGTTACAGAATCACGGATTTGCGAGATGCCCTGTAAAGAAGGGGCATGGCCTGGTTGAAAAAATAGTGCTTTGCGCCAGTAAGCAAATGCACGCGCTGGGTGATTGTCCAAGGCTTCGACCAGGCCCGCATTGTAAAGCAAAGTGGGATCGCTGGGGTGTTGACGAAGCAATATTGAAAAGTCTTTTCGACTTTGTGCATAGTCTTTGGTCTTAAAACTTTTTAAAGCAAGAGCAAAGGTTTCTGTAGGAGAAATAGTTTGCTGATTTGTATTTGAGAAAGCAGGACTAACCCACATAGTCAGTGATAAAAAAAGAGAAGCTGTTAGTATATTCATAATATGCATTCTAAAATAATGCCCTCATTTTAGAAAAGTCAAATTTATCAAGGAGCATTAAGTGTTATTCAATATGAACATCGGGGACACCACAGAAAACCTTATCCATCAAATCTCAGCACAAGTGAAGAAGCAAGCGGACCAGATCGTGGGAGTTCGCCCGCCAACTGCTGAAGCGAATAGCGATTTTAATAAACAGTTAGAGGAGATTGGCGCGATTCGCGGCCGCCCACTCTATTGGCCATTTATTTCGAGCGGTGTTGGCAGAGGTCCATATGTTCAATGCCAAGATGGCAGTGTAAAGCTTGATCTCATCAATGGTATTGGTGTTCATTTATTGGGCCACTCTCATCCAAAAGTGATAGAGGCTTCTTTGAAAGGTGCTTTAAAAGATTGTGTGAATCAAGGGCACCTGCAGCCTGGGCAAGAATATGTGGAAATGAGCGAAAAGCTTTTAGCGTTAGCAAAAGGAAGTCGCCTTAAGCATGTTTGGTTGTCTACCTGTGGAACGATGGCCAATGAGAACGCGCTTAAAATGGCGCGGCAGAAAAATTCTCCTGCACGATTGGTCATTTCCATGGAAAATGAATTTGCTGGTCGCTCCACCATGATGGCCGAAGTGACAGATAATCCCAGCTATAAGCAAGGTTTACCGGAGTACCACGAGGTGTTGCGCATTCCATTTTATGATAAGTTCGATCCCCAGAGCAAAGACAAGAGCTTGCAAGCCCTTAAAGCCCATATTGATAAAAATAAGGGGAACATCAGTGCCTTTTGCTTTGAGCCGATGTTGGGTGAAGGTGGCTACAGAAGCGCACCGCTCGATTACTTTCTTCCTCTCTTTGAAGAATGTCGTAAAAATAATATTGCGATCTGGGCAGATGAAGTACAAACATTCCTGCGCACAGGAGAGGCGTTTGCTTTTCAAAAAATTGGTTTTGCGGATTGGGTTGATATTTGTACTGTGGCCAAAACGGCGCAAGTGGCTGCAACACTTTATACAAGTGATTACAATCCGAAGCCAGGTTTGATTGCCGGCACATTTGCCGGTACGACTGTTGCTTTGTCTGCTGGGTCAGCGATTCTCGATGAGATGAGCAAAAATAATTATTTTGGTCCTGAGGGAAAAGTACAAAAAATCCACAACGAATTTATTTCGCAGTTGCGTGGTCTTTGCGAAGGAAATTGCAAAGGACTTCTAGAAGATCCCGACGGTATGGGTTTAATGGTTGCAGTGACGCCGTTTTCTGGAGATGCTGAAAAAGTAAATAAATTGGTAAAGACATTATTTAAGAATGGGCTACTCACGTACACGTGCGGTAAAAAACCACTGCGTTTACGTTTCTTGGTACCAGCGGTCATCACAAAAGAAGAAATTGCAGAGGCAGTAAGTATTCTTGGTGCATCTATTCATGAGGTTAACAAGGGATAAGTTTTGGAGTTTATTGATGCAGCTAAAGCATTGATCGCCGCCGACAGTTCTCCGGGGCAGGGGACGGTTGAGGCCATTCGCTTTTTACAACAATTAGCTACAAGTTTTGGTTTTCGCACCACGATTCAAGAAGATGTTTCCGGTGGAACAGCGCAAGCGAATATTTTTATCGAGCCCAGCCACGCGGCAAAAAAATTACTTCTCGAAACCCATCTTGATACGACAAGTCCTGGGGCTTTCGCTCTGTGGAGCAAGACGGGATATAATCCGTTTCAGGCCTCTATACGCGGTGATGAGATTTACGGTTTAGGTGCAGCGGATGTGAAATTAGATTTTTTATGTAAACTATATGCAGCTCGACGGGTGAATTGGTCTGCGATGTCTTCTTCGGCGGTGCTGTTGGGAACATACGGCGAAGAAGAGCAGATGCAAGGAGCCTTAAGGGCCATTCGCTCACGTGCGGTCACTCCGTGTTTTGCATTGATAGGTGAGCCGACCGATTTACATCTGGTGTATTCAGGAAAAGGAATCACCCATTTAGAAATTGTTATTCCACATCAAAGTGAGATGAGTGATGAGTGGACGGATGAGGGTAGCATTGGCACTACACAAAACAAAGTTTTTCATGGTAAGGCCGCGCATTCATCGACCCCCGAGATGGGGGAAAACGCTGTGGAAAAGATGTTTGAGTTTTTAAATCAGCTCCCCGACAGTATTGATATTCTTGGTGTGGATGGAGGTCTTACTTTTAATACTATCCCCACGCAAGCCTCTCTCGAATTTGATCTTTCTGCACAATCCGCATCACGTCTTGCGAAACAGATAAAAACAATTTACGGAACCATTAAGAAACTCGAAGACACGTTTAAACAATACCCCAATACATCTTTTGATCCACCCTATCCAACGATCAATATTGGAATGATTCGTCATCATCCAGATCATATCAAAATGGCAGGAGCTGTACGTTGGTCTACTCACATTCAAGAGGAATTGTACAGCAAGTGGATTGAGGAGCTGGTTTCTACATGTAAGAATGTGGGTGCCATTTGCCGTGTCATTGATGTGAAGCGTCCTTTTTTAACTGAGACGGAGAGAGTGTTTGCCCGTATGTGTAAAGAAGAGGCGTTAAAAATACACCCACAGGTCATGTTTAAAACGCAACCCGTGACCAACGAGGCCAATGTGTTTAGTCGTTTTGGCTTTGAGTGTATTGTGTTTGGCCCAGGAAAGAGGCAAAATAACGCTCATACTCCAGAGGAGCATGTTTCCCTGAGGGACCTCGCCAAAGCAGAGGATTTTTATTTTCACATGATGAATCGAGTTTGTATATGAGTTTTATTGTTAGAAATATTCGCGAAGACGACTTTGAGGATCTGTTATCTCTGGCAAAGCAGTTCAATCTTCTAAATTTACCAGCGGAACCCAAGATTCTAAAAAAGAAGATCCAGACAAGCGTTAAATCTTTTGGCGGGAAACTGGAAAAAGAAGAGGGTGAGTATCTTTTTGTCTTAGAAGACAAAGAGGTCGGGCGAGTGATTGGTACAAGTTTAATTATAGCGAAACATGGAACACCCAAGTATCCACATTATTTTTTCCAAATTCTCGAAAGAAAAAGGCAGAGTGCTAATCTCGGTGTGGGCTTTATTCATAATGTTCTGCGCTTAGGGGAAGACACCAACGGTCCCACCGAAGTGGGCGGACTTATGCTCGATCGCGGGTACCGCCGTCGTCCCGAAAAATTAGGGCGTCTTTTAAGTTTAAGTCGTTTTTTATATATGGCGCTACACCCAGAGCGTTTTGAGTCGGAAATTTTATGCGAACTCAGCCCACCACTCACCGATGAGGGGCGTAGTGAGTTTTGGGAGGCTCTTGGTCGCCGCTTTACCGGCATGTCTTACACTGAGGCTGATCGCTTAAGTCAAATGCATAAAGGGTTTATTAAGTCTCTTTTTCCTGAGGGGGATATTTATCTTTGTCTTTTAGAAGCTAGTGCTCGCGTTGTTGTGGGAGAGGTGGGGGATGAAACCCGCGGTGCTCGACATTTGTTAGAAAAAATAGGTTTTACCTATCGTCACGAAGTGGATCCGTTCGATGGTGGCCCACATTATTCCTGCAAACTTAAGGATGTGACATTAATTAAAAACGGTATTTTTTGTACTGCGGAAGAGGATAATAAAAAATTAAATCAAGAGTTGATGATGGCATTGGCTTCGGATCAGAACTTTATGTGTGCACAAACACAGGGCTTGATGGATAAAGCATCGGTGCGATTGAATACGGCGGGAAAGCCGTACCTAAAAGAAATGGTTGGGAAAAAAGTCTTTTGTACTCCTGTATAGGAGACAAAAAAGGAGACGTGTATGGCTGCGACGATAAAATATTTAGGCGATTATATCGAAGGAAAATTTGTATTGGCGGAGGAGGCCGACGGTGTGCTTGAGAATAAAAGCCCCGCCGATCTTTCGGAAAATGTCATTAATGTGCCGTACCGCTTTTCCCATGTCGATCGCGCCTGTGAATCGGCAAAAAAAGCGTTTCATGAGTGGTCGCAGCTGCCTATGCAAACACGCATTGATGCTCTGAAGCGCTTACAGTTTGTATTTGAAGAAAATAAAGAGCGCATTGCCGAGACGATCGCACGCGAAACGGGAAAACCTCTTTGGGACTGTGCCACCGAAGCCGGTGCGATGATTAATAAAATCCCTATTACTATTGAGCACGGATTAAAACTGATCGAAGAGATTACCATTAAAGATGCCCTTCCGGGAGTTACTGGTAAAGTGCGCTATCGTCCGCGTGGCGTGATGGCAGTTGTGGGTCCGTTTAATTTTCCAGGGCACCTTCCCAATGGGCATATTGTGCCTGCACTCTTAACTGGAAATACAGTTGTATTTAAACCATCGGAGGCCACGCCAGCCACAGCGCAGCTTTATGCTGAGTGCATTCACAAAGCAGGATTTCCAGCGGGGGTGTTTAACTTGGTTCAAGGCGTGGGTGATACGGGTCGACGTCTTTCCGAGCATAAAGATGTGGACGGCGTTTTGTTTACTGGATCTTACGAGGTGGGTTTACGCATTAAACAAGCAACGATTCATCAATATTGGAAAATACACGCTCTCGAAATGGGCGGAAAAAACGCAACCATTATTTGGGATGATGCTGATATGGATAAGGCGGTTTACGAGACCCTCATCGGTGCTTTTTTGTCCAGTGGTCAACGTTGTTCGTGTACAAGCCGCATTCTGGTCCACGACAAAGTTTATGGACAATTTATCGATCGCTATTACCAAGCAGCAAAAAAATTGGAGATCGGCTATTGGAAAGACAATCCCTTCATGGGTCCGTTAATTAACTCCAAATCCTTGGACACGTATTTGCGTTTCCAGGAAATTGCTCAGCGCGAAGGTTGCGAAAAAATTATGCGCGGTAAACAATTGGATTTAGATAAAAAAGGTTACTATGTCACGCCAAGCATTTACGCGGTTAAAGAGGTGAGTGCGAATTCGGTTTACCAAAAAAGTGAAATATTCGGACCCAATGCGGCTATTTTTAAAGTGAACGATATGCAGCAGGCGCTCGATATTAATAACAGCACGGGATATGGACTCGTGACATCTATTTTTTCTAAATCGCGCGAAACCTATGAGCATGTTTTTAAAAATGCACGCTCAGGTTTGGTGAATTGGAATCGAACAACCAATGGCGCAAGCTCCAAACTGCCTTTTGGTGGTGTGGACAAATCGGGCAATGATCGCCCCACATCCACCTTTGCGATGTATTACTGTACCATTCCCGTGGCTTGTTTAGAGGATGAAACGGGATTCGATGCAAAAAAAGTTTTACCTGGAATGAATTATTAAGACACGGCACTCTAAATAGATGAAATATTTTTTAGTACTTATTATTTTGATGCTCAGCCTGACTTCGTGGTTGGGCTACGAATATTACCAACGCCCCTTGTCGATGCCATCAAACAAAATTGTGATGGTGCGTGCAGGGGATTCTTTACGAACCATTGCCCTCGATCTACAAGATAAAGAAGTGATTGATTCCATCGACATGTTTTTATTATGGGGCCGTATTTTTGGACACCATCGTCATATTAAAACTGGTGAGTATGGCATTCCTGTGGGCACGACCATGAACGGTCTCTTTCATATACTACGCAGTGGAAAATCTCTCGGATACAAAGTGAACATCCCCGAGGGAACCAACATGTACGAAATTGCTCAGAGATTAGAAGAGCAACATTTGACAACCGTAAAAGATTTTATGGATACGGTCAAAGATAAGGCCTTTATTCAATCTTTACTGGGGGAAGATCTTCCGTCTTTAGAAGGTTATCTTTTCCCTGATACCTATTTTTTTACCAAGATCGATGGGCCGAAAGTGATGGCGCGCAAGATGGTGCAGCACTTTAAAGATCGTTTTTCGCGACTCACTCTACCAAAAGGTTGGACACGCAACAAAGTGGTTACGCTCGCCTCGATCATCGAGAAAGAAACCGGGGCCCCGCAAGAGCGGCCACTCATTTCCTCAGTCTTTCATAATCGTCTCAATAAAGATATGAAGCTGCAAACAGATCCAACGGTTATTTATGCCAAGTTTTTGGAAACGGGCGTTTTAGAAATGCGTATTTCTCGAGAGGATCTCTCGATGAATCATCCCTACAATACCTATCGGCGGAAAGGGTTGCCTCCGGGACCGATTTCCAATCCCGGTATCGAAGCGCTCGAGGCGGCGATTTCTCCAGATCAATCTGATTATCTGTTTTTTGTCAGTCGCAATGATGGTACGCATGTTTTTTCGGTGACCTACAAAGATCATGTGAAAGCCGTGGGACATTTTCAACTCGACCCCAAGGCGCGCGAGGGGAAATCGTGGCGCGATTTTAAAAAACAACCACAACCGCCTTCGGAGTCACAGCCCTCGCCGCGTCCATAGAGCGTCGACCAGAGACGGCTTTGTATTTTTCTACGAACATTCCTTGGATCTTAAACCTGTTTAAAAAGCTCAGACAGTCCTCTTTATTTTATTTGTGGAGTGTAAATAACTACCTACCTGATTACAAGTATTGGTTGTAATGCCTATATCCGTTTGTACTGTGGGTATTCAGCCAGATTAGGGCGTGTTTTGAATTTGGCTCTATGCATTCAGCGTAATTTTATCCAAATCATAGAACAGGCCAAGTAAAGTAGGGATCTGAAATTGCGCGCCAGCTTTTCAAAGCGGGTTGCAATACTCCGGTAGTGCTTCAAACGAGCAAATAGATTTTCAACAAGATGTCGCATTTTATAAAGATGTGAATCAAATTCTGGATTTGGTTTTTTGCTATTGGACTTGCGCGGAATAATGGGGTTCATTTTCTTGCTGCGCGCTTGCTCGCGGATTTCTTCTGAGTCGTAGCCTTTGTCGCCGATGAGGTACTCAGCTTGACTGACTTTATGGATGATTTTGGGAGCCGCTTTGGCATCGTGTACTTCACCCCCAGTGATTTCAAAATCGATCGGATATCCATGCGCATCGGCGGCCATGTGAATCTTTGTAGTAGCTCCTCCGCGAGATCGTCCGATTGCTCGTTCGGCTCCTTTGCGAGCTCCGCTCGCATGCTGGTGAGCGCGGATATAACTTCCGTCGAGGAACACCCATTCCGAATCAATTTCGCCTCGCAAGACAAAAAAACTGCTCCCACAATCCTTTCTTGGACCAATCGTTAAAGCGGCTAAAAGCCGTCTGCCATGGACAAAGCTCATGTGGAACATATCTCCACGGCGCGCCAGTTCGCAGCTTCCAAAGAATGGCTTCCATCACATCACGGCTATTTTTGGCATCATAGCAGCCATGCGAAGTCATTGTGTTCAGTAATTGAATCCAAACTTTATCTGTAATTGTTCTTCGAATCATGAAAGCCTCCGTGCTTTACACATGAGACTCCCATAAAAATGATTTAGCGACTAAACGCGACTAGCCAAATTCAAAACACACCCTAGAGTATGCGCAAGTTCATGCATCCTGGCATGGGTGCCTCCAGGCCATCGTGGCCTGGAGGTTTTTTAATTTAAAAGATGTTTTAAGAAAAAATCTGGCGCCCACGACGGGCGCCAGACACCAATACAAGGACGTTCACACTTTCGCATACTCATATGTGGCGGCAAATAAATCCATAGATGGGAATAAATTTTAGAAAGAAACCAGGCTATCCACAAAATTCCCACTAATTCAAGAAGGAACCGAGCGAAGGGCATGCCCTCCCTGCATGCTATCGAGCGGCGAAAAAAATTTCGAATATGGAATCTCATAGCGATTTAAAATAATTCTGATTTAAGCACGCGCAGCGGCTCTTGAGTGATTAGTTGGCGATGTGATCGTGGAAAGAGAAGGATCGGGAGCCTGAATTGTATTTAATAATCGTGAGATGCGAGACCAGGTTCTCGTCGAGGACGGGAACAATAATTTCGTTGTTGTCGTCCTGGTCTAAGTTACTTAAAAATAAATTAGATAATGTTTTATCATTATCATTCGTAAAGAAAGTGTCGCGAGAAAAAGGAATGGAAAACATATTTTGAATAGTGGGCTGGCCCGTTTCTTTTGCGAGTTTATAGATCTCAATGGCGATGTTGGAGCCCACACCCAATTTGATAATTTTATAATGATCCTCGTCAACGGAGTAATCGAGGGTGGCCAGAACTTTACGCTCATGGGGATTTTTGAGATGGAGTAGGGTTTCCCGAGAGTAGGGGTTGGTGACGGCAAAACTGAGAATAATACCGAGTAGAAATAATAAAAGGGTTTTTTTGTTTTCTCCCATGTACTTTATTATCGGTTAATTTTGCTAATGAGAGAATCCCTTTTGTTAACGACTAAAGACTAGAAATTTTGCAGAATGTTCGACAGTATCGAATTGTAAACCCCCTTATTGTACACTATGCAGACGGACTTTCATTACGAGTTATTATATTGGAACCGAGAGAGAGGGGGGGATGATGTTGTTACGGAGCGCGATTATTTGCGGGTTTATTTTGTCCTTTATAGGTTGTGCAACAACCCATGAGGGGGAGGTGGCGCAATCAAATGATCAAAATATCGTCTTAAGTGTACAGAAAAGTAGTGGATTATCGGACAAATATTATTATTTCTATGAGTACACCATCGAGAATAAGTCTTCTAATTGGAAAACGGTACAGATTGTAGATGTAAATTTCGAGGGAAATAATTCAGAGATACTTACTGATGATAAACTGTCTGCATGGATTGAGGGTGCAGAGTTAAAGCTAAAAAAAGAACAATACAATCAAGATGTGCTTTTAGCTTCAATGGCAGCCGTAGGTGGCATAGTCGCGGCCACCAGTAATAATCCAGGGGTGCAAACGGGCGGTGTTGCCGTCATGGGCGCGGCTGTCGGCGCGACCGTGGGAACGAACATTGCCCGTGCCAAAAATCAAGCAAGCTCTGGAAGAAAAGGGGTTGGCGGAACAGTGAACGTACCGCAGACGCACATCTTTGTTCCCTCTAAAATTGCACCGGAATCTTATATTAAGCGATGGGTAGTTATCAAGGCGCCAGCCAAGCCATCATCCAACCAAAGCTCAGCGAATGTACAAGACGTAAACGCAGGTGATCGTTGGGATGGAAGGGTTGGCAAGCGCTCCTTTTATATCGAGCAAAAACTGATTTCAAAAGTAAAGGTCGATGAGCAGGAGCCCAAAGACTTTATTGCGGAAGTAAAAACCTATAGTCGTTACGACGATTGAGGAAAGGCTTATGTTCTTTAATTACTTCGTGCGATAGATTTTAAGTTCCACACGGCGATTTTTTTTGCGACCCTCTTCGGTATTATTGCTGGCGATAGGGCGTGTTTCGCCGTAACCGCGGGCTTGTACTTGATTGTTCTCAAGCCCGAGTTCAGACAGTAAAACTTCACGCACAGATTTGGCGCGTTTTTCACTCAGGGTCTGGTTAAAGGCCTCTGTTCCAGTGTTGTCGGCGTGGCCTTCAACGATGATCAGTCGAATGGAGTCTTTGTTTTGGCGCAATTGATTTAATGGCCCGGCCATAGAGGCGCGTGAGGCGGGAGTCATTATACTTTTCTTTGTATAGAAGTTAATCGAAGACAAGACGATGGTTTCAGAGGGGATTTCTTCGGTGATGGTTTCGACCACTGGTTCCATAACCACTTGAGGCGCGGCTTGATGAGAGCCCATTGGACCAATCAACCAATTCATCCCCACAAACAAACGCACATCTGGAGAGGCAAAGCCATTATAAAGACCGGAGCCTACACCAGCATAGGTGGCAATATTTTGCCACAACACTTTCTTGGCCGCTACAATCGCCTCAAGGTTGTTGCGCTTGCGATCCGTAGGGAGGGCGCGATTTTTAACAAAGTCACTGCCGAAAAGCTCAAAAATAAAGTGCGTATCCCAAGGAGCGTGGTGGTAGGCAAGGGCTGAAGAATAAATAAGTTGATTACCCTGAGGCTCAACACCGGTATCGATGATGGTATCGCCATCTTTGTGAAGTCGATAGCCGACGTTAAATGCCCAAAGTAGATTAGGTTGTATTTGGTAATCGGTGACGGCTTCTAGATTCCAAGTGGGCCCAGGGTTACTGCCGACAAACGGGTTGTTGTTAATACGATCGAAATTGACAGAGCCGACAAAGGCAAGACCCAGTTTATCATACTGAAGAGCGTGGTATTTGGTGTTTAAGCGAAATTCGGTAAGGCCTTTTTTGTCGTAACTTCCAAGCTGGGTCGAGTTATCTATACTTTGTGAAAGCACCATAGGAAGACTGAGGCCCACCTCCCAATTTTCCATGATGCCGTACCCAAGATTGAATGTGCCGGATAAGAGTTTGTCATTGGGTTCAGAAAATTTTTGTGTATTGGGTATGCCGGGTGCCTTAAAAAAAGGAAGGGAGTTGGTGGCATAGTCAAAAAAGACGCCGAGATTAAAATGATTGGGTGAAAGTGTTTTGGAGGATTGAACCGTGACAAAATCTAAACCATTTGTGGTGGGATTGAAGTTTTGTAAGGCAGTGCCGTTTACATTGGCATAAACAGTGGAGATAAAAAATAGGGAAAAGACAAAGAGGACGGACTTCATAACACTCCTTAACAATCAGTCTATAAACACATAATAATAATGTTAGAGCGCACTTTCTTATGACGCAATCGAATTTTTATGAATAGTTTGGCTTAGATATGTGTAGAAGCTAAAATATTTCCGTTGAGAAAAGAAGCATGTGGTGAAAAAAATGTTGCTACAGTTTTTTTGAGGAACATGGAGAGCGCACGGTATGACGGTATTTATTAGAGGTGTCTATGGAAAAGTTTCGAAAGTCTTTTGATGTATTATGGGCCGATTTAGACCCGAATTTTCATGTGAGACATACCGCCTACAACGATTATGCAGCTCAAGTACGCTTCGCCTTTCTTTCGGAAAATGGCTACACGCTAGAGAAGTTTCGCCAAGAAGGTATCGGGCCTGTGATCTTTCGTGAAGAGACCAAATTTCTGAAAGAGGTTTTTGCAGGTGACACGCTGACTGTCGATATGCAGGTGCCTTTTGTGAGTGAAGATGGTCGCAAGTGGAAAATTCAGCATCATGTTTTTCGTAAAGATGGAGAATGTGCCGCCGAAATTACCATTGAGGGCGCATGGTTCGATTTAAAAAATCGCAAAGTCACTGTACCACCACAAACCCTCCAACAAGCGATGGCCAAGCTACAAGAGTGATCTAGAGCATCAACACCATAAGCGTCCTGCGACTCATAATCATAGACGAATGCCTGTTGCGTATTCTTATTTGGCACGCTTATCGCTCCGGCCTTTAAAGTATTATAAAAAATAAAGTAGACACGGGATACTGTAGCCCCATAGGCATTATAACCCAGTAGGATAACGGAAATAAAAAATGCATTTGCCAAATTTTGTCACAAATTTAAGAAATAATTTCATTTTCTGTTGCCTCATCCTTTCGCAAGTTGGGGCTTGTTCTCTATCTCTCGCTCAATCTCAGTGCTTGAATTTATTTATCAAGTCTTCCCAAATACAAACAGCTGAGGACAGCTTTTATGATTTTCCTCCTTCTTTGGACCAACGTATATTAGATCAAGCGCTATCTCCCTTTTATTATCGAGCACAGCCAGAAAACCCTGAATATTTCCGTCGCATTATTAAAAAAGAATTAGTTAAAGATCCCTACTTCTCCAATCTTTCAACAGCAGACATGAAAGCCGCTATAGATGCATTGATCGAATACCCATATAAGCCTCTGATCATATTGATGAAGATTAAATGGTTGCATCAACTGGCTATTGAAGGAAAAAACCCCAATGATCATGTAAGTTCCTTTGCTGCAATAGCACGCGCCCACCATCTCACCGCGCTACAACATTTAACGACCGTTAAAAATGCCCTAAAGATTATTCGCTCTGGATATATTGCGGCTAAATCACCTTCTCGTGTCAGTCAATTTGGCGGATCTGACAATCGTGAGCGTGCAGCCTATGTTACAGCTGTAACAGCAGAAACTCGTTCTCGTTGGTTACAAGATATTAAAGACTATGACCAAGATGATGTCGTATTCGAGATTTCTCTGGATGTTTTAGATACCGTTAGTTGGAGTCATGCTAACTCGGAGCCCCTATTCGGGCGTCAAGAAGAAACGTCCTCCTTGCACGATCTCAGTTTCCAACTTTACGCAATTCTAGCCGCTCGCACTCCAGCAGATTCTTACAATGAAATTGTGTCATATAAAAATATTCCTCTAATAACAAACGGCGCTATACAACATATGTATATGAAACCAAGAGATCGCGAAAAAACATTAATGATCCTTAAGAGAGATAAGATATCACCGCCCAATGGCCGTCATTGGGAAGATATTATTGTGGGTCTTGAGTAAAAATCGTATTCGTTAATAGAGTCCCCAAAATCGTTAGGTTTTTAGTCACTGACAAAGTCGCTGGGTAATTACAAATGTCACGGAAGGTTCTCCGTTTTATAGAAGGGGCCACGGAGCGTTAGGGCCATAGTGAAGTCCTGCCCAAGTTCTCATAAAATAAAATTTACTACGATTTTTTTTGTGAGGCCAAGGATGGGACTTCAAGGTAATGAGATCATTAAATTACTCGGTTTGCAAGGCGTAGCTATCGAACACACAGTTTCAAGCGATAGTGAGTTAAAACTGGTTATTTATGCTCGCCAGCTCCGCGAGCATTGTATCTGCCACGATTGTGGCAATTCCATTGAATACGTGCATGAATGGAAGCTGAGGAGGCTCCGGGGACCACCACTTGGTATTTATCAAGAGGTGTGGCTTTATTTAAGGCAACTTCGTGGTTACTGCCATATTTGTGGTGATAAGATTCGTTCGGCAAAGGTTCCCTTTGTGCATCCACAGTTTCAAAATTTAATACTTTCTTTGTGTGAACACGCAGGACGCCTTATGGAGGAGATCACTTGCGAAGCTGTGGCTCGTTTACTACGATTAAATTCCAAGACGATGTGGGACCTCGATCAGTGGCGAATGCGCAATATGTTGCCAATAGTAAAACTGCCAGAGGATATTAATTTAAGCCACATGAGTGCTGACGAGGTTCACTTCCGCACGATGCCAAAAGAAAACTCATTCACTCGCCCCGACATTGTATTTGTCACTAACCTTGTGTGCTATAAGGAGAGCAAAGTTCTATCAAATTCCATCGGTAGAAGTTCGAAGTCATTAAAAGAATGTTTAAAAGTCCTCACTGAACCGCAAAGATTATCCATTCATTTTTTTGCCGTAGATATGCACGATCCGTTTATCTCTGTCATTCGTAAACAATGTCCAAATGCTGAAATTTGCGTAGACCGATTCCACTTAGCAGAGGCCGTAAATAAATGCTTCGACGAAGTGAGAAAGAGTGAGTTTAAAAAAGCACGTGAACAAAAAGATGAGTTTCAGCAGGAGATGCTATCGCCACATCGAAGGTTTGTACTTGTAGAGCGAGAAAAGAAGCTATCCAAAGGAGATTTAAAAATGCTGGATCAATTAAAACAGCTCAACAACAATATTTTTAACGGTATGATTTTAGTCGAACATTTCCATAAGATTTTGGATAAAACTGAAGTCTCAGAGTTCAGAAAGTCTCTCACTCTGTGGTACCGATTGGTGAGGGAATCAGGACTTAAATCTTTTCGAAAGTTTGCCAAAACAATACGTAAATATCGTTTAAATATTGAGTCCTACGTGAGGTCCAAGCTGACAACAGCGGTGAGCGAAGGGCTGAATAATAAAATAAAAACACTTAAACGTATGGGCCTACGGCTATACCAACAAGGAGTCTTTTTTAAACAAAATTTTACAAAGATGCGGGTATTTAAACTCTCGTTATGTGGATACAACCAATTGGTTCTGGCAACTCCCAGAACATTTGGCACAATCCACCCCCTTCTAAAAAACGGAGAGGGGTCACGGAAAGTCACAAAACGCGGCTCTTTTAAGGAGAACGAGCCCTTTTTTGTCAGTGTGTCTAGCTTATATGCAGTTTGCGGGGGCTACAGTCTGGCCCGGATCTTGTAATAGGTGCTTACGGTTAACAAGGTTGAACGTATGTATAAATGGATAAAAATTGCAATTTTGACGGTTCTGCAAGTGAGCGCAAGTGCGTCTTTTGCGCAAACCTCTACGTCGTCCACCAACCCAACCCCTATTGCAGCTACAGAGTCTCAAGAAACCATCGATCAACAAGGGCTTGCCGCCCCTGCCAAACCAGTTGTTTTAAGTTTTATGGAATGGAAGTCATTACGGGTTCATGAGGCCCAACAAAAACTAGAACAAATGGCTAAAACCCAAGAGGGCGCCCCTGTGTGGCACGAGGGAAAAGCCGCGGCGGATGCGAAGGGTGCTGAGCAGCGTCTTAATTTTAATGTGGATGTGGCCCTGCAGTTAAATATTCAGGATTACTTTTCTATGTATTTAAAAAACCTCTCTAAAGAGGAATTTAAAGAAGCGACTAAAAAGCTTAACCAAGAAGAGGTGGCCGAGCTTCTTCTTGCCTATAAGAACTCTCAAGATAAAGGGAAGACTTCCCCGCAACTTAAGTTCAGCTCAACCAACAAAGATAACGCAAAGAGTAAAAATACCGAAATTTAAGGGGAACTTTTAAACGCCTTCTCGTCCGTGGCTTCCGCCTCGTAACCCATTCTTAAAAATCTACTTTTTTTTCGTACTTACCTTGACAGAAAACTAGGCTATTTCCATATTGGCCACACACAATGTGATATCTATGGCTTAGTCCTAGGGGACTTAGAGGAGGAAAAAATGGCTACTACTGATGTCAAGATCCGTCCATTACACGACAGAATTCTTGTTCGCAGAATGAAAGAGGACGATAAAACAGCAGGCGGGATCATCATCCCAGATACTGCTAAAGAAAAACCACAAAAAGGTGAAGTTGTTGCTACAGGTAACGGCCGCGTTAATGAAGATGGTAAAGTATTTCCGTTGGAAGTGAAAAAGGGCGATAAAGTTCTTTTCAGTAAATACGCTGGCACTGATCTTAAATTGGGCTCTGATGAATTCTTAATGATCACAGAGACCGATGTTCTTGGAATTATCAACTAATCACGCACGGGAGCAAATACAATGAGTAAAGAATTACGTTTTAGTGAAGATGCACGCAAATCAATCCTTACTGGTGTTAACACGTTAGCTGACGCTGTAAAAGTCACGTTAGGACCAAAAGGTCGCAACGTTGTTATCGATAAATCTTTTGGTTCACCACTTATTACAAAAGATGGTGTAACTGTGGCCAAAGAAATCGAGCTTGAGAACAAGTTTGAAAACATGGGCGCACAAATGGTTAAAGAAGTTGCAAGCAAAACCAACGAAGATGCTGGTGATGGTACAACAACAGCAACTGTTTTGGCGCAAGCTATTTATAAAGAAGGTGTAAAAATTGTTTCTGCTGGAAACAACCCAACATCTGTAAAGCGCGGAATCGACAAAGCAGTAGCAACTGTAGTCGAAGAGCTGCGTAAGCTCAGCAAACCGGTGAATAGCTCTGAGGAAATTTCACAGGTTGGAACTATTTCTGCCAACAATGATCCCGAAATCGGTAAAATGATCTCAGAAGCCATGGACAAAGTGGGCCGTGAAGGTGTGATCACTGTGGAAGAGAGCAAGACAGCCCAAACAGAACTTGAAGTGGTTGAAGGTATGCAATTTGACCGTGGCTACTTGTCTCCGTACTTTGTGACTAACTCTGAGCGTATGGAAGCTGTTCTTGAGAACGCTTACATTCTTGTTTACGATAAAAAAATTGGTTCTATGAAAGACCTTGTGGGCATTCTTGAGGCTGTTGCCAATGCTCATCGTCCTCTTTTAATCATTGCGGAAGAAGTTGAAGGCGAAGCTCTTGCAACTCTTGTAGTCAATAAACTTCGTGGCGTATTGAACGTAGTTGCAGTTAAAGCTCCTGGTTTTGGTGATCGTCGTAAAGCAATGCTTGAAGACATCGCGGTATTAACAGGTGCAAACGTGATCAGCGAAGATATCGGTCGCAAGCTTGAGCAAGCTTCTATCGAAGATCTTGGTATGGCAAAACGTATCGTTGTGGATAAAGACAACACAACGGTGATCGATGGTGCTGGTGAGAAAAAAGATATCGAAGCTCGCGTATCAACGATTCGCGCCCAAGTAGAAGAAACAACAAGCGACTACGATAAAGAAAAACTAAAAGAGCGTTTAGCTAAACTTTCTGGTGGTGTTGCCGTTATTCACGTAGGCGCTCCTTCTGAAGTCGAAATGAAAGAGAAAAAAGCACGCGTAGAAGATGCATTAAACGCAACTCGCGCAGCGGTTGAAGAAGGCATTATCGCTGGTGGTGGAACTGGACTTTTACGTGCAGCTTCTAAGATCAATAAAGAAGACTACAGCGAAGAAGAGCGTTTCGGTGCTCTGATCATCAAAAAAGCGTGTGAAGCGCCAATTCGTCAAATTGCAGTTAATGCAGGACTTGATGGAGCTATCGTTGTGGACCGTGTTGTTGGTAATAAATCGCCTGCATACGGTTTCAATGCGTATAAAGAAGAGTACGAAGATTTGGTTAAAGCCGGTGTTATCGATCCCGTAAAAGTGGTTCGTTGCGCTCTGGAGAACGCCGCATCTGTTTCGTCTTTAATGCTCACAACAGAAACGATGATTGCAGAAGCTCCTAAGAAAGAAGAAGCTGGTCATGCGCACCCTGGTGCAGGCATGGGCGGTATGGGAGGCATGGGCGGCATGATGTAATTTTTGCCGAGAACATGTTTATTCTCAAAGAGGCTTGGGTTTTATCCCAGGCCTTTTTTATTTGTGATGACGTTTTCTCTAAATGTGGCTATGGTGCGCGTTCAAAGGACATAGGTTTATGTAACAACCCTTTTATGAGGAGTACTCAATGATAAAAGTATTCGTGAGTCTTTTAACTTTCGTTTTAACGGCAATCTTACTTTTAGGCTGCAGCGGTAGTTCGAACAATAAGGGCAATGATGGCTCAAAAATTATGCCGAAAAATCGTATTCATTGGGAGTCTATCTCCTCTGATTTTAACCCAAGTATCGTTGATACAAGTTTTAAAACAGCTGGCCTTGAACAAATTAACATTGATATTTTTAACTTCACAGATGATGTCGAAGTGGTTTACTCCGACGAACTACACCAAGATGAAGGGGGCCTTCGTCTATACAAGGTATGGAAGAAATCAGCATCCTGGGGGTATATCAATAACCAGTTCAAAGGTAAAGCACTCAACCTAGATGGTTATGGCAGCTATGCATGTTCGATTCATGTCGTGAATGGAAAAATTACCAATCTTGAAGGCGGTTGTTATGTGCGAGTGCAAATCTTTTTACCTAAGGGCAAAGAAATTGAAGTCTACAATGTCGGACAACTCATCACTAAAAGATTTTTTCCAGAGGACGTTCAGACATTCTTAGCTCGTCTTGATCATGCGAGTTTCGATAACGAAAAATTAAAAGAAATAGAAATATTTTTAAACTCCTATAAAGAAACAGAAAAAACGCCAGTTTTCTTGGCAAAAGAGTTGGGGTTGGCAATACATACAGTCCTTGGAAGCGATTTAAAATTTAAAGTACTCGAGCAACTGCATGTTTATGTAAAAGATCGCGACAACTTAAAAAAGATCATCGAAGATGAATTTGATTTTTTTGCGCAAGAAAAGGCCAAAAAAATTGTAGGAATATAATTGTTAGAAAAATTTCAACGAGTAATGTGTGTAAAAATTTGAAAAAATTAAAACATATAGCTTGCGCCAAAAATGAAATTTTGGAAACGATGACTTCCATGGGTTCCGGGAACAATGCGAGTTCCTGTTCCTGAGAAGTCTGTAGAGAAAGTTTTCCACTCGAGACCCGAATTAATCCAAATTCTTTCGCTCCAGCGATAATCAAGTTTGAATACAAAATGCACCATTCGACTGTCTTCGGCACCCGATGAGACGGGTTTTTCGTGCAAGCCGGCATTGAGATACCAGTACATGATACCGCTAATGTTCCAAGTTTTGAGGTCATCGACGGGCAAGCGTCCACCGAGCATTAAGCGTGGAGAAGCATACTCTGACGTAACAAGTCCTTCTGGATTGCTGTTATCAAGAGACATTTTATATTTATAAAAACCAAAACCAAACATCAGCTTAGAATCAAAAAAATCATCGCGTAGGAGTAAATTGTAACCGACGTCCAGAGAATATTGAGAGAAAGAAGACGTAAGATCACTCGGACTACCACCGCCAACGGGATTTTTTAGGGAGGCTGTACCCTGACCAAGACTGACATTAATAAACCATTCCGGGTTAATCCACATTTCGCCGGTGAGGTTCACGGCGGGATACAGAGAATTTTTTGTAGTATAGGAGTTACCGTCAGTGAGAGATAAAGACTGCTTAAATTGACCAATCGAAAAATAAGCTCCAAGCATACCAAAAGTCGGCGGGTTTTCTGGGCGCCATTCTTTAACCTTACCACTTTCAAGGTTATTTTCACTTAAGAGAAGTTCTGCCGGAATGTCGTCTTTTTTAATCCAAGACTCCTGAGCATAGGTGAGGGGTTTGGCGCCCGTAATTTTAGTATCTTTTTGAATAGCACCGAGCTCAATTTCGGAGACCACATCACCAAAACTGAGATACTTATCTGTTTTTACCAATTTAATTTTTCCAACAACAACTTTTTCATTCTGAATAATATTGCCAAGCTTGGGATGACGAGTGACTTGGATAATTTTACTGGCTGGGAGTTCTTGGCCGGGCACAAGGCCGTCACTTGATCCCAAGTTTATGGTTACGCGATTTTTTGTGCGGCTGAGAATAAGGCCCTCATAAGGCACGCGAAATTTTAATTCTTGATATAACGATTGTAATTGTTTAACGGCTTTGTCTGTGGAGCTTTGATCAAGATCAGTAGCCGCAGCCTGAGAAATAAGTTGTCCATCTTTGGCGCTAAATAAAAAGAGTGCTAAAATAAAATCTTTGGGATTCTTTCGCACCTCAGTCATGAGTATCGCATCCGCGTGATAGTTCTCAGCAATTTTTTTTACTTTTTCAGGAGACCCGATGAGCTCTGAGGGAACGATCATTTGACGAGAGAGATCGCTGGTAATGAGCTGCCATTGTTTGTCATTGCTTAGGTACTCATGAAGTGCTTTATCAAAGGGGCGAGAAAATATTCCATCGACGTTATCAACTGTGGGCATTAGTGCAACGGAGTGAATGGTGAGCGCCTCATCAACAGAATTTTGCATTTTCACGCCTTCTTTGCGATTGGCAAAAGCAGAAAGGCTCGTGGTGAAGATCATCAAAAGTAGAAGAGGCCGGATGTAGGTCATATAGAGTATTGTGCACTAAGGTGTTTATGGGTGGAAGAGGCAAAAATAAACCCCTCTCATTGTCTAGATATGATCTAGCATAAACCACGGCCTATAGTCTCAAACAGAGGGCATAAAGTATATTAAAAGCATGAAAGTATTTGTGGTGGATGATGCCTCTTTTATTCGAATCTTGTGCCGTCACTATGTGACCAAGGCGGGCTACGAAATGGTGGGCGATGCTTATGATGGGCCCGTCGCGCTTGAGCAAATTTGTAAAACGCAACCGGATTGTGTCATTATGGATCTTGCTTTGCCGGGGCTGAACGGAACCGATATTATTCGACATGTACACGAGAAATTTTCGCACATCCAATTTATTATTGTGTCCGCACTCGATGAGGATTTTTGTAAGAATCAAATCGAAGACCTTTCATATGTAAAATTTATTACCAAACCCTTTGATGCTGAGCAAATTTCTGAGGCACTTCAACTTGCCGAACAAAATTTAGAAAAGGCAAAACATGGCTGAATTCAAATTTGTATTAAAAGCTGTTGTGATTACGTTCATTTTAATAATAGCACTGCAGTTTGATATTAAAGGCCGCAAGGGAGAAGATTATTTGGTTCAATACATGAAACAAGGAAAGATTGTGGTGTGGATTCGCCAGGCCACGCAAGGAGCTATTCAGCTCGCAGAAAACGGGATGAATGCACTACGTGCAAACACCACGATCCAGAATTATCTACCTCGACAAAAGACCATGCAGCCCCTCTCGCACGAAGAGGATTTCCCGGACGAGATGGTCTCCAACGAAAACCTCTAGAGCTCTAGAGCTCTAGATCCATTGGCTATCACATCTCAAGATGACAAACATTTACTAAAGATTGAGGCTGAGCTCTGTGGAAACCGGACCTATGATATCTAAGAAATTATTAAACGTATCGTAAATTTGCGAATTAACGGAAGAGCCGCCTTTGTTTTGTACCTTCTTAATTGCTCCATTGGAGGCATAGGTCAGTTTAACTGAGCCAACAGAAGGCCTTGCAAGAGATATGGGCTTCAAAGTGTTTTCGTCGTATTCAATGACGATTTCTTTTTTTTCTTGATTATTGATACTGCTAATCAAGCCAAGGTTATTGTATTTAATTTCCACAAATTGGCCATCATCACATTTAGCCGACACCAATCGTCCGGTGCTGTCATATTTAAATTGTGTTTTTTTACGACGAGAAAGCTTCCCATCTTTAGCAAAGTATTCGGACAGAATATCATTTATTAAATTATCGTTATTGTAGGCAAAGCCGACACTGTATTTTTGATTTTTTTCATCAACTGGGGTGAAGTAGCTGACTGTTTTTTGTTTAATCAAGCCAGTATCTAAATACTGCATGGTTGTAATGTCTGTATTTCGTCGCAGCGAGATGGGTTTACCGAAATCTTGATGATAGGAAATATCGAGGACCTCACTATTTTTTTCAGATAGCACGCGACTTAAGTATTTTTCTTTATCATCGCGCATTTCATACCAAAATTCATAGCGACTTTTATAGACGGTCTTTTTTCCACAAGTTTTTACGGCGTTTGCAGAATAATGATCCTTTGGATTGTCGGCAGATAAAACAAAGTCGTAAGCTTCATGACAGCCATCACGATCGCGGAAGGTGCGAACCCAATCGCGCATTTCCACATAAGTGATAGATTTGTAGGTTCCATCTGGAAAATTGATGCGCGTCAGGTTGTGACCAGTATCATATGCATAGGTGTAGTTATTTTTCCAGGCATTAGTAACGCCAACTAAATTTTCTCCACGAAATTTATAAGTGGCATTGAGACCATTCATGCCAACAATCTTTTTTACTTTCTTTTCTGGATAGTAGTAAAACGAAAGCTTGTTACCACCATTATCTACAAGTTGGAGAGGCAAGTCATTAGCGTAAGATATTTTTATAGAGTATTTATTTTTATCCATAAGTTGCACGAGATGTCCGCGAGCATCAAAACTTTGCACAGTGCTGTCGGCGAGAACATGCACATAGTGATTCCCATCATAAGTGATACGATCGATTTCTTTCCCATTGGCAAGATAAACAGTATTTTTTACAGGTGAGATTTTAACTCCAACTTCACCGGCGAGCTGAGTTCTTAATAAGTGGTCAGAGCGCAATTGATCTTTGAGATTTTCTAGGTGTTTTTTTGTCTTTTCTGGATATTTTTTTGCGATAAGAGAAACAATTTTATCTACAGAATCATTAATCAATTTGGTATTGTATTTTGCCGGGTAGTAGGCGACAGGACTTGACCCGCACTCACTAAGAAGGAGATTTCCCTCGAGAGAAATTTCCACTTGAGTTTCGAGATTGGAGCACCATCCAAAGCCAAAAATTCCAGAAAAAAGAGAACGGCTATTGTAAGTGCGTGAAACACGCAAAAAGAAATTATTTCCGGGAATCATGAGATCCACCCAATAATCAGAATAATTGGCATTTTTCATGTCAACGATCGCAAGTGATTGTGAGGTCCACAGAAGCAGTAATACAAGGAGCAAATTCTTCATATCTTTAAACCTTAATAGTAATAATTTTCTTTATAAATAGTCCGCCTAAACCAATAAGAACAAAAACAAGTAATAAAAACATCCAGCCAAATGCTGTTGTAAACATTGGCATGACATAATTGGGATCAATAAAATAAAAAATCATCAAGATGACGAAAGGAACTAAACTAATAATAATTCCCTGCATAACCCCTTGAGCCGTTAATGCTTCGATCTTTTTTTCGATCTTTTGTCGCTCACGAATTGTAAAATTGATAGTTTGGAATGTTTCGGCCATGTTACCACCGGTCTCTTTTAAGATATTTACAGCCGTTACAAACATCTGCACGTCTTGCCGTGGGATGCGCTCTCCGAGTTCGTTGAGACACTCTTCAATGGGGCGACCGAGTTGATTTTGCGAGAGAACCAGTCGGAATTCTTGGCTAATAGGATTTTTTAAATTCTTAGACACGCGATCCATGGCTTGCGTCACACTGAGACCAGCGCGAATTCCGTTGGCTAAGATCGTTGTGCCATCTACCATTTGATCAACAAAACGATTACAGCGCTTCTCATAGAGACTTTTAAAAAGATGTTTAGGCAGAGTCCAGCCAATAAGTGTAAACACACTGCCGACAATAAAGCCTACAATAATATTGGGCCAAAAAAGAATGAAAAAGATAAGCCCCAAACCCACACTGATTAATATGAGCGACCAGGTGAGTTTTTTATCATTAACTTCAACAAACATGAGTTCCATGTAGCGAACGATCTCGTCCTTTTGACCAAGGCTACGCGCATGTAGCCAGCGTAGTACTTTTTCCGACTGATAGTAGGCAATCACAAAGACGCAAATGGCGACAGCGGGCCACATAAAGGCTGGATGCAAGAGCACAGATTGCCAGGTCATGGTTTACCTCCAGAAGCTTTTTTCACCGCAAAATTTGGAGTAGACGGTTTTGCAGATTTCGGAGCAGCTGTTGGTGCCGCTTCATTGGAGAAAAGATCTTTGGGAATACCAATACCTTTTTCTTTAAGCTCTTGAATGAATTTAGGAATAAGACCAGTTGTAAGAAATTGGCCCACAATTTTCCGCTCTTTATCGAAGCCTGTTTCTTTAAAAGCATATACGTCTTGTAATGTAACGGTGTCTCCCTGCATACCCTGAACTTCCGTTATGTATAAAATTTTACGACTACCATCGGATAAACGAGAAATCTGCACAATCAAGTCTACGGCATTTGCCACTTGTTCGCGAATAGCGCGAGCCGGTAAATCCATTCCGGCCATCAAACAGAGGGTTTCTAAGCGGCCGATCGCTTCTCTAGGGTTATTGGAGTGGACGGTAGTCATCGAACCATCATGACCTGTACTCATCGCGGCTAACATATCTAGTGCGGCACCATCGCGACACTCTCCGACAACAATACGATCGGGACGCATACGTAAGGTGTTCTTTACGAGATCACGAATAGTGACTGCCCCTTCACCCTCCATATTTGCGGGCCGCGTTTCGAGACGCACCACATGTTCCTGGCGCAGTTGTAGCTCGGCGGCATCTTCGACCGTAATAATTCTCTCCGTTGGTGGAATGAAAGAAGACATACAGTTTAATAATGTTGTTTTACCAGATCCAGTACCACCTGAGATGATGATATTAGATCCATTTTGCACCGCGAGTTTTAAGAAATCCATCATCTGACGACTGCAGGAATTGTATTGAAGGTACTGATCGACGCCAAAAGCATCTTTTTTAAATTTACGAATTGTGAGGGCGGGCCCATCAATGGATAGGGGTTCAATGATGGCATTCACCCGGCTTCCATCCATGAGACGAGCATCAACGTAGGGGTTTTTTTCATCGATACGACGACCCAGCGGGGTTACGATGCGTTCAATCACGTTGCGCAGCTGAACATTGGAGGTAAAGTGAATTTTGCTGAGCTGTAGACGGCCACTTTTTTCGATAAATATTTTGTCGTAGCCATTGACCATGATCTCACTAATCTCAACTTGTGCCAACAAATCCTCAAGAGGTCCAAGCGCCAAAGCCTCGTCGAGAGTTTCTTTGATAATTTGTTTACGATCTCCTGGTGGTAGACCTTGCGCCTCTTGATCGATAATCTTTGAGATCACGGCACGCACATCAGTTTCTAATTTTTTCCGTTTTTCGGGGTCTTTGTTCGCTTTGGTAATGTCATCATTTTTTAAATTCATTTCCTTAATAAGGCGCGCATGTATAGTGAGCTTTAAGTGGGTGCGAGGATCAACGCCCCCATGCGAGGATTTGTTGTTGTCCGCAGCTTCGACTTTGTCGAAACTAAGGATATTGTTTTTCGAAATTGCTTTTAATTTTTGTAAAAGCCCACCGGTTAATTTTTTGACGATATCCCCATAGGCGACGGCCATAGGTGTTTGTGGTGCAAGGAGCATAAATGGAGTTGCACGCTTGAGGGCGTTTGCTGTACTCACATCATCTTGTGGTATGACTCCAAGTAGGGGGCGTTTAAATGTTTGCTCGATCTGTTGTGGGGCCAAAGCGACGTTGCTCGCCTTGTTGACAATCACTTGGATCATTTCATTGGGAAGCGTGGCGCCCCGCAGCTCATTAATCATACGTAAAGTTTGATTAACTGTTAGTACTTCAGGAGTTGTTACAAGAAGAGCAACCGTACAGGCTTCCAATAATTTCGATTGTAACTCGTCAAGATCGTTTCCAAAATCGATAACTATAAATTTATAAAATTGAGAGAGCTGCGCGAGTTGTTTGAGCGCTAAAGACGCAGGAGCAGAAAAAATTTCTCCGGGATTCTTAACGGCGCCAATATAGTGAAGAGGGGCTTGCGGGTGAGCCGACACAACGGATAAGAGATTTTTTGTGTTGATGCTATTGGTTGTAGAGCAAAGCTCTTCGAGGGTTTTGGGTTCTAAAATTCCGGTAATAAAATTTTGATCACCACAGGACTTTTGATCAGCATCAATAAGTAGTGTGCTGGATTTTAGCTCCAATCCAAGCTTTACGGCGAGGTTGGCGGCAAAAACGCTCTTGCCTACGCCACCTTTTCCACCAAGAATTCCAATAATATAGCAATTATTATTAAATGACATTAAGGTGAGACCTCCACACTGATCTATCGGAAAATATACAAAAAGATATGAGAAAAAATTTGTTTGTTTAATGCGTTGACCTTAGAAAATCAGACATCCTGCAGGCTCAGAAATCTAGACCCAGACTAAGAACAAGAACACTGCTATAGGCGTAGCCTGTCATCCTGAGGCGGAGCCGAAGGATCTACGTTGCAAAATAAAGAATGAGATCCTTCGGCTCCGCCTCAGGATGACAGGCTACGCCTCAGGATGACAGGCTACGCCTTAGCGATGACGGTGCTCCGCCTTAGCGATGATGAGGGCTAATGCCCTATTCATTCAAGCGAAATTTTTCTTTTACTTTCTCTACACCTGAGCTTGCAGAGGATTTAATAATTGGAGTGACAAAAATCACAAACTGAGATTGATTTTTCTGAAATGCACGCGAGTGATAGAGAGAAAACAAAGGATTATCCACGGTGGGTGGAATTTTATTGTAGTCCATTGTTTGATTGTTGGAAATAAATCCCCCGACGGCGGCACTTTCACCACTACGAATATCTACTTGAGTATTTATCGTATTTTTTGCCGTGGAAGGTCCAGCGCTGGTTTGTCCAATCACATTCGAAACTTCAATGCTAATATCCAAATTAATGGCATCACTTCGCGAGCTTACGACCTTTGGAGTTACACGCGATGTGGTACCATATTGTATGGGTTGAAGATTCGCAGGCACCCCCTGTGCACTAACAGTGGGAACAGGGACAGTTGCCATCGAGGAAAGTGTGGCGGTAACGCCGTCTTTAGTCATGATGCTTGTTGTTTTTAATATGCGTGCATGACCGTGGCTTTTCGCCCAATTCAACTTAGGAAGAAGATTTGAAATCACACCAGTAATGCTCGACACAATTCCACTCGGATTCCGGGTATCTTGGGTAAAGGTTACATTTGTTTGATCAGAAATCGATGGTGTCCACTGAAAGAGGGAACTATTGGCGTAATCTTTACTTAATTCAACATAGTGTAAAACAACCTGAATAAGTTTTGGCTGTGGTTCAACAGTAGGCGGAGGGCGAATAAATAAGAGATTAGCGACGTTGTCGCGCTTCGGCTTAAGAAGATCCTTGGTTTTTTCCGCCTCGCCAAAAGTGGGCGCTGGAACATAGGTGCGTGCGATCAGTTCAGCTTGCGTTTTATCGTATTCGCTTTGTACTTCTCCTGTAAGAACAAAAACACCATTGCGTGCATGCACTTGTACATCAGGATTGTTGATTTCTCTTTGAATTATTTCTGCAATTTTCTGTTGAGCAAAAGGACTGACTTCAACGAGTGAGGCAGCATCATTTCCGTATTGACCCAATACGCCGACGATGCGGTTGAGATCTTCGGGGTGAACCACTTTTCCGTCAACCACGACGCGATCATTTACAATTTTAATTTGAATACCCTCAATATCGCTGAGAAGCGCACGAATTTCGCGCACCATTTTAGTGAGGCGTGTATCTCTGACTTCGATGCGGTATTCAAATACTTTCTGCCCACGACGATCATGAATTGTGAGCGTAGCAAGACCCGATTTTGTTGGAGTAAAGCGGATCTTCTGATATTCCTTAGCAACAGCAACTTTGGTGACACCCTTCCAGTCGCCACCAAACTCGGCTCCTTGCGGAAGAACAGGCAGCGTTTCTTCTTGTTCCACACCTTGGTAAAGAATGAGATATTTATTCCCCGGATCTGCCTCGGTTGTTTGTGCTACACCAAGAGATACAAAACCAGCTGAAAAAATGAAAAATATTAAATAGGACAGATTTTTCATCATTGTAACTCCTCATAAGCTCCAGATCTTCTCTTTTTAGGTGCAGGGGCTTTAGGCGCAGATGGTAACTCTGGTGGTGGGGTGGCGGGGACACGTGCGGCTTTTACTTTTCCCATTACATCGTCAGCATCAACCGTTTTTAACGGGTTGATGTAGCGGTCATTGGGATTGCGCAGTGTAAAAAACAAAGAACCAGGGTTTGTTGCTAAAATATATGTGATCATTTGAGCCTCATTGGGCGAGCCCTCAACCGTGACCGAAGTAAAATTGGTTACCTTACGTAAATTATTGAGAAGAAAATTATCTTTGCCGTCTTCTTCTAACTGGGCGGGAACAGTATCTACAATGTTTTGCCCCGTAGCCAATACCGGTACGTCTTGCATAATGGTACGCACTTCTTTTTTCTTATCGAGGCCCGATCCGGTATCTAGCGCCAACACCAAATCGACGCGATCACCTGGCTTTAATAGTCGGGCCACGCCACGCATTTCGTCAATAGATATAGTGATGGCACGTTTTCCAGGAGTCACCTGCATGGAAAGGCCACTGTCTTTCCCGGGTAAAAGTAGTTTTGTATTGAGAATTTGCTCACCTTTTTTAATAGGGGCTGCCGCCATTTGCCCAATGATAGCCTCTGGATTTTGCATAGCCGCTGGTTGCATGAAGTCCTCGGGCATTTCAGCCACTTCCAGCATCGATTCATCGATAGGCTCCATCTCGCCAATGTCCTTTGCCGCCACCACAACTTGTTTTTTAGATCCGAATTTTTTATGAATTTTCGCTTTTTCCTCCTGAGACCAACTATAGAGAAGAAAGACCGCGAATATTGCACAACCAACAGATATCCATAACGTTTTTGTTTCATTGCTTTCCATATTTTAATCCCCACATGCCACGGTTAAACAAATGCCGTATTGAACTTTGATCCACACTGGATCTAATGATACTTGTGTATTGCGAACCCCAGGCTGAACCTTGGCACCTGCGTTTTCGTGCTCACTGGTGCTGCGACCGGTATCTTGGATATCGCCCTTAAACATTGCCACGCGACGTTCGGTTGCCACTTGTGCATTACTACCACCCTTAGGAACTGCATCACTATTGGTACCGTGTAGACGGTTCGCGAAGCCATGATATTTGAGACCTCTACCCGGCGTATTGGTTCGGAAGTACCAAAGGTTGGCGCGGTGACGAAATGTCTCAAAGGCATAATTTCTCGAAGCAATCGATTGTAAAATACCAGTATGGACGACGCCAAAAAATCCCATTGAATACCAAAAAATAACGAGAAAAACAAAAAGCACAACCACGGCCTCTAAAACAGCAAAACCTTTATTATTATTTTTTAGAAAGGATGGTTTTTTCATAATCAGCACCCATCATCCATCATCACAATATAAGACCCAGGTAGAACTAAACCATTATCATAAGCACCAGGTTGCAATTGTTGGATGGCTTGCATTCTTTGTTCCGTAAAGGTTTGACACTCTTCTTCAGTGGGTTCGCGCGACAAATAGGAATTAATGCGAGCCGAAAGATCTTCATCTGTCGTGGTGCCCAGAAGTGGGAACTTCATTTTTAATAATTTCGCGACGAGGGTGGTGCGTGCGCCGACAAACGTGTCCGAGTCGTTATTGGCATCATTAGAATATTCATCGCTAAAATCTTTGATTTGTACTGGGGTAAGTGTAAACCAGCCATTGCGAAAAAAGGTCCCAAGTTGTGCCTTGGGGTTGAGCACGAGGGCGGTAAATTTATCTTTTCCGGCTTTCTCTTGTTCATCGCTTGTTTTACGAGCGGCAAAAAAGGCACGCGCCGATGCATATGTTGCATATTGCGCGATTTCAACCGCTGAAAAAGTAATGGTAAATGCAAAAATAATTGCAGAAAAACAAAACATCATGAGCATGGCAAAAATGAAGTCTAAAGTTAGAATGCCGCGTTCATTGCCAAGAATTGGCAATCCAAGACTCTTTGCGTTTGAACCTAAAATGATTTTTTTAAGATAATGCATCATATAGGCTCCGGGGTGGCGTGACGATCAAATGAATTCGGGTGTTTCGATTTTCCGGAGGCGGCAGGGGACCACACACCATTTTCGATCATGCCGGCAATATAAGACCACGGACCAGAAACAAGTTTTGACATATATTGTTTTCCGGCAATAGTCCGATGGGTGATGGTAAAAAATGCGATCATTATTGTTAGTAACAACACCGCCTCGATCGTCATCTGTCCGCTCTCGGATCGCAGGCGTCTGTTCATAGCAAATCTCCTGCAACGAAAAAAGAAAACCATCCAAGTAAAATGGCAACGACAAAAGGAATTCTTTGATTCTTCACCTGGGGATTTCTTAATAAAAAAGATTGGATAAATGTCGTGAACTGCCCTGAGAGCATTATTTTAATTAGCCCCATAAGTAATCCCCAAAAAAGAGCATAGACCAGAACAGTAGCGGCTGTTATCACGCCAGTGAATAAAGAAAGAGACAATAAAAGCTTAATATCTCCAGCACCAAAGGCTTTAAAATACACCAAAGGAGTCAGCGCGATAAAAAACAAAATGGAATAACCAAAGGAAACCAAAAACATTTTTATATCTCCGCTGAGCGCTAACCATAGAACGCCCGCAAAAAAACTAATAATAAAAAGCCAATTTGGAAACTTCCCGAAACGAATATCAAATGTGGCGGCCACCATTAAGAGTGACGTTGGAATAAGAAAGGCCGCATTTAAGTTCATCATTAGGGATTTCCACTTGGCGCCCCTCCAGGTGGGGGTTGCCAAGCATTGCGCGGAAAATTGAATGCCTGACCTGTAGAAAGTTGGCTTTCTACTCGTGCCCCTAAGCGAGGCGCCGAGTTTTCAAAAACTTTCAAAGGCCCTTTTTCTCCCATGAAGGCACCCATGAGAACAAAAGCAAACAATGCGAGCAAAAGTATGTACTCGACAGTCATAGATAAAAGATTCCTTTATTATTCTGGAGTTACACTCTGTATAGACTGACCTAGTTGATCAACCTTGCCTTGGATAATCGATCTGATTTGGTTTTTGAACATCATGGCGATACCCACAACGATCACCAACATAAGAATATACTCTGTTGCACCTTGAGCAGATTCATCTTTCCAAAGTGTTTGTAAAAACTTTTTCATTTGACCTCCTACAGTCGTATTTTTAACACCCATTAAGCGAGGCGTGCCTCAATTGTTTATCGGCGGTTTCGATTTAAGACATTAATATTTTTACAGCGAATAAAATGAGAAACTGGTGATAAATGAGTGCTTTACGGGAATGCAGTCTCGCACGGAGACTCTACTAGAGTTGGTGATGCTATGGATTCTAAACAGACATGTTGATAAAGAATTGTCTCAAATCGAAACAAAGCCGCCACCGGAACTCTTATAAACGTTTTATTTGAGGAGTTTTTGAAACTGCTCCCAATCAAGAATCTTTACATTAAGGGTTTGCGCTTTTTCAAGCTTGGAGCCAGCTGCTTCACCAGCTAGTACATAGTCTGTATTTTTACTCACAGAGGAAGAGGATTTTCCGCCATGATCCTCGATCAAAGTTTTAATCTCTTCACGCGGAAGAGAAAAGGAGCCGGTAATGACAAATGTTTGGCCATTGAGAGTATTATTTTTTGTAGATGTTTTTGTGGGGGTCGCGATCGTCACGCCATTTTTTAATAGTTGGGCAATTTCTTTTTGAAAGCTTTTATTGTGGATAGTATTTTCTAGTGATTCGGTGACGCGCGGGCCGATGTCGTCGATAGCGAGAAACTCCTCAGTGCTGGCATCCAGAAAGGCATCTAGAGTTTTAAAATGCTTGGCTAGACTTTTGGCGGTCTGTTCGCCTACAAAGCGAATACCAAGAGCATAAATAAAGCGAGCGAGAGAGGTGTGTTTACTTTTTTCGATACTATTTATAATATTGGAGGCAGATTTTTCGCCTTGTCGCTCGAGAGATAAAATTTGTTCTTTATCGATAGTATAGAGATCAGAGAAAGTTTTCACCAAACCATTTTCGAAAAGGATATCAATTAATCGATCGCCTAATTTTTCAATGTTCATGGCGTTACGAGAAATAAAGTGTTTTAAAGACTCTTTCAAAACAGCAGAACAGAGTGGGTTTGTGCAGCGACGCACAGCCTCGCCCTCTACGAGGATGGTTTCACTTTTGCACTCAGGACACTTGTGAGGAATTTTAAAGGGTTTCGAGTTTTTAGGGCGCTTATTTTCTATGACACGAACCACTTCAGGAATAACATCACCAGCGCGGTGAACAATCACCGAGTCGCCGATGCGAACGTCTTTGCGATCGATCTCATCCTGATTGTGAAGAGTGGCATTACTAACCGTGACACCACCTACAGACACAGGCTTTAAGATGGCAACAGGAGTGAGGGCTCCCGTACGGCCCACTTGTACAACAATATCATTGACGAGCGTTTCAGCTTGTTCTGGTTCAAATTTTCCTGCAAAGGCCCAACGAGGGCTACGTGCGACAAAACCGAGCTCCTGTTGGAGCGGAAAAGAATTTACTTTGACTACGACACCGTCAATTTCAAAGGGCAGTGCTTTGCGCACGCTATGAATAAAATTGTAGTAGGCAATCACTTCTTCGGGGCCGCGACAAACAGTACTTAAAGGTGGTGAAAATGGATTTATTTTCTTTTGTTCGATATCAGCACGTAATTTTTCATAAGAAGATTTCTTTGGCGTGACAGTTGTGGGGAAACCAGCCTCGGCAATAAAATGTTCAAACCCTGAATAGGTGCTGTACTGCCCCTCTTCGCACCAACCCGGAGAATAGCAGAAGAAATGTAAAGGACGCTCGGCCACAATTCGAGAATCAAGTTGGCGCAAAGTGCCGGCAGCGGCATTTCGAGGGTTAGCAAAAGGCACCTCGCCATTTTCTTCTTGCTGAAGATTCAGGCGCGCAAAGTCCTCTTTGAGCATTAAAATTTCCCCACGAACCTCTAAGTAGTCCGGTGGTTGCTTGATACGTAGTCGCAGGGGCACAGAGCGAATCGTTCTGACATTTTGATAAACATTTTCACCCACATATCCATCACCACGGGTAAGGGCTTGTGTCAGAAGCCCTTTTTGGTAAATGAGCTCAATCGCCACACCATCAAACTTTGGTGTACAGTAAAACTCTATAGCGCCTTGATTGAGATGAAGCTGACGACGAATTTTTTCATCGAAATTTAAAATATCTTCTTCATTGTATGTGTTTTGCAGTGAAAGCATGGCGGTTCGATGATTTACTTTTTCAAAAGAATTTAAAACTTCGCCGCCGACACGCAGGGAGGGGGAATCTGGTTGTTGCAAATCAGGGAATTGCCGTTCGAGCTCTTGTAACTCACTAAACATAGCATCAAACTCACGGTCGGAAATTTCCGGTCGATCGAGTGTGTGGTAAAGATAGTTGTGATAATTAATTGTCTCTACCAACTGCTGTATACGGCTACGTGCTTCATTTTTTTTCACAGACCTCAGAAAATACCTTGGATCGAATGGACCTGCAACAGCAAACGGTGATGTGATGTTTACCTCATTGCGATATAGGTAGTTTTAAAATGATCTCTAGACATCTACTTTTACCATCTGATAAATTGTTTTGCACAATGGCCGGAGATAGAAAGATTTTCTGGCCCCTTTAAAGGAAATATTCATGCTTAAAAAAGAAGATGTGCTGAAGGTTGGGCGGTTAGCTCGCCTCAAGCTCAGTGAAGAGGAAGCCAATGAATACCACCAACAGTTTATTAAAATCTTAGATTATTTTAACACATTAGAGAAAGTCCCTACGGATCATATCGAACCGTTGGTAACAGCGACGCCAATGGAGTTATTCTTGCGCGAAGATGTGGTCACACAAACCAATACGGTAGAAGACATTATTGCAAATGCTCCAGATGTGGCTGGGAATCTATACAAAGTGCCGCCCGTGGTATGAGGTCATTGTGGAATTATATCAGTTAACTGTTAAAGAATTATCCGCAGGAATAAAACAAAAGAAATTTTCTGCTGTAGAAGTCAGTCGTGCTTTTTTAAAACGTATTGAGCAGCACGACAAACAAATAAATGCCTTTATTTCTTTAAATCCAGATTGCGAAATGGCAGCAAAGCGCGTGGATGAGCAAATAGCACGCGGCGAAGACCCGGGCTTTTTAGCGGGTGTACCCATTGCCGTAAAAGACCTCTTTTGCACCAAGAATTTAAGAACAACAGCTGCATCTAAAATGCTCGAAAACTTTATTCCTCCCTATACAGCCACTTGTGTCGCGCGCATGCAGACCAGTGGTGCGGTGATTTTAGGAAAAACGAACATGGATGAGTTCGCTATGGGCTCTTCCAATGAAAACTCCTATTTCGGAGGGTGCCGAAATCCATGGAATCTAGAATATGTGGCCGGTGGATCTAGTGGTGGTTCTGCTGCCGCAGTAGCGGGCCTTTTTGCACCTGTGGCTATGGGCTCTGATACGGGAGGATCTATTCGTCAGCCCGCAAGTTTTTGTGGTCTTACAGGGATTAAGCCAACCTACGGCAGGGTCAGTCGCTACGGCATGATCGCGTTTGCATCGTCTTTGGATCAACCGGGTCCGATGGGAAAAACTGTTGAGGATTGTATCTATGCGCTTGATGGTATGTGTGGACCGGATGATCACGATTCCACGGTGAGCCGTCGTGCATGGAAGCCCTTGCGTGGTCACATCAAGCGATCCACACAATTTAAAGTAGGGCTTCCTAAGGAATACATGGTTGGCAATGTCGATAGCGAAGTAATGTCTGCCTTTGTGAAATGCATCGAAGACATGAAAAAAGCCGGAGTGGAGTTTGTCGATGTGAGTTTGCCCCACTCTCCTTACGCTGTTCCTGTTTATTATATGGTTGCGACCAGTGAAGCTTCGAGTAATCTTTCTCGCTACGATGGTCTGCGCTTTGGTTTTCGTGCCAAGCCCACAGAAAAAGAATGGAGCAGCCTAGAGGAGCTTTACTGCGAAACACGTGCACAGGGTTTTGGCACCGAAGTAAAACGACGTATTCTTTTGGGAACATTTGCTTTATCGAGCGGTTACTATGATGCCTATTATGCAAAGGCGAGTAAGGTGCGCAATCTGATTCGTCAAGATTTTCTGGATGTTTTTCAATCGTGCGATCTGATTATGGCGCCGGTGACGACAACGCCTGCGTTTAAGGCGGGAGCTCGTGTTTATGATCCCATGCGCATGTATCTCAACGATATTTTCACAACTGCAGTAAATTTATCTGGGCTTCCCGGAATGAGCGTGCCAGTGGGAACCACGCAGATAGGACTACCTCTGGGTGTGCAAATTATTGGACCCCATTTTGCCGAAGAGCAGATGTTGTCGTTGGCGCTCGCCATAGAAGACGTCGCAGGTTTTGTAGGAAGGACTGCCAATGGGTTACAATGATTACGAAGCCGTTATTGGCCTTGAGATTCACGCCCAGCTTTTTACCAAGTCAAAAATATTTTCTGGAGCGTCGACCACATTTGTCGATAATGACAACGGTCAAGTGACCCCTGTGTGTGCCGGGTTTCCAGGAACATTACCGGTGTTAAATAAGGGTGCGGTGGAGCTTGCGATACGTACAGGACTTGCTTTAAATTGCGAAATTAATAAAACGTCCATTTTTTCGCGCAAACAGTATTTTTATCCAGACCTACCTAAAGGGTATCAAATTTCACAGTACGATAAGCCGACATGTTCAGGTGGATATGTGGAATTTTTTGTTGATGGAAACTTATCTCGCGTGTCTTTAGAGCGAGCGCACATGGAAGAGGATGCCGGAAAATCGACACATTATGGCGATTATACTCTGGTGAACTTAAATCGAGCCGGAGTTCCCCTGTTAGAAATTGTATCCGCACCTGAAATACGCACGCCTCTACAGGCGGCAGAGTATACACGAGCGGTGCGACAAATTTTACGCTACATCGGTGTTTGCGATGGAAATTTAGAAGAAGGAAGTATGCGTGCCGACTGTAACGTGAGTGTGCGCAAAAAAGGAGAGACGAAGTTAGGTACAAAAGTGGAGTTAAAAAATATTAACTCTTTTAAATTTATCGAAAAAGCCATTGAATATGAAATTTTTCGACAAATAGAGTGCGTGGAATCGGGCGAGCCTATTTATCAAGAAACACGCCTTTATGATAGTGCTAAGAACAAAACGTTTTCTATGCGTAGTAAGGAAGAGGCACAAGATTATCGTTATTTTCCTGACCCCGATTTATTACCGTTAACCATAGATAAAGAGTGGATTGATAAAGTAAAGAGCTCTTTGCCAGAATTACCGATGGTGCGATTTCGTCGTTTTCAACAGGAGTATCAACTTTCCGACAATGATTCTCAAGCATTGATCCAAGAAAAAAATCTAGCAGATTATTTTGAAGCGACGACTGCTGTTTGTCAGAATCCGAAGGCGTCATCGAATTGGATCATGAGCGAACTGCTGCGTGAAATGAACGAGAATAAAACTGAGATTGAAAATAGTCCAGTCACCAGTAAAAATTTAGGGGAGATGATTCAGCTCATCGATAAAGGAACGATTTCTGGGAAAATGGCAAAACAGGTTTTTTCTGAGATGTGGAAAACGGGAAAAGGGGCCGCAACATTAATTCAGTCTATGGGGCTTGAGCAGATTACTGACGAAGGCGCAATTGCCCAGATTATTAACGACATTATTTTAGCTAACCCAACACAAGTGGAGCAATACCGTTCCGGTAAAGAAAAAGTGTTTGGTTTTTTTGTGGGGCAAGTGATGAAAGCTTCCAAGGGGCAAGCCAATCCGGATGCAGTAAATAAATTATTAAAGGATAAACTAAAAGGATGAAAATAGTTTTAGCCTGTTTGATCAGTCTTTGCCATTATAGCTACGCGCTTCCCATCAAGACGCTTTATTTTTCAACGCATAAAACTCTAAAAGTGGAAATTGCACAAAACGACAAAGACCGCGCACAGGGGCTGATGTTTCGCGAAAAATTGCCCGAAGGACAGGGGATGTTGTTTGTTTTTTCGCAACCGCAACGGATGTCTTTTTGGATGAAAAACACCTTTATACCGTTAACCATTGGTTTTTTTGATGCAAAGAAAAAATTAATTGAAACAATCGATATGAAGCCAGCCCAGGGTCCAATTAAGGACGAAAATCTTCCGCACTATGAAAGTTCGCAGCCAGCAGTTTATGCCCTTGAAGTGCCACAAGGCTGGTTTGTAAAAAATCACATCAAGCCAGGCACCACCTTTTCACTTAAATAAAATGTGTTCGCACTTGAGGAGGCTGGGCTTTTGTCTCATCGTAGGCAACATGCACTAGACCTTCTTGCACATAATGTTTTCAAACAAATTTTGCTATGATTTAATAGAGCAAAGTCAGGAAGACTTAAGTTTACTAACCAGAGGACGGCAACATGTTCAGAAAATATCTTCTGCTTCTTTTATTTTCCCTAGGATTATTTATATTACCTGGATGTAGTTTATTTAGTTCAGATAGCGATCAGGGGGACGAAGCGGTTTCGGAAGAATCAACATCAGATGGCGAAAGTGACGGCGGTGGCGAAGATGTTGTCGCTGACGAAAGTGAGCCAACGAGCGATCTGGATTCCGGCAGTACGAGTGATAATACCGAAGAGCTGGCATTAAATACCGGTTCTGACGAAGAAGAAGTTCTTGATGATTATCCCGATGATGACTATGGCGGCACGACCACATCGACAGATGCCACGAGTATGCCGGATCAACCACTAGAAACAAATTCCGAAGAGACACTATATGTTGGAGAGGATTCTGCGGGCGGTAAAGAAGCTACAGATACCAGTTCAGATACCCCAATGTACACGGAAGATACAACAAGCACTGCTGCAGCTGATGCCACAACGTATGATACCAATGAGTCTGCTGCGGCACCGGCATTTACCCCAGTGAAGAAAATGAAACATACGCCATATATGGCGGGTGGCGTATTACTTAATCGTCTTTATATCGCACGTTCCGGAGACACAATGTCATCCGTGGCACAAAAAATATATGGAGATTCTGGACGCAAAAAAGATTTAGTTGCTTGGAACAGCCATTTTGCTGGCAAATCATTAAAAGTTGGCGACAAAGTTTATTACAACTCTCCTCGCAACCCCGCGGATAATAGTCAGATTCTTCTTTATTACGAAGAGGCTGGAATTCAGCCTTCAATGTATACAGCTCAACAGGGCGATAGCATTCGCAAAGTTTCAAAAAACTTGTTGGGTGATTCACGCAGTTGGATGGAAGTTTGGGCAACCAATGAAGTGGAGTCCAAGTGGCAAATTCCTGCCGGAACTACATTAAGATACTGGCCGGATGGGGCGGCGGCAGGAGCAGCTCCTGTTCAGCAGGCAGCAGTAGAAGAACCGCAAGCGGCACCACAGGAAGAGCTGCCCGCACCAACAGAAGATGCGGGTGCCGCGACAAATGTGGCGGGCACAGCGGGTGATGAGATGGAAGCCCCAACAGAAGATTTTCCTGCTGATGACGGGGGTGGAGAAGATGCGGGTGCCGCTGGACAAGTAGCACAGAATGAAGAACCACCACCACCACCGCCTACAGAAATGCAGGCACCACCGCCGCCGCCACCGGCTGAACCGATGGCGCCGCCGCAAGAAGTGGCTCAAGACAGTAGTGGTTTAGCTGGACTTATGAACGGTCAGGACGATTCAACCATGATCGCTGTGCTCGGTGGTTTGTTGTTGGTCGCGGCATTTATTTTACTCATCTTCCTCAAGCGTGGTCGCAAGAAAGCCTCGTACACATCAACATAAAGTACGACCAAGAGAGTTCACAGAAAAACAAAATAAAACAGGCACATACGAATAATCTATGTGCCTGTTGTTTTTGGGGCGTGCACACGCCAACAGTTAGTTTTTAATTTGACTAAAAATAGAATCAAGAACGGCGCGTTTAGAGTCTCGATAGGTGCGCACGAAGTACATAAGATCATCGATGATTTGTACATCCTGGTTGTTTTCTGGATTAAATGAAACACCAGAGCCATTTGAGTTTTGCCAAACAATGCAGGCTTGTAAAACGCGCTCACGGCCACTGACCTTAAAATGAAGATTAATTTTATCATTTACTAGAAGATCTTCTGGACCATGTTCCAGGAACGCTCCGGTTAAACTGATATTTAAAAGACCGCCCTTGTTTGCATCACGAGCGTAGGATTTACGAAACTCTATTGGTAAACAAAGGGGCACGCGTGGTGCGGGCTTTGTTGTTTCCGTCATTCAAAACCTCCGTCATTGTCGTCGTCTTTAGAACATTAGTGTTCACTCAGATCTGCGGACCTGGGTGTTAAGCACTGGTAACTTTATCGGGGAAGTTATTTACAAAAATTACGGCTCTCGTAGAACTTCTACACAATCTGGACTTGGCTGATACGAAGAACGTCTCAGAACAAGCCAAATGCGGTTAAATGCCAAAAAGATCGTCAAAAAAGCCCGTTTTGCCCATTGACAGTTAAAAGCGATTTAAGTTACATCTAAAACCAAACGAAACAATTTTAGTATCAAATCCCTACAATTCCATACAATCCTATCTAATTAAATTCCATAATGGAGAAAAAATGTCAGACGAGAAGCCATCAGAAGTAAATGACCCAAAGAAAAAAGAAATTGCTGTAAAACCAGCACCGGTTAATGCCATGGAGGATATGGACTCCTTAGAAGACTTAGAAGACCATTCCTTTAGCGAAGAGCAAGAAAAAGCAGTAAACAATAAACAGCGTCGCGATAAGAACTTCCCTCGTCGCAATAACAATAATAAATTTAAAGATCGCCACAACCATAATAATAAAAATAGTTGGAAAAATAAAGATCGTGATCGCCGCGATGACAACATGGACTCACATGCACCGGCAGTAGCCGGCCCAGAGGAGAAGATAGATCTTTCTGATATTAGTCTTACAGAAGAAGAGAAAGCCGCTCTAAGCTCGAAAGGGCTTAAAACCAAGCACATCGAAGATATTTTAAAATTAGCGGCTAAATTAAAAATCGAAAACGCCGCCGGTATGCGCCGCCAAGAGTTGGTGTTTGAGTGTTTAAAGAGAGCTGCCCAACTCGTAGATGTTTACGGTGATGGTGTTTTAGAAATCTTACCAGATGGTTACGGCTTTTTGCGTTCACCGGATTACAATTACCTACCAGGTCCCGATGATATTTACGTGAGTCCTTCACAAATTCGTCGTTTTGGTCTGCGTACGGGGGATACGGTCAGTGGAACAGTTCGTCCTCCTAAAGAGGGCGAAAAATATTTTGCACTTTTAAAAGTGGAAGAGCTCAACCATGAGCCGCCAGAGAAATCAAAAGACAAAATTCTCTTTGATAACTTAACCCCACTTTATCCCAATAAGCGTTTAAAACTCGAGCACAACCCAGGAGAATTCACGACACGCGTGGTGGATCTGATGGCTCCGCTGGGCATGGGTCAACGCGCGCTTATCGTTGCACCTCCGCGCACTGGAAAAACAGTTTTATTACAAAATATTGCCAATGCTATTTCGGTGAATCATCCAACATGTAAATTGATTGTTTTACTCATTGATGAACGTCCTGAGGAAGTAACTGATATGTCACGCAATGTGCGTGGCGAAGTGGTCAGCTCTACCTTTGATGAACCACCTACACGTCACGTACAAGTGGCAGAGATGGTTTTGGAAAAAGCAAAACGTCTTGTGGAACATAAACACGATGTGGTGATTCTTTTGGATTCCATCACACGCTTAGCGCGCGCTTACAATACGGTCGTGCCACCGTCTGGAAAAATTCTCTCTGGTGGTGTGGATTCCAATGCACTTCATAAACCAAAACGTTTTTTCGGTGCCGCTCGCAACATCGAAGAGGGCGGCAGCTTAACCATTATTGCCACAGCCCTTATCGATACAGGTTCACGTATGGATGAGGTGATTTTCGAAGAGTTTAAAGGAACGGGTAACTCAGAGATTCATTTGGATCGTAAACTTATGGAAAAACGTATTTTCCCATGTATGGACATCAACAAGTCGGGAACGCGTAAAGAGGACTTACTTGTAGAAAAGAACGATCTCAATCGCCTATGGATTTTACGTAAAGTTCTCGCCCCAATGAATGTGGTGGATAGTATGGAATTCCTTCTCGACAAGATGAAGGACTCTAAAACAAACACCAGCTTCCTTTCCGGGATGGGTGCAGGGTAGTTCCCTTGCTCCCAAAGAGCTGTGGAAAATAGGCCCCCACAAGCAGCTCCACGAACTTTTTTAACCACAAAACAGCGATTATTGCTTAATTTAAGAGCTTAATATAAACGCCGCATTGGTAATCAACACTATATGTAGTGGTTGTATCAAGGCCGAAGGTCTAGATTTAGCGTTGAGATGTGGATAACTTTGTGGAATAGGCTGCATTTTGTGCATATCTTCTATTTTTCCACAAATTAGGCCTCGACGGCCGCTGCCAATTATGGTATCACGATACCTTACCTTTTATGGAGTAACGCGTTATGAAAGCAGATATTCATCCTAAATATAATACAGAAGCAAAAGTTACCTGCGTATGCGGCAACACTTTCACCACCGGATCTATTCTTAAAGAGATCAACGTGGATATTTGCAGCTCTTGCCATCCATTCTTCTCTGGACAACAAAAAGTTTTAGATACTGAAGGCCGTGTAGAGAAGTTTAAAAAGAAATACGCCAATTTTTATAAAAAATCTTAGCTCTTAGAACTTGTCCTCATTTTGTCTGGACGTAGAGATCAAATCAAAACAAGAAGCAGACAAGGCACAAGGAGTGGCTAGCGACTGTCGATATGTCTTTACGACTCCTATGAAAGGTCTGCGCGATAACAAGCTCATCTCGCTTTCACAGGAGTTGATATGTTCGATAAATTAGAAGAAGTGGTCCATCGCTACGATGCGATTACACATCAATTGCAAAATCCAACGGTAGCTTCCAATCAAGAAAAATTTCGTTCCCTTATGAAAGAGCACGCCGATTTGGAAAAAATCGTTCAACCATTTCTAGAGTATAAAAAATTAAATAGTGAAGTGGTTTCTAATCGTGAACTTCTGAACTCTGAAAAAGATCAAGATATGCGTCAATTGATTAGAGAGGATTTGGCGACAGCGGAAGCCCGAATCTCTGAATTAGCAGAAGAGCTGCGATTGGCCTTATTACCCAAGGACCCTAACGACGAAAAAAATATTATCTTGGAAGTGCGTGCAGGAGCTGGTGGCGATGAGGCGAGTCTTTTTGCAGAAGAGCTTTATAGTGCCTATAATCACTTTGCGACTGCGCACGGCTGGAAGGTGGAAGTGCTCTCTGTATCTCCTGGTAATGTTGGTGGATATAAAGAAGTGGTCGCGATGGTCACTGGCGATAAAGTGTATTCGACAATGAAGTTTGAAAGCGGCGTGCACCGCGTACAACGTGTTCCTGCCACTGAGGCGCAAGGTCGCGTGCACACATCGACAGTTACGGTGGCGGTGATTCCAGAGGCGGAAGAGGTCGAGGTAAAGCTAAACCCTGATGATATTAAAATGGATGTTTGTCGTGCGAGCGGTGCCGGTGGTCAGCACATTAATAAAACCGACTCTGCAGTACGCTTAACGCACTTACCGACCAATACCGTGGTTTTTTGTCAGGATGGTAGATCTCAACATGCGAACCGCGATAAGGCATACAAAATTTTATATGCGCGAATCAAAGCGATGGAAGATGAGAAAGCAATAAAAGAAGCATCTGATGCGCGTCTTGCTCAGATCGGTACAGGAGATCGTTCTGAGCGTATCCGTACGTATAATTTTCCGCAGTCGCGTATTACAGATCACCGTATCGGTCTTACAACTCATAACATTGGCGAGGTGATGAAGGGCGATTTGGATTGTCTTGTGCAACCACTGATTGCCCATTTTCAGGCACAGGCGCTCAAGGCACAGGAAAACGCCGGACACTGAGGCGACGCAGGGAGTGTTTGGAGAGAGATGGACGGCCAACAAATAAATCACATAACGGTGCGTGAGGCCTTAGAGCAGGCACAAAATATTTTAACAGAAAATGCCACAATGGAAGCACGTTGGATCGTTGATGGGCTGTTATCTTTACCGATGATTACCGTAATATCGGATGTTGAAAGAGAGCTTTCGAAGAGCAAACCGAGACCTGGCGTGAAATGGTTGCAGGCACGTACAGAGGGAAAACCGCTTGCCTATATTTTTGGTCACCAGAATTTTATGGACTTTCTTTTTTTGGTGTAAGTCCGCATGTGCTGATTCCACGCCAGAAACCGAACTCATTGTCGACCTATGGTTAGAAGATCTGCTCATTTGTTAAGGTAGCAGACTTAGGTACAGTTCAGGATGTCGGGCTAAGCCTTTATAAACAGCCTGCAAGCTCGACTTTGGGCGTGTGATATTTCCGAGCAGGCACTGGTTATAGCGAGAAAAAATGCGGAAGCTATTGGTGTTCACAATCGTGTCGAATTTTTTGTAGCCCTCTGGAACAAACGCCTTTTCAAGGAAGTTCGATTTGATTGTGGCGAACCCTCCATAACCATAGCGGTGGGTAGATGAGACTAGAGAAGAACGTATTAAAATACGAACCAGAAGCTCGCTTTCTCTTTGCACCTGGAAGACGGATTATCCTGTATAAACTATGGGCTCAATGGTCGTATCCATCTCTTGCGCGCGCGGGCGTATGCTTTTGAGGTTGGAGAGGGGCAAAGCGAGCGAGTGAAAGGAAATATTTTCCGCTGAAGGATTTGTAGATGTCGAAAGTCATACAGATCTTTATGGTGTTCAGCGCGTTGCCAGCGCACGCAAAGGTACAATGTAATGGATAAAATGGCGATCGTTGGAGGGACAAAGCTTACTGGTGAGGTTCGTGCGAGTGGTGCAAAAAATTCAGCGTTGGCTTTGATTTTTGCAAGCTTACTAGCGGAAGGAAAACACTGCCTTAAAAATGTTCCCCGTTTAAAAGATATTGAATCCGCTTGTCTACTCATGAATGCACTCGGTTGTAAAACAGAGCATAAAGCACATGAACTTTATATTGAAGTTCCACAAAAATTAGAAACTCTGGCACATTATGATATTGTTCGTAAGATGCGTGCAAGTATTTTGTGCTTGGGACCACTTTTGGCACGCGAAAAAAATGCGAAGGTGAGTTTACCTGGTGGATGTGCCATTGGTGCACGACCGATTAATTTACACCTAGAGGCACTAGGGCAAATGAATGCGACAATGGAGCTCGAAAGCGGTTACGTCGTATCACAAACGGCTGGGCTCAAAGGAGCACAAATTATTTTTGATTTTCCAACGGTTGGTGGAACGGAAAATGTGATGATGGCGGCGAGCCTTGCCGATGGAGAAACCATTATCGAAAATGCGGCGAAAGAACCAGAGATCGTTGATTTGGCGAACTATCTTTTGGCGATGGGTGCACGGGTTGAAGGGGCTGGCACCAGTACGGTAAAGGTGATAGGAGTCAATAAACTAAAAGCTACAGAGCACACTGTAATTCCGATCGCATCGAAGTGGGAACACTGTTAGTCGCCGGCGCCATTTCCGGTGGTGAGATTACAGGTACAGGATTCTCATGCAGAACACTTAAGCGCTTTTTTAGGAAAGCTTAGAGACGCAGGGTTAAAGTTTCTTCAGAAAAAACAGCATAACCGTCAAGGTCTCTTCACCCCTTAAGGGGCGTTGATATTACAACCGCACCTCATCCAGGATTTCCTACCGATTTACAGGCGCAATTTATGGCATTGATGACTGAATCTGACGGAACAAGCGTTATTCGCGAAACGGTTTTCGAAAATCGTTTTATGCATGTTCAAGAGTTATTGCGTATGAATGCCCATATTCATATTTCCTCAATATTGCGACAATTACTGGAAAGCCGCATTCATTGCTAGGTGCACAAGTTATGGCGACAGATTTGCGTGCCAGTGCTTGCTTAGTTTTGGCCGGACTTGCCGCTAAAGGTGAGACTGTGGTCGGTCGTATTTATCATTTGGATCGGGGATATGAGGGGCTCGAAAAGAAATTATCTGATCTTGGAGCAAAAATTAAAAGAGTGAGTGGTTAAGGCAGAGGAAGGCCAATTTTAATATGGGCTTAAAGCGGTTTCATAGAGGAGCCAAGCAATGAGTGCGAGAGATAAAACAGCGCAACAGTTGTGGTACGTGAAAAACGTACAACAGCAGGTGTTTGGCCCAATGACCAACGAAGAGGTGTTGGCACAAATTCAGAGAGGATTTTTTCTTGGCCAGGAACTTATTGCAGCGGTTCAAGATGGAAGATGGATACCTATTACTCAGAATCCCATTTTTTTTGATGCAATTATTGCAGGTTTAGATGAAGAGCTACGCGCAGATCACAATGATGAGCTGCAAAAGAGATTGGCAGCGGAAGCAACCTACATTGATGAGGATTCGAAGGGGCTAGAGCGCCCGGTACCTCTTTGGAAAACATTAAAGCTAGAAACGCCGGCTATCGCAAAACCAAAAAGCGAAATCCCGCAAGTACCGACACTACCAACTAAGCCGCCGGAACCGGTAAAAGAAAATAAATCCACCTCTTTTTTTATTTTTTTAGTGGTCTTAGCTTTAGTCGTTGTCGGTGTATTCACACTACTTCCAGATCAACAAAAATCTCAGAGAGACCGTATCCGCTTGAAGGCAGTACGTATCGATAAAACAGAAAAAGCTCCACTGAATACAGAAGAGGCTTTAAAAGCTGCAATCGTACAATTTCGTCAACACACGATAGGTGACTATTTAAAGGCACAAGATTTATTGGTGAGTATCCTAGAGACGAATGATGGATATCTCGATGCAATGGGTTTTTTGTGCATGACATATAGAGAATTATGGCCTTACGCGTATCAAGATTCGCGCGATATACAAACGATCTACGGTATATTTCAAAAAGCATCTTTGCTCAAATCGAGCAGTGCCTCAGCAGGTGTATGCTATGCCGTGTATATGCTATCGGTTGGTGAATACGAGGCTGCTAAAAATTTTATGGACGATGCTCTTCGTAGGGAACCCAACCTTTTATTTTTTAATCAGCTCATTGGTGATCTTCTAGAACAACAAAAAAAATATTCCACGGCGCTTTATTATTTTCAGAAGGTCAAAGAGTTATGGCCACCGCCACCGTGGGCGCGGTCTTTATTGCAAGAGGCACGCACACAACGCAAGCTACGTCGTTATGCAGATGCACTAGAAACTTACCGCGTTACCTTAACTTATTATCCAAATCACCCACTAGCGCTACTTGAGATGGGAATTTTAGAATTCGAAGCTTATCAACAATTGGAAAAAGCCAATAACCTTATTCTCAAGGCGTTTCAATCTAAGAGTCAATTTCCAGCCGAGATTACAGCAGAGGGCTACTATGTTTTGGCGCAAATTAATTATCAAATGAATTATAAAAATAAAGCTTTAGAGTATGCGAATAAAGCTTTTTCTATTGATTCGGGGAATACTGCAGTCAAAGAATTTATTTTATCTATTGGTGGCCGTAGCGCGCTTGAGCGGGTGGAGATCGATAGTAGTAATATGCTTTATCTCGGGACCCAGTATATGAAATTGGGAAATTATTTTGCGGCACAAGCAGAATTCAAATTGGCGTTTGAGGCAGATACCAGAAATGCGTTAGCCGCCTATCATGCGGGGCAGGCTCTGTGGGCGCTTAATCAATCCACAGAGGCGATCAAGTGGGTAGAAAAAGCGATTCATGCGGATCCAGGATTAGTATCCGCATATGTGACACTAGCGAATTATTATTCATTTCGTCACAATTATGAGGGTGCTGTACAAATTTTAAAAAATGTCCAAAGAAAATTTCCCGCAAACAATGAAATATATCGCGGCTTCGCCGACATCGAATACCAACGTGGCAATCGTAAAGCAGCGATTCAATTTGCACATAAAGCATTAGATCTTTATGCGATGGATGTTGGTGCTATGCAAATCATTGCGCAGTCGTATTTAGATATGCAAGATTATGACAATGCCAACACATTTATTGCTCGAGCTTTAGAGGTGGATCCACATACGCCAGAGAATCATGTGATTTATTCAAAAGTTTTGGTAGGCAGAGCGGGCTCAGGCGATGCGATTAATTATTTGAACGCTCGTATCGAGGAAGCTCCCGATGTGACGGCCTATCGCAAGGGGTTGGCTGATATATTTATAATTGAACAAAACTGGAATGGTGCTCAGGCGATTTTAGAAAACCTTATTACTGTTAAGAAGCAGGATAAGGCGTCGATTATGGATTTGGCTCTTGTTTACAAAGAAGAGGGCTATGTCAATAAAGCTTTGGAAATGTATCTGGCAGCAGCGAGCCTCGATCCCTTGGACCCAACACCACTTTTCCAAGCAGGGACTCTGTATTTTAATGCGGGAAATTATAAATCTGCATTGATGCAGTTTGAGCGCGTGAGACGCATCAATAAAAATTTCCCACGAGTTTATTATTTTATTGGTAAGGCTGCTATGGAAACGAAAGATTTTCCAAAAGCGATAGAGATGGCAACCATGGAAAAACAAGTGAATCCACATATTGCGGAGCCATACTTGCTGGCAGCAGAGGTGTATTTTAAGCAAGGACAATATAGCTTGTGTGCCAGTGAGTACCAAAAAGCTATTGCTCGTCGCCCACAAGGCGCAGAGATTTATATTAATATGGCGCGATGTTATCGTTTGGCGGGAGCGTTGGATTCTGCTGTGCAAATGTTGGATCAGGCGGCAAAGCGTGAATCGGGAGTCGCTGAGATTTACAAAGAGCTGGGGCTAACTTTTCATATGCAGGGTTTACTTCCAGAAGCACACACCGCTTATCAGCGCTATATTAATTTAGCACCCAATGCGCCAGATCGAGTAGAAATCGAAACACGTATGCAGGAGTTACAGTAAATGGGAGAGTTTAAAGAGCGCCTAACCACAAATCTTAAAAATTCTTCTCTACAATTTTTGATTTTTCTTTTGCGTTTGTTGATCGGGGCACTGATTGGTCTATCGATTGCTATTTCAGCGCAAACCATGTCATCGATTGGCATCTATACGTTTATGTTTATCGTCGTTGTTAGCATGATGCTGGTATTGCGAATCACGCGTTCATTGGGGCTTCTTGGCAGTATTATTTTTTTATTGGTTTTGATCTTGATTGGAGTGCTGCTCAAGTTGTATATCTTAGAGGCACTTAGGACATAGGCGGGCAATATGATTTATATTAAAAATTTAGAAAACGAAGAATACCTTTCGGCATACAAAGCTTCTTTGGAAAAGCGCAATGTGGATCCAGGAAATTTGCATATAGTATTGGAAAAAAATGTAGCGCGCCGTAAAGCTCTCACCGAGATGGAGCAAAAAAAGGCCTATCAGAATAAAGTTTCTGAAGTCATTGGCCAAAAAAAACGCAACAAAGAAGATGCCTCTCAAGAACTCAGTGAAATGCAAGCGGTTAGCCAAGAAATCAAAGCTTTAGAAAAACATGCCAAAGATGCTGAAGCGGAGCTTCAAGAATTACTTATTGTTCTTCCTAATAAAGCACACGACAGTGTTCCCGCCGGAAAAGATGAAGCCGCCAACGTGGTTTTAAAGACTGTCGGCGAGCCAAAGACATTTTCGTTTTCTGCAAAAACCCATGACGAATTGGGACAGTCTTTAAAAATTTTAGATTTTGATCGTGCCGGTAAAGTTACCGGAGCGCGTTTTACATTTCTTCTTGGTACAGGGGCTCGCCTGGAGCGAGCACTCATCAACTTTATGATGGATACGCATGCACAAAAACATGGTTATCGTGAGGCTATTCCGCCGTACATGGTGAACGCACAGGCCATGTATGGTACGGGTAATTTCCCCAAATTTAAAGAGGATGTTTTTGCTTTAGAAAATACGCCATATTATTTAATCCCCACGGCAGAAGTGCCAGTAACCAATTATTACAATGGAGAAATTCTAAACGAAGAGGATCTTCCGCAAAAGTTTGCGGCGTTTAGTGCGTGTTTTCGTTCGGAGGCGGGAAGTTACGGTAAAGACACCAAAGGTCTTATTCGCCAACATCAGTTTCATAAGGTGGAGCTGATGTGCTTTGTTCATCCCGACAAATCCTACGAAGAGCACGAAAAACTTACCAACCATGCCGAAGAAATTTTAAAACAATTGGAACTGCCGTATCGGCGTTCTTTGTTGTGTGCGGGTGACATGAGTCCGAACGCCGCAAAATGTTTTGATTTGGAGGTGTGGCTTCCTGGACAGAGTGCTTATCGTGAGATCAGTTCTTGCTCCAACTTCGAAGACTACCAGGCACGACGTGCAGAAATTCGTTTCCGTCCCACTGGTGGAGGCAAACCTCAATATGTACATACCCTCAATGGTTCAGGTCTTGCCGTAGGGCGAACTCTGGTAGCGGTTTTAGAAAATTATCAGCAAGAAGATGGAAGCATTAAAATTCCCAAGGCCCTTCAATCCTACATGGGCGTGAGTGAGATCAGGCCGTCTTAAATATTCTTTTGTATATGATGGAATTCTAACATTTATGCTTCGACAGCCATGAAGTTGAGAATCTCGCCATCTTCCGATTCAAAGCTGATCTGGATGGGTTGGCAGCACACCTCGCAGTCTTCTATATAGCTTTGTGACCCTTCGACGTTTGGATCTAAAAGCATGGATATTTCCTCCAGGCAGTAAGGACAGGTAAAAAATTGTTCGACTTCTTCCATATGGTGTGCGGACTCCCTTCTCTATGATTCTAAATCTTTCCTTTTCCCAGGCAAGGGGGGTGCGTTATGAGATTTGTTTGCATGATACAATTATGGTTTATGAGAGGGGGGAGATCGGGTCAGTTTTAGGCATTTTGTGCCGCACCAGGACACACAGAAGCTGACTTGTCTAAAGCCATAAAATTTCATAGATTCATTGTTCCGCAATCATCACATACGGAGAGATGGCTGAGCGGTTGAAAGCACCGGTCTTGAAAACCGGCAGCCCTTCGCGGGGCTCGTGAGTTCGAATCTCACTCTCTCCGCCAATACGCTAAAAACACTTTAAAATTCAATAGCTTACAAGCTTAGCGATCTGAGTTTGTTACAATTTTGTGGCAATTCAAAATTGGCGTTTGTTCTTCGCGATCAACAATAGTTTTCGGAACTACTGTCAGCGTGTTGCGATGATTTTTGATTTGCTCGAGGTTGGTGTGCGCATACCGCGCTGTCATTCCTAAACTTTTGTGTCCAAGAATTCTCTGCGCGTGCAATGGGTTTCCCGTTTTCGCAACAAACAAAGTCGCCCATGTATGTCGTAAATCGTGAAAGCGAATTGGTCGCACTCCAGCTTTTTTGCAATCCACCTTTAACACGCGTGATGCGTGCTTGGGATCGAGCAATCCTGGCAAATCTCTTGGAATTACAAACTCGCTTTCTGTGAGAGATAGGTATTGCACAAGATATTTCGCAACCTCATCTGGCAGATGCACAACACGTTTCGTTTTGGTTTTTGTTGTGGAAAGCTCCTTAGCTTTTTGATCGTATGATCTTTGAATATGAATAATCATATTTTCAAAATCAATGTCTGATCTTTTTAATCCAAACAGTTCACCTAAACGACAGGGTACATTTGCAGCGAGTAAGTAAAGAACAAGGCGTGGATTGCTTTCGTGAAAACTCAAGAACTGCATAAGCTCTTGCTCAGACCACGATTTCTGCACAGGTTCAGGCTTTGGAAAGCCGCGAACACCTAATGCTGGATTTTTAGCAATCAACTCAAGTTGAAACGCATCTTTGAGTAGCGACTTAAAAAAATTAAAATGAAAGTTTTTGCTCGATAGAGAAATCTCTTTTCGGAACAGCCACATTTTAAATTCTTCAACACGCAGTCTTCGTATGTCACCAAGATCGCAATGACCTAGTTGCGGTGAAATATAAAGCCTAAGACTCTCGCTATACTTGAGTCGAGAGGCATACTTAAGATCAATACTTTTGCGCTCCAGATACTCGTTTGCAAATTGCAAAAGCGATTTTCTTTCACGACGAACTGGTTCAAACGAATCAGGCGATGCTTTTGCTTCCAGCTTAAACTTTAGCGCAGCATTTTTCGTTGCAAAGTAATATGCCTTAAAATTAACGCGCACTCGATAAGGTTTTGATCTTTTACCTTTAAGTTTTTCAATCTTCATAACGCCTCCAGTTAATAGAGGCGTGATTTCTTTTTGTCATAATGGACTCCTTTAGTTCGGAGCCACTCTGCGATTTTTTGTTTATCAAAGCGAAGTGCTCGTCCAAGTCGTACTGCAGGGATACGATTTAACTTAACCCACTCGTACACCGTCTTGGGACTAACACCTAGCATTTGTGCCACGTCTTTGACCGTCAATAAATTTTCAATGAGCCGTAAATCTATAACACTCATATAGCACCTCTTAAAATTTGTGGACTGAATTGTTTATCATTATGGAAATTACAAACCTCTAAGGGAAGGTCCGATGCAAAGCCGACCTCCTCACCCCATTGATGAATAGGTTCAAAAATATCAGAGTCCGTGCGCGACTGATTGCGAAGCCACTCGTAATGTTGATTAAGAACCCGCCATTCTGCATTGGGGTTACGAGGAAACAACACCAAGCCCCGCGAGGCTGCGACACGCCTGTAGCGTTTAGGAAGCTTCATTGGCGTATCTTTAGCGATATATTTAATCAAATATTTTACGGTTCGCTCATCGCACGGTTGAACGTCTACAATTTTCCCTCCGCCGACAGCTTGCCATGTTTCAGAGAGCCACTGTAACTTGCAGCGTTTATCAACAATGCCATGAATATGAGCCATGCCGTTCTTTTGAAATTCTCGAACAACAACATACTTAAAGGCGCCATATTTGCGTCGAAAGAGAATTGAGAATTTCTTCCAACAATTTTGAATATAAATTGGTGAGTCTTTGGGTTGAACTGTGTTCGGCGCAAGTGTCAGAGTAAAAAAATAACCGAGCGCATGAAGCACCTGATATTCCGCCATCTTTTTCGACAATTTATATTTCTTGATGGGTCCACAAAATTTGCACGACCAACGACGACAGAATACACGTCGCGTTTGATACTTGCCGTCAGTTGGGCGCGTTTGCGTAATGATGAGAGGAGTACAGTAATGGCGGCTCATATCAACCGCCGTGTTGTAGTTAGTCTTATTAGAATCAAGTACATTATGTATAGTCCTTTGGTGAATTGTTAAGGTGATGGAGAAGTTTTTTGTTAGAGTGCCCCAGGGAGAGGGGAACTCCCTGGGGATATCTCTGTGGTAATACCACTCAGCTTGGCCGGAAACTTTAAAACCCGCCGAGCTAATCTTTTAATTTTTTGTATTCAGTAAGAATTGAGCTAAAGACCTGATCTTTTGCTATTTCGTTAAGAGAAACGATATCTTTGTACTTGGCCTCGTCGCCCTTCCAATATTTTTCTTGAGGCATAGCTATCCACGGCGCCTTAACGCCATCGTCGATCACTCGCAGCCCCTCGATATTGAGCGAGAACCCTGTCGCATTATCGTTAATGTAAACTCGCGCACGCGCCTTTAACTTGTTCGCACCGAGAACTTCTTTGAGTGTGACACTAATATTCATAGAAACTCCTACTCTGTATTTTCAGACCTTCATGGCCTGAAATATTGTAGCCATAGATTCTGTGATTTGAGAAGTTTCGTACAGAAAATGAGCAGGAAAGTATTCCAGCTAAGATTACGCATTATCCGATTAATTTTGCTAACTAATTTTGTAGAGCTGGAATAGCAGATGTACTTTTCCAGCTTATGGCTTTTGGATGAAATGTAAGTAGGCGTTCATTTTGGGAAACATGAGTAAACGGAGTTTCTCGTGATTCTAACCAGCACTCTTTAGATTTTCTCACACGATCGAAGAGGGTGTTTGCTGCATTATAGTCGCCTTGCAAAATTTTGCTCAGCGCAGAAATGGCGGAAGCTTTTCGGGCAGCTATAAAGATATCTTTATAATTTTTTAGAACTTCTCTTTCTTCTTTATCTTCTAGATATGCCTGAAAGATTGCTTTAATCAATAAAGCATCATCATTTTTTATGATTGAAAATTTACTCTTGTCTTCACTTTCAAGCCTCCATTTGTCATCTGAGGAGCGCATGAGATATACAAATTCCGAAGAGTTGTCGGACCATAATTTGACGATAGATGTTAGATGAGGAGAGGGGTTAAACTGTTGATATTTATCCTCTAGCAATCGGTGTATTTTGGAAATCTCATCATGTAGCTTAGAGAAATAATTTTCAACTTCAGAATAAGGTGTTTCCTCGGTTGGCGCGGATAACGAGACGCCTGTGTATCCAAAAAATTCACCGGCGATTCTTTGAAAATAATCAATATGCCGTTGCACCTCATTTAATTTGGCGTAGCGCTCATCGATATCGAAACCGGCTGGGGGTAGCGTTCCTGTTATTCTCTGTTCTTCATGGAGTTGAAATAAATAATGTATTCCACTAGGGAAGCGGCTTACATTTACTATAAAATCAATCTGGCCCCGAAGCTCATCTCGTGTCATTACCTATGAGCTATAAAAGTAGGCCAATATTGTCAATCCCAGAGAGGATGAATCAATTCAAATATAGCTGAAACCCTGTAGATCGCAGATGAGATGGTATATCAGAGAATAAATTAGTTTTAAGCGCTAAAAGTGAACTATATGAAATTTCAGTTGTTCGATAAAGACGTTTTAGCAACATGAAATCAATCTTAGCGGCAGAGTCTAAGTAGATGCTGTTACTGTATCCCGATACTGCACAAATTCTGCGGTCTACGCTGATTATTTCTGAAAGCTTGCTGCAAGCTGGATTTAATAATTCACAAGCGCTGAAATGAATAAAAAATCTCTCGGCAGGTAAACGGTTTATTAGCAATTTAATAATCTGTGATATGTGGGGGTTTGGATCGCAATACAAATGACAGCTATTGCCGTGGTCACTAAAGAAAATAATTCGTTCAGTAACCTTGTTAGCCGGACGACTCATATCTACAATACAATCGTAATTATGATTTCTTGAAAGTGCCCTTACATTCCGAGGCAAAGTTTCGATGAGCGGCGACCACTCTAGTTCTGGTTCGTCGCCGCTGATAAAATTATAAATACGAATCATCAATCCTCCGACTCTTCGTCGTCGTCCTCGTCCTCGTCTGATTCCTCATCGTCATCATCTTCTTCGCCATGACCATCAAAAAAGTCGATGGCCTCTAGTAAATCCTCTTTATCTATTTCAGACAAAGCATCCATCATGCGTTCTTTTGTTAAATAGTTTTGAATCTCATGCCCCATTTTGTTGAGCAAAATGCAGATAGCTGCGATTTCATAGCGCGGGCGTGCCCAGAGAGACAAAAGAATTTCTTTATGTGTAGAGCCTTCTGTGATTTCAAACATCATTTCCTCCTATGGAAAGGTTACTGGTTTGAATTTGACAGAAAATGCGAAGTGAAGAAATGAAACCAGTACAAGAAAGGACAAGAACGGAAAAGGTGCTGGAATTACCGTGGCGTTATTTTGAAGTTTTTGTGGCGTTCTTGTGGGTTTTTCCGGCGTTTTAAACTGTTTTTATGGGCTTATTTTAGTTTTAAGTGGTTTTATTTCGTTTGTTGGTAGGCTTGCTAGGCGCCACTTGAGGAGTAGCACCTAAACAAATCTCTTTTGCCCATGAGAGAGGGGCTTAAAATGTATTACTAAACCACGTTTTTAAATCTGTTATTACTTGTGGACTGATTGGCCCAATCGTAGGCACCATATTATTAGGTCCAATATTCGAAGAGAATCCATGTCCTAATCCTGGGTAGGTTATTAGCCTGTGATTAGAGTTTCCGATTTGTTGCAAATAATTTGTTGCGAGCAAGACATCTGATAGCGGCGTCTGAGCGTCGATTTCTCCTTGCAGAAAAAGAATAGGGCCCTTGAAGGCACCGATAGTGAGATAATTTGGTTGAGCATCAAAATGTTGTTGATACCAATTTTTGTATGGGCCACTAAGATTTTTTTCTATGTCCGTGTAGTATTGCAATAGTAGAACAGATTCAATTTCGGAAATAGACATTAAATTGTCGTGGTTCTTGTCAATTTCAGTAAGTGGTAAAGCTAGCTCTGGGTGCTTTTGCGCTTCAGATTCTGAAATCACATCGTTTTTATCTTCATCGACATACTTTCTAACTGTATCTATATTTCTCTGAACAAACTGATAATAGAGGATATCTTTTAAATTGCGCCCCATCGTGCTCATTAATACAAGAGCCGCAATATTTTTATCTTGATCCGCAATCATTGGAGCTAGCGCAGTTCCTTCGCTGAGTCCAAGCAAGATAATTTTATTGGGATCGACCATCGGGTCAGCGCGCAGCATGGCAATGGCTGATTTCGCATCAGAGATCAGCTGTTTCACATCACCAGTTGCGTAGATACTTTTATCAATCAACGGAGCAACATCGTTAGGTTGATCTGTAACACCTCGTTTATTATATCGATAAGTGACATACTTTGTGCTTCCAATCTCGTGGGCAATGACCTCAAACATCTTGTGTGGTTTTCCATCAGCTGTTACCGAGCCTGGTAACCATAAGTTCATGTCTAATGGGCCGCTGCCATGCAAAAAAAGAACAGCTGGATATTTTTGAGAGCGTGAGGAAGTTGGATATGTTATTTTACCACGAATCAAAAGACCATCGTCTGCTGTAAATGTCTTTAAGATCTCATTTATATTAGCATGAGCTGCATGAGTAATAAAAAATAGAAGCGCGAAGATAATTTTGTTTTTCATATATTCTCCTTAGTTTAAAATTAAACGAAAAATTACAAGTGTAATGACGACGCTGAGTAATAATGTGGTCAGATAACTAACCCAAAGTTTTTTCCCAATAAGTCCAGATGATTCTTTCAGAGAGTAGAACATCATAGCCAGGCACCAGGCCAAACAAGCGATTCCAGTAATAGCTATAGGAAACAAGGCAAGGTTTGAGAGTTCTACTTTTGGTTCTTGGTGTGGATCAAAACCAGATATTTTATAAACAATCGTTAAAATAATCGCAGCAACTAGATAAGGAAAGCGAGTCAATAAATTAGTTGCAACAAAATCAATAAATCGCAGATTCCGTTGTTTGTAGAGTAATGCGGATAGGTAAAACAAGATAGATGTAACAAGAACAATGACGATGTTTTGGAAAAAAGGATTTCTTCCAAGCGAGGAGCCCGCGCTTGTTTTTATTTCTTGTAAACTCAAGGTATCCGGAAAATGAAAACCAAACAGCTGCGCAACTATGCTTAGGAGCAAAAGTGTCGTAACTCCAACAGCCAGAGCAACAGGTGTCGAAAATTTTTCGTAGGGGTTTAGTAAAAATGAAAACACCTTGGATTTATTCGAAGGTGATAAGGCTCCCATGAGCAAAGCATACTCATCTTTGTTGATTTTATTATTTTTTAGAAGTTCCACGAGTTTTTGTTGTTCGATATTCATTGTATTCCTCATATCTCTGCTAATTTTTTTGCGGCTTCCTGAGCAGAAATTTTCCCTAGCTCTAGATCGCGCAAAATTTTCGTCTTATCAGTTGTTTTGTTTTTTTCGATGGCTTGAATGCTATCTATAATCTCATTGAGTTTATTTCTGACAGTTGGGTACGAGAGACCAAGGTCTTTCGCCATTTCTTTTAGACTCCCCGAATTTTTCACAAACTGAACAATAAACTGAATGTCTTCAGGAGCGAGTCTCAGAAGTGCTGGTATTTCGAATTGTCCCTTGAATTGTGTTGAGCACTCTGAGCAATGAACATGGTCGATAAACACCTGAGAGCTGCTACAAGAAGGACACTGGGTGATGAGTTTTGCCATTTAATCTCCTTTTAATTTATTTAATTAAAATATGAATAATATTCAATATTATTTTAATAATATTGAATATTATGGGGAAATTCCCACCATTTCAGGAACTTAGGCCAGGCTAGCTCAACGCATTGACTTTGATCGTTAAAAAATATTGATCTTGCTCTTATTCGCTTAAATCAAATTTGATTTTAGTGAACTAAGTCGCTAATATCCTTAATGTTCTGTGAAAATAGCTCAGCTATCTGAAGAGCCGCAGTGGGGTTAGACCAAGTAGTTCAAATGCAAAATAAGCACGCACTTTATATGTTTTTAGATGAATCTGGTGATTTAAATTTTTCCAAAACAGGAAGCAATTATTTTATTTTAAGTAGCTTATCAGCATTTCGCCCATTCCCTTGGTACCAAGATTTAATCGATTTAAAATTTAAATACTTAGAGTCACCACATCATCTAAACTTACAAAGATTCCATGCTTCTGAAGATCGGCAAGAAATAAGAGACGGCGTCTTTGAAATACTCAACAAACATCATGCTAGTTTTCGACTCGATAGTATTATTGTACAGAAAAATAAAGCTCACCCTAAAGTGAGAGAGCTAGACCGATTTTACCCCATGATATTACGTTATTTGCTTACATATGTAGTGAAAGGCTATCAACACAAACAAATATCAGAGGCGATTTTTGTTACAGATACTTTGCCAGTAAAAAAAGGGCGAAATGCCATCGATAAAGGAATCAAAACACATCTTAAGGATGCTTTCCCGTCAAACTTGATGCACCAAATTCATCATTGGGATTCTAAGTCTACGATTGGATTACAAGCTGTGGATTACCTTAATTGGGCTATTTATAAAAAATGGAATAACGGAGAAATGCGTCCGTACAATCAAATCAAAAATTCTGTTCACAGTGAATTTGATATCTTTAAGAAGGGCACTACAGAGTATTACTAGTAAAAAACTGACCGCCTCAACTACCCTTTCGGGAGAACCCCATGGGCTCTTATCATCAAGGCGGGACCTTTTAACTTAATAACTTTATCGGTATGTTCTAGTGCAAGCCTTAGACCTATGTCTAGACCTTAGGCTTATATATAACAATGTTATAGTATAAGTGCTGAATTGGTCAACATTATATATAACATTGTTATATTTTGGCCGATATGTATTTATGGCAGTTAAACCAATAGCAGAGATCGATATAACAAAACCTGGCAAATACTTTTTAACAGGGCCTGCAGGTGAACACTCAGTGGCAGATGATACAACATTAGTTCTTAATGAATTTATAAGCTGCTTAGGAAATGAACTGTTCACAGTAGAATATTTAGTGAGATTTTTCCGAGAAAAGAAAAATTGGTCATTGAGAGATTTAGAAAAACAATGTGGTTTACCGTACAGTCATATTTCAAATATTGAAAACGGCAAAATGGTGCCGGAGATTGAGACGCTTCGTAAACTCACATCAGCGCTAGGTGATGATTTTAGAAGAGCAGTAGAGAAGGCTAAAGCTTTGAGAATTCATAAGTCCGAGTAAAACGAAATCGCGTTGAATGTTTGTTACAATTTTGTTACCAGACACAACGGGAAAAGAGTAAAAAAGACGGACAAAGAGTGGACTCGCAAAGTGGCTCAGGTTATTGTTATCACAGCTAAATACTTAATTTTAGGAGAGTGCGAGATTTAGCTGTGAACGAATCTCACTCTCTCCGCCACTAACTTTAACTACCAAAAATAACTAAAGAATTTACGTCTTCAAATTTTTCATGGCAGGTTTATGGCAGGTGGCTGTTTGTAGTCCGTTAAAGCTCACCACATTCGAAGCATTTACTAAATGATCGGGGCTGAGATGGGCATATCGCATCGTCATTTCTCCTCGGGTGTGTCCTAGAATCTTTTGGAGATCGTAGATACTACCGCCGTTCATAACGAAGTGAGACGCGTAAGTATGCCGAAGATCGTGAAAGCGCACTTTTCTTAGTTCCGCTCGACGGAGAGCTTTTGCAAATCCTCGTTCTGACATGTGGTCCACGTTCCAAGCCGTCCCATGCTCCGTAACACAAACAAACTTCGATGAGTGCTGTCTGTGCAATTGAGCTAAGTAAGCCATTAACTCATCGTTTATTGGAACATACCGAATGCGTCTTGTTTTCGTTGTTTCCAAAAGACCATAGACCGACATGGTTCTTCGGACTGCCAATTGTCGAGACTGAAAGCTCACTTGGTCCCAGCATAGGCCGCACACTTCTCCCAGCCGCATCCCTGTATTTAGTGCAATCATTAACACCGAGTAAATAGGATCACCACGGTTTGAAACCAATAACGCATTGATCTCTTCACGGGTGAGATAGGTAAAAACAGAGTCAGGTAACGGTAATTGTCTGACTGTGGCCAGTGGATTTTTGGCAATCCAACCACGCTCAAAACTAAAACGCATAATCTGTTTAAAGACACACAAATGTCTGTTCACAGTTTTGGCATGAAGCTTTGATTCAATTAACAGTTTGATGAGGGATTCAGCGTGAGCCGCTTGCACCATTCCAATTTGTGTATCACCCAACCAAGGGGTCAAATACTTAGATATGGAGCCTCGGTAACTCACCTTGGTTTTTCGCGATAAAAAGACTTCGGCCTTCGATGAATACCATTCTTCTGCTGCCTCACTTAGGTACTTTTGCGGACATAGTTGGTTATCAGAATCACAATCGTAAATACTTTTTCGGTCTAATCGCATTTTGGCTTGCCAATTCATAGCCTCACGTTTGGTGCGAAAAGTTCGACTTACAGTTTTGGGCCCTGTGTAGACCCTTACGCGATAACAAATGCCTTTTTTATTTTTTATAATTTCCATTGGAACCTCCTTTGTGGAGATCCCGTCGTGCTCGCATAGCAGATTCAATTTTCAAAGAACTTGGTTCAGATGTAGTTAATAACCTATGAGTATCTTTGGGTGAAGCACCTCTCTGAAGGTGTGTTAAAACTTCACAAACATCGAACCTGAGGGCTTTCCCAATTTTATAATGGGGTATGGCCCTACGGTGCACGAGCTGGTATAGCGTGTTTTTAGGGATTTTAAGCGCGTCAGATAACTCGCTTATAGATATCAATGTCATATTACACCCCTGATGTACCCTGAGGCTCATCGATATGGTCAGAGGAAGTGGCCTCCTGGGTCCTGAGGGTGACTACCCAAAAGTTGCCATAAGGACTACTCTCCTGATCTGACACACATAGTTTCTTTCGTGCGCGTTTCAAGGTTGTCTGAGATATTCCTTGTTTTTTCGCCTCTATTTCGAGTTCATTAGATTTTGCTTTCCCTCCATTGGCTTCAATGAATGAGCGCAAAAATTCTTCCGCATCTTCTAGTTTGCTATGGGTTCTATGAGAAAGAGACGTGATATCTTGAATGGTCATGTTAGAAACTCTAAAGTTTTTAGCACCCCCATCAACGAGTTCATATTCCAATGGCTCAAGCAAAGCGCTGACATTTGTTTTTACATGAAATAAGAGTCTCATATCCTTTTCATCTGGGTGGATATATACATGAAATTCGTTACGGCAAGCTGCCGTAAAATCTATAGATCCTAAGCCTCTATATATCGCTGGACCGCCAATCGTAGATTTATTTAAATGTCTAATACAGATAACCGCAATATTACAATCTCTAGCGAGGTTTGATAAAAAGCTCATTGTTTCTCGAACGTGTGTTGCCTCGTTTGCGCTCTTTGTAGCGCCTATATAAGCAATGATTGGATCAACAATTAACAGACAAATGTTGTTCTCTTGAATTGCCTTTTTTATTAATACCTGACTTTCAGGATCAAAAGTTAGAGAGTCTTCACAAAGAACAATCCTTGAAAGATCAGCTCCAATTTTTTCCATTCGTGGTCTTATAACATACTCAGGTGAATCTTCATTGGTTAGGTATAGCACATCTCCAATATCTATCTCGTTTGTCGTTAGTGAAGACTTTCCAACACTAACATTTTTTGCAATCTCACGGACAAGAGTCGACTTCGATACTCCTGGATCACCAGACAAAAGAGTTAGCATCCCACGGAGAATGTAAGGCTCATCAATATACTCAAGCTCACGAGACTCGATATCAGAAAGCCTTCTAGTAACAATTTCCTTTTTCGGCGAACTCTTATTGTGTTTTTTGCTTTTCGATCCAGGACGTCCGGTCGAATATTCCTTAGCATTATGTATCTTCTCAAGAAGCTCATCCTTCTCCCATGGTGGTGAGCACCTATTGTTCCAGTCCTCACATAATAGGTTGAGAGTCTCTTCAGACGATAAATTAAAGTCGTTAACCAAAAGACAGCAAACCTTGAATGTCGTCTCTTCACCTTTCATTCCCTCAATAGCGCCTGGAATTTTCAACAAATACTTTCGTGCATTCTCTAAACTCATTTTTTGCCTCCAGGGTGGACATCAATAAGTGAAAAAATGTCCCATGAGGTGTACTGCACCTTGTTGATTTGATCTAAGGTCACCAAGAAAGGTTCATTCGGATTTTTGAGATGGTAGGTACCAGGGAGCCGCATTACGCGAGACTTGTCTTTTACAGAAGAATCTGTACCAAAATGTTGCGCCAATGAGACTTGTAGCGTACTAAAAATCTCAACGGGTTCTCCCTCCTTGAGTGTAAAATAAAAATGTTCACCTCGTTTTGACTGAACCACTATAGATGGGGTTAGTGGTAAATCTAATTTTTTACCATCGTCGTTATCTATAAATGCAGCCCGTAGTGCAATTACACTCTTGGCAGACCTTTCTCCAATAACTGTTTTATTAATAGTAACAAATATCCCAGCCCCACAATCTTGAAGCTTTTTAAACCAATGGAAATGATCTTCAGGTTTGCCATGGAAGTAGCCTTGATGTGGTCTACCTAGCTTTTTCTGTAAATCTTCTTTCTTTAACTTGTAGTTCCTAAGAGCTTTTTCGAACTCGCCTCTTGCTAAGAAATCTATTTCTCTGGGGCGTTTTGCATCATAAAATGTCTGAAACGTGAACTCAGTGGCTTGTGGATCTAAAGCCCTCAGAAACGCTATACAATCTTTAATATTAATGTCCATTTGTAATCTCCTGCGTGCGTTTTCGCAGAAAATTGAAAAAAAATAAATTTGTTAGTCAAAATGTACGGATATATCTGTTAGGTCAAAACTATGAGGCTTTTATGTTTTTTTACATCCCATTCGGCTTTCACGTTTTTGCGATACTTGGCATTTGTCGCTACAAACGCTGCGATCGCATTTATTTGCATTAAAGATAGTTTTGCAAACGGAACAGACGCGAATAGGGTAAGAAACCATGGAACTACCAAAAAAATCGTATAATTCGATTCTCATAAACGGCAGAAAGACAAACTCTATAAAAAGAGATAAATTTTTATCGTTTGATTCACCTACAAAATGCCATAAATGTTCCTGAATGACCTCAGTATCTATCCCATACTCTATGCGATTCAGATATGCAATTTCTCTTTCTCCTGCTGAGGATTGACCATCTTCTAACTCTCCGGGGCCTCTAGAGAAAATATCTTGAACTAGGGCCTTTACATCCTGGATTTTAAAAAGTGAATTAGAGAATTTTGATTGCAGAGAGGCGAGAAGATTTACTTTTTCTAGTGCTTCTTTTGTGGTTTCATAACGTGGCTCTAAGTATTTTGGTAACGTCAAGACCTTCCATTTAACTACCTCTGAATAAAATTGATGAACAAAAGATACTCTTTTTGCATTATTCTCAGGTTCTGCGGCCATTTCCAGAAATGGCTTCAAAAGTTTGGCAAATTTAGATTCAGACTCGGCCTTCAAAGATTTAAGATTCGTGCCTTTTTTGCCCCTATTACGTCTAGCAGATAAAAGTATATTGTATACATTTGCTTTCTTTCTGCCCATTTACTATCTATCGGTATTTTCGTTCTAGACTTTAAATGGGTGGTTAAAGCGGAGAATTTAGCAAAAGGCCTTTACATCCCCTTTATAGACAGGACGGATAAAAGTAGGAGCTTCTATCGCTCATAATGGGTATGAATTATTGAGTGCCTAACCTAAGATACTTTCACGATTGTAGCAGATTCTTCCGCACAAGCTGGTTCGTGGCTCACTAAAGCGCTTAAAGTTTTTTTGTGCTCTTTCTTTTTTTGTTCGCGTGATTGCATTTTTTTTACCATTTTTTGATCTTCATTAAACTGTGGTGACTCTAAAACTTCGCGCTTTATAATATCATGCAAAAGTATAGTCGATATTGCAGAGTCTTCAATTTTCACATCAGTATGGATTTTGCGAATTTCGCGCTTAATCGCACTCAATATTGTATCGCTTAAAAGTACTGATCCAATTAGATATTTACTGGTTGCTTCGGATTTTCCATAGAAATCCTCTAGAGCAGATTTAGTTAAGCCTTCGCGGGTGAAGATAAATAAACTTTGCTGTGTTTCTTCAATTTTAGGGCTAAATTCTAGAAGGTTAAATTCAGACACTAGTTTAGCCTCGATCGGCTGTTTAAATTCAATTTTATATAACTTCCACATAACAGCATTTGTTAAGACAACCCATTCAACACCAGAGTTGCTTGCGTAATCTACAGCTTGCTTGATTTGATTCTCTTTTAAATCTACACCTGGGGCTTTAATTTCGATAAGGAGCTTTACGCGATTCTCTATCTTCACAGCTAAATCACAAAAAGTTCCTCTAATTGCAAATTCAGAGGTTAACTCACTGTATTTATCGTACCCAAAACAATCAGAGAAAAAGTCTTTCACAATTGTTACAGTATCCGTCTCGTTAACGTCTCTAGCTAGAGCTGCTTGAATAATAGGTTGATATTTATGCAGACTTGTCACGATTCGTGCGCGAACTTTTTTTGATATGTTAAACATTTTCACCTCTATAGTGCTCCTATCGGTTCACCACCTCTTCTCTTAAGGCTAGTTTTGCCTATGAATATGTCGAACGTATCTAATCAAAACAGTTTTTATCAAACGTCCGTTTGAACAGCATTGTTGCAGTTATTTTCTTAATAAATATTGGCGTTTATTAAGAATGATATTATTTGATTCTAATCGATACACTGTTGAAGAAATTGATTGGTCTCTCTCTTCATTTGGTCGAACTTCTCAGGTATTCCATTGGGAGAGCTTTTGAGATATTCGCAGGGCTTTTCTTTGTCATACGATGCTACAGCAACACCAGAAATGGCTTTATTTATCGAAGCCTCTACAGCGGGATCAATAGCACATGCGTATCTGTTCACGTATTTTACGGTGTTTGGCTCAGAGAATAAAGACAAGCGTTGATAAATAGAATGTCGACCTTCTTTACTAACTTTCAAATATTGTGTATCTATTAAGCCCTCTGATTGTCTCGCGATAACAAAGCCCTTTTTAATTAAGCATTTCTCTAATTTTTTGATCACGTCACTGGTACTTAATCTTTTATTTGGTATTTGTGCTTCCTGATGTGGGATTTGCACCGTGGCACATCCAGTAAGAACAATACATGCTAAAAGCACTCTAATCATTTTTTCTCCTTTCAATTTTATGGAGTGTTACACGTACATCTCCACTAAATATTTCTTTCAGTAACACCTCACCCTGTATTTCATTAGGATCATGAATACCGAAAGCCAGTTTGTAGAAAGACAATCCTAATGCGTCTGCAACCTTCTTTAGTTGTTTTAAAGATGGCTCACGGCCAGAGGTCCACGCATGTAGGGTGGCCTTAGGAACTCCTGCCATTTTAGCTAATTGAGTGAGAGTAATACCTCTCTTTTGACACTCAGCCTTTAGAGTCTTACCTATTGCGTTCATAGCCATCTCCCTATTAGGCAATAGCTTGGAAGGGGATAGAAGGCGAATCTCCCATAAGAGACAAATGGTCTCGTAAGAGAGGCTAAAGATAAGCACCCAGATGGCCCTGAGTGCCAACGTGGGTGTGGGGTTCTAATGACCCTCTGGTATAAAGGCAGACCTAGACTATATTCTAAAATACGAGACACAAATTACTCCTTTGTTTAGGAGTTCTTTGAGTTATGAATCTTCTATATCTTTCGGGTCATTTACGGCGTAGTTCAACGTGATCACCGTGTGTCCACCATCTTCGCTCTCTTCTTTCCAACCAAAACGACACTTCATATAGAAGCTCCAGAGACTAGTGTTGAGCCGTTTGTCTTTATCGACAAATAGACCCTCTAATGCTTTCTCCTCCCAGAACGCCTCGCATTTAGTCTTAGCGATCTTCAATGCGTCGGAAAACTGGGGGTATTTCTTTGTCCATTCATAGATAGTGTCTTTACAAACACCGATGCTGGCAGCGAAACCTGTTAGAGATTTGCCTTCTGACATGAAGCTGATTATTTCATCATTATAACACTGCTTGTACTTGCTAGGACGTCCTTGTTCCATAGAAATATTGTAGCATATTTCGAATGATTTTCATGGCAGGTTTATGGCAGGTTTCAATCACAAAACACCATAAAAACCCAAAAATAACCGCAAAAACTGAGCATGACAGGATCTCTGTTAAATAATTGAAAATATTAGATTAATTAAACATTACAGTAACTTAAAAATGCACTGAAAAATACGTTCGACCTAATCTCACTCTCTCCGCCAACTTTGATAGTAGGCGAACTCTCGCCACCCAAACTCTGATTCCCAAAAATTGAAGGTTCTACTCCATCAGAGGGGGAATTACAGTATTACTAAATTTATATGAGCAAACTAAAGTAAAAATCAGTTTCTCTTTCCCCAATCTTGAAATAAATCTTAGGCTTGATGTATCCAATTAGTTTGGGTCAGGGAACCCCAATGTAAATCTAATGAGAGGAGCTTGTATGATTAGATTTTTTGTGAGAACCATATTTATCTCGGGCGTTGCACTATTTGCGATCGGACTTTCGGCGTCACAGGCATCGGCGCGAACATTGTGTGAAGCCGTTCAGGACAAAAACCCTTCGTTTTCTGAAATCAAGGGGATTGTCGATGCTGGAGGCGATGTAAACTCGAATTGTGCATATAAATTTCCTGGATCATTCTCAAAGGGTTTAGACAGATTCAATGGGTCAGCCATCGGCATGCTCTACCTTTTGGTGTCACCCAACCAATTTACAAATTCAAATGATAGGCAAAACATAGTGAGCTTCCTCATTTTGCGTGGAATTGACCTCTCAGCACTAAATCAGGTAGTAACTCGCCATCATGAGGTTCAGAATTACACAAACCTGTCCATTCTTGCAGCGAGAGCCAAGCCGGCAGTTTTAAATCAGGCACTAGCGACTCAACCAAATGTTGATACCCTTGTGGATGACGTGGCAGCTATTTTCTATTCGCTAAATCCTGAAAGCTTGTATTCTCAATATTGGGATTATTGGCTCCCACTGAATGATTCTGAAAAGTGGCAACGGATCGGCTTACTCCTGGATGCAGGCGCAAAGCAACTGACCTTTGCAAAAACAAAGAGTACTGTTTTGGGCGCGGCCATAGGCTCCTGTGAAGGAGTTCCTGCTGTTTGTCCTCCAGAGACATTAGTGCGCGAAATTATCAGTTCCTGGGACTTCAACGCTGATGGTGTTTTCTCTTTGGAAGAGTACATCATGAGGTCCATTAGATACAACAACCTACTTACTTTGCAGGAGCTTCAAGCACGTGGAGGTGATTTGAGTCACTTGGTAGTTGATGGCAAAGTATTGAACGCGCTCGAGTATCTTGCCGCGACCGGTATTGCTTCAGATAGTCACAATCTTGCCATGTCCAAGTACCTGCTTTCACAGGGCATGAATGCGAATGATAATTTTGGTTTTGCACTTCAGCACACTTGGAGCAACTGTGATCGGACGGTAGCTGGGGGATGTGCAGGTTTTGTTCAACTCCTCTTAGATCATGGTGCAAATCCTAATCTCTATGATACCAGTGAGAAAGACTTAAGGAACGCTGCACTTCCCTGGGCTGCGCAAGCGGGTGATTTGGAATCCGTGCAGATTTTAGTACAAGCTGGGGCCGACATTAATCATGTCAATGCAGTTTATGATCCAATCCCGAGTGGCAGTAGATATAAAGATGGCACAGCCATTTACTGGGCTCTTGCAAGAGGTCATGGCGATGTTGTGAAATTTCTTCTCAAATCGGGCGCAAACCCCAATGTGAAAGGCGTTTATAAAGAGTCTGCAACCCCATATTGTTATGCCAAACTTAATGTGCACAACGAAAGCTTCGGCTTTGGCTACTTTGCGAACATGGCTGATTTGCTTCGCCAATATGGTGCAACAGCAAATTGCGGACATTGATGGGGCTAAAGAGATGTCCTGACAGTGAATGTGAACGCGGGTGAACGCGTACGGACTTACTTGTGAGACACATATCTCATATGTAAGTCCGTGCTGTACTAGCTAGTACTACTGGTCAACAGGTTTCGTTATCTTAGTTGTCGTTAACCAAGTAGAACAAAAGTCCTGACGGCCCTCCTTATTGATGTAGACCCGTCTAAGATTTGGCTAAGTGTTTGTCGAGAACCTCTTTTAGAACATGATAAACAAATTTTTTGCCAGATTTTTCCTCCTGTAAAAAACCAAGTTCTTGCAGTTGTTTTAGCTCTTGACGAGCAATTTCTCGTGATTTGTTTATTTGCGAGGCGTACTCTTCAATACTTATCTTTCTGAACTTATTAAGAGCCAATCTTTGTAGGAGCCCGATCTGATTATCGGATATTGGGAGATGATCTTTAATTTGCGTTAGGCTCATCAAATAGGTTACTTTTCTCTCAACTTCTTGCACCGCCTTGAGAAGGGCATCTAAGTTAAAATCAATGAAATATGTGATGTCTAATTCGTTGCCCACGACCTTTTCAAAAGATTTTTCGTATTGTTTCCCATGATTTTTCAAATACGCTGAAACGGAGAGCAGCTCTACAAAATGAAGATTATTTCTCATTGCTTTGAAGTAAAATAGTGCGCGTGCTGTGCGTCCGTTACCATCAAAGAAAGGATGAATATAAGCTATGAAATAGTGTAGGAGTATTCCTCGTATAACTGTGGGAAAATATCTTGGATTTTCAGCAGTTAACTGAAACACTTCATTTAATGTATTTTCAATTTGCTTAAAGGGTATGCCTTCGTGTTTTATTTCATTCCTTGAGGAGCGCACATGCACTGTATCAGTTCTAAATCGACCTGAAAAATTAGCATTATCCCCCTCAAGAGTATTTCTTGTGACTATTTGGTGTATGCTTTCGATGACTTCTTTGGAAACCGACCTGCTACGGTTCTCCTTTATCCACTTCATTGCTTCATAGTTGTTAATAAGCATCCACTCATTTTTGTTCTTAGGCAAATTGCCGGACGCGATTAACTCTTGAGCTTTTGCGCGCGTACTGTTGGCGCCCTCATAAATGGCTGAAGTTATAGCTTCTTCGATCATAGAGTCTAAGAAAAACTCTTCCTTGAAGCTCGCATTCTGAACAATTGTTTGATGTAGCTGTACACCTGTTTTTTCAAGGGTGTCCGCTTTTTGAAGGATGCAGTCCGCAGGATAAAACCAGAAATTCTTTCCTAGCGTTTTTAAGAATAGAGGAACAGCTGTGGTCTTTCTTAAGCTGATTATTTTTTTTTGTGTCTCGCTCCAGTTGGAAACTGCCGATTTTGGACTCTTATTTTTTAGACGATAATACATTTCATCCGGAGTTTTATATTCTCGATGAGTATAATTTAGCCAGATAGGGGAATTTAAAAATTCAAAGTTTTCTTTTGCGCTCATCTACAAGATTTCCTACAATATTTGTTGAATTTATTGTAGATCAATCGGATTTTTCCTACAAGTTTTTAGCTATTTTTTGTAGAAAAATGAGGCTAGAGTGATTATGACAATGATTTCAGATAGTTGTAGGTACATTAAATTTGCTACAAGAAAATCAGTAAAAGTTGTAGAAAAACCGAACTTTTCTAGATTTATAAATATATTTAATAGGTTAGAACTACAAGAAAATTGTAATAAATCATGGATCTTGCGAAAAACACCAGCAAGCGTTCAGTGATATTATCAGTGGGAAACATTAGTCTAGATACAGATTGAACTAATTGAATAGATAACACCTTGGGGTGGTCTGCGGATTGCTTTAGGTATTTGGTGATACCTGTATATTCGACTTAATTAAAGTCGGAGGAATTATGAACAAAAAATTTAGAAACTCGTTGCCTATTTTTGCTCTACTGACAACTATTTATACATTCACCAGCCAATCATTTGGTAATCAAAAGTGTGTTGAGATTTTTACCTACTATCACCAGCAGCCAACTACATTAACACGTCTTATTCTTAGGGACTTCTTGAATCGCAGTCAAAAAAAGGCCCCACTAGAATTATCTGAGGCACAAAAGGCTGATTTTTTTGCATTTAAATTGGCAACCGGGACAGGTTATTATTAAGTTTTGGCGTAATTTTGTGACGACAACAACTACTACATATTCTACTGTGCTACAGTTTACTATCCCAACTCAACACAAAGACCAGCTTCGATCTCTTGCGCGCGCAGCTATGAGCCATTTGCAAAATGAAGGGTATTCTGTTGAAGTGTCAGAAAGCGACAATAAATTAAATTTTGTGATTAATACCGAAGACTATACCGATGCGAATACAGGTGTAACCACAAGACACATAATGCCCCAAGAAGATATCGCTATAGTGGAAAACCTTGTTTTACAATCACTTACAATGAAATAAAACTGCGCGGGTGATGAACGATACATTACTAAATCTTTAAAGTATTAAGCTGATTGGGGGGGTACGATTATTCGTACACCATCTGTGGTCTGTTTGTCGGTTGCCGATAGGATCTATTTTTGAATACCGTTCATTAACCAATCAGGGTTTGTGACGAAGATAAATTGAAAGCCAAATGATATTGAAAACCAAATAGCAAAAAAAGCTGATTTTCTTGACGTTTTTTATGCTCAAACACTAGTCTTCATTCGAAAGAACCCTTTCTTTTTAGTCCGTATCTGCGGATTTGGGTTATAGGTGAAGTAGATGAGACAACTGTTTTTAATTTTAATATTGGGTTTCTATTTTGTTTCATGTTCAAAAAACCGCACACCACTACATAAAACCGAAAATAAAAATGTGATTTCAGATTTTTCCGAGATGGATCTCGCAACCCTCTCCGAAAAAGAATTACTTGGTTTCAAAATTTTTACCGATACACGACTCTCGTTACCACAAGGCCAATCCTGTGCCAGCTGCCATAGCCCGAGATCTTCTTTTGCAGATCCCAGTCTTGGATTATTTCCTGTCTCTCAAGGAGCCCTGTCGACTCACTTTGGTAATCGCAATGCGCCCTCGCCCATGTATGGTCAGTTTATTCCACCACTTCATCAAGAAGTGGATGACCAGGGAAGACTGATTTACGTTGGAGGCCTTTTCTTAGACGGTCGCGCTCACTCACTAGAGGATCAAGCGAAAGGTCCTTTGCTTAATCCGATAGAGATGGGTTCGACAAAATTGCATGTGGTAACTCAAGCATGTAGCATAGATGTCTATGGCACCTTGTTTCGAAAAGTTTTTGGTCATCGAGCTTGCCCTGATGGCGATCTAACAGAGGCACAAGTGGTAGAAAATTACGATTATATTGCAAACGCGGTAGCCAGTTTTGAGTCGACGAAACTCTTTTCTCCTTTTTCATCAAAATTTGATCGGGTGATGGCACGACAAGATACTTTTACAGGCTGGGAAGAGGTTGGTTTTAATGTTTTTAAAGATGAAAAGCGTGGGAACTGCGCGGCTTGCCATAGTCTCGACACAAAAAATAGTGCCAAACAGCCATTGTTTACAGACTTTACTTACGATAATTTAGGATTACCCAAAAACCCCGAGGTTACTCAGCTTGGTCATATCGATATTGATATGGGTTTATTTGCCACAACTCATATACCGCAGAATCGTGGTTTTTTTCGTGTGCCAACCCTGAGAAATATTGCTCTCACGGCCCCTTACGGCCACAACGGATATTTTAAAACGTTGGAACAGGTGATCGATTTTTATAACACGCGCGACACCAAGCCACCGTGTCAGGGCGATCTTCCTGCGAAAGAGGCTGTAGCACAAAATTGCTGGCCACGGGCGGAAGTTTCTGAGACCGTAAATCACAAAGAGCTCGGCAATCTAAAATTAACTCAACAAGATCAAAAGGCGTTGGTGGAATTCCTAAAAACACTCACGGATGAGTAGAACCCATCTCATAAATAGGGCTTAATAATTTCCGCCCATTCTCATTTGATTTTTATGTATCAATCATCTTGATTTCAAAAATGAGTTTTTCTTGATAGGCGTAAGTATTTTTATTAACTAGAAGAAATTAAAAGAAAATAAAGATAAGGTGCACAACATGAAACACGCAATTCTGATTTCTATATTATTTCTTGGTATGAGCTCGCTTTCCCTAGCGGCGCCCAAAGCTCTCTCTACGCAAGAACAAATCGACGAGCTCAATAAAAAAATCCAAGAGCTGCAAAATGCGCAATCTGATAAAGATCAAGCCTTGATTGACGAGATGTCGACGCTTAAAGATAAAATTTTAATGCCGGATCTAACGCTTAAGTCTTTCCGTGGCATGGGTCCTGCGGCCTCCAAAGTTTATTACAACCCCAATCGTCTTTCTATCGGTGGTTATGGAGAGCTGAAATACACCAACACTATGGGCGCAGATAAAAATACAGATCTTGCGCGATTCATTCCGTACATTGGTTATCGTTTCACTGATTACATTATTCTCAATACCGAAATTGAATTCGAACATGCGGGTGCGAAAGACGACGGCAGAGAGGGAGAGGCTATCGTTGAATTCGCTTACCTTGATTTTTTACTCTCAGACACAGTCAATATAAGAGCGGGCAACATGCTCCTTCCCGTTGGCTTAACTAACACGCGCCATGAACCTGTCAACTTTAACAGCGTGGACCGCCCGGAAATCGAAACACTACTTATCCCCTCTACATGGAATGAAAATGGTATCATGTTATTCGGTACATACAATAATGTGGAATACAATGTGGCGGTCGTAAACGGATTTGACATGAGTCTTCCTGCTGACGGGGGTTCGTGGGTTAGTGCTTACAAGCAAGGGGGAGCTAAAGCCAAAGCTAATAATTGGGCCTCGGTGGCAAGTCTTTCCTATGGGCGAGGCACAAATCTGGAACTAGGGGGATCTTATTATTATGGCCAGGGTTCACAAAATAGGGCGCAATTAAATGCCTATAAAATGAATTTATGGGAAGCCCACTTTATTTATCAACATTCAGGGTTTGAGTGGCGAGGGCTCTATGCAAGCGGATCGCTTTCGGATGCCGAGTTGATTTCCACACCGACCAACCCAGTGGGCTCTAAAGCGGGAGGGTATTATACTACTGTTTCTTACGATATCGCTCGTTTATGGGGTGCGGAATACCAATTGCCACTTTTTACTCGATTTACAAAATACAATCTTAACGAAAAAGTGGCGCCGGGCTTTTCAGCTAACCCAGCCTATGATATGGAAATCATCACAACAGGTGTAAATTTTAAACCTGTACCAACGGTGACGTTAAAAGCCAATTACTTACATAGTAAAACGGCCAACAACAAGTATAATAGTGCCTTCCAGCTGGGGATGGGATTTGTCTTTTAAATACATGGATCTTTCGAGAAAAGGACAGCGACAAGCTGTTCAAGTAACAAATTGTCTGAAGATGTATGCAAAAATACATATTCAGGCCATTTTTCGCATGATTATAAAAACACATTTTCTATTTCAGCAAAGCCCCACCGTGCTCCTTTGGGTATTTCTAGTCGTTTCATTGCCGGTGCAGGCAGAGCTGATCGCCCATCCCGAAGAAGTGTTGCGTGAACAATTTGGAGCGGAGATAGAGTTTACCCATAAAAATAATTTACTAACCAAAGATAAAAAAAATCAAATTGAGAAGCTTGCTGAAATTAAACTAGATTCGAATCTTTTTAGTTTCTATACCATTCAAAAAAAACAAAAACAGTTAGGAATTTGCTATCTGGATACCCAAAAAGTTCGTACAAAAAACGCCCTTATTATGGTTTGTATTGATAGCACAGGTAATGTTAAGCACGTTGAGATTGTCGCATTTTTTGAACCTAAGCAGTACATTCCAAATAAAGAATGGCTAAAGCAGTTCTCAGGAAGTTCTAGCTTGGAATCAGCAATGTTAAAAAAAAATGTGACGGCCTTAACTGGGGCGACACTGTCTGCACAGGCCGTTAACAAAAGTGTCAGTATAGCTAAAGCAATATGGAAGTTAAATTCTTCACAAACCATTCCGTCGAGGGATAATAAATGAGGTTTGTGGTCACCAGGGATTTACAGGAATCTCCGCTATTAAAAAAGATTATTTTGTTTTTTTTATTCAATCTTTCTATTTATTTTTTTCTACAGCCTCGTCTCGAAAAAGAATCCCTAGGAGCAAGCGCAACGGATTTAAGCAATAAAATTCTTGGTAATGAGGAATTGTTCATTCCGCCCATGAGCTTTGATCAGCTGGTTGAACTACTTCATATTGATTTATTTCTTAGAATTATTGCGTCAGTATGCCTACTTGCTATTGTCTTTCGGCTCACAACCAATAAAAAAAATCTATTAATTGTTGCTGCTCTTTTAAATTTATCTATATTATTTAATGCGATAAGCCCCATTGCGATTTATTTTGGATATACGTCTTTCGCATGGATTAAGTTATGTGCTTATTGGACACAGCACATGCTGTTTTGTTTTATATTAGCTCATTGTTTTTTTAAAATTTTGTTTTCGCGCAAGAGATCTACTGATGCCAACTATCATTAAATCATTTTTACAAAACATGAGTAAAAAAGTTTTGTTGTTAGGCATTTTTAGCTTTTCAGCACTGCTTGTTTTACAATTTGTTTTTGGTTTTTTAGTTTTTACGCAACGTTATGGTTGGAAACTAGAAAATCTACATAGGTTTTATGTGGGGCCGGATGGAACACCCTTTGGTTTATACCACCATCTGCAAACAGCATTACCGCATTGTGTTTCTCTGGGATTAATTGTTTTCACCCTGACACATTTTTTTTTATTCACCACTAAAAAGAATCTATATCTTATCTATAGTTTATGGTTATTTACTATTTGTAATTGTTATTGTGGAGTTTTTCTTATTTTTCTTGGGGAGAAATTTCTTTTTCTTAAGGCCGTTACATTTCTTGGTTTGCAAGTGAGTTTTGGGTTAACCGTGGGTTCTTTATTTAAATCAATTATTAAAAATTAATCAAAACATTATAATGAGATGTATATTCGTGTCTATGTGGGTCTTTCAAATAGAAGAGGGCAAACAGGGATCTGCCTTAAGGGTTGTATTTCCAGTCAGGGTAAGGAACAAATTTAGAAAAATTTTTTGATAAAATGATTTTGTGATCGGGTAAAATAAATAGAGTCGCAAAGTCGGTGTGTTTTTCGGCCTCACGAATAGCTTGATCGATAGGCATTACGCTGAGGGCTGTCGCCCATGCGTCGAGTTCTGCATTTAATGCGCTTCCCACTAGCGTTACGCTCACAAATGTTTGTGATGGGTGACCTGTTAGGGGGTTGAGCAAGTGATGGTTTTTTTGATGTTTAATATAACGCTCATATGTCCCGCTAGTAGAAATAGAAGAATCTTTTGGCAAGTCTTTCATAACCAAGAAAATGCGATTGGGTTGGAAAGGATCGATGACACTCATATCGCAAATACTCAGGCAGTGTACGTCGCCACTTGCTGATACTAGTCCTTCCCGTACCCCGTGATCTTTTAGTTTTTTAATGGCAAGATCTACAGCAATGCCTTTACCAATACCGCCAAAATCTAACTTGATGTTTTTTTTGAGTACGACGGTATTGGGTGGAATGAGCTGAATATTTTTTCCGCCGGTATGTAACAAGGCCATTTTTATTTGATTTTCGTTGGGAGTTTTTTCCCCTTGAAGTCCAAAGGCATAGGCATCTATCGTGAGCTGTCCTAGGCTCGGATCAAAATAACCATAGGTTTTCGCAAACATATCTAAGGATAAAGCGATAGCTTGGTAGGTCATGTCACTGACTTGTAATTTTTTAAATTTATTTAATTGCGAGACTTCAGAGTCTGCTTTGTATGTGGATAGTTGTTTATCGACATCCCGTATAATTTTAAAAACGTCGGTAAAGTGGTCGACATTTTTTTCGGGCATAGAAACCGTAATATCTGTGCCCATTATCCATTGTACGCGTGATTTAAATGGCGTGGTTGACGCGGCAGTGTGTGTGCAAGAAATAAATAAAAAACAAACTGCTGGTGCCTGTATTTTACGAAATAAAAACCTCAAACGAGAAGACATCCGATATTTCGTGAATACTCGAGTTACATACCTTTGCAAGCTTTAGCGATCTCTTTGATTTCAGAAATCTCATCGCATTGGTAGGAGGAGAGTTTTTTACAGACGGACTCTATACAACCAGATGTTACACCTTCACAGGCTTGACCAATAGCCTTAAGTTCGGTGATTTCATCACAGCTGTAACTGGGGAGTTTATTGCAAGCTTCCTCAATACAATCACCCGAAAAATTACCTTTGCAGGCCATGCCGACAGCTTTGATTTCAGAAATTTCGTCGCAAGCGTAGCTTGGTAGTTTGGAGCACGCGGTTTTTATGCAGGAACCATCAGTTTGTCCTAAACAGGCTTTGCCAACCTCTTGCACTTCCGAAATTTCATCACAGCTATAGCTGGGTAAAAAGCCACAGGCGGCATCAATGCAGTTAGAGCCATCGCCAGTACAGTTATTGCCCATGTTTTTGATAAGTAAGTTATTTTTATCGAAAAATTTTCCTTGAAATTTGATGGAATTTTTTTGTGCTATATAATTTTGAACTAAGTTACTAATGGCGAGTTGTTTTAGTGCACTATTGGTTTCTTTGGTGCCCTCCTGATTGTTTTGGGCAAATACCGAGAAACAAAATAAACCTGCGAAAAGAATCATTAAATTTTTCATACGCTTCCTTTGAAGATGGTTAAGCTTCGGAAAACCTTAGCACAAGAAACTCTTATTAAGTAAGTTAAAAATATTAAAAAGATGAAAAATTTCAGTGGCCTCTTCCTGGATTTTTGTTGGCCGTAGCAGATAGGGTAATTGTTACATGGGGGGCTATCGGCACCGATTAAATTAGACTACTAATCGGTGTCAGCGATGTCTGGATGAAGCGTTAATATTCTCCAGAAATTCAGTGTTTTAATATATTCAGGATAAAGAGCAGTAGATTGTAAGGATGTAAAAGATATGATGACCCGGGTTTTGTCGTTGATGACTTTAATAAGTTTTTTATTTATTTCGCTAGCTCAGGCTGAGGATTTGCAGCGCCGTGAATTTCTCACACAAGATTTGCTGCAGCAAAATGGTATGATAAAGGTTGCATTCTTTGATGCTGATTCCACATTACGTGTTTCCAAGAGTGGATTACCCTCCGCGAATGGTGCCTATGATTATATCATTCTCCCCGGAGTAGCAGAGAAAATACACGAACTTAACCAAGAGCATTTTTTAGTGGTTATTATTTCCAATCAGGCAGGAATTCCTAAATATATCACGTTGGATCAGGCCAATGCGGCCCTATCGAATATGATACAAGATCTTCGCAGATTGGGTGCGCAAGTAGATTATTACGATTTCGCTGAGCTTGATAACGAGGATCGTAAACCCGGTATTGGCATGGCAGTACGACTTGAAGAGCTGTTAGAAAAGCGAGGGCTACAAATTGATAAACGACGTTCATACATGGTTGGTGATTCGGCCTATTTAAAAGCGAAGCCAGGCAAAGATATACCTGGAGAAATACGTCCCGATGGACGCCCAGGCTTTAATTTTAGCAATTCGGATCGTCTGTTTGCCGAAAATTACGGAATTGCTTTTTTTGAACCACAATATTTTTTCGGATGGATTAAATACAATGTGGAAACAATCGATAAGTCATCGGATCTCGATACATTCCAATAATTCATACCAGGCTATGCTGATTCAGCAAAAATCTGAGAGATAAATATTTATATGCACGGAGCATAGATAAGAATGCTTTTCAGAGTCCCATGCTAGGGTGTAGAATCGAAAAATACCCCTTTTACCTCGGAATCTATACGTGGATCAGGGTAAATACAAAAACCATGAAAAGGAGTGTCTATGGTTTTACGATGTTTGCAAAGAGCGCCTACGAGTATGAAATTTTATACATTTTTTCAGCAAGGTTGTTTTCTTGCTATTTTCTTTTGTGCGACACTCAGTTGTAGTACAGCGCCCAAACCTCAGAAGGAACAAAGAGAGGATTCAAAACAAAGTAGTTCCATCCCACAAGATAAAATGGCGGAATGGATGGGCCCATATAGTTATGTTGGCAGTGCAGAGATGTCGGCAGATGGGAAGCAAGGACCCATCGAATATAGACTCGATATTGATAAAGCTACTCCAGATAGTGCCACGCTGACCATACAGAGTCCTGGAAGCAATGATTCTATTTTATGTCGCCTTCAGGGGGATTTTAATTCGATCAATATTTTCTTTGCTGGTTACGGCGGGTCCGCAAATAACAATAAATCTGGAAAAGGTTATAGCATGGGAGACCTACTTTTTTCATTGAAGAAGACGGGTAAAAAGATTTTTACTGATTGGAAAAAGCTTAAGCCCAATGCAGCAGAGCAAAACAGCGGCGTATATTTCGAAGAGAAATAACACGGCCTTACAAACTCACCAAGCGGGCGGGCAGCCTAGTTTCATGTAGATACGTTAACACCTTTTGCGATCCTATGCGGCAAGCCTTTGGATTACAACTGTGAGTAATATAAAAATTGAAACATATGTTTCTAATTTGATGACTTGTGAGGGCCCATGAACGAAGCGATATCATCGATAAAAATCCGCGACCTGGAAATTTTCTTGGAAGTGAGTCGAGCCAAGTCTATTCGTGAGGTGGCTCGTCGCCTAAATACGACTCCGGGCAATGTCTCGAAAACTATTCAGCACTTAGAAGCAAAATTAGGGACAAAATTGTATAAACGATCGGTATCGGGAGTACTACTGACCGCACAGGGGGTGGAGATTTTAGAAATTGCCAATGAAATGATCCACTCAAGCGAAAGCCTCAAGACGCTGATCTTTGGGCAGGGCAAGACAAAAATAAAGAAAACGCTGGGAATAGCAAGTACCTCCTTTCTGAATACTCATTTAGTGGCTTCGGTCACTAGCGAGTTGGGAGAGAATTTTTTAGATTATTCATTTCGTTTTTTAGATTTGGCTCCAGACCAAATGGTGCCAGTCGCACTTCGTGGTGCTTTTGAAATCTCCTTACATTATGGTGCGATTTCGTGGCCTTCTACCTGGGTGACCCAGAAAATTGGCAAAACTCGTTGGGTCTTGGTCGCGCGAGGCACACATCCTATTGCGAGGCGTGCGACGCTAAAACAGTTGTTAGGATATTCTTTTATCTACCCTGTATATTGGACCCAAGAAGGCCTTGTAAAAGGAAATGATCAATTTCCGGTGCCTATTTCTAAAAGAAAGATGGGGTACGAAACCGCAACAGCTGATGCTGCGGTCCCTATTCTTTTAAAGACAGATCAATTAGCTTTTTTACCGGAAATTTTAGTGCGTCCATTTGTGGCGCAAAAAGCTCTAAAAATCATAGAATGCCCACAGGTGCAGACTATGGAGCGAGAGCTTTATTTAAGTGTACGATCCGAATTCGTGCCCGACAAAATCTTCAAAGAATTTATTATAAGACTCGGTAAAGAGTGCGCACCCTAGTGCCCGTCGCATAGGGGGTAACGATGATATCCCACAGGAGAGTTGGGCTTAAACATTTCGTGTAGGAGTCGTTGCCACGACTTCATGCGCATGATGGTGCCAGTTTATAGAGGCATGGAAAAATTTCCTAATGGGATAAATCTTAAACACACCGATGTCGCTACAAAATTGTTATGGTCCGGTAAAAGCCAATTAAAGAGAATTTCATCACAATTTTGAATTCAACAGGCATGGTCTTTCTATTGCATTGGCAAAAAGACATACATATTCCCATTACATACCTAGATCTGCGGATTTGGGTACATATATAGGAATTTCATAAAAATCCGTATTGTTTCAAGCTGCGTGGAGGAAAAATAATGCGAGCGCTGTTTATAGTTTTCTTTTATATGTCTACCCTATCGTATGCACGGGCTGAGAAAAATCCTGTAACCCTCGATCCACGTGATATACAGATCTCATGTATCGATAATGGTAAATACGAATTAAGTAATCAAATGCAAGTGCGTACAGTGGAAGGATATTTGCTTTTCCAAAAAGATTACGTGGCGTGGTCTAGTACCCAATGTCGCGCACATCTTAAGATACTCCAATATCGATTCCATCTCGCTACGATATTATCACAAAGAATAAAGATTAATATTGCAGATTCGCCACTTGATATATTCCAGATTACTGGGGGCATACAGGAGCAAGGATTCTATAAATTAGATCCTTCTACACTAGAGTTAGAAGCACGTTGTCTTCTCCGGGATGAAAGTGCTCCTCAATTCTATCCAGCTGTAGAAATCAGCGCCAAAGGCTTGCCTATCTTTCAGACGGCTCGGTACTCTCTTTTCTGGACTGAGAAAGATTGCCAACGAGATGCAGAGCTGGTTACAAAGCGGATCGCTGAGGCAAAGAGTTTAAATCATTATATGACACTCGCATTCTTAGGTAGTTCGGTCGATTCTTTACAAAAAACGAGTGAGTCGGCGCCCTAGTGGTTGTAGTACAAGTGTTTCACTTTGAGACACTTCGAATGGTGCTCGAATTACCATTGGTTCAAGTCGGAATCACTTGTTGCTAAAGGTTTGGATTGTCTCATCAATAGACATATGTTTCTCAATTCAACACAAATTACACCCAAGATAGGTTTTGGTGAGTTTCAGTTGGATCTCTTTTTGCTTATTCATTATTTGTGCGTCAATTTGCCTGTCTTTTATTTTGTTTTATGGGTTTAAACTCATGGGTTTTTGCTCAGGAGGGTGGAATTTCCTATTCATGTTTTGATCTGGCGGAAATCGAATACAATTATCATACAGAGCTTTTAATGAATCATTTTGCCCGGGGCGAGTACTCTTCTCGTGATATGGAAAAACAGCGCAAAGAGTTGATGGTTCGGCGGGATGCATTTTTGGTGAAATGTCAGGACACCGCAGGAGTTTCTACGACTCAGCCCACCGCAAATGTACAGCGTGGACCAGCGAGCATATCTCCGTCGCGAGCACCAGCCAGTATATTTTCTCCTGGACAATTTCAGGGTTTGGCGGAAGACAGCACAGTGGTTCGGTGGAATCAAGAAGGGGTCTGGCACAATTTGGGTGGCGGTGAGGACTTCGATCGTGATCATAATTGCAATTATGAATCTGAAGAAGATCATTTAATGGACCACGTTTCTGTGGGCAATTGAGATTTTTTATAACTTTTTTTGCTGCGTCTTATCTATTTCATCAGTATATCTACGGTGGATTTCCTTTAAAGGATTTGATACACATAGAGATATTCTGTCATTTGATTTAAAGCCTTTGTAATTGAGTAGGAGCGATGCCGTATGAAGACCATTTTATTATTAGGTTCCGGTGAGTTGGGAAAAGAATTTGTAATTTCGGCAAAACGTTTAGGCGCTAGAGTGATAGCGGTAGATAAATATGCGGAAGCACCGGCTATGCAGGTTGCCGATGGTTTTGCAGTGATTGATATGTTGGATGGAAGCGCTTTAGAGCAAGTCGTGAAAAAATACAAACCAGATATTATTGTTCCAGAAATCGAAGCGATTCGCACCGAAAAACTAAAAGACTTTGAGACTCAGGGTATTTTTGTTGTACCCACTGCTAAGGCGGCCCACCTTACGATGAATCGAGATGCGATTCGCGATGTTGCACATAAGATTTTAAAATTAAAAACAGCAAAATATGCCTATGCTACTTCCTATGAGGAATTAAAAGAAGTAGGCAAAACGATTGGTTTCCCCTGCGTGATAAAGCCAGTAATGTCTTCCTCTGGGAAGGGTCAATCCATAGCTAAAAAAGAGGGAGATCTTCAGTCGTCGTGGACATGCGCCCTCGAAGGTATGCGCGGTACAACTAAAAAAGTAATCATAGAAGAATTTATTCCTTTTGAAAGTGAAATTACACTTCTGACTATAAAACAAAAAAAAGGAAAAACTATTTTTGTAAAACCGATTGGTCATAGACAGGAGCGAGGAGATTATCAAGAGAGCTGGCTTCCTGCTAAAATTACTCCAGCGCAACTTAAAAAGGCTCAGAATATGGCAAAAAAAGTAACAGATTATTTGGGGGGAGCGGGATTATTTGGTGTAGAATTTTTTATAACAAAGAAAGATGTTTATTTCTCGGAGCTTTCTCCACGACCCCATGATACGGGAATGGTAACAATGATTTCGCAAAATCTTTCTGAGTTTGATCTGCACACAAGAGCCATTTTGGGGCTACCTATTGGGGATATTGATTATTTTGGCCCGAGTGCTTCAGCCGTTATTCTGGCTAGCAAAGAATCGACGTCGATTCGCTACAATGGTGTGGAGAAGGCATTGGAAGATAGCCATGTGGACATACGTCTTTTTGGTAAACCATCGTCACGGCCGTATCGGCGTATGGGTGTTGCTCTTGCCAGGGCGAAAAATATTAAAGACGCACGTTTACGAGCCGCGAAGGCGGCACAAAAGATTAAATTGGAATATTAATTGAAATTTCAAAAAATCTATCTCGAAATTAGCAATGTCTGTAATTTGCAATGTACATTTTGCCCGCCTGTCGAGCGGCAGAAAGCAGCAATGGATGTTGAGCATATTAAGAACTACCTTGCGCAGGCAAAGTCTTATGCAGAACGAATATGCTTTCATGTTATGGGAGAACCACTAGGTCATAGCAGCTTTCCTGAATTTGTTAAAATTGCTGAAGAAATGGGGATCCCTCTAGAGATCACGACCAATGGCACATTGCTCAACGAAAGAAATCAAGTGGCATTACTCAATAAGACTGTCGTGCAAGTGAATTTTTCTGTACAAAGTTTTTTTGATAATTTTCCTCAAGCGGATTCTTCCAATTATATTGATAGACTTCTCTATTTTACCTCTAAAGCGAAACAAGAACACGACAATTTGTATATTAATTTTCGACTTTGGAATCTATCGAATGATCAGCAAGATAGTATACAAAACGAACAATTTCTTCGTCGTCTAGAAGAGTTCTTTACCGTAAAGATTAATCGCAACGTAGATCCGGCATTTCAAAAATCAAAAAGATTACAAGGACGCATTTATCTCCACTTCGATTCCCGCTTTGATTGGCCAGATGCGACGGCTAAACATATACGTACAAAAGGTACCTGTTATGGTACACGAACGCATATTGCTGTTCATGCCAATGGCACGGTTGTGCCATGTTGTTTAGATAAGGAAGCCAATATTCCATTGGGAAATCTTAATCATACAAACTTAGAAGAGATCCTAGCTTCTGATCGATATCTCAACATGAAGAAAGGATTTGAGGAGGGAATTTTGGCAGAAGATTTCTGTCAAAAATGTTCCTTTGCAATGCGCTTCGATTGATTTTTAGTTTTTTAAAGGCTTTAATCCTCATTCATGATAAAAATCGCTGTTGTTGCAACAAATCATAAAAAACTTGGTGATACAGGGTTCAATACCGGAGCGCACTTACTAGAGCTTTGCCATGTTGTTTTTCATTTGGAGCGTGCAAACTTCACCGTTGATCTTTGCAGCCCGTGCGGAGGGGAAATCCCGATCGACCCCAATAGTGTTGATTTATCTGAGCCCATTTTGCGTGATTACTATGAGCGGAAATCTTTTTTATATCGTTTACAACATAGTTTACCATTGGGCACAATGAAGTATAGTGCGATTATCTTTTGCGGTGGTTGGGGCGCCCTCTGGGATTTTCCGAATAACCCACTGATTGCTACATTCTTAGCAGCAAACAGTGGGGTTCCTATTGGCGCACTATCTCAAGGAGTGGGCGCGCTTTTAACTACAGCTTTTCCTCAGCCGTCTTGGTTCAAGCTGGCTGGACCCACTTTAGAGGAAGATCGGGACGTGGGGCTTGATAAATTAGCGCCAATTTCCTTACAACAAAAATTGTCGGATTTCGGTTACACTTTTATATCTAGAGCAGCATGGACAAAT
>JACKAL010000009.1 GCA_020635085.1 Pseudobdellovibrionaceae bacterium
GGAACTGCATTTGTATAACCTTTTGCCAATCGTTGCGCACCGAGAGCCAAGTTACTTTTATTTCCACCTGCTTTGCGCATGCGTTCTAAAATAAATTGGTAGGTTTTAGATTGGTTCTCTAGAGGCTGATGCTTAATTTTTTCCACCAACTCACCTGCCGATTTTGAGCCAAACGGCAATAAGCCACCCAAGTTATTAGCTTGATACGAGTCGAAGTTTGACACTTTTAAACCATCTAAAGGCGCTGCGACTTGCGTACTGTTGGTGTTCACCAAAGGCATGTAAGCGGTGCCGCCAAAGGGATTACCGGTAAATAATAAATTTTCGTTTTGCGAATGACCAACAAATTGTCGATCCATAAAAATACCATTGATAATAGAGAGGTCTTGGCGAAAGGGTATCAGTGGTTTTGTGATCGGAGACGCCCACGTTTTTCTTTGATTGGTTGGTGCAAGCCACTCGTACGGCTCTTCTTTGCTGTAATTTTGTAAAAGTCCGGCATTGGTCATCTCTAAGGGGCGGGCATCAAATAAATAAGTAAAATCTGCAGCTCCAGAAAGATGTATATGCAACAACTGATGGGGATCTTGTCCCCGTAAAGGAGACGTATTTTGCGCCCATGTAAAAGAAGGTAAAAAATACGAACTCGCGCCCAAAGCACCGATTTTAAGAACGGATCGTCTATTGATATTCATTTTTAACCTCATCGTTGTAAAAGAAAATAAGGATTCATAAACACAGCGTACATTAAATTTTGAACATACAATTTATTATCCATACCATCATATTCACCAGAACCAACAAAGTGGGAATACCACTCAACATATTCCTCATGGGGAACTTCATACATGGTGATGGCATCGAATAATTCTTGGTAGAGGGATTCATCCTTAGCCGCCGGTAACGGCCACGCACAAAGTGCCTTGATCTTTTTTACGATATCATCTTGCACAACCAAAGAGTCCTCCGTAACAGTGACGGGATCACACTCTTGGCTCAAACGATGGGCTAAGTTGGTCATCAGCATATTCCATAAAATAACATTAAATGCATTTGGGGTGCCGTTTTGAATCACCCCTGTACCAATGCTACCGCTGTTATAAAATCCTAAGAGCGGGATAAGACCATCAGGTGAATCGGTAAATTCGAAGAGAGTGATGATGGTAGGATTCGCTGATTTAGGCACCAATATTCGTTCATCTAATATTCGACCCATTTCACTAGCACCTTTATATTCTCCCGATTGGGCCCACGTACAAATGGGTAAAAAGAAAAAAAGGAAAAATACTTTTTTCATAGAACATCCTTTAATATTTATTTCTGTAACTCTTCATTTAACCATTTAAACAATTGCTCGCGATGTGCCGGATCCATACTCATTTTTTTCGGCATTCGTTTTTTGGGATCACTGGTGGTGATGCGATCCAAAATACGATTAAAGCTTTCTTTACGTGGCAGTGGTATACCCAGATCATCCACATGATAAAAACCAAATTCACCCGGGGAAAGCTCTGTCCAGCTTGTCAAATCGAGTCCCGAAAGACTCAACGTATTGTCATGGCATTTTGTACAGTTTTGCTCAATCACGTAACGAACTTGACACGGCAAAGAACTTATCGCTGTTTTTGGATCTAAATCATAGCACGTTTGCGGATCGCGCTGTTCCTCGGTGAACGTTTTACTTAATACCACCGTACGAAAGAGATCGGTAATGGCTTGGGCCGAATTGCTCTTAGCTGTTTGCTCAAATTGATGACTGATATCTTCGATATATCCCGCATCCATCACCTGGTCGCCGTCCGTCGCATACTTAAATAGTCTTTTGACGACACAACGTTTGTACTCGTAAGAATTTTTTATAATATTAAACAAATCTTCTAACGATTCGCCATAATCGTTAAGCGCAGGATCTTTTTCGCTACGGATATATCCCACATTCCATTTTTTTCCTAAAGAGACATCCGCAAGCCACGCCTTTTGATAATCATCTTTATTTTGCTTGGCTTGATCATCGAAGAGAATTTCATCCTTCTGCGAATAGTCTGTGAAAAATGCGCCATAATCTCTGAAAAACCCGGCCATGGGATCGAGCTTGTAATGGCAGGCATAACAGCTTGGATCGCTACCGTGGGCCCCACCCGTATGATCCGTCGGTGTCTCCACATTAATCGGTGTTAAATCATCGCAGAAAAATTTTGATAATACATACGCCGCACGTTTGCGATTGTAATTGGTAGAAGAATTAGCGAGTGGAAGCGCATAAGTAAAATTACTAAAGAGAAGTGGCTCCTTCATTGTTGCAGGCGCTTTATGCATATCTTTTAAAGAATGAACTTGGTAATTGGCGGCATCAAGCGTTTCGAAAAGAGGTTCGAGCTCTTTTATATAATCAACCAGCGCTTTTGGCGCCGCAAATAGTGCCACATCTGCCGGCATGGGATCACTAAAACACGTTTGGTAATACGGAACCTGCAAATTATTCAAAACAGCTTGCGACATATGAAAACCAAAAGCATACACCATGGAGTATGGATTAAGATTGCTAAAGTCATCGCAGGCTTGTTTCACCGTCGTTGTTTTTGCATTTATTTGATCAATAATATTTTGAATCTTAGGGACGATTAAATTAACTATAAAATGTCGTCGCTCCATCGAATTTAAATTCTTAAATTTTTCCTTATCGTCTTCAGATCCAAATGGAAATGAAGACAACACATCGTCGCTCACATCACTCAAGGGTTGTAAAATCATTTCTGGATAAGGATTGAGAAGGGCAAAATAATCTCCCCCGTGTGCGACCTCAACGGCTGAGGCAAGAGCAGCGCTATGATCAAAAATACTGTAATCGTATTTGCCATCTGTTTTGATCGCATCTAGAGAGAAACCGAAAAAATAAATATTAAAATCTAAAATGGCATCAAAAAAATCTACGTTCTTAATAAAATAGTCCACTACTTGTTCACGCGTCATATGCACAAACTGGTTCGGATTATCGCTCTTATTCAGAGCCTTACCCCCTCGCAAAAAACGTGCGGTCTTTGCTACCCATAACATATGAGCATACTCATCATCTGATAGAGAGCGACCGATATGCTTCGTCCAATTTTGTACATCTTGCTCCGAGAGCTTACGCCAATTTTTACTAACTGATTGCAGATCTACTCTTTGCGATCGATTCTCACTCGCAAACAAAAGCACCAGAAGACCCAGCGCGACCAAAGAAAAATATTTTTTTGTCATACATGTAATGTATCAGTGATTCGGTAAACCACTAGAGCCTACTGCGTGGCGTTAAGATCTCGTGGGCAATAAAGAATCCCCGTTCAGTAGAAACTCCAATCCCACAGTTCGGCACTCATTAAGAGGAACCGCTAATTTCCATTGGCCCTTGGTCCTGAATGATGTTAATGACTGTGTCCATATGTCAAAATTTTTTATTTTTCTCACATCACTCTTATTTATTTCTTCGAGCCAAGCCGTTGATTTTCTAAAACTCTTTCCCAACAAAAAACCCATCATTGCCGCCATTATGGTAGAGCATTTGGAAAAAGATTCTTATAAAAAAACAGAGGCGTGGCTTTTAGATCAAGCGCGCATCGCTAGCCAAGGAAATATGGATGCCATGCTGATCGAATTTCGCGGCGGCGGTATTTTAAGTCGTGATATTCCCAATTGGGAACTAGAAATGATGAGCCAATTGCTAAAAAAAGTCATCGCCGAATTTCCCGACCTTGTCATCGGGGAAGAAATACTATGGCATTTTCCTGGCTCGACCATAAAGCTTGCAAAAATGTCGGGAGCAAAATTTGTGCGTATCGATTTTTTTAGCGATGATGTGATTGCCGACGGTCAACATGTCCCGATTGACCCAAAAGCCATCATAAAATACCGCAATCAATTAGATGACACGAACATCGCTCTCCTCACAGACATTCAGGTCAAATACTCACAAATGATTGATAAAAAAATTCCAATCTCCGCATCCGCGCAAAAAGCGCAATCTCTAGGAAGTGATGGCGTTATCGTTTCGGGAACCAAATCAGGCTCTTCCCCCGACACAGATCGTGTGCGCCTAGCACGTAAAGGTGTGGACGGTTTACCTGTTGTTATTGGTTCTGGTTTTTCTGTTGATAATGCTAAAGATATCCTTCCTTTGGTGGATGCAGTGATCGTCGGCACATCCATTTCAGTAAAAACAGGTGGTCCCCTGCTTCCTGAAAAAATCAAAACCCTGATGTCTTATGTGCGAGACTATCGTAAAAAATCCATGTAGCGCGTGACGCCCGCCCATTTCGCTCGGTCATCGTGACCGAGCGATCATTATTTTCTCTCAAAAAAATCAAATGTCTTTGATTAAAGTCCTCCCGACCACGATGGTCGGGAGGTACCAATGTCAGGATGCATGAGCCTTCGCAGACTCAGATCTGGCTGAATACCCCAATGCAGTGGATGTCGCTATCACAACCAAGAGTTGTTAAGTTTAATGTGTAGGATAGTTATCCGCATGCTCTAAAAAAAGAGTGAATATTCCGTTAATTATTTGAAACTATTAATTATTTTGATGTTTTTTATAAATCTGTAAACTCTCCAAGCAAGACTGGAATATTTTCAGAGTGTGGCGTGAGCGCTATCACCCACCTTTACTTTTACATTACAGTGCCTTTACCACGATTTTTTGTCCTTATTTTATTATGTTAACGGAGGTCCCATGTTTTCACGTCATTTTATTTCCACAGCGATTCTCATTGCCGCCACGACCAGTTGGGCACAAGCATCTAAGTTGTCGCCGTCGAGCACCAATACCAAATCGCTAGTGCAATCGCTAACTCCAGATTCTCCTGTTGATACGGATATACAACAAAAAGGCTATAAACAATTTCCCGTGCTTCAGTGTCCAGCCACGAATGAGGCCATGAAACAATTTCGTAAAAAATTGATGGATCTGAAAAAAGCCATTAAATCGGAAGCAAACTGCTCAGGTATTTCTGCAGACGTCAAAGACCTCTCCACTTTAGTTACTAAACAACGCGAAGATGTTGTCTCTCTTATTAGTAAAGGACAAACAGAAGGTCTCACTTCTGCAGAACAAGGAAAAGTAGAATCCTATGTTCAGCAAGTAACTGAGAAATCGTCGAACCTTCTTGCTGTTATAACGGGTAATGACGCGTGTTTTGCCGAAGATAAAAAGGGAATGTCGATGGAGTTTATCACTGGACTTATCGGCGAAAGCACAAAAGTACTCTCGATTCTCGGCGGCCCTCAAGTCGGTGCTACAGTGCAGATCGCGGGTGAAGTTATTAATGGGTTCTTGAAAGCAATGAAGACAATTCAGGACACCCGCCAAGGATATAAATTTGCACAAGCAGATCAACGTATTGCATACGCCGATAGCCTGTGCTCGTTGTTTGATTATCGTCGTGAATTAGATAATCTCATTGCACCGTATGAATCAATGAATCGTCTACAGCAGTTAAAAGGAACTCTAGAAAAACAACTCTCCATTCTTGCTAACGATTGCCCAGAGTGTGCAGAAATTATTACGACTGTTCATAATGAAATCAAAACCTCACGAGATGCAAGTAATGGTGCACCTGCATCTGTAGATTCTATTTGGCCAAAAGCATTCGAACAAAAAATTGCGGCTCGTGCTACTGAAATCGACAAACTTTATACACGCCGTGTAGGGACACATACCTATCGCTCCCTCAGAACTCTTACGTGGATTCCTATTCGTATGGAGGCTCTCAAAGATAGCAATCTTAAAGCAGATCTTGGCTTAGAAGACGTGATTTCCCAAATGAAAAGTATCGAAGACTTTATGGTTGATGATCAAGGTCCCTCCTTCGAAAAACAACTCATTCGCGAAGCACGTGAATGGCAACAAAAATTAGTTTCACATGTTACTAAGGCCAATTACACACTTCGTATGCTACAGAGCTCTTACCCTAACTTGCAGCTGCCAAAAATCCCTTGGGCAAGTGACTTACCTGAATACTATGGTGCTCTTTTAGATGCCATGGATGCCGCTCGCGAGCAAATTAACGGTAATGATCAATCTCTTGTTCGCACATTCTTTGCGGATCTCGACAGCTTAACTCGCTCATTAAATATTGCCACGGAAGTGGCTGGGAATTATTGTTCTTTCTTTGGTGCGGCCAATTGGTATCGTCCAGCTCTTCGCTACCAATGTGATAGTGCACAAATGAAAGCTATCCAGGAAGCCTCGGCAATGTTCACCAACTATCGCGCCTTAATGCCATCCCATAAATCATCACTCGCTATTCCGGCTAAGGATGAGCATCGCATGAGTGCGGCAATCCCCGCAAAAAACAACTATGCCGTCGATTGGGTAGACTCTTTAACACAAACTGTGGACTCCATGACTGAAAGTGGTGATTACGTTCGTCGCAATCAGCAACCACCCGTTTTAAACCTTGCCCCAGAATAACAATAGTTGTTCCTTTTTATGATCGCCCATCCGGGGCATGATTAAAAATCCTAAAAAGCCTCTCCATGCGAGAGGCTTTTTTATTGAAAATAAAAAATAGTGCCACGGTTAATGCTTTTGCTACGACATAAACGGTTGCAAAAGTATCAACGTACCTTTTGTAACAGTCGAATAACAGCGCCAGAGTAAATTTGGTTTGCGGCGAAAACCTGTTCCGGTGTTACAGGTTTTTCAGATTCTGTATCTAAAATATCTTCCCGCAATAAAGGATTAAAACCATATGTAGGGGCCACAGAATTACCAGAATAAACTACAGTGGCCGAAGGAGAAATCCACGTTGCCGTTTCACTTGATGGATAAATTTTATGAATTTGATCTTTGGCAAATTGCACGAAACGATGGTTGTTTTCGCTCGAAATAGAATTCCAACCTTTAACAACGTCAATCTCTAAACCAGGATCTTTCGCACGTGTCCGTAATATCTGTGCAAAATCTTGTGCATCCTGATCTTCCGATGTTGGGACGCGGTTGTGCATACGGGCCAATCGGCAATCCACTAAGGCTTCTGCGCCGTCCAAATCGGCATAAAAGCCCGTCCAAGTACAACCTGTACGAAATAATTTTTCTGGACCATCGCGCTTTTCCGGCGTGATTTCTGAAGAGAGATTCGACCACTCTCCAGCACCATCCAGATCCCAAAGAAGCCCTCCCCAGTCTGATTGCTGAGAGTAAACTTTTTTTGCCGACTTTACGAAATCAATGGATGCAGGCGTGCGCTGATGACCATAGAATTGTGGCTCTTCAAAAGACCAATCACGAAAAGGAATAATGGATAACTTCTGTAATCCTTGTGCTGCAATTTGCAGTGCCGATAACTGACCATATTTATTTTCACCTGGGTGGGCAATAGTAAGAGTAAAGCGATAAATATTTCCCTCATTGCGTCCGCGAATTTCCATGTTTGGATGGCTAAACGCCTGCCCCACAGTGACCGCCGAAATCCCTTTGCACTTCAGTGAGACACTGACCTCATTGGGAATCACATTTATTTTCTGATCGACCGTATTTAAAGATAAAAGTTGGCATTTGCCAGGCCCATTAAAATCACGAGGCTCATGGGGCATAAAAACTGCCATTAAGCTATCCAAATGAGATAACAACCGATTGGGCGACTTGTGTTTGATTCTTAGCCAAGCTCCACCTTTTTGTTCACTACCGATGAGAAACATATTTTTATTTTGTTTAGAAAAAGCATGGCCCCCTTCATTAAGAACCACATTGATTTTTGTAAATTCAGCAGCAATGCCTTTCCACTGGCCTTGCTCTGAAACGGCAAGGGCCAAATTGTATGCACGTTCTTCGACGTTATGTTTTTTTGCAAAGGCTAACGCCATCATTTGTAATACGCCAAGGGCTCGAGAGCTGGCTGTTGTTTGCCCCCAAAGTGAATTCAGTTTTTCACCTTGATTGATTAATTGTGCATTCCCCATATCTGTCGCGTGAACCATCATAACAGTTTCTTTATTACCCGTTGGATCAAGACTGCCTACGAGTAGCACGGAGCCCTTTTCGCTCGTTTCCTTATACTTAATCCCAATTTCAGTAAATACCCCTTTTACAAATTCAACAGCAGCAGCATGAGTTGATAATGTTTTATAAGAAGATAGGCAGGAATTGTAGGCGTATTCCACTGATTGCTGCTGAGAAGGAGACCATGTTACTGCTTCTTCTGGAACAGATAACTTTTTGAGCTGTCGACCGCAATTCTCGCCCGCCTCGCTCGCTTCTTTAAATCGTGTAAAACCATCTTTTGTTACCGTGTGGGTACAAGAAACGAGAACAACAGCAATAAGTGTAAGCAGTAGGCGCATTCGACTCCCTTCATGGTCATCAATGAAAACAGATTTAACAGATCAGCACGCTCTTCTTCCAAAATGAAAGCGCAACCATATTATTTTTCCATAAAATTGGAAAAAAGAATATTTCCCTCCAGACTTACGTGTCAGTTTGGATCAAAGTTTGAGGAATTAACTGCTACCAAAATGGCACTGTTAGTACCTCCACCTTTGTCTTTTTTGAATTTGGTGAATTTTGTTTTACTTTTGTACAGGTTCATAGGATATAACCAAGATATGAGCGTTCGCGTCTATAAATTCGGTGGAGCTAGTCTCTCAGATATCGAAAAAATAAAATATGTAGCTCAATATTTAAAAAAAGAACAAAAGACTCACTCTTTGCCTATTATTGTGGTTGTAAGTGCCATGGGAAAGACCACTGATGAATTTATTGGTCTAGCTCAATCTGTGGCTGTAAAACCCAAGCGACGCGAGCTCGACATGCTTCTCACCTCGGGAGAAAGAATCTCTATGGCTCTTTTGAGCCTTGCTCTAAATGACCTCGGAGTCTCCGCAATATCTTTGACCGGGAGTCAGGCCGGTATTATCACCGATAGTTCTCATGGCAATGCCCGTATACGTGCGACCCGCCCCATTCGTCTAGAGGCCCATCTTCAAAAAGGCGAAGTGGTGGTGCTCGCAGGATTTCAGGGCGTCTCGGAACAGGAAAAAGAAGTCACGACTTTAGGCCGTGGCGGGTCCGATACCACAGCTGTGGCCATGGCGGCTCATTTTAAAAGTTCGATCTGTGATTTTAAAAAAGATGTGGGTGGGGTGTTTTCAGCTGATCCTAAAATTGTTCCTCACGCCAAACATTTACCGCAACTCCATTTTCGTCACCTTATGGACATGACCTTTTGGGGAGGCAAAGTTCTGCACTACCGTGCAGCGGAGCTCGCAGGAGCTTTGCACATACCCTTACGTCTTTCCCACTTTATGCGCCCTGTAGAACAAACAATCGTTTCTGGAGAAAATCCTATGATGGAAGAGCAAAGAATTTTATCAATTAATAGTCATAAAAATGTTCACCGGGTGTTTTTTGCGAAAGTGTCTCAAGAAGAAATCTTAGAACAGCTTTTTCAACATTTAAAAGAAAAAGAGGTGCCGTTTCCCCAAATACTCGCTTCTCATTCCACAGAGGTCGGAACTCGTTTACTCCTCACAGGCGAAGGCCAAGCCGCTGATTATCAAACCCTCGGCTCCCATCGCTTTGAGCAGCTGGCAAGCGTGACTCTCACTTGCCACGGTTCGGTCAATTCCGATTTACTTCCACAGATTTTGAAACACCTCAATGGTACCAACATAAAAATATGGGAAGTCTTGCAAGACAGCACCAACCTCACCTTGGTGGTAGATCGAGAAAATCGCGAAAAAGCGATCCAGGTTTTACACACGCTTATTTAGGGCGTGTCCTCATTTGCATGGACGTAACAATCAAACAAAAATAAAAAAGCCCGCTTGGGAAAGCAGGCTTCGGAAGTGTTTTACATAAAATAACCTGAACGATCGCAAAAAGGTATCAACGTACCTTTTTGTGGCTCTATTGGTTAACAGTAGGCTGGCGACCGCGAGCTTTTTTCGCCGCGGGAGACGTTATTTCCTCGGCATCGGCCTTAGAGTCTTCCAGCTCCTCTTTGGTAGGTGCTTCCGTAAGCTTTTCAGACGCTAAACCTTTAAGAGTATAAATTTTCTGACGAAGCTCTTCCATAATTTTTGGATTGTCTTTTAAAAATTGTTTAGAGTTATCGCGACCCTGCCCCATACGCTCGCCATTGTAGCTGTACCAAGCGCCCGACTTGTCGACCAATTCGAATTTCACCGCAAGATCTAAAACATCACCCTCAGCAGAAATACCTTCACCGTACATGATATCAAACTCCACTTTAGCAAACGGTGGTGCCATTTTATTTTTTACTACTTTCACTGCCGTACGGTTACCGATAGCTTCATCGCCACTCGTGATGGCACCAATACGACGAACATCTAAACGAACCGACGAGTAGAACTTAAGCGCATTGCCACCTGTGGTGGTTTCGGGGTTACCAAACATCACGCCGATTTTCATGCGAATTTGGTTAATAAAAATAACAGTGCAATGGCTTTTATTGATCGCTGCGGTTAATTTACGAAGAGCTTGCGACATCAAGCGCGCTTGTAAACCCATATGACTATCGCCCATATCACCTTCGATTTCTGCTCGCGGAGTAAGGGCTGCAACGGAATCGACCACCAGCACATCAATCGCGCCAGAGCGCACGAGGGTTTCGGTGATTTCCAGTGCTTGTTCACCTGTATCCGGCTGAGAGATAAGAAGATCTTCCGTGTTAACACCCAGCTTACGAGCGTAACTTACATCTAGTGCATGTTCTGCATCAACGAATGCGGCTACTCCACCCACTTTTTGCGCTTGGGCAATGGCCGATAACGCTAGCGTGGTTTTACCAGAGCTTTCTGGTCCATAGATTTCGATGATACGACCGCGAGGATAACCCCCGATTCCCAGTGCAAGATCGAGACTGAGAGAGCCTGTCGGAATCACAGGAATATTTTCGTAAAGATTTTCTTTTGCACCCAAGCGCATGATGGAACCTTTACCAAACTGTTTCTCAATTGTTGTTACGGCTAAATCTAAAGCTTTGATTTTTTCAGCTTTATCCACTTTTGTTTTATTTGCATCCATGATCTCTCCTTAATTGTAATTGTGAATTGAGGGCGCGCCCCAATAAATCTATTGCAAACGCGACGGCTTTGTCCTGGACTTGCGCACGATCACCGTCGAATCGTTGTCGCTCCCATTGTTCAATACCTGGGCCAACAATGGCGAAGAACACCGTACCCACAGGTTTGTCGTTTGATCCTCCAGTCGGACCCGCTATTCCGGTCACGCTCAGTGTCCATGTCGCGTTGGAAATCGACTGAACACCTCGTGCCATCTCTAAAGCTGTGGGTGCGCTCACGGCCCCCAAACTCATGATAGTGGCGGAATTAACGTCTAACACAGTCTCCTTCATTGCGTTGGAATACGCAACAACGGATCCCCGAAAAACACGCGATACACCGGAGATGTTTACAAATGCAGCACTGAGTTTTCCACCCGTGCAACTCTCAGCAAACGCCAGCGTTTGTCTTCTTTCTTCTAAGGTTTTGACAATGTCATCAATTATAGCCACTTGAACCAATAAACTATGATTTGCAAACAGAGACAACTCATGGCGCCGGCAATCACATCATCCATTAATGTTCCCAATGAATGACGCACATTACGATCCACCCAACCTATAGGAAATGGTTTGAGAATATCGAAAAAACGAAAAATAAGAAATCCTGCAATCAAAATGGGCAGAGTGAGAGGTAAAAAAACAAATGTAAAAAAAATGCCCGAAACTTCATCAATCACAACTTGTGGCTCGTCATGGGTGTGGGCGTACATTTCGTAATGCCAAATAACGAACCAACTTATAAAAAAAATAAGCAGCGCCAGAAGAAACGAATTACCTAACAGAGAGACAAGGCCAACACCAAGAGCGCTTCCCCAGGTACCGGGCATAAATGGGATGTAGCCCGTACCTAGACCTTTCGCCATAAATTCAGAAATTCGATAGAGTATTGGCTTTGCCATAAATATCCTTTGCTATTTCTCGACACTGCGCTGAGATTGCTTTTTTTTCAACCGTGAGCATCCCAATTATCTGCGTCATGCGCCATGGACCCTCTCATATGCACATCCATCGCACATGATGGGCCCTATTCTTAGATACGCTCTGACAAAAAATTTGGTGTCTTTAGGTAGAAGTCTCGCCATAATAAAAGAGTACATGGAACTTAATGATATTTTAAAACAAGCAGCAGAACTCGGTGCAAGCGATATTCATTTAAAAGTGGGATTGGTCCCTGTCGTGCGCAAATTTGGTATGTTGCGCCCATTAAATCCGCAAGCATCTCCTATCACTCCAGAACAAATGGAAAAGATGGTGAAAACGGCACTCACTCCAGAAGAACTTCGCCGATTGGCAGAACACCTCGAGTTGGACAAGGGACTGGAAATCAAAGGTGTCGCCCGTTACCGTGTAAACGTGTTCCGTCAACGGGGCACGACACGTTTTGTGATTCGTATTATTAATCAATCTATTCCCACTTTGGATGAATTAAATCTCCCGCAAACCGTAAAATTTATCTCGGAATTTGAACGTGGGTTAGTGCTCGTCACTGGCGTGACCGGAAGCGGTAAGTCGACGACTCTCGCATCCATGATTAATTATATCAACCAAACACGTAATCTACATATTATTACCCTTGAAGATCCCATCGAATATTTGATCAAAGACCGTAAAAGTATTGTCTCTCAACGCGAGTTGGGCCAAGACATGAAATCATTTGGCGACTCTCTACGTGCAACCCTGCGCCAAGATCCAGACGTCATTCTTTTAGGCGAAATGCGCGACCGTGAAACCATTGAAACCGCCATGCTTGCAGCGGAAACAGGCCACCTTGTTTTCTCCACTCTCCACACCATGGACGCTCAAGAAACAATCAATCGTATTATTGCACAGTTTCCTCCTCACCAACATGAACAAGTGCGCCGTCAATTGGCCTCTGTTCTTCGTGCCGTAATTAGCCAACGTTTGCTGACACGCAAAGATGGTAAGGGCCTGATTCCCGCCACCGAAATTTTAGTGGTGAATCAGCGTATTCGCGAGATGATCGAAGACGCAGATAAGACAAATATGATCCATAACGCTCTTGAAACAAGTGCCAAAGAGTCTGGTATGCGCAGCTTTGATCAAAGTCTTTTACGACTTGTCACTAAAGGTTACATTGATGTGGAAGAGGCTTTAGCTAATTGTGCCAACAAAGACAATTTCCAACTCAAACTCAAAGGGATCCAATCGGGCGTACAGTCCGACTGGAATGAGCACCTAGCAACCAACACCTCGATTAATGCCGAGTGGGATAAAGACAATCCTAGATTAGAAGTGGATTTTAAAAAGACCCAATCATGAAAAAAAAATCAGCGCGCGAAAAAACCATGGACTATCTCGCCATGCGTGATCACTCGCGTGATGAACTATTAAAAAAACTTAAAAAACACGATTACACTCCTGAAGAAATCCAAATCGCACTGGATTCTGTGGAAGAGTCCGGTTGGCTTCTCTCTGGTGAAGCTTTAGCGGAGAAAGTCAGCGAAAGTTTACACCGTAAAAAGAAAAGCCATTTATATATCGTTCAGTACTTAAAGGCCAAGGGTTTGCCTCCGGTGGCTCGCGACTCAGAGCGCGAGTACGACAAAGCGCAGATTTTACTAAAAAGTCACTTTTCGAAATTGTCAAAATCCTCCGATACAGATACAAAACAAGTGATTCGGTTTTTAAAAAACCGTGGATTTGATGGCGAAACCATTGCTAAAATTTGCAAACGTAAAAATGACTAGGGTGTATCTCATTTTCATTTAAACGGCGTCTTAAAAAGGACACATATGACACATTCAGAACTGCGTAAGGCCTTTATCTCCCACTTCACCGCCCTCAACCACAAGCAAGTGGTGAGCTCAAGCCTCATTCCCCACAATGACCCGACGTTACTTTTTACCAATGCCGGCATGAACCAATTTAAAAACGCGTTCTTAGGTTCCGAGACTCTCGATTACCAACGAGCTGTCACCATTCAAAAATGTGTGCGCGCGGGCGGCAAACATAACGACCTAGAAAACGTCGGCTACACCACCCGCCACCATACATTTTTTGAAATGATGGGCAATTTTTCTTTCGGTGATTATTTTAAAAAAGAAGCCATTCACTACGCGTGGGATCTTCTCACCAACAAATTATCTATCCCCAAGGACAAACTCTACGTCACGGTTTTCGAAACGGATGATGAGGCCGCCGATATTTGGCACAAGCAAGAAGGGGTACCGAAGGACCGCATTTTTCGCATGGGCGAAAAAGACAACTTCTGGCGCATGGGTGAAACGGGCCCGTGCGGTCCTTGTTCGGAAATTTATTATGATCATGGACCTGCTGCGAGCAAAAAGAAGAACTCCCGCTTTGGTGAAGACGACGATCGCTATGTGGAAATCTGGAATCTGGTATTTATGCAATACTTCGAAGATGCCAATGGCTTAACCCCTCTACCAAAACCGTCCGTGGACACGGGTGCAGGTCTTGAGCGCGTCGCCGCTGTTTTGCAAGGTAAAGTCGATAATTATCAAACAGATCTCTTTGAGCCCATCATTCGCAAAGCGTGCGAATTTGCTAAATCTGATTTTTCTCAGTGGTACACCTCACCTCTCAATGCTGCTTTTAAAGTAGTCTCTGATCATGCGCGTGCCGCTTGCTTTCTCATGGCCGATGGCATTCTTCCCAGTAACGAAGGTCGCGGCTATGTTTTACGCCGTATTCTTCGCCGTGCGATTCGCTATGCACAAAAAATTTCGACCAACGAAAACACCTTTCGCGATATTTGTGCGGTTGTGATTCACGAGATGAGTTCTTTTTATCCAGAGCTAGAATCGAATAAAAATCAAATTCTTACAAGTGTAGCACAAGAAACACAAAAATTTCTTTCCACATTAAGTCAGGGCACAAGCATTTTAGAAAATTATTTACACGATCTTAAAAAACAAAATAAAACGCAAGTCGACGGCAAAATGGCCTTTAAGCTGTATGATACCTTTGGTTTCCCTATTGACCTCACTCAACTGATCGCTCGCGAACAAAACGTACAAGTCAATTTAAACGATTTTGAAAAAGAAATGACCAATGCGCGACAAAAAGCCAAGCAAGCGCGCAAATCTCATATGGTCTCGGCTAATGATCAACATCTCATGCAATGGTCACAAAATATTTTTAAAACGAAAGGGGCCACTCACTTTATCGGCTACAGCTCTCTCTCGAGCGTGCAAGTCAAACCTCTGAGCCTAAGCACTGGCGATAAAGAAGTAAATGAGCTCGCTGAGGGAGCGGTTGGCTTCGCCATTTTTAATGAGTCTCCTTTTTATGCTGAGGGCGGCGGTCAAGTGGGCGACCACGGCGAAATCACCGACGGCCAAACCGTTATCGAAGTATTTGATTGTAGCAAAATGAACGACATTCATATTCACCATGTGCAAGTGAAGAGCGGCCATCTTAAATTAGATAACACCTACAACGTAAACGTATCGTCATGGCAACGTCATGCAACAGCCAAAAATCACTCGGCCACCCACCTTTTACATGCGGCCTTAAAACACGTGCTCGGCGATCATGTGGGCCAGGCGGGCTCTTTGGTGAGCGATCAAAAACTGCGTTTTGATTTCTCTCACCCCAAAGCTCTTAACAGCGAAGAGCTTGCGAGCATTGAACTTCTCGTCAATGAACAAGTGGCAAAAGCTCTACCAATAACCGCAGACGTGCTACCCTACAAAGAAGCCCTTAAGAAAGGAGCGGTGGCAATGTTCGGCGAAAAGTACGGTGATGAGGTTCGCGTGTTGTCGATGGGATCTTTTTCCAAAGAACTCTGTGGTGGAACACATATTCAAAACACCGCCGAGATCGGCACGTTTAAAATTGTAAGCGAATCCTCCGTGAGCGCTGGCGTTCGCCGTATCGAGGGGATAACCGGTCTTACCGCGTATCAGTATTTTAATAAAAACACCCAAGAAAACACCATGGCCCGTCGTTTCTTAAGTCTTCCCACACAATGGGAAAGTTACCTCCAAGAAAACACCACGGACGTGATGTCTGTACTGGAATCCCAACAAAAAGATATGCAGGAGCTACGTAAACAACTACAAGCAGCTAAAAGTTCCTCTGTGGATGTCGACGGACTCTTAAGCCAGGCGCAAACTATAACGACAGCAAATGGTGAACTCAAAGTGCTTGTACAGGAAATCGCTATTGATGATCGCAAAGTTTTAAGTGAATTGGTGGATAAACTGCGCGACCGCTCACAAAATCTAATTGTGCTTCTTGTCGGTAGCGGAACAAATGATAAGCCGTTTCTTGCCGCCTGCAATAAAAACCTAAAGCATGTACACTGTGGCCATGTGGCGAAAGCGCTCACCGAAAAATTTGGCGGTAAAGGCGGCGGCAGACCCGATTATGCGCAAGGCTCCTTGGAGAAATTCAATGTAGAGGAGTCCATGCCGCTTATAAAGTCTTTGTTAGTGTAGACAGATTTTTTAGACTACTGGGCTCACTCGATCCTAAAACACATTCGCATCCTGAGCACGACCATCCTCTTGATCATGCTCTCTGTTCTCATCCAATCTAAAACGCAAAACCCAATTTTGCTGCCAAACGATTGTTGCCAAACACATTGTTATATTCAAGGGAGGCCTTTAGCACTGTTAGATTAAACTGGCAGCCCACAATCCAACGTGCACTGGACACGCTGGTTTTTTTGCTTTGACTGACATTATCAACGAAAAGCGAAAAGCTCGGGTCGACTGTAGCCGTACCATTGAGCTCTGATCGACTGGTGACAAACCCGCCGCCAACATAGGGTTGCACAACAAGAAAATCCCAACCAAATAAAGCCTCCGCCCCCTGCATTGTATTTTTAAAACCTACATCGACATTGATGTTACCTGACCCATTGTTCACGATCTGGGAAAAACCAATCTCGCTTTTTGAAAAATAGGTTTTAACTGCCAAATCAAAAGGAAGATTTTGCCAATACAAATCGGTGATACTCCATTTCGCTGCGATACCTGTATGTTGTAAGTTTAAACTGCTCACATCTATTTTTGGTAAAAGATTGGTCTCAATCGTAATCCCATAGGGAACACTCACGGCTGCAAATAATACAGCGAACGGGGCATAGGGCATCTTAATTGTGGGATCTTGACGTTTCGAAATCGCCTCAATACCGGGAATGGCGGATACACCACCAATCACCGCTGCCTCCACGCCAAACACTTTTCCTAAAGAGGTCGGCGGTGTGGCGGAAGTATGCACAAAGAGACTCGAAAATTCTTTCGCTATGGTTTTAAAATCCGCATCGCTGATATTATCAAATGAGGGATTATCTGCTGCGTAGACAAAAAAACTAAAGCCAATTGCGAAAATAAAAACAATGGCTCTTAAACATGTTCTTAATAAAGAATATTTTATCATTGACCACTCCCTTGAAAGATAAAATTTATTTAGCGCAAATCTGTTTGCCAACCTATGGACCACACCGTGGTTTTCCACATTTGCTGGTGTACCACCGAAACCGAAAAGGAATTTCTTAAATTAAATCGTTGCACGTAAACACCACCAAGACCCGCTGAAAAAGATTTGGCGTCGACACTAAATGGAGCCTCTACACGCCACATCACCTTACGATAAACAATGGGAAGTACTAGTCCCAACTCCGAACGAGCTGTTCCACGGTAAAGAATACCCGGAGTAAACGCCAGCGACAACCACGGTTGATCTTTCACTTCATCGGTTAAAGGGGAATCCGCCTTGCCTTTGGCAATTCCAAGACCTAAATCAAGACCATAGGTTCCTACCCAACGAATACCGTTTAGCGGTTGATGAAGGCTCGCGCCCAACTTAAACCCATGAAACTGCATACGCATCGTACTCGTTGTCGTCGACTTTGCATCCACCACTTCTTGCCAAATTTGATAAGAAGCATTGAGCTGATAAAAGTTCTTTTTGAGTGGATGGACACGCGTCTGAGTTTCCTGGGCATAACTCGGCGGAGCGATACTTAGGATAAATAAAAAAATAGTTTTATTGATAAACGCATAAATAGTTCTCAACACTTTTCTATCCTCATAATGACAAGTGAAACTGCGCGAGGAGAGCCCAAGAGTCCTTGGGCACCTCGGCGCTTGATAAAATTTGCCGCGTATCTTGCACTTCCACACGAAACTCTGTACGCGCCATGGGAAACATTAAAAGCCCAGCTCCCAGTTTAATGTTATCGGGTCGAGAGCCTACGAGGTCATCTTTATACGCTTGGCCGGTGACGAACACATGATAGCCACGCACTATTTTTTGCATCGCTTGCGAAAAAATATAATACCCTTTTTTACTCGCTCCACTTTTGGGTGTGTCTTGAATAAGACCCATTTCAAAAAGTAGGGCCACTCCGTGTCCATACCCCGTGCGCGAATGGAGCGCAAAACGACTGTTTTTAACAAAATCATTCGAGGATGTTAGTACTGAGGCTCCCACGCGCCATGCCTCCTTTAATTCATACTCAAAAAGACTGGAAATGCCTTTCTGTCGTAAAGAAGCATCTTGGTACAAATTCCCCATAAAAAGATCCACCGTCCACTCCCAATTCGGACGAATATAATGGGCCACCAAACTGTGCGATTGATCGTTTTGTGCTAGTCCCGTTTTAGATCGAGAGTAGGCCGAATGATCGACGATACGAATACCATACACTTTGTCCATCATCCCAGCATAAATCCATAAATCATCGCGCGCCTGCCAGCGGAAATAATGTTCGCGCGAAATAAATTCATTAATTTTCTGCCCGCTTGTCACGCCCTGTAAGCGAAGAGGTTTGGGCACATAGCCATAGGAAGCAACAAAGGTGTACTTCTGATCTTTATCAAAAAAAACTGCAACGTTCGCATCCGCTTGCATCGTAATATTGCGCGTGGTGCTGTCTTTACTTCCCGGTTCTGTTTGCACCCATAATTGACGTGCCTTTATTCCGGGGCGAATCCACCAAGGCAACTCAGTTGATCCTAAAAAGCCCGAACTTTCACTCAACTGTTCTGCGGTTTTTCCACCAGACAAAAGTCGCCCTGCAATCTCTGCAGACCATAATGCGCGACCGTAATCATTGATCGGTCCATTGCCTTGGCTATTATAATGACACGTCAGACATGAACTATAATTGTAGCCAATGAACTGCGGATACGACTGCGCAAACAGCGGAAAAAAAAGTACAAAAATGAGACATAATCGTGGCATTCAAAGAAATTGTAGCTATTATGATATGTAGACTCAAGTGTTATAGGAGGAATCATGAAATACCCAGGATTTTTATTCCCTATTTTGGTTTTAAGCTTTTTACTCCATAACCAATCCGTCTTTGCCAATGGCAGCGTGGAAATCGATGTAAAACTCAGCCCCGCCGGGAGCTTCAAAGCGCAGACCAAAAAAGTTCAGGGCCGTGCTTACAGGAATGGCGATGATGTGGTGGCAGAAAACATTATTGTGGATTTAAAAAATTTAAGTACAGGGGTGGGTCTACGCGATAAGCATTTAAAAGAACATCTCATGGTCGAAAAATACCCAGAAGCGAAACTCGTAAAAGCCACTGGAAAAGGCGGCAAAGGCGTGGCGAGCCTGATCGTTAAAGGTAAAAACCAAAAGGTAGAAGGAACATACAAGGTTAAAGGAGACACCCTAGTTGCTGAATTCCCCATGACTCTTTCCGCTACCGATATTAATGATGTGCGCTATATGGGTGTCGGCGTAAAAGACGAAGTCATTGTGCATGTGAATGTCCCGATCAGCGACGGCCCTATGCCACACAGCGAAGACCACTCTTCCGCAGGGGATAAAAAACAAGACTTAAAGAAAAAACCTAAAGGTAAAATGAAGTAAGAATGGGTTATCGTTTCTGTCGCTACCTCTCATTGATGTTTTTTGCTGTGGCCTGTGTGCAGACAGAAAACTCTAGCACATTGGATGAGAGCAACTACGGTGACTCCACCGGCTCAGCAGAGTTTCTTGCTGCGCGCACCATCTTCGCCCAAAATTGCGCCAATGGATGTCATGGTTTCCATGGTTTCTCAGAAGCTGAGCTCATTGCCCAGGGGCTTGTCATTGCTGGTAATCCCGAAAACTCACCCATTTACTATCGCATCAGAGGTAGTTCGGGCTCGAATGGTAGTAAAAATATGCCCCCCAGCGGTTCACTCCAAGCCGCCGACCTTACTGCCATCTCCACCTGGATACAAAATATTCAATAAATATGTTGCTCACCTTGTGTGGGACTTTACGTTTGGATGACTCAACCACGGTCAATAAATTCTTATTTTCCGGTAAGAATAAAATCGCGCACTTTCTCGTAGGTTGGACTTGCAGAAATATGGCGAAACAATGTCCCTCGTAAATTTCTGTTCCCGTGTGGCTTAAGTACCATATAAACTTCACCAGAAGTTACAAACAGATATTCACCATGTGTTGAATCTCGTCTTAATGGTAAACGATTTGTACCGAAACGCACCGGCTCCCCTTGAGCCAATTGTATATTTAAACGAGAAAATTTTCCATCATCGTTAATCTCCATGAGAACTGATTCGTTCACTGGGGCGGAAGAACTCTGTCCCCGATAATGCCATTTTCCTTTAAATTTTTGCAGGTCGCTCTCGCGCAGCGGAAGTAAATGTCTTCCTGGAATTGCCAGCTCGGGGCGTGCAATTCTTTTTCCTGGAGCTATTTGATGTTTTGATATCTCCGCAGAAGATTTTTTTTGATTACTGAAAGAGGCCACATCTCTTGTGTTTGAATCCGAAAGCGTTTCACCATTTTCTTCCATCACAGCATGCAGTTGTTTTTGATTTAACTGCATTGCATTTTGATAGCCGTCAATAATTTCTTGTTGTGGAGAACTTTTGGTCCGTAAACTGCTCACTCCCTTTAATTGCGTATTGTACAAGTTCCAGCTACACCAAAGAGTCAAACCAAGACTCACGAAAATACTGAACCATTTCATAACAAGCACCTCACGTGCTTATTTATCGGCTCCCGCAAAAATATTTATGAGTTCAAACATCGTATCTACGGCTGCAAGGCTAGTAATATCAGATGGATCATAGGGAGGAGACACTTCAACGATATCTGCACCGACCAATGTCGGAAGGTGAAACCCGCGCAAGATCTGTTGTGTTTCGTATGTGGTTAAGCCTCCTACGACCGGCGTCCCCGTGCCTGGTGCATAGGCGGGATCAAGACAATCGATATCATAAGAAATATAAACTGGAGTTTTACCAACCGCTTTATTTACTTTTTTGGTAAAGGAATCCAGTGGGGAACGGCGCAAATCATCTACTGTCCAAGTATTCATCTTGTATTTTGTAATCACATCTAGATCGTCTTTTCCCGCAAGTGGGCCACGCAAACCAAACTGAAACACTTTGGAACCGTCTACGAGGCCCTCTTCGAGAGCGTGACGCAAAAAAGATCCATGATGATACTCACAATCCCAAGCCGCAGGGTAGGTATCTAAATGGGCATCAAAATGAATAAACGCTAGTGGTTTTTTATGTTTTTTATAAAGCGCACGTAAAATGGGAAGCGTCGTCGAATGATCTCCGCCAACGGAAATAAATTTTTTCTTAAGGTTTATAAGTTTACTAAAATGCTTCTCGATAGCGGAATACGTTTTCATCACATCGATGGGAACAATCGGACAATCCCCCACATCGGCAATTTTCAAATGCTCAATAAAACTCATTTTTCTTTCCCAATGATAGACACGCCCCAAGGCGGAGAGTTCACGCACGCGTGTTGGTGCAAAGCGCGCTCCAGGTCGATAGGATAAAGAGCCATCAAAAGGCACACCAATAAGTGCCAAATCATACCCTGCATTCAGCTCTACGTGTGGCAAACGAAAAAACGTTTTTATCCCTGCAAAACGCGGCATTTCTCTTCCTGAAATGGGTTCAAACTTCATACAGACACTCCTGGTAAAATGGGTCTTTTAACCCTTTAGACTTATTGCAAGTAGCTCGCTAGTTTTACACAGCTGTTGCGGTTTTTCGCAGTTTAAACTTTGAAAGGCCAGAGCAGTCCGTGTATAAGCTTACAGAAGTCGATTAAGTATAACTGATTCTATGTAAGGAACGCATGGAGAAACGCATAAAAAATAAAGCTACCTCCTCTTTTTCGCATTTAGCCAAAAAGTTAGTCAGTTGGTATGCGAAAGGTCATCGCGATCTTCCGTGGCGCCACACTAAGGATCCTTATGCGATTTGGATTTCGGAAATCATGTTGCAACAAACAACATCTCAAGCTGTTATTCCTTTTTACGAACGCTTTCTCAAACGTTTTCCCCACTTAAAAAAATTAAGCCAGGCCTCGCAGGAAGATGTTTATGAATTATGGGCCGGTCTCGGTTACTATTCTCGTGCGCGCAATATTTTAAAAGCAGCGAAAGAATTAGTGAAAACGTCTTTTCCTCAATCCTGGGAAGAACTGATTCAATATCCTGGGTTTGGGCCCTACACAGCCCGTGCAGTTACCAGTTTCGCATTTAATGAACCTGTTGGTGTCGTCGATGGTAATGTGGTGCGGGTTCTCTCGCGACTCTTTGATGTGTCTTGCGACTGGTGGACTACAAAAGGACGAAACGTACTGCAAAATTTTGCAGACCAGCTTGTACAAAGTACGCAAGATTCCCATGCAAACCAAGCCCTGATGGAACTGGGCGCCACAATCTGCACCCCAAAAACACCCACCTGCGCTCTTTGCCCCTGGAGTGCAGACTGTTTGGCGTTACAAAATAAGACCATTACCCAACGCCCTCGACCAAAGCCCCGCCCCACCCCAACTCTCCTCTTATGGAAACCAGAAGTAGTGATCGCAAAAAATAAAATCGCCATGGTGGAAAATAACTATGCACCGTTTCTGCGTAAGGACAAAATTTTTCCGGGAAAAATAACAGAGCTACAAAAACCACCCAAGCAGTTTGATTTTAAGCACACCATCACACGCTTTCACATTTACACTCAGCTTGCTCCGATTAAAAAATCTACCAAAAGCGTCGAAACATGGGTGGATCTTACTGAATTTTCAAAGGTATTTCCGTACAGCCTGTATAAAAAAACCATTGAGCACCATCAAGAAAAATCAGCGCGCACAAGTCAAGTAAGCCACTGATTTTTGAGCCTTCCCACCTTCCCCTGCCAGTCCCTTGTCTTTCGTCGAGTTACCTTTTTACCATAGGCCATTCGTCGCTTGCATAAAACTTCCCGCTCTTGATAGACTTTTGGTTATGAAAATACTCACACTTATCATCACACTTTTTTTTGTAAATAACGCCTTCGCCGCCCCTATCCCAGGAGCGGGTAGCAAAAATAAACCTACGCTCGGTGTTTACCAATCACCACAAGGCTTTCAAATTGCCTCTGCTGGCACAGATTGGATACAAACCAAACCACCAAAAAACACCCGCTACATCGCCACCATGTTTCGCTCCCCCAATGTAAAAAACAAGATGCGCGCCACTCTGACTGTACGCGTGGACAAACTCGCCAAAGCGATGCCAATTGATCAATATGTAAAGAGATGGACCAAGGAATATCCAAAATTTGGTTTTGATGTAAAAGGCTCAAAAAAGTTTACCATGAACGGTGAGAAAGGTGTCGTTGTTGATTTAATCAACCCGGCCAAAAAGCGCCAGCTACGACAAGTGATCTTTATGAAAGACAATCGCGCCGTCCTCATGACATGCCGAGATCACATTTCGACATTTAAGTCGTCGCTTGCAGAGTGCAACAAGATGATTAAAACTTTTGCATGGAAAGAGCTAAACTCCACAAAAACTTCTAAGAAAAACTAATTGTATTCTCTAGGGCACTTCCTCAATTTGGCATAGTGCTCTTCTTTGGAAGCAATGATTCGGGCAGTATACTCATGTAGGTTAACTCTCTACGACAGCACGATACGTATAATAAATAACAATAGCAGCTCCCAAAACTCCAAAGGTCATGAGATTATTATGTGAAAAAAGATGGTTATGAGCCTGCAACTTTTCTCCTACCACAGACATAAGCAACAAAAAGGCTCCGGGAGTTAGAAACTTAAGCTTCCAAACAATCAACAATGCTACAAAAATGCCGAAAGCTTGCACAATGTCTTGCACCCACCACCATTTGTACACTGGCGGTAATGTCGTAAGAACATTGGCAACAAAGGCCTCACCATTATCGACATGTTCATCGGCGAGAAACGACTCCATCATTTGATCTAAATCATTGTTGTCCATCATAAAGACCTCTCACTATAAGCTTGAAGTAAGCCACGTAATTTTTCTTTCGCCTGTAAGGTTCGTGTTTTTACCGTTCCCAATGGTATCTCTAAAACTTCAGAGACCTCCGTTTGTGATAATCCTTGCGCATAGGCCATGGTGAGAATCAGTCTCTCCTCTGGAGTTAATTGTAGCATGCATTTCGCTATATCCAACTTTTCCTCACTTCTTGTAGTATACGACATTTCTTCGCTCTCGGGAAGCTCTGTGAATTTTTCCTCTCGACGTAAGTGTTCATAAAAAACATTTCTAGCAATCGAGTAAATCCACGTTAGCAATTGAGAATTCCCCTGAAACGTACTTAAGTGTCGATAAACCTTAAGGAAGGTTTCCTGGGCCAGGTCATCGCTCAGCTCGCCGTCGCCCCCACACATCTTGCGAAAGAAAGCGCGAATGGGAGCTTGGTATTTTTTGAGTAAGCTTTCAAAGGCTTCGCGATCATCCTGCGCGATAATGAGAGCCACAAGCTCGGTATCATTCGATGACATTGACAATTCCAATTAAAGAGAGGTGTTTTTGTTCTCATCATTGCTTTTTGATAATTCTTTTTTCTGGAAATTTTGGGATTTGACAATATGGTACGCTCCCCAAACGATGAACATGAAGCTAAACCCTGCTGCCGTATAACCTTTGTCTAAAAGCACTAGTGTTCCCAATAAACCAATACCCACAAAAATATATTTAAGCCCTTGCAAAGATCCTGGGTTGTTATGATCAAAACTATTCCAATTATTTTTTAAGAAAGATCCCTGTTGATTCAAACCTGCAAGGAGTTCTGGAGGAATAGGCTTACCATCTTTAGCAAGAATTTTTATGGTCTCTAAATATTCACGACGAGTTTTTGAACGAGTATGGATAGTGTATGCAGCAAAACCAAATACAGTCAGAAAAAAACTGATTGGCACTAAAGAGTTAACTAACATCGCCCCCGTACTCACATCTATTTCTGTATAACCTTTATTTTTTTTATCAATTTTTCTTTCCAAATCTTTAAGCTCAGCAATAATTTTTTTGCCGCCCTTAATCGAAACACCATCTTTAAGATTCACGCGGATCTGCACTTCCTCATCATCGTCATCATCTGTAACGTTTTCTGCGGACTCTTCCTGTGATTTCTCATCGTCTTTCATCTGTTCTGTAGTTGTGGAATTATTTAGCGAGGTCGTTCTCTCCGACTGCGCCAAAGCGGGCTTACACGTCATGATCAGAGCGAAGTAAATATGTAGGAAAAAGACAAAAATAAAGCTAAGGCTTGCGATCGTGTTTTCTAAAAGACGTTTCATGGTTCCTCCAAAACATTTATATGCATTCATACCCTATTAGATGCAGAAGGCCCAAAAACGGATTTAAAAAAGTGAAATTTTTTTTCTTTTTCTAAATAAGATGTAAAATAACAAGTAATTCTAATGGTCTAAACTCAATCGACCCCAGCCCCACTAGACAAGATACTGATCTTACAAACAGGTGTACCTTCCGCCGGTATGAACACATTCACGTATATTGCTGTGCGCCATTATGAAAAACATGCCTATTTTAATGTCATTTTAAGTATGGTACGACAAACACATCAATAAAAAAGGAGATTATATGAGTACCCTATTTTTTTCACTTCTTACCTCATTTTTAGCATCAGGTGTATCTCTTCCGCCCAATTTCTGTGTTGGCGGTAACATTGAAGTAGAGTATCAGTTCCCCGCCTCAAACGACGGAAAAGAATGCAAACAATCACAAGTACATTGTGTAACAAACAACTCGCAAATATGCCCTGCCATGGCCCCCGTTTCCCCTTATTTTTGCAATGATGGTAAAATCGTTACGGAAGCCTCGTTTCAACCTTCTGCTGATGGTATGGAGTGCAAAATGGAAAAAGTTCATTGCGTATCTACACAGCTAGAAGCGTGCCCACAACTCATCAAAGCATTACCGTATTTTTGTCTAGATGGCACAATGGAGCCAGGACCTTCTTTATTTCAACCATCAAGTGATAGCAAAGAATGTGAAATACCCGTATTTCACTGCGTGACTAAAGAATCAAATATGTGCTTACAGAAGTAATATAGAAATCGGGCGGATTATTTTCCGCCCATGATTTTTTTCACAGAAGAAGTAATCTTACTCCACAGCGATTTTTTACCACTCGCGGAAGACGAAGAGGACTTTCCACTTTGTGAAGATCGTGGTTTTTGTGAGTAACGTTTCTTGTTCTGATGCGAACGATTCCCTTGTGATCCTCCAGGAGACGAAGATTTATCGCGACGATTGTCTTTTTGCGAATGGCGACCTGTGCGACGATCGCGATGCTGATTGCGTGATGATTCTTTATTTTCTCCTGTAGTGCCTTCAGTCGCTCCCGTACCGGCCCCGTGGCCTTTGTTTTTGTCGTACTCTTTGCGACGATTGTCGTTACGACCACGTGAGCCGCCCTCGTGACGATCACGCGATCCCGGTCGGCGGCGTCCATCACCATGTTTTCCACCACCACTGCGACCGCCGCGATCATTGCCACCACGGCCACTACCACCAGAAGCACTCATGCCATTAAATTTGCGAAATTCTTCGCGCGACATCGGTTTAAATTCGGTGAGGAGATCCGTATCTTCGAGCCACAAGGTTTCTAATTTCTCTTTGAGATAATCTTGAATGCGCCCCAAAGCTTCTACGTCTTTATCGGATACAAAACTAAACGCACGGCCCTTTTGCTCGGCGCGTCCCGTACGTCCAATACGATGAACATAGTTTTCTGCATCATCGGGAAGTTCAAAGTTAATCACCATGTCCACGCCTTTAATATCCAGACCGCGTGCCGCCACGTCAGTGGCCACCATGATGTTGTGTTTGTTCTCGCCTTTGAAGTTTTCCAACACGCGATTGCGCTGCGCTTGGGTCATAAGGCTTGAGATACCCAACGCTGGATAGCCATTGTCGTTTAAAAACTGGGTGATGCGTGGAATACTATTTTTAAAATTACTAAAAATAATCAGCTGTTGGGGATTATATTTTTTTATAATCGACAAAAGAAACTTTGGTTTCTCGTCGCTTCCCAAATGAAGAATACTATCGTCGATGTTTTCCGTGGTCACTTTGTCACGGCTCACATCCACCTGTACAGGGTTGGAGTGGGCTTGGTACGCCATTTCGGTCACACTAAAATTAAGCGTAGCGCTAAACATGAGGAGTTGGCGATCTTCCGGCACGCGTTTTAAAACAAAAAACACATCTTGCTGAAAACCCATATCAAACATGCGGTCGGCTTCGTCTAAAACCAAAGCGCGCACACTTTTAAAATCAACAAACCCTTCTTTATAAAGATCGATCAAACGACCCGGTGTAGCGATCAAAAACTGAAAAGGCTTCGCCAGCGCTGCCTTTTGTTCGTCGTAACCCACACCACCATAAAGGAACACGCCTTCCATTGTGGTGAATTGCGCAAGCTTCTTAAAGTTCTCATGAACTTGCGTGACAAGTTCACGCGTTGGCACAAGGATCAAAACAAAATTGTTTGGTTGCCAGTCCAAAAAAGCATTGGCTTTGTCTTCTTCCGCCTCAGAGGGTGATTTGAGTATGCGGTCGATAAGGGGAATCAAAAAAGCAGCGGTTTTTCCCGTACCTGTTTGCGCAAGTCCAGCAATATCTTGCCCTTTTTGAATGAGTGGTAAGCATTTTTCTTGTATCGGTGTGCAGGTGGTAAATCCGAGGGCATCGATGGCCTCTTGCAACTTGGGATGAACATGAAAATCCGCGAAAGTTTTGTTGCTATCTGTCATAACTGTTTCCAAAATATATAATCCTCTCCTGATCCGTGATCAGAGTGACCTGACTCGCAGGACATACTGCTGTCTAGGTCGTAAAACCTCATTTTTAGCTCAAAATGTAACATCGTCGATCCCATTTTGCCACCCCGAAAGAGCACTCCGTAAAAGCAAAATTTTTAAAAATGGAGCTTGTAGGCGCATTACAGAAAATCCGCAAGAGCCTCTATCGTTTCCTGGGGCTTATCAGCGTGCACCCAATGCCCCGCCCCAGGGACTTCAACCCCCAAAATGTGCAGATTTCGTCTTAATATTTCCTCAAAGAGATCCTGCGGTAAATCTGCGGACTTTTCACCGCGTATCCATAACGTGGGAACTGTTAACGCCTCTACCTGCGGCCACTGATTGAGCGTGCGCGCCTTCCATAGAGTTTCTAAAATCCCAGGACGACTAAACTTCCAGGTAAATTCCCCATTCGCTTTCTGTTCGATGTTGGCATAAAAAAACTGTTTCAAAGTTTCGTTTTTGTATTTCTGTAAAAACTCCGTGTCAAAAAAGGTGCGGGCCTCGTCACGACTGGCAAAAGGCACCGGCACACTGTTGATTTTTTCCTCAATAGCCGTCATAGAGCGGATATCAGACACGGGTCCAATATCGACCACCACGAGCTTTTCTATTCTTTGGGGAAATCGCGACGCCACCTCTATGGCCACCCGTCCCCCCATGGAATGCCCCACCAAGGAGGCTTTTTCCCACCCCAAACCATCTAAAATAGTCACAAAATCCTGAGCATACTCAGCAATGCTATAACCTGTGGTTGGTTGGGGTGATTTGCCATGCCCCCGCTGATCATAGAGGAGCACCTGAAAACGTGACTCGAAGTGACGAGCCACACCTCGCCAATTGCTGGCAAAACCCATTAAGCCATGTAAAAATACAACTTTTGGATTGGCATCTTGACCATGAATTTGGTAGTTAAAACCATTCAATTGCGACATTTTTAACCATCTGAGGCGAACCCATAGTGAAACCCACCTTGTCACCTGAAAATATTGATTCTGTAGCCCTAGACATAGTGTCGCGCCTGCAAAAAAACAACTTCACTACCTATTTAGTGGGAGGCTGCGTTAGAGATCTTCTTGTAGGTATAACTCCTAAGGATTTCGACATTGTCACCATGGCGCGCCCCGAGCAAGTGCAAAAAATTATTCGCCCCTCGTTTATTATCGGGCGCCGCTTTCGCCTGGTCCTTGTCCGTCGCTATCAGCAACAATACGAAATCGCCACTTTCCGTGCCCTCACCTATCAGAACGAAGACAACCCCGATGAATTTGACGAAAACATTTACGGTGAACCCCAAGAAGATGCTCTTCGTAGGGATTTTACTATCAATGGCCTTTTCTACGATCCCATCAAAAATGAAACCATCGATTACACGCAAGGTATGGATGACATCTCCAAGCGTATGATCCGCATGATCGGTGATCCCATCGAGCGTATTGAGCAAGATCCTATCCGCATTTTGCGCGCCCTCCGCTTGGCTCATCGCACAGGATTTCAAATTGAGCCCAGTCTACGTCAGGGCATGCAGCAAAAAGCAGAGCTTCTCAAAACAGCGGTGCTTCCGCGCGTGCGCGAAGAGATTTTAAAAATTCTGCGTCTTCCCTCCCCTCATCTCACCCTCATCGAAGGAAGCGATATGGGAATCTTTGCTAATATCGCGCCACGCCTATCTGAAACTTTACTCGATCCCGAACGCTCCACCGACTTTGTGAACTTGCTTCGAGTGGGGCTTGATGCCGTAGGACGCGAGAGTGAGCCTGCTGATCTTTATGCCGTTCTTCTTTATGCTTACTTAGCCAGTAATAAAAAAGACTGGTGCACTTCACTCAGTACCTCTTTTGAAGAAACGTTTATCGATTTTATTCGTACCGAGCTTGGTATGCACAAAAATGAATTTGAACTTTTTGAACAAACCATTGGTCTGCTGCGGCAACTGATCAAACATGGTGACCCCAGTAAACTCCGCACTCGCCACCGCGTCCATCTTGCCAATAACCGCGCCTTCCCATTGGCTTTAACATTTGCCCAATCTTTTCATCATCTGGAGCCCAGTTTATTGCATCGCTGGGCCAATGTTCTCCACCCAGAAAAAGAGGGCCCTTCTTCTGCAGACACAAGAAAACCTGATAACCGCCACTAGGCCCATCAATTCCGTTTTTTTCATTAAAAGACCCTTCAATAAAGACAGACCAAAGCACTGCGTCCGACGGGTAGACACCTGACTTAAGATCCGTTATAGTCTCGCCGATAAGTAAGCATGTGTGTTTTTCATACTAACCCACACAGGAGACGGCACACGGGGCCGAAATGAGGTACGCATTATGAGTGGTTCACATATTTTTTTATTGGCAGTGATTGTTGTTGTTTTTGTTTTAGGTCCGGCCAAACTTCCTCAATTGGGTCGCTCGTTGGGTGACGCGATTCGTGGCTTTAAAAAAGGTATGGCTGGCGAAGATGAAGACGAAATCGATGTCACTCATTCGTCTAAAGAAAAACTACGCGAAGGGATGCGTAACGAATCCACCGCACAAAAACAAACGAATAAAGAAAAAGTTTAGAACATTCCCTAGTGTCCTGCCCTTAAATAATTACCCCAAGCAATATCAAAGGCATCGTGGCCCGATGGCACACTAATTTTAGGAGCAATGCCTTTTTTCTCAATAAATCGACCATCACGGTAAGCGTTATAAGAAATTGCCATCTGGATTTGAATTCCAGAATTCTTAAGCACGAGTCGACCATTATTACCAAAGTGCACATAGCCTGCCGTCTGCTCGCCTACCGTTACAGCCAGTGGATTATTTTCGAAAAAATCCACTGTACTTTCACAACTGGAAGCACATCCAGCATCGACTAAAATATAAATCGGCTTTCTTTGACTTTTTGCGAAACTAAACTCTTCGCCATAATCTTTTTGACTGGTGTATTCCTGTGCCTTCTGTCCATCGAGAACAGCATCTTGCTCAAGAGTGAATTTTTCGCGCAGATTATGCACATAAGTAGGCGCCTCTTTACCTTCCGCTAATGCTTTTTGTTCCATAAGGGTAAAAAGATTAATAAAGAGTTGTAAGGACTCAGGCGTATAACTCGACCACTGTGGCAGGTAGGGATCCTTTAGTTCGCCACCAGCCATGAAGTTGGCAAGCTCCCGACCGATAGTATCATCTCCCCCACTATTACCTCGCAAATCGAGAATCACCAGGTCCACCCCATTGATTTGCTTTTGAATAGCCTCCATAAAGCCATTCCATTCTTGGCTTTGACTGTTGGGAAATTCTAAAATCGAAATCAGCAGGGCCATTTTGTTTTTTTTCTTTTGTCGGCGCACGTCCCAGATTTTCCCTTGCTTGCGATAATAATTACTCCCCACATTAGGCAATTGACGGCGTCGGCTGACAAAACAACTGCGATCATTAAATCGCGCACGCAAATGATTGTCGGAAACCTCTTGAAAATAATAAGCTATCTGATGACACAAGCTTTGTACCGTGACCGGATCAGAAATATAATGAATACGATCACGCAATTCTAAGAATTCGTCTTTAGGTAAAAAGCGCCGCCCACTGTAAGCGTGGTCGAGAGCGTAGAGGAGTTGTTCTTTATCGTAAGTGAGCTCATCTTCGCTCAATGCTTTTGTAACATCTTTGTTGATCGTATCTGGCAACTTCATAAAACGGTAATCACGTTTAAAATAAGGTAGGCTCGCGCATGATACCAGGATCAACAGAAGACTGAGTTGAAAAAGCAAACTCCCAATACGCAACATGCTTTATTTTACCATACTCAAGGCCGCCTCAACCAACGCCTCTTCATTCATATGGTGAATCTTATAAAGATGATCCGCCTGATAAGAGCTACGTCCAAATTCATCGCTAGCACCTAAAGAGATCATTTTTTTTACCGCGACACCCTGATTTAATAAAGCTTGTGCTAAGTACGCAGACTGACCACCTATGCGCCGATGATCTTCTAATGAAACGATAAAACCTCCGCTCTGACTCACAGCTTGGGATATGGTCTTCACATCTGGGTGATTCATAATCGACGGGTTAATTAAAATGGTTCCAATGTTATGTTTTGCTGCCAGTATTTTTGCGGCCTTTACACCATATGCTAACAAAGAGCCGCCAACTACTAATGTAACACTTTTTGAAAAGTCCTTGCTATTATCGCTCACCACTTGTGCGGCACCCAATTGATACTGCGCCCCTGTGACAAAGGCCGGTGGAAACGTTTCACGTCCTAAAAAGAAAATTGTCGAACGCGGTGTCTTACCCGCTTTGCGATCTTCTGTGAATCGAGTAAGGGTTTGTGTCAATAGCGCATACGCTTCTTCCGCACACGTTAGAGTATAAACATCCACATGAGGAATAGCTCCCAACATAGCAACATAAGCCAACGCTTGGTGAGACGCTCCATCGGCGGCATCCTGAAATCCTGTATGAGAAAAAATACCAATCACCGGTGCTTCCGAAAGACCACTCATAATAAATGGTAACGCACCCTTTGTTACACCAAACTGAGCAAATGTATCTACAATGGGAATAAAACCCTGTTTGGATAAACCAATGGCAACACTCACCATATTGGCCTCGGCAATTCCTACTTCTAGTGCGTGCTGAGGAAATTTTTTACGAAACCCTTCGACACCCGTAGAGCCCTGTAAATCAGAGGATACAGAAATCACGGGTAGCCCTAATTTTTCTACGCCATCAATCAATGCTTTGGCCACACCATCTTGAATTTTAACAGGCTTCACGTCGCTGGCAGAACCTTCTGTCTTTTTTGCTTCCGCTTGCACCAACTCCTGCTCCCACTGTTTAAAAGCATGGGGCATTTCTTGGTCTTTATATATTTCTTGTAAAAATGCTGGTAGTTCATTAGCTGTTTTTAAAGGGAAACCGTGGCCACCGGAAGAAGAACTTTCTGTTTTTGCGACCCCTTTACCTTTAATTGTTTTCGCCCAAATAAAAATCGGCTGCTGTGGATTCTTTTTTACATCTTGATAGGCACTTTCTACTGTAGAAAAAACTTTTTGCAGATCATGACCATCTTCCACGTGAATGGTCTTCCAACCGAGATCCTTCATCGCGCGGAATGTGGGCTCCATGGAAAAGCTGTCGCTATCAATGCGTCCTGACAATTTTGTATTATTATCACTGGCAATTAAAATAAATGGACCTAATTTGCCCTTCGCCGCAAATCCAGGGATCGCCGCCATCGCTTCGCGGGCTTCCCCCTCCATACAACCTCCATCAGAGATTGTACAAATTGTTGTTCTGGGGTTCGAAGATAATCCCTCTGCCAACGCCAAGCCCTGGGCCTGTGGCAGTCCTGATCCCAACGGGCCATTACTAATATACACACCGTGTGGATTTAAGTGCGCTTCTCCATGACCGGTGAATACGCTTTCGATCGAACGAAAACCACGAAGTGTTTCTAAAGAGGCACCACCCACATTGTAATTGGCTCTGAGTGCATAAATACCATTTTCACAATGACCAGCATCATTCACAAAATGAAACGCCTCACCCCACTGCTTTTTGTCTTTTTCACTTTGCCAAAACATAAAACCGAAAACAGACGACATAATTTCTGCAAATGCTGACGGACCGCCAAAGTGACTTGCCGCACCTCCTTGTACCGCCGCCATGTCCATCAATGCGATGAGCGCACGCGTGGCTGTAGGGTTGGCTACCGCTAATGTTTCGCCCGATGCCGTTTTTACCGTTTTACCCCACTGCGGTTTTTGTGTGGGATTACCATGAAGTTTAGAAGTTACAGGAAGAGTATGAATAGACATGAAAAACCACCTTTGTTTGCCAATGGACTGACATCCTTTTGGCGAAAATTCTAGTGAAACAGACACCGCTAATGAAATAGTATTTGGCAACCGTTTTAACCTAAGATGAGAATAAAGTTGAAGAATTTCTCAGAAATTTCGAATAAATTCTTCAACTTCATTCACTACGAGGGTTCTGCAAAAACTCTTCCGCTGTCGCACGTGCCACCAGCCTACCTTTTTCCAAAATAACAACATCCTGCGCCAAAGCCATGATGTCACTGCGATCATGGGTGACCAAAAGCACTCCGATCGGTTGTTCTTGCAAGATGGTTTTGAGTAATTTTCGGGCATCTGCACGCAAACTCTCATCCAAGGCTGAAAATGGCTCATCCAAAATTAAATAACGCGGATTTAAAATCAGGGCCCGAGCTAAAGCCACGCGCTGTTGCTCGCCGCCAGAAAGCACCCGCGCTTTGCGATCTAAGAGATCCTTCATTTTTAAAATCTCCGCCCAGTGCTGCAATTTTTTCTCGCCTTCTTGGAGGTTCTGTTTTTGTGCCTCAACAGGAAACAAAATATTTTCTCGCGCCGTAAGATGGGGAAATAATCCATAATGTTGGAGCACAACACCCAGTCGACGTTGCCAGCTTGGCAAACGTGCAATATCTGTATCGTGCCACTGCCATATTAATGATGGCAGTATTTCTATTCCGGTAAGATAACGAATAATTGTGGTTTTCCCTGAGCCGGAAGGACCCCAGAGAACAGTGACGCGATCATCCGCCAGTGTCCAATCAGGAACATGGAGGACAAAATCCCCAAAATCTTTACATAAATTTTTGACGACTGACATCCGCGACTCTCCAAAAAAATAAAAAGACAACACAACCTAAAACAATAAGTAGCCATGAGCAAACCAAAGCCATATCCCAACGGTATTGTTGCACCAAAGTTTCCATCCACAAACTCAACGTCCAATCTTGACGCAGGAGCAAGCGCGCAATAGCAAAATCGCTTATCCCCCAAACAGCGGACAGACCACCCAGGATGGCAATATGATGTGCTACCTGCGGCACAATGACACGTGAAAATAAAAATCCCTGATGAGATCCTAAGCACAGAGCCATTTCCCATTGAGACTGTAAACGTACCACGCTCTGATAAATACCCAAACGAAAGAGAACTGGTGAAAATAGAAGTGAAAGGACAAGAGCACTCAACAACAAAGAATTCACTCCTGAAAGTTTCCATGTATAAAATGAAAATGCAAAAAATGTAGCACTGGAAATATAGAGATAACGCAACCATCGACGTGATGTGGGTTGCAGACTAATAAATGTCATCAAGGTTAACCAGAGGATGGTCAATCCTCCGCAGATAAAACCCAAAAGAAGTGAACCGGAAATAATTGTACGTGCATCAGCAAGGAATTCTTGGCTCGAAAAAAGCGCATGCAACCCTTGTGGAAGTCGCCCCAGCAAACCCAAAAAAATGAGACCGGCAGGTAAAAAAATACCAACGCTGAATATCCGAGACCCGCCAAGACGTAAGGGCTCTTCTTGCGTAAAATCGGAAGATGGATACTTTTGGGTAAAAATAAAAATGGGGACTAATAACAGTGTTTGCCAGACGAAATAATCCACGGCATGTGACCAATTCTGTTGATGAAAAATTTGATCGTATATGAGTTTTTCTCCCGAGGTCATCGCCGAACCCCCAATGATGACAGGGATAGAAATGCTTGTAAAAAAATACGCAAACAAAATAAAAAATAAAAGCAGAAGATCGCGAAAAATTAGCGGAAACATTTTTTTTAAAAAAAATGCAGGCGTTGCTCCAAGCTGTTGAGCAATAGCTCCATGAAAACCTAACCGTGTATCTAATGTGCGTAAGATCATAAGCGACGCAAAGCCTGTCATGGTTATCACATGAAGAATCACCACGCCGATAAGACCAAAGGGAAACTGGGAAAAAAGACTCAACACAGAAATAATAACAAATAAACTGGGAAGAAATGACGGCACCATGGCTATATATTCGAAAAATGCCAATCGTCGAGTCGATACTCTCTGACGTAGAAAGATGAACCCTTGTGCGACATAGAATCCGAAAAATAATGTGAGGGCGGCGCTTATCAATGCTTGTAGGATCGGTATTTTATACAAAATAAGAATTTGCTCGATGGAAATAGATGGACCTTGCCAGAAACGAAATAATGTTAAACTTGGTACCCAAAAAAGAATAAACAGTAGTGCAAGAAAAAAACGTCTCATAGTTGTAGTGCTTGCCATCTTTTTAAGAGGTCTTCGCGATGCTCTAGCAAACCTTTATACGTTTTTGGATCAATCAATTGAATCTTTTGTGGAAAATCAAACTCTGTCCCCTTTTTAACATTTTTTATGACTGGCAACATAAAGTTTTTTTGCATTATGATTTTTTGATTTTCCGGTCGCAAAAGAAACTTTAAAAAATCTTCCGCCGCGGAACATTGCTTACAATTTTCCGGTATTGCTCCATACTCCACCGCATACACATGGGGATCCTCAAAGTAAACGGGTTGGTACGTAAAATCTTGTTCTTCAAGATGATGGTATAATGGTGATGTGAAATAAGAAAAAACATAAGGAACCTGATCATTTTTAAACAAACTGTACGATGCTGACCAGGATGGCGAAATCACACGAATCGATGGTTTAAGCTGTTGCAAAAATTGAAACCCCTCATCCTCACCCATCACCGACAGCACCCACATTAAAAAATACATTCCTGTAGAGCTGGAGTTGGGATCCTGGAGAGCCAGAGAGTTGATGTATTTTTCCTGTTTAAGCTCTTCAAGGTGTTTGGGAGGTAGCATGTTTTGTCGTTTATAAATAAAAGTCATCGGAGCCCAGTCAAAGGGAACAAATGGTTCGTCGATAGGAATGTCTTGAACCCAATCTACTTTTTTTAGGGATATCGGGTGCCACTTAAAGCCCTGTTCTGCTATTGGTAAAGAGAGTATGTCCAACCCCAAAACAACATCCGGGATCTCTTTATGTTCTTGACGCAGCAATTGGAGAATCATTCCCGCATTAGAGGCCTCTACCCATTTAATAGAAACACCGTACTCTTCAAAAAAACGCTTGGCCAACTCTGGCCCTGGTCCCCACGTGTTCGTGAAGTTAGGATATGAAAGAACTTGTAAAGTTTTAGTATATGTTCGTGTCGGAGTCTCTATAGACTGTCGAAAGATCACGCTCAGGACAAAAACAATGAGTCCAAAAATGAGAAATGGAAGAATCATACGCCGCACATACCACATAGCATGATAGTAAAGCTTTATTTTAGAAATGGGAAAGATTAAAATTGAAAGCCTATCTTAGACGAGCATTATAAAGAGGCGCGAAGTTTATTTCGCACATCCATGTATTACCACAAAAGACCACGACGACTTTTGTAAAAATAGTAATCGAAACCCAAACACCGACCTGCACCCAATAAGCAGAACGTGAGATGAATCGCCATCAAATAAAGCTGTGTGTAATCTCCGGGAGTTTCTACTAGCCAAAACAAGTGAAGCGATACAAAGGCCGCCCACAACGATACGGGTCGCACCAGATATCCAAGTAAATAGGACACTGCAATCACAAACTCAGTACAAACCAATATATACGTTACGGCTAACCAATAATCTTGAATAAACCCAATCCAAAAACCCAAATACTGATTGAAAAAACCGACCGCTTCGATCTTAATGCGCAACTTTTCACTGAGATATGGGTACTCGAGAATGCCCGAACGTACATGTAATGTCGCCATACCAAAGTACTGAAAACATACGAACCATCGTAAGAAAGAAATGGGCCAGAGGTGCCCTACATACTTAATGCTTTCTAAAAATCCAAGTATCACCCCTTTATCTTCGATGAGTGGGTCTAGATCTGTCAATCCATTCGGTTCTTTGTCGAGATGAAAATGATTTGAATTACTGAAACTGGAGTGCCCTACGCTATTATTAAGAAAAGTGTACGTGAGATAGAGGCATGATGCTGAGGAGGAACAAGATGTTGAAACCACGCCCCCCCCAACAAAACGAATTACCGGAAGTTATTAATTTTTTAGATTCCAATATGCGTAAAGATCAATCATGGTCAGTGCGTGAAGAATACCCTCTCGCTTTTGACCAACAAAACTCTCACAATATTCGTATCATCCGCAGCGAAGAGCAAATTCTTTCCCACGCAGTCTTAAAACCACTCATCATGAAAACTCCGTACAGTGTTTTTAATGTCTGCATGATGGGAAGTGTACTAACAGATCCTACTCTTCGTAATCAGGGGTTGGCGGCACAGGTTATCGAAGACTGTATTGATCAAGCCACTCTCATGAAAAGCGATATCTTGGTTTTATGGACCGATTTGTTTGATTTTTACAAAAAATTTGGATTTGAACTGGCTGGCACTGAAATCAGTTTGATTATCAATAACTCGTTTAACCCAAAGAAACGCCGCAACGATCTTAAAATTGTTGAGAACAACAAAGTGGATCCGCAAGCCCTCTTACGTCTTTATAATTTGCACTCCATCACCACGCATCGCACACCCAATGACATTAAAAAATATCTGCAAATTCCCAATTCGCGTGTGTACACCGCTTGGAATAAAAATGGCCAGATGGAAGCGTACGCCATCGAAGGTAAGGGCGTTGACCTACAAGGCTATGTGCATGAATGGGGTGGAAACACATCAGCCCTTATCGAATTATTTTGCTATATCCAAAAACAACAAAATCGCGAAATCATGGTCATCTCTCCACCTCAATGCAAAAATCTTATTCGCCAATGCCAAGAAGGCGGTGCTCTTCCGTTTGAAGGTATTTTGGGTATGATCAAAATCATTGATAAAGCAGAGCTTGCCCGCAAAGCACAACGTGCCGCGCGTCGAATGGGCATTACTGATTTTGCTATTGAGATGCATAACGACACTCTTTATTTTGGTACCAGTGAAGAAGTTTTTAAAACTGACTCGGAGGCGGATATGGTACATTTATTTTTTGGTCCGCAACGCCCATCAGAAATGTACCCTTTTTCGGAAGAGACTCAAGTAAAGTTAAATAAACTGCTTCCCCTGCCGTGTTGGATATGGGGTTGGGACTCTATTTAATGAAAACGCTCTTATCCTTTCTCTGCCTGGGGCTTTTACTTGCGGCTTGCGATGAAAAATCAAAAGTGCGCAAAGCTGTACCAACAAATCCAGAAGCGATTAACAAGGCACAAGATGATGCTCTCGGAACTAATGACCCCTTGAACATCCAAGCGGGTGAGTTTGTTTATAAAATCAAAACCCAGGAAGTATTCGCGGGGAGCCCAACACCCTCACAAAATCTAATAAATGAAGAAAGTGTTACAGTCGTTGATCGCATGGACTATGGGGATTATATTGAGCTGACTTTAGTTAAAGAAATCATTGATCACCAACAAGATGGCTCTCCCCATTTTAAATTTAAAGATGTTTTTTATTTAGCTGTTCCACCCGATCCCGCAGAAACTGCTGCAAGTGTTGTTACCAAAAATCTTCTACCACAAGAAGACACCTCTACGACACCAGACCCCAACAAACCCGTCATCAACTACTACAATCTTTCTGTAGAGAAAAAACAAATACGCGCGCCTGATAAAGTGTTAGAGCATACACCATGCAATGAGAACGATGGCTCTTGCTTGATACCAATCACAATTCTGACCTACGATGTAGAAATCACAGTTCCACCACAAAAAACCACAATCACTAGTATTGAGACCTGGATGAGCACAGCTGTACCGTATACGTCGTCTGTTCTCAAAAGCTGCTTTAAAACCGTGGTTTCTATTGGTGATGCACGTCCTGTGGTACGACAGTGTACATCGGTAGTCGATTACCAATTTAAATAGTATTTGTTCTAAAGGATTGGCTAGAAATGGGCTCTGGCAGGGACGGCTCCTTGCCTCACCGACATCCATTGATGCCTCTAAAGAGTCATCAATGGAACGCTTCACGCTTGTCGGAGCCACTGCCAGAGCCCATTTCTAGCCAATCCTCTCTCACAAATATTGCGGAGCAAATCCGATCTGAGCGCATCTGGCGTCCAATAAATTGGTAGATGCATGAATTACCTAAAATGATAAATTGAGTTTTTATGTTCGTTGGCTTATGACTAACTTCAGTAAAATTTTACGAAGTGAGGACTCATTTTATGAAAAAAAACATCGCAGTGATTTTATCGGGGTGTGGCAATAAAGACGGTAGTGAAATCACCGAGGCGGTCAGCACTTTGATGGCCCTGGCTAAGGAAGGAGCCCATTATGTGTGCTTTGCGCCAGATCAGAATTTTACGGCGGTGGATTATTTGCAAAATGCATCCATCGAAAATCGCAACGCGATGAAAGAGGCGGCGCGCATTGCACGCAGTGAAATTCGGCCCCTTCAAAAATTAGATCCTCAAAAATTTGATGGAGTGGTTTTTGTCGGTGGAGCAGGTGCCGTAAAAAATTTGAGTGATTGGGCCCATAAAGGGGCCAAGTGCACAGTCCTCCCTGAGGTCGAATATATTATTGAAAGCTTTCATGAGGAGGGAAAACCGATTGCGGCGATGTGTATTGCTCCCACTCTCGTGGCCCGCGTGTTAGGGCGTCATGGAGTTTCAGTAACGGTGGGAGAAGCGGGCGAAGATGCGCAAGAGATCGAAAAAACGGGTGCTATTCATGAGGTATGTCCCCCTGAGGAGTATGTTTCCGATCGCGATCACAAGGTGCTCTCTACTCCTGCTTATATGTATGATTCGACAGCCTTTGAAGTTTTCACGGGTATTTCAAAGATGATTAAAGAATTTGTGGAAATGGCATAGTCTCAGACGTCGGCTATTATTCTCGTTTAATAAACGGACTGAGCTTTTTACGATGCTCTTCGCTCCACCACAAAGAATTAAACACTCCGGCCTCGTTGGTGTCGAGAGCGTCCATGTGGCGCCATGGGATCGTGTAAGTTTGTTCCATGGTTTCACGCATTTTTTCGGACCAATGGTGGCTCACGATAACTTCGTCTATCAAACCATTTTGTAAACACCAACCGCTGGAATGCACGCAGGCTTTGGCGAGCCACTCTTTGATGGTGTTCGATCGCATACGTCGGCAGAGGCGCTCGTAACCGCCCCAACCAAAAGTTAAATGCATCCGTGATTGCCAAAGAGCAAATAGGGCGTCTTCACGGGCGTATATTTTATGGCAAATGCTGATCAACTCGATACCGCCACCAAAACAATCTCCACTGATAAAGGCGATCTTTTCTATGGGTAAGTGATCTATTTCAATTAAAATATTGCGAATACGCTCATTAATTTTCACGCCACTTTGCTGATCGCGAAGCTCCGCATAATCGCGCAGGTTGCCGCCAGAACAAAATACAGGTCCCTGTGAAGTAAAGATTAAGCGTTCGGGTTGGTGTTTTTTAACTTCTTTTAAAAGTCTCTCGGCTTTTTCGAGAGAGAAACTATTGCGGCTCTCTTGATCATCGAAGTGAACCAATAGAAGTGGTTTTTGTACTTGAACATTCATGCCCTCATTTTAATGCATGGGGTGTTGCTGTTCAAGAAAAGCTTCCTATTAGAAATCAGGCAGACCTATCCTATATCGTCGAGAAGATGACCATAGACATCGGATTCTTTGATAAACTCAATACCAGCCTGTGGCTGTTCATCATACTCGGATATCCAAATCACCTTGCCATTGACTGTACGATGAGTGCTAATCTTATCCAAATTAAAGTCTATCCGTAAGAGATCTCCTGCCGTTAACCCCACCAGTCCACCCTGAATACACAGGCCACCGCGAGACATGTTGCATACTTGAGACTCACCACTAAATCCGCTCTTATAGGAGCTTAAAGAAACTTTTTGTGCCACATTAAAACGACGATACTTGCGCTGCTGTATCTTGCGCTCATCGAGCATTTTTTGCGAAATACCTTTGAGATCACTCTCAACGTATGGTTTTTCTAGAACAACCATATTATTCATAGGTTCTACATTATGTATGAGATTCTCATCGGCAACTTTGGACAACATCAACACCGAAGCCAACTGCCCCTTCTTTCGCCAACTCGCAACTTGCTGATACATGTTCATATTCAGATTCGTATTGTTGTTATACACAATTAAATCTGCTTTCATGTCCAGTTTATCTGGTAGTTGAGTGGGTCTTAAAAACTCAAAGTCTAAGCGATAATCACTGGCTTCCACCTCACTGAGAGTTTCGAAAATTTTCTTACTTTCGACTTGATTAGCACTGACTATGACTATCACGTTATTCACCTGCTTTCCCCCTTAGCATCGGTTACCCGTTTATAAAATTATACCCAGAAGTTCCCATGCCACTCTTTTTTTTGCACGGCGCTCTCAATATGAAACACTAACGGATGTAGAGTTGAATATACGCAAGATAAGAAATTGGCCTCTTTCGCTTTAAGACAGTAAAATACCTCTGCCAAAGATAAAGACAAAATACAGATAAATCACAAGGTGCTCACGCGGAACGCCTGCGCTCCCCTTTATTAGAATCCGTGAATGGGCTCTTAATGATTAGCGAGCATCAATCGGTTTGTACTTAAGACCGGTAGGTCCCACCCACTCGCCACGCGGACGGTAAATGCGATTATTACTATATTGCTCTAAAATATGAGCGCACCAACCTGATACACGAGAAACTGCAAATATCGGCGTAAAAATATCCGTGGGAATGCCCATGCTAAAATAGACAGACGCTGAGTAGAAATCCACATTCGGCAACAACCCTTTATCCGCTTGCATTTTATCATCGAGATATTTCGACATTTGATAATATTCTGGATGACCCATTTTTTTCGTTAAACGTTCACTCATTTGGCTTAAAATCTTAGCGCGTGGGTCTCCATTTTTATATACACGGTGACCGAACCCCATGATTTTCTTTTTCTCCGCCAATGCATCGGTAAGCCAACTGTCAACCTTATCCATTCCACCAATCTCTTGAAGCATGAGAATCACTTGCTCATTAGCACCGCCATGAAGCGGCCCCTTGAGAGCACCAATAGCACTCACTACTGCTGAGTAAATATCACTCAAAGAAGAGGCCGTAACTCGAGCTGAAAAAGCCGAGCAATTTAACTCGTGATCGGCATGCAGGATAAGACAGGTATCAAAAATATCAACCATCTCACTATCGGGCTCTATTCCATTTAACATGTAGAGAAAATTCCAAGCGATACTTTTATCTGGATTGGGTTGCACAAAGGACTTCCCTTCGCGCACACGCTTAAAAAGAGCAACCAGCATTCCCATGCGCGCTGTTAAACGTAGCGATTTATGGCGATTGGCTTCTTCGGAGTTGTCTTCTGTTTCCTTATCCCACATACCCATCATCGATGTGGCTGTGCGCAACCACGCCATCGGATGTGTATTTGTCGGTAATTTCGCAAGCTGCTCTACTAAATCCGCAGGAAGATGCATGGCATTTTTAAGATTCTTTTTAAATCCTTCAAGTTCACTTTTGTTTGGCAACTGACCATTCCATAACAACCAACATACTTCTTCAAAATTAGAATTGGCCGCGATATCTTCGATAGTATAACCACGATAACAAAGTGTTGTGTCCACAATAGACGATATCGACGTGGTACACGCCACAACTCCTTCTAAGCCTTTATTAATTGCACCATCGTAGATTTTTACTGCCTCAGCCATGGGGACACTTCCTTTCTCTCTTTTTCGATTTGATATGAGCTATTTATCGCACAGAATTCATGCGTTGTGGAGCAATAGCCACCCGCCGCAAGTGGGATTACAACCTTGGTCATGGCTATCATGATCACTTCACAAGAACATCCCAATATGGAGAGACCCACCACAGAATAAACATTGGCAGAATGTACCCCGACAAAAAAGGAGTAGTACCCGTCTGAGACTGGCAGTGTGTTTACACACCGGCGAGTTTCAAGACCCTATCTTTTGCCTCAAGCACCAGAACGGTTAAATCCTGAGGAAATTGCGCATTACCGGCAAATCTCTCCGCCTGAAAGACCACCTCATTGCGCAAGTTATGAACATCTGATCCCGCAGAGTTCTTCACCAGCGACAAATAACGTTCTTCGCCAAACAATTCCCCGGCATCATTACGAATTTTAAATAAACCCGGGGAACATAAAATGATTTTATCTTTTGATTCCACCTGTGCACTTTGTGTCGTGACCGTACCCAATTGGCCTTTAGCCAATGCCATGGCTTGTGGTTTTAAACGTTGGAGTGTTCCATTCTCCTGTTTAAAGTGCAGAGCGTAAATATCGCCAAACAACACATAATCGAAGCGGAAATAGCGCCGATTCATAACTCCATAGAAACAATGAAACTGGTCCTTATCACCAATGTGTCCCATAAAATCACTTTTTAAGGTGGCCACAAGACTTTCGGGAGACAAGGCCTCTTCATCTTGGCGCATTTGAAAGGTGAACTTCATAAAAAGAGATAAAAACAGCGCGGATAAACTATAACCAGATGCTGATGTAAGAAGCACTCCAAAACGCATTTTGTCTCGGTGTTCGAAAATATCAAAATAATCGCCGCCGGTGAGAGAACTGGCTAAAAATTTGGTACTAAACTCAAAGCCAGGAATATTGGGAAACTCCGTCGGCACCACTTGACGCTGGATCTCCATCGCTTTTTTTAACTGACTATGTATGTGAATAATAAGCTGTTCGAGCTGCACATTGGCTTTTGCCAATTCCTGGCGGTAAACCTCTATGTCGCGATTTTTATTCTCCAACTCTTTCTCAAGAAGGCGAATGCGTTGTTGTAGCTCCGACTCATCACTCATAATCAATTACACCTTTCGCTAAATTGTCGAAAATATTAGCATAATCTGTCAATACCTGCCGTCCTTGCGGACAATTAACTAGACGTGTAATTGTGCTAAACCCTTGCATCTCTGAACAATGTCCTTATAAAAACCACTCTACGTGGTAATGACCTACCACCGGGGGATGCGGGGAATGTTCACTGAAGAACGTCTAGCTGTGGTTGATACACAGAGAGATACATTATTTATTGGATTAAGTCATATTGCGCACGACTTATCGTCGCTGTGGCCCTTTAATCGTACATTGCAAGGTTGCCAAAACTTGACCAAAGACTTGGTCCATCACGTCGGCATCAATGGTCCCGATGTCGAACATCAATTTCGAGTGTTGTGCACTTATTTCTACGATCAAAAACGTTTCAAACCGATGAAGTCAAAACCCACTTTGGAAAAATGTCTTCTTCCCTATGCCCTGCTCAGTCGCCGCGGTCCCTTAGAGATTTTATTACCTCTATTTCTCGGGTTAGCGCGCAAAATAGGATTGCAAGTCTCTGTGGTTTATTATGGAAAAAATATCATCCTAAAATTAGTGGTGGATGGACAATCCCATTTTTATGATTTCACCAAACATTGCCAGAGGCTGACTTCGGAAGATTTAATTGCTTTAGTAAACTCCGGCTGCGACTGCACGAAGCTTGTTGATGACAACGAAGTGATGGCTAAATATTTACTGCGCATTAAACACCAGTGTCTCCGCGAGCGCAGTTTCTTAAGTCTCTACAAAGTGCAAACTTATCTCATGCAGTATCAGCCATTTGCGTTAAATCACGTCCTGGATCGCGCGCGGGCTGCCTATGCCACAGGTGATATGATCAAAGCCTACGAAGATGTTAGCCAGTACCTTGCGTTTAGTGCAGATCGTATCAATAACACACGTATGATCAAACTCATGAAACGTTTAAACAATCATGCGCTTCTTAAGTATTTTACCCGCGACAGCTGATACCCAGATTTGCAAATAAATTTTGAGAGACATGAGATGGGTTCTAGCAAATCCGCGTCGTTGCCGTAGCGATCACATCAAAGTGACGAATGATACACATCAAAACGCACGGCTTTACCCTCATAAACATTCTTAACCTGTATACCAGAAAAACTTTCCGCTTCTGGGTGTCGTTTCACTACCACACGTTTTTTGCTATCTATTAATTTTTTGATTATCGGCAAAAAATCTTCGTCTCTGTTCTCGCCAACAACAGCCGAGAGAAATTGCATTTTCTTTTTAGGTAAAGCGGTGCGCTTCTCGAGATGGAACATAGGATCGATATAAAAACAATCAAAGTCTTTTATATACGTCTCGACAATTGCCAACGCATCTCCATACACCAGTTCAAAATCAAAGGATGGCTGTGTCTGTCGCCAACGAATTAAACCATCACGAACGAGCGCCCACACCATTGGATTTTTTTCGATGCCGGTAACCTGCGCGCCCCACATTACAAGTTTAAAACTATCTGTTGCCAGTCCTAATGTAAGATCTAAAATGCGCTTACCTTGTACACCACCACACGCCTTCGCCAGTAAATCATACTTAGGAGAAAGTTTTTGTCTTAGCCACTCCCGATGAGATGCGACTAAATCCACGACAAGGGGTTTTTCTTGGCCACTCGCTTTCACCATCGCCAGCTGATCGACAGATGCATCATAATACAAATAATACTCTTCGCGTGCAGGCAAGATTCTCGACTCTGCATAAAAAAAACGCGATCCTTCTGGAAGTGATCCTTGCGAGTAAATAGGAATATTAAGAGAATATTGCGACACGTGTATCTACCTCGCCTATTCTATCCGGAAAAACTGGCCCATGATAGAGCACTAAGGTTTTCTCCAGTACAGAAGCTCCGCTAGCGGTTCGAGTGCATTGGCCGTCTCTTCGAAAGAAGAATCAGAGAGCATTGCTAGATCGTTGAGAAGCATTTTATACTCCTCTATAAGAACAGCGTTGTCGTTATCAAATTGTTTTAATGTTTGCGAAAATACTTCTAAACCGACTGCGGATTTGAACTCGTTCAAATCAAAGATTTGCATGAGCTCCCGACGCTGCTCCATGTTTTTATCTGTAAACAAGCGTGCACAAAAAGAATTAACATATCCAGCACGAATATCACCCATTACGTTTTTTCTCTCAAAATTACGAATATCAAAATCGAGCAGATCATCACTTCGCTGCAACAGGAGACCTAAAATTTCCCCCAAACGATTCAACGTTTGATAAACGCGGTCATCGTTGATGTTCTGGGCGAAAAAAGGCGACGTTAAACACCATTTAAACAATGAACCTGTTTTTAAGTTATGCACACGATCTATATCTGTAGCGGTGACCGCAACACTTTTAACCAAACTATCCTGCAGCCACTCACCTTCCAATAAATCAGAAATCGCCTGACTCGTCAGTTGTACAAGCTGAATATTACCAAATTGAGAAAGATTCACCATCACACGCGCCAGCAGATAATCGCCGGCAAGTACTGCGTACTCCGGCGTGTATTTGAGCCATGCGGTTGTCTTTCCACGACGCAAAGATGAGCGATCGACAAGATCATCATGCAAAAGAGAAGAGTTGTGAATAAACTCGACAGTTTGGCACAGAAGATGAATCGTCGAAAGAGGTACGCGAAGAGTAGCCGCTACCGTCTGTGTTAACTGCGCACGAAACCCTTTTCCACCAGAAAAGAGGTCCTCATAAAGCGCATTCAGCTTGGGAAGATACGCTGGAAAATCATGCTCTGAATATACTTTTAAGTCCACACTAGGCCATATAACAAATGCAGGGTGAAAGAGGTACTGACAACTGGCTTACAGGCAATTTAACTCCGCGCGTTGGCCGCCAGGGGTGTGTCTCTTCACCCTTTCTGTTAGAACCTCGTTATGGATGCTTTTCAACAACAAATTCATATTCGTTTTCGCCAAACCGATATGGCGGGAATTGCCTACTTTAACGAAGCTTTTAATATTTTCCATGATGTTTATGAGGCATGGGTCGAGCATCACTTTAAAGACAAATCCAATTGGTTTGCGAACAGTGAGTGGGCTGTTCCTCTTAAAAATGTTTCTGCAGAATACCAACGCCCGCTCCTCCCTTTTGCAACTTACACTGTGCGCATGCAATTGCACGAAGTGGGAAAAAGCTCCTTTCAACTGCATACAGAAATTCTGAGCACAGAAGGTGTTCACGCTAAAATCACCACAACCCATGTCTTTATGAACAAAGCCACGCGCCGTGGACAAGAAATACCTAACGATATTCGCCGTATTTTAGAAATGTAAACGTCCTACGCGCTTTTCTGTTGAAATTGAGCCACTGGTAATGACAATTTAAAACTCGTATGCCCCTGCCACTTTTCGTAGGATAATCTTCCGCCATGTTCTTCGGCAAGTCCTCTGGAAATGCTCAACCCCAGACCGGTTCCCACCCCAACGGGTTTCGTTGTAAAAAAAGGCGTCATCATTTGATTCACCACAGTTTCCGATATTCCTGAACCACTATCGACAACCTGCAGATGCACCTGATCCGCTTGAAGGAACAGGCGCAGAGTAATCCATCTTTGTTCATGATTTTTCACCGCGTAGACCGCATTCATTATCAAGTTGAGTAAAATTTGTGAGATCTCTACTGGACGACAATCCACAATACAATCTCTTTCAAATTCAAGAGATAAGTCGACTTTTTCTTTTTTTAATTTATTTTCGCACAGTTCTAAAGTTTCAAAGACAATTTGCTGTAGTGAATAGCGCACAAGACCATCGCGGTGAGAGCCCCGGGAAAACCGAGCCAACCCCTTAATGATCTCTGCAATACGCTCGGTGGTTTTATGCATTTTTTCTAATTCCTGGAGCAGCAAGGCCTCCTTAAGTACTCCTATCTTCTGTTTGTGTGTTAAAACCTCAATTTTTGCAGATAAAATTCCTAAGGGGGTGTTGATTTCATGCGCCACACATGCTGTCATTTCGCCAAGCACAGCCAGCTTAGATGTATAAATTAATTGATCTGATAAAAGTAAATTTTTCCAACGCGACTCTAGATGACGTACAACCTGGCTTGCTAAAAATTTTAGCGTTTCGATTTGTGCCTGGGTTAACAAACGCGGCACGTGATCAATAACACATAAAGTACCAATAGCACACCCATTGGTGAGCCATAGCGGAACACCTGCATAAAAACGCACATTGGGTACATTGCACACTAAAGGATTATCACAAAAACGCTCGTCTTTTAGAGCATCTTCGACGATAAAAATTTCCTCATCATGAATGGCATGCCCACAGAAAGAAATATCCCGTGATGTTTCGCTCGCATCAAGACCCTTTTTAGATTTAAACCACTGTCGCTTTTCGTCTACTAAACTAACTAGTGCCATCGGAGTGTTGCACACATGTGCTGCCATTGTTGTAATCTCATCAAAACAAGGTTCTGGGGGTGTATCTAATATCCCTAGCGCGATCAGCGCTTCCAATCGCTCTTTTTCGTTACTACATGCTATCGCTTTCCGCAAACTGACCCCACTGCAAAATACAATGTGTTAAAATAGATACCGGTTCTTGTCATAGAAAGCGTACTTCCTTTTTAAAAAGTGGTACGCACTTTAAAATACTATCGGCAGTAAATAAGAAAATTCAAGCGACTCACTCACAATAAATAAATTAATATCGTTTGGTCGTACTTAAATTAAGACTGTATTAATTCCAATTAACGAAAATAAATTATGGATAAGATCGTTACCCATAATTTATTTCTATGTTGCGACAAGATGGGATAAAAATTTCTGTGATTTCTGTAAGACCGTCATAGGAATCTCATGTCCTCCACGGAACTCGAACCACTCACCCTGCCATCCGTTCTCTTGTAAAAGAGAAAATAATTTTCTTCCATTCTGAATCGACAAAACAGGATCCTGAATGCCATGTGATTGTAAGAAAGGAATCGCAGTCTCTTTAACAATAGTTTTCTGTAACCGCTCTTGGTCTAAAAGTACTGTGGAATATAATAGCGCTCCACAAAGAGGGGGACCACAACTGGCTGCGAGGTGACTCGCCATCATAGCTCCTTGACTAAAGCCGCCAATAACAATTTTATCATACTGGTCGGTTAGCTCAAAAATGAGTCCTTCCAACTGTGCCAGTACTTGTGGAAAACCGTTGGGTGTTAATGGTGCATAATCGCGGGGAATTCCTGAGGCAATTTCCCTCTGTAATTCTTCCATTGGAATCGGAAACCACGCTCTCCCCTCCATCCCCATGCCAAGAGGTATGGACAAAGGCCCGTTCGGAAAAACCCAGGCCCATTCGCCATTCGGGTCTAAGTAACTATGGAGAGGTGCTAAATCGCGAAAATCTGCACCAAAGCCGTGGATAAGAACAACAACTCCTGAGCTTTGTTCGTTTTCAACTATGCAATCAAGACCATTCAGTGTGGTTTTTTTCATACCGTACTTTTAGCGATCAAAGGCCTCTCTGTCGAGAAAATAAAAATTCTACTCATAATTTAGGGTTTCAACTTGTGAAGTTTTCCAACAAAAATTACAATAGTACTCAGAATGAATACAAGTATTCTCACCCATGCCTTATTTATAGAAATTGTAAAGGTTGTCAGTGAAACCAATGGATTGAGTCTCAATAACACATTGGAGCTCATTCTCGACTCGTCGGAAATTTCTCCTCAAGTACGACAACATGTTAAGGATTTTCAAGATAAACTCGATAGATTTCGTATTAATCTTATCGAGATTGACGCTTTACTGCAGCACCCAGTGGCCGAAGGCTTTTATCAGCTCTTCCAAAAGTTTCCCTTAAAATATCGCGAGGAGCATATCCATCTCACTGGTTCTCTAACGGCCGAATTTGTTTACCCCCGTTTGATGGAACTGCTCAAAAGCCCACACAAAACGATCTACGAAAAAAAAATTGATGATGTCTTTGGCATAGGTGCCCACAATATCAAATCCGTAGCCGATGTGGAGAAACTTATGCGCCTGCAAGATACCGAGCAATTCGATCGCTATCTTGAAATTTTACTTCTCCCAAAACTGATTTTACTTTCTCGCCAAGCTCATGCCGATGCAGCGTATAGTATGGCCCAGGATCTGTACCACAAATACAACGTCGGTGCGATTCGCCTAAAGTTCACACTGTCACGAGTTACACAAACCAGCAAAGAAGAAATCCCCGGCGCCGATAATGTAAGCAGTGAAGATGTGGTTTTAGGTCTTTATGAGGGCTTCAAGCTTTTTCAGGATGAGCACTCTGATTTTCAATTTATCTTGTCGCCCTGCTTTCGCAAAGAACCCCTCTTTTTTGATGCCAAACGCTACAAAACAAAACGTGATCACTTCGAGGCGCAAGTGGCAGAACTCATTGATCTTGTCGACAACCATCCAGAACTTAAAACACATGTCACCGAAGTGGATACCGTTGGTAGCGAAAAAGATCTCTTCCGCAAAGAGCATTTCCAAGAAATGAAAGTCGGTCTTCGTAAACTCCATTCTCGCGGTTTTAAAATTCGCTCCCACCATGGTGAAACATGGCTCACTCTACGTCGTGGCATTCAGTCAGTGGATAATGCCATGAACATTTGGCACGTCGATGCCATCGAACACGGGTTAAGCCTAGGAATTAATCCCAATTTTTATTTTCACACCCTTTTCCACAGAATTATGGAAAAAAACAAAGCCGGGCAACCGATTGAAAAGGGCACAAAAGACTATAATGAACTTCAGGATTTAGATTGGAACGGGCGCAATTACATCGGAGAAAAGCTCGAACAAGGTATTCCGCTAAATGATACAGAAAAAATGTATTTTGTAAAATCCAAGTTCCACTTAGCCACCGAAATGGAACATTATCAGCATGATGTTTTAAACCGCATGTTAGATAAAGAACTTTCGGTCATTGCTCTACCGTCCTCTAATAAAAAGCTGACCGGGCAATTTGATGATTACAAAGAACATCCTTTTAGCTGGTGGGAAAAAAAGGGTATGAAACTCGGGGTCGGAACCGATAACTATTACACTCTCAATACCAATTATATTCGCGAAATGCTGATTCTTTTATTGACCGACCCGGTTCATTTAAAAATTATGAAACTCCTAATGGTGTGCACTGGGGAGAAACGCCGTCCCTACCTAAGTCAATTGCTGTGGTCGATGCGCAAAAAAGCCTTGGGCGGGAACACAAATGAGTAAAGTGAAGGTATTATTTATCTGTCTTGGAAATATTTGTCGTTCTCCCGCCGCGGAAGCAGTTATGAACACCCTGATCCATAAAGAAAAATTAGAAAACCGTATCCTATGTGATTCTGCAGCCACCTCGGGGCACCACGAAGGCGATCCCGCTGACCCACGCACCATCTCCCATGCAGAGCGACGCGGCCATAAGGTCACCAGCCTTTCTCGCCCATTTAATCCACGAGTGGACTTTAAATCTTTTGATTTTATCGTCACCATGGATGATGCCAACTTCTCTGATATCAAAGACATGGATCTCAAACATGAATTTGGCGATAAAATTTTTAAATTAGTGGATTTCTGTGCAGATAAAAAATACAAAACCGTACCTGACCCCTACTATGGGGGGCCCGAGGACTTCGAAACCGTTCTCAACATTATCGAAGATGGTTGCCACGGTCTTTTGCAAAAAATAAAGAGTTCAAAATTATAAATTTGTTCTATTGCCAATATTTCGAAAATTAGATACTAGCCAAGACATGTTGTACTCCGAGTTGTCTGAAGGATTTCTAGTTGAAGCTGAACCCGCATATGTTCCTGAGCATTCTGACCCTGCGAATGGTCAGTACTTTTTTTCTTATAAAATTCGCATTACCAATAAATCAGCCAAAAAAGCACAGTTACTTAGCCGTAAATGGGTTATCGTTGATGGCAAACAACACCGCGAAGATGTGGAAGGCCCCGGTGTCGTGGGCGAACAACCCTCATTAGATTTGGGTGCAACTTATGAGTACTCCAGTTTTTGTCCACTACAAACCCCTACCGGCAGTATGCGCGGCAATTACATCATGGCCGATAGCGAGGGAAAAATTTTTTCTATAAAAATCCCCCTCTTCTTTTTGCGCGATAATCATCATAATAACTAGTCTCTACCTTGAATAGCAGAAAACCCTTGCGGCTTTCTGCTCAAAATTTTTAACTCATAAAAATTTACAGCGCGGCTTGTGACATAGGATTTGCCTGTGGCTTCACCCCTTCTCCCTCAAAGTATTGTAAAAGAATTTGTTTTTTCGAACCATCATAATACGAAATCGCTAACGTATCTGAAAAATGACCAAATGTTTTTGGCGCAAAATGAACTTGTAATGTACAAGACTCTTGCGATTTTAAATTTGCACCACATGTTCCGCCCGTGCCTGGATAGGCTCCTCCAACAAACCCAAAAGGTGCATCAAAACCATTTTCAGCCTTTAGCAGTGTTGCTACTGTTGCACCATTATTTTTTATTGTTATTGTTGCAAGTTCTGGATTTCCTTTACCAATGGTCACATCAGGAAAGGTAAACACAGAGTTATGTGACCCACTGATTGATAATTCCAACACTGCAGGCGACTCACTACTGCCAGTGAGATCTCGTTCTACAGTTTGATTAAGGACTCCATCATCGTAAGATATGGATAGAGCATCATTATACTTATATCCAGCCTGCGTGGGCGCATAACGCACAACTACTGTGCATGACGCTCCCGACGCAAGGCTAGCAGTACATGTACCTCCACTGCCAGGGTAACTTCCTCCAGCGAAAGAAAATGGTTTGGCAAGACCGCCCCCCATCATACTTGAAGCTGTATAACCGCCAGAATTAATGATTGTAAAAACCCTATCTTTTATTTGGCCCACACTGACGGCGCCAAAATCATATGATGGTCCATTGGAAATACTTAGCAGTGCAGGTATTGCAGCCACACCAATAATTCCCCGGAACGCGGTCTGACTTATGGAACCATCGTAATAATCTATATCAATACTATCTGTATCCCCGGCACTTGACGCCACGGGTGCGTAACTCACGTTGATCGTGCACGATCCGTCAGGAACTAATGTGGCTCCACACGTGCCCCCAGTGCCTGGGTAACTTCCACCCGCAAAACTATACGGCGGAGCCACTCCGCCCCCACTCATTGTGAGCGCTGTAGAACCACCCGTGTTTGTTAGTGTAAACACATGCTCCCGCACACTTCCTGTCGCCACAGTGCCGAAGTTGTAGGGCTCGGCTTCGCTGATCACGATCACCGCGGGCAATGTGCCTGTTCCTGTAATATCACGAGTTGTCGTGACTGTAGATGATCCATTAAAATAATCTAATTGGATCGTATCATTCGCCACACCCGTCGAGGTT